>NZ_JBITGU010000004.1:566636-1123340 GCF_044457355.1 Nonomuraea sp. NPDC050556 | reverse complement strand
CGGTTACATTCCGAACCCGGAAGTTAAGCTTTCCAGCGCCGATGGTACTGCACTCGGGAGGGTGTGGGAGAGTAGGTCGCCGCCGCGCAATCTTTGAACAGGAGAGGATCATTCCCGTCATGGGGGATGGTCCTCTTCTGCGTTCACAGGGCTGTCCCGGTTGGGGCGGCCCTTTTTTGCGTTCCCCGGCATGAGCCCAGGTCCAGGGCGTACTTATACGTATTCACCCGTTCGGTGCGGTGCTTCTATGGTGAAGATCTCGCAATGGGGCCGCCAGAGCGGAGAAATCTCATGGGTGACATGCTCGAAGAAGCATGGCTGAAAGGCATGGCCGGCGAATGGGGGGAGATGCGCTCCAAGGCGACCTTCCCGTCGCGGGCGCAAGTGCTGGAACTGGCAGTTCAACTGTCCCGCTCCGTCCCCGGCAACATCGTGGAGTTCGGTGTCTGGAAGGGATACTCCACCCGCGTCATCAGGGACGAGCTGTGGCGCAGCAGGCTCTGGGATCCGCGACAGCGCGGTAAACGGATCTACGCGTGCGACTCGTTCAAGGGGTTGCCTGAAGGCTACGAGAACCTGTCCGCGGGGACGTTCGCGACGCCGGTTCCCCGGTTGACGGGGGTGCGGGTGGTCGAGGGGTTCTTCGAGGACTCGCTCACTCCGGCCCTGGCCACCGAGGTGGGCAGGATCAGCCTGGCGCACTTCGACGCGGACCTGGAGTCGGCGACCACGTGCGCGCTCGACTGGGTGACGCCGCTGCTCACCAGCGGGAGCCTGCTGCTGTTCGACGAGTTCTTCGGGGAGGACCCGGCGGAGTACCGGGCGTTCCAGGAGTGGAGCGAACGCACCGGGACCCGTACTGCCCTCCTCGCGCTCTTCGGCAGGGAACCCAGCGGCAAGGGCGACATGACCGACAGGCGCGCCTTGTTCCAGGTGCTGGGCAGCCAACAGGTCGCCAAGTCCCCACCCCTTCTCCTCACCAGAACCCGCCGCAAACTCATGTCCCGCTGGTAACCATCCCGAGGGGAGCTGGGGACGGGACCGGGCGCATCCACCCACGTGCTTCGAACAAGCCCATTCGCCCCGCACACGCCCGTCGGTGGGGATGGGCGTGTGGCGGGGCTTTGGCGAACTGGCCGCCGGTGGCGCGCGGGCGGGATGGGGGCGTCGTGCGGATGAGAGGCAGGGCCGGAGGGCAACGCGGCTGGCTGTCGGGGGGGTCAGCTAGGGGGTCTTCGCGGGGGGTCGCGGCGGGATAGGTGCTTCCCCACGGGCGGGTCGCGCTAGAGGTGGTTGGCCACGGGTCTTGGGGGAGGCGTGGCTACCCGCGGTGCGAAGGGGGGGTGGCTTCACGCGGGGTGTGGCCGAAGGGGCAGCTACCCGCGGGGGGCTTCACGCTGGGTGGGGTGGTTACCCGCGGGTGTGGTGGAAGGGGTCGTTATTCGCGGGGTGGGGCGGGAGGGGTGGTTAGCCAGGAGGTGTAGGGGGTGGCGAAGAGGCCGGGGAGGCCGCCGGTGTGGAGGAAGACGACGCGCTGGTCTGGGCCCAGCCGGCCGTCCCTGTAGGCCGTGAGCATCGCGGCCATCGCCTTGCCTGTGTAGACCGGGTCCAGCAACAACGCGTCGGTCCTTGCCGCGGTGAGGAGGGCGTCGCGGCCGTCCTCGGTCGGCGTGCCGTACCCCTTGCCGATATGGCCTGTGTCCAGCACGCACTGGCCGCTTGGGGCGGGGAGGTTCAGGTGGGTGGCGGCGGCTCGGGCGAGGATGGTTATGGCGTCGGAGAGGTTCGGGCGGGCGCCTACGTCTACGCCCATGAGCTTGGTGTGGTCGCCGAAGCCTGCCGCCAGGCCCGCCTGCGTGCCGCCTGAACCGGCCGCCACTACCACCACGTCCGGGTCGAGTCGCCGGGTCAGGTCCTGGGCGACCCTGGCGTAGGAGGCCGTGCCCAGCGTGGTGGAGCCGCCGATGGGGATGGCGTACGGCTTGCGTCCCTCGGCCTTCAGCTGGTCGGCGCGGGTCAGGATGGCGGTTTCGAGGTCGTCGTACGGCAGGGCCGGGCCGTCAAGCCACGTGATGGACGCGCCGAGCAGCTCGTCGAGCAGGACGTTGCCGCTGCGGTCGCCTCGGGTGAGGACGAGGTCGCACCTCAGACCGGCGACGTTGGCTGCGGCTGCGGTCATCCTGGCGTGGTTGCTCTGGGCGCCGCCGCCGGTCACCAGGTGGTTGCATCCCTTGGCTAGGGCGTCTTCTATCAGGGCGGTCAGTTTGCGGGCCTTGTTGCCGCCTCCGGCCAGGCCGGTGAGGTCCTCGCGTTTGACCCACAGGCGGTCGGGTGGGATCCCTAGGTGTCTGGCCAGGCCGGGGAGCTGGTGGAGCGGCGTGTCGTCGACGGGCAGGATCACCGGCCCATCGTCCCCGCTCCCCACACCCTCGACAAGCCCAACCCTCTTCCCGCGAGGGTGGGGGTGAGGTCCTTCGTGGCGGGTGTGGGCGGGGGTGCGTGGTCCGAGGGTGTGGTGGAGGTGAGGGGGCCGCGACAAGGTGAGGGGACGGAGCGTGGCTCGGAGGAGGGGCGCCGCATGCGAAACAACGGGCGTGCTTGGTGGCTGGGCAGGAGGAGGGCGGGCGCGGGTGAACTATGGGGTGGGGTTAGGGCGGGGTGGGGGTGGTGGCTGTTGTTAGGAGGGGGTCTATGCGGTACGGGATCTGAGTGGACAGGGCGATCGTGGTGTCGGTGCGTTGCACGGCGGGGGAGGAGAGGATGGTGGCGATGATGTCCTGAAGATGCGCTGTGCTCCTGGCCACCACGCGGCACAGCAAGTCGGCCTGCCCGCTGGTGCCGTGGACCTCCAGGATCTCCGGGACGTCGCCCAGCGCTTCCACCGCCTCCGCCACGCGGCCCTGGGTGATCTGCATCATGACGAAGGCCAGGATCGGATACCCCGCAGGCACCGGATCTATGGTCGGGCCGAAATCCACCACAATCCCCCGAGAGACCAGCTTCTCGACGCGAGCCTGTACGGTGCCCCGAGCCACCCCCAGCAGCCGCGCGAGTTCGGTGAGTCCCACGCGTGGATGTGCCCGCATGGTGGTCAGCAGCCTGGCGTCCAGCGCGTCCACGGCCCCTCCAGAAGAACTGTGCGATTCGACCAGGATGCGACCGCCGTGAGCGGCGAAACCAGGCGAATCGACTAGTAGAAATGTCAGCTCTTGCCAGTCAAAGCGAGAATTGCTGTTATTCTGCCATGTTCGAGGAAGCGCAGTACTTCGCCCCGATCGCGACCGGCGACGACGGTTCGGTGGTCGTCGAGCTGGCGAGCTCCCACCCCGGTTTCGCCGACCCGGTCTACCGGGCCAGGCGCAACGCGATCGCCAGTCTCGCGGTCAACCACGAGCGCGGCGAGCCCATCCCGGTCGCCGAGTACACGGAGCAGGAGCACGAGATCTGGGCGACCGTAACCAGCGAGCTCAAGATCAAGCACGACAAATACGCCACCGCCGAGTACCTGGCCGGTGCCGAGCGACTGGGCCTGCCCGAGCGCCGGATCCCGCAGTTGCAGGAGGTCTCCGAGCTGCTCGAACCGCTCACCGGCTTCCGCTACCTCCCGGCCGCGGGCCTGGTGCCGCTGCGGGACTTCTACGGCGTGCTGCAGGACGGCTACTTCCACTCGACGCAGTACATCCGCCACCACTCCGTGCCGTTCTACACGCCGGAGCCGGACGTCATCCACGAGGTCATCGGTCACGCCAACGCCCTGGCGCACGACCGCTACGCCGCTCTCTACCGGCTGGCCGGCGCTGCGGCGCGGCGGGTGGAGACGCAGGAGGCGCTGGAGTTCATCTCGAAGGTGTTCTGGTTCACGCTGGAGTTCGGGGTGATGAGCGAGGACGGCGAGCTGAAGGCGTACGGCGCGGGCATCCTGTCGTCCTATGGGGAGATCGAGGAGTTCCGGGGGATGGACATCCGGGCGCTCGACCTCCACGAGATGGGGCTCACCGAGTACGACATCACGAAATATCAGGATGTGTTGTTCCGGGCTGACTCGCTCCAGCACCTTGAAGACGTCGTCGGCGACTTCTGGGCGACCTGCGACGACGAGTCCATCGCGAAACTTACGCACCTGTAACACCACTGGCACCACGATGATCGCGAACTAACCCAGGTTGGTGAGCATCGAAGGAGTCGTGGTGATCCGATTAGTGTTGGCCTGCCTGGTGCTGCTCGCCCCCATGACGGCTGCCCAGGCGGGGACGACGGCGACGGCCCGGACGGCGCAGGTGGAGGCAGGCGCGCAGACGGCCTGGACAGGGGCGGGGGCGCGGGCGGCTAAAGGCGCCCAGGCAGGGGTGCAGGCGGGGCGGACGGCCAAAGGCGCCCAATCGGGGGCGCCGATCGAGGCCAAGAAGCTCACCAGCAGCCTCAACAGCTATCTGAGCAGCAGGCCTGGCCCCGTCACCGCCATGGTGAAGGACCTGACCACAGGCGAGGTCTACCGCTACCACAAGGGCGAGCGCCTGATCACCGCCTCCACCGCCAAGGTGCAGATCCTCATGGCCCTGCTCCTCAAAACCCCCTGGAAAAAGCTCAGCGCCAAGACCAGACACGACGCCGACCTCATGATCCGCTACAGCGACAACGAGGCAGCCGACCGCCTCTGGCTCCGCATAGGCGGCGCCCCAGGCTTCACCAGGGCAGGCAGGAAGCTGGGACTCGAGAACACCCAGGGCGTCCCGGGAGACTGCCTGGACCTGTACTGCTGGGGCATCACCAGAACGTCGGCAGAAGACCAGATCCGCCTGATGAAGGCCCTCAAGACCGGCAAGAGCCCGCTGAGGAAGCCCGACCGCGAGCAGGTGCTCAAGCTGATGGGCAAGGTCATAGCGGAGCAGAAGTGGGGCGTCAGCGCCGCCGCCTGCAAAGGCTGGCACACCGCGCTCAAGAACGGCTGGCTGAAGCGCGTCTCCACCAAGCGCTGGGCCGTCGTCAGCGTGGGCATCGTGAGCGGCCGCGGCCACGACTACGCGATAGCCGTACTCACAGAAGGCAGTGCCGAGGTCGGCACCGGCATCGCGACCGTCGAGGGCGTCGCCAAGCGCATGATGAAGGGCTTCAGGAAGTGCTGACGGGCGTGATGAGCCGGTAGCCGACGCCGCGCACGGTCTGGATGAGCGTGTCGTCCTCGTCGCCGAGCCGCGCCCGCAGGCGTTTGACGTGCACCGCGATGGTGTTCGTCGAGGTGGTGTGGGTCGAGTGCCAGACGTTGCGCATGATCTGCTCGCGGGTGACCGTACGGTCCGCGTTGCGCATCAGGTAGTGCAGCAGCTCGAACTCGCGCAGCGGCAGGTGGACGGCCTGGCCGCCCACGCGCACCTGGTAGGCGTTGACGTCGAGCTCCACGCTCCCCACGGTCAGCACCCGGCGCAGCTCCGCCTGCCCGGACGACGACCCCTGGATGAACGGCAGGAGCTCGGGCACCCGGTACGGCCTGGCCACGCAGGCGGAAGCGCCCGCGCCGAGAGCCTGGACCGCCTGCTCGGCGTGCCCCTCACCGACGCCGAGCAGGACGGGCACGGACCCCGACAGGCGTACGGCACGCACGAAGTCCACCGCACTGATGATCGGCAACGTGGCGGAGACGAGCACCACGTCCGGCCGTAATGCTCCGGCCTGCAGCAGAGCCTGGGCGCCGTCGGACACGCCGACGACGGAGACGCCTTCGCGCCCGAGCGCCACGGCCAGTTCCTGGACCGCGCACTCGTCAGGATCGGCCACCAGCAGGACGGGTGCCGTTCGGGTGTCCCCGTGCACCTCGGAGGCCGTCTGCTGGTGGGCCATCAGCCGAAGCGTCCAGTGATGTAGTCCTCAGTGGCCTTCTGGGATGGATTCGTAAACATGCGAGAGGTCTCGTCCATCTCCACCACCTTGCCCGGCTGGCCCTGGGCGGCGAGGTTGAAGAAGGCGGTCCTGTCGCTGACGCGGGCCGCCTGCTGCATGTTGTGGGTGACGATGACGATCGTGTACTCGTCCTTCAGCTTCGTCATGAGGTCCTCGATCGCCAGCGTGGAGATCGGGTCGAGCGCGGAGCACGGCTCGTCCATGAGCAGCACCTGCGGCTTGACCGCGATCGCGCGGGCGATGCAGAGGCGCTGCTGCTGGCCGCCGGACAGGCCCGCGCCAGGCTTGTTGAGCCGGTCCTTGACCTCGTTCCAGAGGTTGGCGCCCTGCAGCGACTCCTCGACCACGCTGTCGGTCTGCGACTTGGAGACGCGCCCGTTCAGGCGCAGGCCGGCGGCGACGTTCTCGTAGATCGACATGGTCGGGAACGGGTTGGGGCGCTGGAAGACCATCCCGATGGAGCGGCGGACGGAGACCGGCTCGACGTCCTTGCCGTAGAGGTCGGTGCCGTCGAGCAGCACCTTGCCCTCGACCCGCGCACCGGGGATGACCTCGTGCATGCGGTTGAGCGTCCGCAGGAAGGTCGACTTGCCGCACCCGGAGGGGCCGATGAAGGCGGTGATCGAGCGCGACTCGATGGTCATCGAGACGTCCTCGATGGCCTTGTGCGCACCGTAGTACGCGTCGAGCCCGGATACCTGGATCTGCTTGGACATTACCGGGAAACCCCCTATCGGCCTCGGGCGGGCGACCGCCACCAGGCGATGAGTCGCGCCACGAGGTTCAGCAGCATGACGATCAGGATGAGCGTGAGCGCGCCGGTCCAGGCGCGGTCGATGGCGGTGTCGTTCGGCCTGGCCGCCTGGTCGAAGACGAACAGTGGCAGGCCCATCTGCGGCCCGTTGAACGGGTCGCTGTTGATGGAGTCGGCGAAGAACACCGTCAGGAGCAGCGGCGCGGTCTCGCCCGCCACGCGGGCGATGGCGAGCATCACGCCGGTGACGATGCCGGTGAACGCGGTCGGCAGCACCACGCGCAGGATCGTGCGCCACTTGGGCACACCCAGCGCGTACGAGGCCTCGCGCAGATCGATGGGCACCAGCTTGAGCATCTCTTCCGAGGAGCGGACCACGGTCGGCATCATCAGGATCGACAGCGCCAGCGCTCCGGCGAGGCCGGAGAACGGCATGCCGAGGAAGAGAATCCAGAAGGCGAAGATGAACAGGCCGGAAACGATCGAAGGGACGCCGGTCATGACGTCCACGAAGAAGCTGATCGTACGGCTGAGCCGACCGCCGCTGCTGTACTCGACCAGGTAGATCGCGGTCAGCACGCCGATGGGTACGGCGATCGCCGAGGCGAGCAGGACCTGCTCCAGGGTGCCGATGATCGCGTGGTAGGCGCCGCCGCCGGCGTCCCTGGCACCGATGCCCCGCATCGAGTGGGTCAGGAACTCCAGGTCGAACCTGGCCAGGCCGTTCGAGATCACCATCCACAGGACGGAGATGAGCGGCACCACGGCCAGCGCGAAGGCCAGGTACACCAGGCCCTGGACGACACGGTCCTTGACCTTGCGCCCGGTGGAGATGTGCTGGATCGTGCTCATTTCGTTCTCCCGCGAGTGATCACCATGCGGGCGCCCATGTTGACGAGCAGGGTGATGATGAACAGCACCAGGCCAGAGGCGATGAGAGCGCCGCGGCCGATCGGGGTCGCCTCGCCGTAGCCGTTGGCGATGTTGGCGGCGATGCTGTTGGCGTGCGGGGTGAGGATCTGGAAGGTGATGTCGAACGTGGCGGGGAAGATCAGCGCGACCGCGATGGTCTCGCCCATGGCCCGGCCGAGGCCGAGCATGGCGGCGCTGATGACGCCGGGGCGGCCGAAGGGAAGCACCGCCATCCTGATCATCTCCCAGCGGGTGGCGCCGAGCGCCAGGGCCGCTTCCTCGTTCATCTTCGGAGCCTGGAGGAAGACCTCGCGGGAGATCGCCGCGATGATCGGCAGGATCATGATCGCCAGGACGATGCCACCGGCCAGCATGGTCTTGCCGCCGACCGCGCCCTCGCCGCCGAACAGCGGGAACCAGCCCAGGTTCTCGTTCAGCCAGACCGAGGGGGTCCTGAGCAGGGGCACCAGGAAGACCGCGCCCCAGAGGCCGTAGATGACGCTGGGCACGGCGGCCAGCAGGTCGACGAGGAAGCCCAGCGGGCCGGCCAGGCGCCTGGGCGCGTAGTGGGAGATGAACAGCGCCACGCCGACGGCGATGGGCGTGGCGATCACCAGGGCGATCGCCGAGCTCAGTACGGTGCCGAAGGCGAGGGCGGCGATGCCGAAGACCTGGCTGCCGTTGGGATCCCAGGTGAGATCGGTGAAGAAGTTGCCCTCGTTCTCACTCAGCGCCGGGATGGCCTCGCTGATGAGGAACACGGCGATGGCCGCCATGATCCCCAGCAGGACGACGCCAGCTCCGGTGGAGAGATTGCGGAAGAGCCCTTCACCTCGGGTGCGCCGGGAGGCGGACCGGCGCGTAGCCGGCCCGCCTCCACGCGTGCGAACGGGGGTTGCCATCAGTTAGGAGATCGCCTCGACCGCGGCGCGGACCTTGGTCAGCAGCGTGGCGGGGAGCGGGGCGTAGCCCAGGTCCTTCAGCGAGGCCTGGCCCTCGTCGCTGGCGGTGTACTGCAGGAAGGACTTGACCAGCGGAACCTGGTCGGCGGCGAGGCCCTTCTCGCAGGTGATCTCGTAGGTCACCAGGACGATCGGGTAGGCGCCCGCGGCCTTGGTGGCGTAGTCGATGCCCAGCTTGAGGTCGTTGCCGGTGCCCTTGACCTCGGCGGCCTCGACGGTCTTGGCGGCGCTGTCGGGGGTCAGCTCGACGAACTCGCCGGAACCGTTGGCGACCTTGGCCTTCTGCAGCTGCGAGTTCTCGGCGTAGGAGAGCTCGACGAAGCTGATGGCGCCCTCGGTGCTCTTGACCGAGGAGGCGACACCGTCGGAACCCTTGGCGCCCTGGCCCTTGGCCTCGGCGGGCCACGCCTTGGCGGGCTCGTACGGCCAGTCGGCGGTCGCCTTGAGGAACTTGGTGAAGTTGTCGGCCGTGCCGGACTCCTCAGCGCGGTGGAACGGCTGGATCGCGGTGGCGGGCAGCTTGGCGTCGGGGTTGTCGGCCTTGATGGCCGCGTCGTCCCACTTGGTGATGGTGCTGTTGAAGATGCCGCCCAGGGTCTTGGGGGACAGCTGCAGGCCTTCGACGCCGGGCAGGTTGTAGACCACCGCGACCGGGCCGGTCACCATCGGGATGTTGATGGCCTTGCCGGTCTTGCAGCGCGCGTCGGCGGCGGCGGGCTCGCCCTTGTCGTCCTTGAGCGCCGAGTCGGAACCGGCCAGCGAGATCGTGCCCGCGATGAAGGCCTGGACGCCGGCGCCGGAGCCGCTCGGCTGGTAGTTCAGGCTGACACCCGGGTTCTTGGCCTGGAAGTCCTTCTTCCACTGGTCGATCGCGTTGGCCTGGGCAGAGGACCCAGCCGCGTTGATCGCGCCGCTCAGAGCGTTGTCGTTGCCCGCGGCCGAGGAGGCCGGGGCGGCGGAGCTCGTGGCGCCGCCGTTGTTGTCGGTGCCGCACGCAGCGAGCGAAAGCGCGCCCACGATGGCGACCGCGGCGATCCGGCCTACATACTTCACGGTTGGGTTCCTCCCACTTGGTCCTTAGTCGAACCAGAAGTTATGCAGCCAAAGTGACTTAATCCCCCAATCACGGGTGAACGTTCGGTGAACCTCACAGGTCGTCCGTCATCATGGTGGGCATGACCTATCGCGTATGCCTGGTGTGCATGGGGAACATCTGCCGTTCACCGATGGCCGAGGTGGTGCTGCGGCAGAAACTTGCAGATCAGGGACTTGCGGGCCGGGTCAGCGTGGAGAGCTCGGGCACGGGCGGGTGGCACGAGGGCGACCCCATGGACGAGCGGGCGCTGCGGACGCTGGCCGAGAACGGCTACGACGGATCGGCGCATCGCGCGCGGCAGTTCCGTGCGGACGACTACGACCTGGTCCTGGTGATGGACAAGGAGAACCTGCGCAATCTGCGGCGGATGGCGCCCGAGGTGGAGGCCGAACTGTTCGACCCGCAGGGAGAGGTGCCCGATCCGTACTACGACGGGCGTTTCCTCCCAGTGTTGCGGCAGGTGGAGGCGGCGGCGGAGGGCGTCGTCAAGCGCATCGCCGATGAGATCGGGTGAGCTGCGCCGCGCCGTGACGCCGGACGGCCGGGCGGTGGCCGTCAAGACCGGGCCTGTTTCCCTTTCGTTCACCTCTGAGGCGGCCGGGCTGCACTGGCTCGGTGACATCGCCGCCGAGGTGATCGAGGTGGGGGAGGATCGGCTGGTTCTGGAGTGGATAGCGGAAAAAGAGCCCACCCCGAGCCAGGCCGAGCGGTTCGGCAGGGAGCTGGCGGCCATGCACGCGCAGGGGGCTGACTTCTTCGGCGCGCCGTGGCCGGGGTTCATCGCGGAGTTGCCGATGGACAACTCGCCTTCAGACGACTGGTCGTCGTTCTACGTGCGGCAGCGGGTGCTGCCGTTCATGCGCATGATCGGGCTGGACGCCGACGAGGAGCGGCTCATCCAGCGGTGTGCGCGGCAGCCGCAGGAGCCGCCCGCGCGCATCCACGGCGACCTGTGGAGCGGCAACGTGTTGTGGCGGGGCGACCGGTGCGTGCTCATCGACCCGGCGGCCCACGGCGGGCACCGGGAGACCGACCTGGCGATGCTGGCGCTGTTCGGCGCGCCGTACCTGGACCGGATCCTGCGCGCCTACGACGAGGTCGCGCCGCTGGCGGACGGGTGGCGCGAGCGGGTGCGGCTGCATCAGCTGCACCCGCTCGCCGTCCACGCCGTCCTGTTCGGCGAGCCGTACGTCAGTGACCTGAGAAGAGCGGTCAGCGCTTGATGGAGTCCAGCACCGAGGCGTCGGTCAGGGTGGTGACGTCGCCCAGCGGGCGGTCCTCGGCGATGTCCTGCAGCAGGCGCCGCATGATCTTGCCGGAGCGGGTCTTCGGCAGCTCGGCCACGACCGTGATCTTGCGCGGCTTGGCGATCGGCCCGATCTCCTTGGCCACGTGGGCGCGCAGTTCCTCGGTGTCCACCTCGACGGCGCCGCGGGCGATCACGAAGGCGTACACGGCCTGGCCCGTGGTCTCGTCCGCCGCGCCGACGACCGCGGCCTCGGCCACGCTCGGGTGGCTGACCAGGGCGGACTCGACCTCGGTGGTGGAGATGCGGTGGCCGGACACGTTCATCACGTCGTCGACCCGGCCCAGCAGCCAGATGTCGCCGTCCGCGTCGCGCTTGGCGCCGTCGCCGGCGAAGTAGCGGCCCTGGTACTTCGACCAGTACGTCTCGACGTACCGGTCGGGGTCGCCCCAGATGCCGCGCAACATGGCGGGCCAGGGCTCGGTGATCAGCAGGTAGCCGTCCACGACGTCCACGCTGATGCCGGGGAGCGCCTTCTGCGCCGAGCCCGGCTTGGTGGTGGTCACGCCGGGCAGCGGGCTCATCATCATCGCGCCCGTCTCGGTCTGCCACCAGGTGTCCACGATGGGGCAGCGGTCGCCGCCGATCGTGGTGCGGTACCAGATCCAGGCCTCGGGGTTGATCGGCTCGCCGACGCTGCCCAGGATCCTGAGCGAGGACAGGTCGTAGGACGCGGGGATGTCGGCGCCCCACTTCATGAACGTCCTGATCGCGGTGGGGGCGGTGTAGAGGATGGTCACGCCGTACTTCTCGACGATCTCCCACCAGCGGCCCCGGTGCGGCGAGTCAGGGGTGCCCTCGTACATGACCTGGGTGGCGCCGTTGGCCAGCGGGCCGTACACGAGGTAGGTGTGGCCGGTGATCCAGCCGACGTCGGCGGTGCACCAGTACACGTCGTCGTCCTTGAGGTCGAAGACGGCGTGGTGGGTGTAGGCGGCCTGGGTGAGGTAGCCGCCGGTGGTGTGCAGGATGCCCTTGGGCTTCCCGGTCGTCCCGCTGGTGTAGAGGATGAACAGCGGGTGCTCGGCGCCGAACGCCTCGGGCAGGTGCTTGTCCGGCTGGCCGTCCATGATCTCGTGCCACCAGATGTCCCTGTCCGTCCACGCGACCTCCTGGCCGGTACGCCGGACGACGAGGACGTGCTCCGCGGGCACCTCGTCCACGGCGGGCTTGAGCGCGACGGGCGCGCCGCGCCGGTAGCCGCCGTCGGCGGTGATGACCACCTTGGCGTCGCAGTCGCGGATCCGGTCGGCCAGCGCGTGGCTGGAGAAGCCGCCGAACACCACGGTGTGCGCCGCGCCGAGCCTGGCGCAGGCCAGCATCGACACGACCGCCTCGGGGATCATCGGCAGGTAGATGGCGACCCGGTCGCCGCTGCGCACGCCCAGCTCGGTCAGCGCGTGCGCGGCCCGGCTGACCTCGCGCTGCAGGTCGGCGTAGGTGATCGTACGGCTGTCGCCTGGCTCGCCCACCCAGTGGATCGCGACCTTGTCGCCGCGCCCGGCGGCCACGTGCCGGTCGACGCAGTTGTAGGAGGCGTTGAGCTCTCCGTCCACGAACCACTGCGCGTACGGCTCGCGCCACTCCAGCGTGGTCTCCGGGTTCTTCGCCCAGTCGAGGCGCCTGGCCTGCTTGGCCCAGAAGGCCCTCGGGTCGGCTTCTGCCTCGCCGTACGCGTCGCCGGTGACGTTCGCCGCGGCGGCGAGGTCGGCCGGCGGTTCGAAGCGGCGGTTCTCGTGCAACAGGTCAGCAAGTTCAGACATGCCTCAGAGCGTGCCGACCCCGCATCGACATTTGCTAAACGTCTGGTCAGGGCGTCAGCTTTTTCAGCACCTCGTCGTGCAACGTGCCATTCGTGCACACGAGGCTGCCGTCCTCCAGGCCCTGGCTGCCGGACAGGCTGCTCCAGCGCCCGCCGGCCTCCTCGACGATGATGGTCAGCGCCGCGATGTCCCAGGGGGACAGCTCCGGCTCTGCGCTCACGTCAACGGAGCCCTCGGCGACCATCATGTGCGACCAGAAGTCGCCGTACCCGCGGCTGCGCCAGCACGAGCGCGCCAGGTCGAGGACGTTGTCCAGCCGGCCGCCCTTCTCCCATCCGGTCACGCTGGACAGCGACAGCGACGCGTCGCCCAGGTCGCTGATCTGCGAGACGCGCATGCGTGAAGCCTTGGTCAGGCTCTTGCCCGTCCAGGCGCCGCCCTCCTTGGCCGCCCACCAGCGGCGGCCGAGCGCCGGGGCGGAGACCAGGCCGACCACGACCTTGCCGTGGTCCATCAGCGCGATGAGGGTGGCCCAGACGGGGACGCCGCGCACGTAGTTCTTGGTGCCGTCGATCGGGTCGACGATCCAGGACCTGGCGCCCCAACCGGTGTTGCCGAACTCCTCGCCCACCACGGCGTCGCGCGGGCGGGCCCGGCGGAGCGTTCCGCGGATCGCCTCCTCGACCGTGCGGTCGGCGTCGCTCACCGGGGTGAGGTCGGGCTTGGTCTCGACCTTGAGGTCGACCGCCTTGAAGCGCCGCATGGTCAGGTCATCGGCGGCGTCCGCCATGACATGAGCGAGGCGCAGATCGTCGCTGTAACCCGTCACGAGAAGCCACGGTATCGCGGAGCTTTGGGTTACTTGCCAGTAATATGAGGCCATGTCATTTGATGTGGGCGCCTTTCTCCTGGAGACCGTTCCCTTCGCCAAGACCCTCGGGATCGTCTACGACAAGGTGGATGCGTCCGTAGCCGTCTGCCGGGTGCCTGACCGGCCGGAATTCCGCAACCACGTGGCCGGTCCGCACGCCGGGGTGCTGTTCACGCTCGCCGAGTCGGCGTCCGGGGCGGTGACGCTGGCGGCCTTCGGCGACCAGCTCTCCCGCGCGACGCCGCTGCCGACGACGTCCACCATCCGCTTCCGCAAGGTGGCCAAGGGCGAGGTCACGGCCGAGGCGCGCCTGCTCGCCGACCCCGCCGAGGTGGTCGCCCAGCTCGACGGCGGTCAGCGGCCGGAGTTCGACGTCGCGGTGGAGGTCAGGAACGCCGAGGGCGTCGTGGTCACCGAACTCACCGTCACCTGGACGTTGCGCCCTAATCGGTAAGGCCTGGGCGCGCGGCAGGATCCCGTACGGCCAGCAGCCGGCGCAGCGACACCAGCCGCGCCGGGTCGGCGCCCGTCTCCACCACCCACGCGTCCAGGGCGCACGCCGCGTCCTGGTGCGTGCACCCCTTCGGGCACTTGACCGTGCCCTCGATGAGGTCGGGGAAGCCCGCGAGGATCGTCTCCACCTCCACGTGGGCCAGGCCGAAGCTGCGCACGCCCGGGGTGTCGATGATCCAGCCGCCCTCGGGCAGCTCCAGCGCCACCGCCGACGTCGAGGTGTGCCTGCCCCGCCCGGTCACCGCGTTGACGTGCGAGACCGCCCGGTTGGCGTCCGGCACCAGGGCGTTGACCAGCGTCGACTTGCCCACGCCCGAGTGGCCGACCATCACGCTGATCTTGCCGATCAGGTGCTCGCGCAGCTCGTCGAGCGAGCCGCCCTTGTGCACCACGACGTGCGGGACGCCCAGCGGCGCGTACTGCGCCACCAGTTCGTCGGGCGAGCCGAGGTCGGCCTTGGTCAGGCACAGCAGCGGTTCGATGTCGACGTCGAACGCCGCCACCAGGATGCGGTCGATCATGCCGGGCCTGGGCGGCGGATCGGCCAGCGCGGTCACGATGACGATCTGCTCGGCGTTCGCCACGATCGGGCGCTCGATGCCGTCGGTGTCCTCGGTGTCGTCGGCCGAGCGGCGCAACATCGAGGTGCGCGGCTCCACGCGGACGATCCTGGCCAGCGTGTCGGCGTCGCCGGACACGTCGCCCACGATGCCGACCCGGTCGCCGACCACGATGCCCTTGCGGCCCAGCTCGCGCGCCTTCATCGCGACGACCGTGCGGCGCACCTTCCGCTTCTTCTCCCCGGTCTCGACCAGGCAGGTGAAACGCCCCCGATCGACGGCCGTGACGAACCCCTCCACGGCGTCCTCGTGGGCAGGGCGGATACGCGTGCGTGGCCGGGAACCCTTGCCGGGCCGCACCCGCACGTCATCTTCGTCGTACTCCCTGCGTCGCAGGTCAGGCCCCTTCCAGCATCGCGGCCCACATCCGGGTGAACTCCGGAAGGGTCTTACCCGTCGTCGCGATGTTCTCCACCTCGACCTCGGGCACCACCAGGCCGATCACCGCGCCGGCCGTCGCCATGCGGTGGTCGGCGTAGCTGTGGAAGGTGCCGCCGTGCAGCGCGCGCGGGCGCACGACCAGCCCGTCGTCGGTCTCCTCGGCGTCGCCGCCCAGCCGGTTGATCTCGGTGACCAGCGCGGCCAGCCGGTCGGTCTCGTGGCCGCGCAGGTGCGCGATGCCGCGCAGCCTGCTCGGCGAGGAGGCCAGCGCGGCGAGCGCGGCGATGGTCGGGGTGAGCTCGCCCACCTCGTGCAGGTCGGCGTCGAGGCCGGTGAACTCGCCCGTGCCGGACACCCGCAGGTCGTTGCCGTCGGTCGTGACGGTGGCGCCCATCGCGGACAGCAGCCCGCGCAGCGCGTCGCCCGGCTGCGTGGTCTCCGACGGCCAGTCGGGGATCGTCACCTCGCCGCCGGTCACCATCGCGGCCGCCAGGAACGGCGCGGCGTTGGACAGGTCGGGCTCCACGGTGAGGTCGCGCGGCCTGATCGGGCCAGGCTCGACCCGCCACACGTCGCGCTCGCCGTCGTCGACGACCACGCCGGCGCCCCTGAGCATCTGGATGGTCATCTCGATGTGCGGCATCGACGGAACGGGCGCGCCCTTGTGCCTGATCGTGACGCCCTTGTCGAACCTGGCAGCGGTGAGCATCAGCCCGGAGATGAGCTGGGACGACGCGGAGGCGTCGATGGTGACCTCGCCGCCGGTGATCGGCCCGCTGATCGTGAACGGCAGCGCGTCGTTGTCCACCCGGGCGCCCAGCGCGCGGAGCGCGTCGAGGATCGGGCCCATCGGGCGCTTGCGCGCGTGCGGGTCGCCGTCGAAGAACACCTCGCCGTCGGCCAGCGCGGCCATCGGCGGGACGAACCGCATCACCGTGCCCGCCAGGCCGACGTCGACACTCACCCCGCCCTTGACCGGGCCGGGGGTGATCTGCCAGTCGGAGCTGGAGACCGTCTCGTTCGAGGCCGTCATGCCGGTGCCGAGCGAGCGCAGCGCCTGGGCCATGAGGTCGGCGTCGCGGCTGCGCAGGGCCTGCCGTACGACGCCTGGGCCGTCGGCGAGCGCGGCGAGCAGCAGCGCGCGGTTGGTCACCGACTTGGACCCGGGCAGGCGGACGGTCGCGACGACGGGTGCTGCGGCGGTCGGCGCTGGCCAGTGCGGAGCGGACATGGTCAAAGAGTACTCATGGCGTGAGGACCGCGCGGCCCTGGATCTTGCCGTGTTCCAGGTCGTCGAGGACCTTCGCGGCGTCGCTGAGCGGGTGGCGGTCGACGTGCACCCTGATCCTGCCCTGCCGGGCGAGCGCGAGGACCTCGTGCAGGTCACGCCTGGTCCCGCCGTACGGCTTGCTGACCGTCGCGCCCCACGGCAGGCCGACCGGCGGGCCCGCTGCGGGGAAGCCCAGAACGCCCCCGGCCAGGCCGACCACGGTCAGGTGGCCGTAGGAGGAGACGACGGCCGCGCCGAGGTCGAGCGTCGGCTGCGCGCCGACGAAGTCGAACACCGCGTCGGCGCCGGTCTTCGTGAGGTCCAGGATCTCGGTGGCCGCCTCCCTGCCCGACAGCACCGTCTCGTCCGCGCCGTAGCCGCGCGCGGCCTCCAGCCGCGCCGGGTCGACGTCGACCGCGATGACGCGGGCGCCGGTGACGGCGCGCAGGATCTGCACGGCCATGTGCCCGAGCCCGCCCACCCCGATCACGACGGCTGTGGACGACGGGGTGAGGACCGCCTTGGCGCGGTCGATCGCGTGGTACGGCGTGAGCGCCGCGTCGGCCAGCGGGGCCGAGTCGACGGGGTCCAGGTCGCCGAGCGGCACGAGCGCGCGGGCGGGCACGAGCAGGTAGTCGGCCATCGCGCCCGGATAGCCCAGGCCGGGGCCGGGGACCAGGCCGCGCGGGAACCGTTCGCAGGCGTTCTCCGCGCCCGTGGCGCAGTGGCGGCAGACACCGCAGCCCCAGACGATGTAGCCGATGGCGGCCTGCCCCTCCTCCCAGCCGGTCACCTCGGGGCCGATCGCGGCGACCCAGCCCGCAGGCTCGTGCCCCATGGTCATGGGGAAGGGGAGCTGCTCCGCGTGCAGGAGGTGGAGATCGGAGTGGCAGACGCCGGAACCGGCTACCTTGAGCAGCACCTGGCCCGGACCGGGCACTGGCGCCTCGATGTCGCGCAGTTCGGTCTTGCCTGGACCGATCAGTTGGAAAGCTTTCACGCCATACCGCATACCCATGCAGATATGCCGCGAAAAGGTCAGTGCCTCATGGCAAGGTGGAAATATGTGCGGGAGATACGCCTCAGCGAGGAAGAAGCACGAGCTCCTCGAGGAGTTCCAGGTCGAGCAGGACGCCGCCCCCGAGGAGGAGCTGGCCCCCGACTACAACGTCGCGCCGACCAAGAAGGTCTATGCCGTGATGACGCGCGTGCCGGAAGAGGCCGAACGCGGGGTCAGGCAGTTGCGCGTCGTGAAGTGGGGGCTGGTGCCGGTCTGGGCGAAGGACCCCTCGGTCGGCTCGCGCATGATCAACGCCAGGATGGAGACGCTCGCCGAGAAGCCGTCGTTCCGCCAGGCGTTCGCCAAGCGCCGCTGCCTCCTGCCCGCCGACGGCTACTTCGAGTGGATGCCCCTCGAAGAGGACAAGAAGAAGAAACAGCCCTACTTCATCCACCCGGAAGACGGCGGCGTGCTGGCGATGGCCGGGCTGTACGAGTTCTGGAAGGACAAGACGCGCGCCGACGACGACCCGCTCAAGTGGCTCGTCACCTGCACGATCATCACCACGCAGGGCGTGGACGAGGCGGGGCGCATCCACGACAGGATGCCGATGATGATCGAGCGCGAGCGCTGGGAGCAGTGGCTCGACCCTAAGGTCACCGACACGGCCGAGGCCAGCAGGCTGCTCGTCCCCGCCGACGCGGGCCGGCTGGTGGCCTATCCCGTCTCGACGGACGTCAACAGCGTGCGCAACAACAGCCCCGAGCTGATCAAACCCCTGCCTCCCGAGGAAGAATCAGCGCTTTTCTGACTGGGCGGTGTAAGAAGCACGCTAAGTGGGCATCCGGTGAGGAAAGCGATGCATCCGTTTACTCGGAGTCACCGTATACATGAGCCGCGTGTGACCTCCGGGGAGTCGCGCCACGGCTACCCCCCTCACCTACCCGGAGGTGCGGATTCGTGGACGTCACGACCGCTCGCGAGCGCCTCGAGAGCATGCTCGCCGAACTCGATCGCTCGATCGGGGTCCTGCGCGGAGACCCGGTCGCCGTCCGTGACCGCTCGGCGGCCGACGCCGGGTCCGATCTGACGGACGCCGACCGCGCGCAGGCCATGCTGACCGTCACCACCGCGCAGCGCCGGGCGGTGGTGGACGCGCTCAAACGCCTCGAAGCCGGCGCCTACGGGCAGTGCGTCGACTGCGGCAAGCCCGTGCCAGAAGGGCGGCTGGAAGCCAGGCCCGAGGCGGCCAGGTGCGTGCAGTGCCAGTCCAAGCAGGAGCGGCGACGGTGAACCGCTCGGACACCGCGCACGTCGTACCGGTGTGCGCAGACTTCTCGCAGTCCTGCTGATCGTGTCCACCGCCGCCTGTGGGGCAAGCGCCCAGTTCGTCGGGGCGGCAGGGGTGAAGCGGGAGATCCCGCGCGACCCGCCCGTCGAGGAGACCGTGCGCGGCGTCACCGCGTTCGGCCACGCTCTGCTCTCCGCCGTCGCCAAGCCGGGGGAGAACGTGGTGCTCTCGCCACTGAGCATCGCCTCGGCGTACGGCATGGCCAGGGCGGGCGCGGTCGGGGCGACGGCGGCCGAGCTCGACCAGGTCTTCGGCTTCCCGGCGAAGGAGGGGCCGCACGCCGCTTTCAACGCGCTGACCGAGCAGGTGGAGCGGTCGAAGCAGGTGAGCGTGGCCAACGCGCTGTTCCCGCAGCAGGGCAGCCCGATCAACCAGGACTTCCTGCGTACGCTGGCGGCCCAGTACGGCACCGGGGTGCAGACCGTGGACTTCACCGCGGGCAACGCGGTCGACGTCATCAACGACTGGGCGGACAGGAACACCGCCGGGCGCATCAAGAAGGTCTTCGAGCAGCTCGACCCGCGCACCAAGCTGGTTCTCGCCAACGCCGTCCACCTCAAGGCCGACTGGCTCCTGCCGTTCGGCAAGGAGCCGACCCAGAACGCCACCTTCACCAGGCACGACGGCTCGACCCTGCAGACGCCGACCATGCACGCCATGGACAGGTTCGCCTACGCGGCTGGTAAGGGGTGGCAGGCGGTCGAGCTGCCCTACCAGGGGGGCCAGCTGGCCATGTGGGTGCTCGTGCCGTCGCCGGGCGGGTCTCCGGGCGACCTGCTCAAGCCCGAGACGCTGGAGCAGGTCGCGCGGGGGCTGAAGGGGGCCAGCGTGGACCTGAAACTGCCCAAGTGGGACTTCGCCACCACTATCGACCTCATGCCGCCCATGGAGCAGCTGGGGCTGCGCGACTCCGACTTCTCCGGCATCGCCCCCGGCCTCTTCATCTCGCAGGCCATCCACCGCGCCAACATCACCGTCGACGAGAGAGGGACGGAGGCGGCAGCGGTCACCGCGCTGGCCTTCGAGGCGTCGGGCCCCGGCGCGATGGACGCCACCGTGCGGGCCGACCACCCGTTCGCCTTCGCCATCGTCCACAAGCCCACCAGAACGCCGCTGTTCGTCGGTCAGGTGGCCGACCCCGGCTTGTAGGCGCTCGCCACCAGGTGGATGCCGACCGTGTCGTCGTCGTCCGGGTGCGCGTCGAGCTCGGTGCGCACCAGCCACGCCAGCGCCCGCGTGTCGGTCGCCAGCACGTGGTCGACCGTCGACGGCGACAGGACCGTGCGCGGGCGGATCCACTCGACCTCCAGCCCGGCGCCCACCAGCAGCTCGCGCAGCTGCGCGCTGCTGAAGCACCGGGTGATCGAGCCGTCCGGCCACGGCACCAGCATGACCTCGCCGGTCTGACGCAGGTGCTGCCAGTAGTTCTGCTCGGCCAGGATCGCCATGCCGAGCACCAGCGAGTCGACGCTCACCATCGCCCGGCCGCCGGGACGCAGCACCCTGGCCACGTCGCTGATCGCGGACTCGGCCATCAGCTCGATCGACAGCGCCCGCTCCTCGGCCACCACGGCGTCGACGCTCTCGTCCGGCAGGAACCCCAGGTCGTCCGCGCGGATCTGGCGCACCCTGTCGGCGTCGCGCACCCCTTCTGACGAGCGGCGGAAGTCGAGCACCTCGATGACCCGGTGACCGGCCCTGGCGGCCTGCGCAGCCGTACGGCCACGGCCGCCGGAGAGGTCGACGACCACGGAGGGGCGGCCGGGGAGCCAGCGGCTCAGCTGCTCGGCGACGACCGCGCGGTAGAAGGTCCAGTACGGCCCGAGCGTCCCCGAACCGTTCAGCTCCTCGGCCGGAATGGGCAGCACACGCGACTCCTGTGTTCCGGAAATGGCTACCAGCCGGTACGTAACGTTCTTCCCCGCACCGGGTCGTTCGTCACCTTCTATCTTGCGGGAACAGACGCGGTCCCGGGCGTGTTGCCGCAAGCATGCTCACAATGGTTCGCCCCCTCCCCAGTGACAGGCTGGTCACTGCCGAGCGGGTATTCTCCCCTGAGTACGGTGTTCCGCCACAGCAGGCCACCGGTGATCTTAGGGGGGTGGGTCCGGTGCCCGCGACAGGCACGGAGACTCTGGAACAGCGGAGCGAGCGGTTCGAGCGTGAGGCGATGCCGTACCTCGAGCAGCTCTACTCGGCCGCGCTCCGGATGACCCGCAATCCCGCCGACGCGGAGGACCTGCTCCAGGAGACCTTCGCCAAGGCGTTCGCGTCGTTCCACCAGTTTCAGGAGGGGACCAACCTCAAGGCCTGGCTCTACCGCATCCTGACGAACACCTTCATCAACTCCTACCGCAAGAAGCAGCGGGAGCCGAAGCAGTCGGGGACCGAGGAGATCGAGGACTGGCAGCTCGCGCGCGCCGAGTCCCACACCTCATCCGGGTTGAAGTCGGCCGAGGTCGAAGCGCTCGAACACCTGCCCGACGGCGACATCAAGGAGGCCCTCGCGGCCCTGCCGGAGGAGTTCAGGATCGCGGTCTACCTGGCCGACGTCGAGGGCTTCCCCTACAAGGAAATCGCCGACATCATGGGCACCCCCATCGGTACCGTGATGTCCAGGCTTCACCGCGGCCGCAGGCAGTTGCGGACGCTTCTCGAGGACTACGCTCGCGAGCGTGGACTGGTCCCGTCCGCGTCCAGTGATGGGGGCTCCAAATGAGCTGTGGCGACCCGCACGACAAGGACTGTCGCGAGGTCCTGGACAAGGTGTACGCCTACCTCGACGGCGAGCTGGCCGAGGGGGACACCTTCGACATCCGGGTGCACCTCGACGAGTGCAGCCCGTGCCTCAAGGAATACGACCTGGACAAAGCGGTCAAGGCTCTGGTGGCCAAGCACTGTGGTTGCGATCCGGTGCCCGCCGATCTCCGCTCGAAGGTTCTCGATCGGATCGCGCGCGTCCGTGCGGAGCTTGCCGACTAAGTCGCCCCAGGTAGTGGCTTGATTACGCTTTGCTTGCGATTCCCAACTCAGCCCCTTTCCACGGGTCGATTTCTGTAGCGTGAACCACAGACATCGACGTGGAGGCAGCGCATGTTGAAGGCAATGGCCGCCTGGTTGTTCACCGCCATGGTGGTTGTGCTTCTGTGGGGCGGCGGAGCCGTACCCCCGGGAGTCTCTTGGACCTGAGCAGGCGCCCGGTTCGCGCCCCTAGGGGGAGCAATGCGTGATTTGCCGTGGCCCGCGAGGGTTTATTTAGTCGCCATCATCGGGGCGGCGGCCGTCCTGATCGGGCGCAGCGTGGTGTCCGGACGGCTGGTCGAGCCGGGCGAGTGGGGCATGTTGCTGGTGCTCGCGCTGCTCTTCCTGGTGTGCGAGTCGATGCCGACGCTGCTCAACGTGGAGCACTTCGCCGTGTCGGTGAGCTTCTCCGCCGCGCTCGCCGCGGTGGTGCTCATCGGGCCGGAGGGCGCCGCGCTGGTGGGCCTGACTGCCGTGCTGAGCGTACGGCCGGGCCTTCCGCTGGTGAAGCGGCTGTTCAACGGGGCGCAGTTCGCGTTGTGCGGCTACGCGGCGGGTGAGGTCTACGTCGCCCTGGGCGGGGTGTCCGGAGTGCCCAAGCCGTACGGCTTCCAGGACCTGATCGGCCCCTACGCGGCGGCGACCGCGGTCTTCGTGCCGCTGAACATCATCCTGACGCTCACCATGATCAGGCTGGCGTCCCGGATGCGGGCGGCCGAGGTGCCGCTGCGCGGCCTCGTGCAGTTCCTCCTGTCCTACCTGGGCTACGGCACGTTCGGGCTGCTGGTGGCCGGGCTGTGGGCGACCGTGCAGTCGATCTCGGCCGTGCTCGTGCTGCTGCCGCTCTTCGTGGCGCGTTGGGCGTTCGGTCAATACCACGCGCAGGAGCGCTCCTACGACGCCACCATCGCCGCGCTCTGCCAGGCGGTGGAGACCAAGGACTACTACACCCGCGGCCACTGCACGCGGGTGTCGCTGGCCTCGACGCTGATCGCGCAGGAGATCGGCATGGGCATGGAACGGCAGCGCGCGATCCGCTACGCGGGCATGCTGCACGACGTGGGCAAGCTCGGCGTGCCCACCAAGGTCCTGCAGAAGGACGGCAAGCTGACCGAGGAGGAGTTCGCCGCGATCCAGCTCCACCCGATGCGCGGGCTCGAGATCGTGCGCGGCATCGACTTCCTCGACGAGGCGTTCGCCGGGATCATGCACCACCACGAGAAATACGACGGCAGGGGCTACCCGATGGGCCTGGCGGGCGACGAGATCCCCGAGTTCGCCAGGGTGATCGCGGTGGCCGACGCGTTCGACTCGATGACCTCCGACCGCGCCTACCGGGGGGCGAAGCCGATCGAGGTGGCCGTGGACGAGCTGCGCAAGGGGTCGGGCACGCAGTTCGACCCCGAGATGGTGACCGCCTTCATCAAGGCGCTGGAGCACAACCCGTGGCAACCGCCCGGCCGGGTCGAACCGCCGCCGGGCGTCGCCACCGAGACGACGACCAAGGACCACGACGACCCGACGATGCCCATCGAAGTGGTGAGCGGTCCGTGAGCAGAGGGCTCCAGGGGCTCGACTCGGGGCAGTTGCTGCTGATCTGCGCGGCGGGGCTGGTCGCCGTCGCGGGCGTGGCGCACACCGCGGCGACGACGCTCGACCGGCCGGACATCGCGATCGGGTTCGGCGCGCTCATCGCGGTGGGCGAGCTGGCCAGGCTGACGATGCCGGGCAACAGGGAGGTCGCGCCTATCGGCGCCGCAGCGGCGCTCGGCTACACGCTGCTGCTCGACCTCAGCAACAAGCCGCTCAACCACTCGGCGCTGCAGGTGGTGGCGGTGATCGCGGTCGGCATGGTGGCGGGGGCGCTGCCGCACCTGGCGGTGGGGCGGCCGCCCCGGCTCGACGCGATGGCGCGCCGGCTGCTGACCGGGGCGTTGCTGGCGTTCGCGTTCCGCCCGCTGGCCGGGACGCTCTACGGGCTCACCGAGGGGCCTGGCGGCACGTGGTGGCCGGCGCTGACGGTGATGGTGACGCTCATCGCGATCGCCCTGCTGGTGGACGTGCTGATCGCGGCGATGTTGCGCGCCGAGCAGGTGCGGACGGCGTTCCGGGTGGCGGTGCGCGACGAGATCAGGATGGCGTTCCCGCTGGGGGCCGCGGTGGCGGCTTCCGGGGTGTTGCTGGCGCTGGCGACGCACAGCATGGACCTGGTGGCGCTGATCGTGTTCGCCGCGCCGCTGCTGGTGACGCAAGTGGCGTTCCGGAAATATGCCGGTATTCGCGCCACGTATCTGCAGACCGTGCGGGCGCTGTCGCGGGTGACCGAGGTGGGCGGGTACGTCGAGCCCGGTCACTCGCGACGGGTCTCGCGGCTGTCGGTGGCGGTCGGGCGGGAGCTGGGGATGGCCGAGCCCGAGCTGCTGGAGCTGGAGTACGCGGCGCTGATGCACGACATCGGTCAGCTCTCGTTGCGCGACCCGATCCCCGGCGGGGCGACTGTTTTAACCGACCCCGAGCAGGCGCGGCGGATCGCCGAGCTGGGGGCCGAGGTGATCAGGCAGACGGGGGTGCTGGACCACGTGGCCGACCTGGTGCGGCGGCAGTGCGACTCGATCGGCGAGGAGCCGCCGCTGGCGAGCCGGGTCATCAAGGCGGCCAACGCCTACGACGACCTGGTGGGCGGGTCGACGGACCGGGAGCGGGCGGGGGCGGCGCTGGAGCGGCTGCGGCTGGGGTGCGGGCTGGAGTACGACCTGGCCGTCATCGAAGCCATGTCCCACGTGGTCGACCGCGCGACACCGTCCCGGCTTCTCTGAGATCTCGTACGGCGGAGCCGGGGGACGCGCCACCCGCCGCACGTGGCCGGCGTCCTCGGGAGGGTGACGCTCACCGAGCTCCCCGGCTGACCGCCGTCACGGCGCACGAGAAGCCCCGGGACCTCAGTGCCACAACCCTGTGCGGCGGGTAGGGCGTCCCCTGGCTTCGCCGGTCGGGCGTATGCGCTCATGAGTGCATATGTCACTGTTGGATCGTCGAGAAAAGGGAGTTGCCGTGGTTGAGGTACGCGCGGAGATGGTGGCGAACGTCTGGAAGATCGTGGTTGCCGACGGCGACACGGTCGCGGACGGCGACACGCTGGTCATCCTCGAGTCCATGAAGATGGAGATCCCGGTGCTCACCGAGGACGGCGGCGTCGTGCGCCTGAAGGTGGCCGAGGGCGACGTCATCCAGGAAGGTCACGTGATCGCGGTCATCGAGTAGCCGCCGCGCGCTCCAGGAACTTCTCGCGATCCACGACGACCCGCTCGATGGTGCCGCGGCCGACGACGGTGCTCCGGTCGCGGGCCTGGAAGGTGAAGACTAGCCTGCGCCCGTCGACCTCGACCAGCTCGGTGGAGATCTCGATGTGGGCGCCGAGGACGCTGGCCGCCAGGTGCTCCAGCTGCACGCGCGTCCCCACGGAGGTCTGACCGGGGGAGAGGTGGGGGCGGACCGCCTGGACGGTGGTCATCTCGGCCAGGGCCAGGAGGCGCGGGGTGGCCAGCACGGGCACGTCGCCGCTGCCGATCTTCTGGGCGGTGTCTTCCCGCTCCACCATGATGAGCAGCTGGGCGCGCAGGCCCGGGGCGAGCGTCATGCCGCCAGCGTACTGCGCCCCACCAGAACAACCCCGCCTCCCAGAACAACCCCGCCAACCCAGCCCACCCACGCCCCCACGGGTGCCGCGCCCGGGCCCCAATGGAGCTACGCCCTCAAGGGGTGAGGCATGAGGGCTTCTCATGAACCTGGTGGGGTGGGGGTGCGTCTTATGGGGTGTGGGTGGCGGCTCTCCCTGAGGAGCGGTGTAGGCGGTTTGGCGGGTTGATCTCGGTGAATGGCGGACAAGCGGGATTGCTAGGCCGCAGGATAGGTTTGTACGAACTCGCGGCATTTATGTGGCGGTTGAGGTGAGTGAGTCGTACACTCTCTGAGTTCCGTGACCTCCTCGTTACCCTGCCGCGATACAAATCCGCTTTGTTGGAGAGTTCCGGGGGCGGAAGAGGTTCGAGAGGCAGGGGGTAGCGGGGGAGTCATGGTGGCTCAAGGAATCACGCTGGCGGGGCGGTATCGCCTGGATACCCGCATCGGCGCCGGCGGCATGGGCGAAGTGTGGCGCGGCGAGGACATCGTCCTTGCGCGCACCGTCGCCGTCAAGGTGCTGCTTCCTGGGCGCATGGACGATCCCGGCTTCGTGGCCCGCTTCCAGGGCGAGGCGCGCGCGATGGCGACCGTCAACCACCAGGGCGTCGTGGATGTCTACGACTACGGCGTGAGCGAGGTGGCCGGCGCGGGGGCGACGGTCTACCTGGTGATGAAGTTCGTGGACGGCGAGCCGCTCGACCGGCTGCTGGCCAGGATCGGGCGCATCGCCCCTGAACCCGCGATGGAGCTCATCGCGCAGGCGGCCTCCGCGCTGCAGGCCGTACACGACCAGGGCATCGTGCACCGCGACGTGAAGCCGGGCAACCTGCTCGTCCAGCGCGACGGCACCCTGGTCATCACCGACTTCGGCATCGCCCGCGCCGACGTGGCCAGCAGGCTCACGGACGCGGGCATGGTGCTCGGCACGGCCGCCTACTGCGCGCCAGAGCAGGCGGAGGGCGCGCCGGTCACGCCGGCCGTCGACATCTACGCGCTCGGCGTGGTCGCCTACGAGTGCCTGGTCGGGGTGCGGCCGTTCGACGGCGACAGCCCGGTCACGATCGCGCTCAAGCACATCCGCGAGGCGCCGCCGGCGCTGCCGCTGGAGATCCCTGCGCCGGTGCGCGCGCTGGTGGAGCGGGCGCTGTCCAAGGATCCCGCCAGGCGTTTCCCCAGCGCTGCCGCGATGTCGGCGGCGGCGCGCCAGGCCGTGCTGCCGCCGGAGACTGGGGCGGCGCCGCTGGCGGAGCTGTCGCCGGTCACGGGCGCGACGATGGCGCCACCGGTGCCCGACGCGCCGCAGACGGGAGCGGTCCAGCCGGACAACACCACCCTCGCGGGCCCCAGACGCCGCAGAGCGGCCAAAGCACCGCGTAGGGGTGGCTTGGTGGCGGGGTTGGCCGCCGCGGTCGTCCTGGGCGTAGGTGCGGGCGCCGTGGCCCTGACCGGCTTCACCAAGGGGGATCCCAGTCCCACGCAGGGTGTGAAGCCTGGCGCGGCGGAGTCGAGCCTGAACAGCCCGGCACCGACGACAAAGCCCCCCAAAAAGACCAAGACCCCCACGCAGAGACCGACCCCGACGTTACCCACCGAGGATCCCGAGCCCACCGAGGAACCGACGCCGGATCCGACGAAGACACCGACGCATACCCCCACCACCAGCACCGGGACCAAGACGCCGACGAGCACCCCCACCTCCACGGTGAAGAAGAACAAGGTGCCCAACGTCCTCGACATGAGCCTTCCCGACGCCAAGAAGGCCCTCCTGGCACAGAAGTTCACCGTCAAGGTCGTCGACGAGACGATGGGCGACGCCTGCGCGCGCGTCGGTGAGATGAAGCCCGCCAAGGGCACCTGGCTGGAAGTGGGCAGGCCGGTGACGCTGGTCCTCGTCCAGCAGCTCGGCGCTGAGTGCCCGACGCCGACGCCGAGCCCGACGCCGACGCCGTCCACCAAGTAGCTAGACCCCCGTCGTGTTGCGCGGGTAGGCGATCTGGGGGTCCGTCGCGATGTTCACCATGTACGGCACGCCGGAGTCGAACGCCCGGCGCAGCGCGGGACCGATCTCGTCGGGCGAGGTGACCAGCTCGCCGCCGCCCCCGAGCGCCGTCACCACCTGGTCGTACCGCGTCTGCGGCCGCAGCTCCGCCGCCACGTCGTAGCCGTAGAGCATCTGCATCGGGTGCTTCTCCAGCCCCCAGATGCCGTTGTTCCCGCACACCATGACCACGGGCAGGTTGTGCCGCACCAGCGTGTCCACGTCCATGAGCGAGAACCCGGCGGCGCCGTCCCCGAGCAGGAGCACCACCTGCGACGACGGCCGGGCCAGGCGCGCCGCGATGGAGTAGCCGAGCCCGGTCCCGAGGCACCCGTAGGGCCCAGGGTCCAGCCAGTTGCCCGGCTTGCGTGGCTCGACGTATTTCCCGGCGTAGGAGACGAAGTCGCCGCCGTCGCCGATCACCACCGCGTCGTCGTCGAGCACCTTGCCCAGCTCGCCGTAGATCCGCATGGGGTGGATCGGGTCGGTCGAGGCGCCGAGCAGGTCGGCGTCGCCCGCGATGGCGGCCGCCGCGGCCTGCGCCAGGCCGGAGACCCACGGCTCGTATCGCACGGGGCGGACGCCTGCCGCGTCGCAGGCCGTACTCAGACTCCAGAAGACCACGGACAGGTCGCCCGCTGCCGACTCGACCGGCTGCATGTGGGTGGCGAGCTGCGAGGCCGCGTCCGCGATGTGAACGACGCGGGCCAGCGGCGCCCCGTCCTTGCCGCCGAACCACCCGTAGCCGAGGCGGAAGTCGAGCGGGGTGCCGACGACGATCACCAGGTCGGCCTGGCTGAAGGCCTGGCCGCGGGCGCGGGTGACGAGCAGCGGGTGGCCCGCTGGCAGGATGCCGCGGCCCTGGCCGTTCGGGATGACGGGCAGCTTCCACGCCTCGGCGAAGTCGCGAGCCGCCTCTTCCGCGCGGTCCATCCACACGTCCGAGCCGAGGACGAGCACCGGCCGCTCGGCTTCGGAAAGCAGGCGGGCGATGGCGGCCAGCGACTCGGGATCGGGCTCCAGCGGCGAGGGCGTCTGGATCTCGGCCTGGTGCATGGGCGCCGGGGAGAACAGGTGGTCCATGTAGAAGTCGACGAACACCGGGCCGCGATGGGGGGCCAGGGCCGTGCGGAAGGCGGTCTCGACGTCCTGGCCCGCGTCCGTCGCGGTGAAGGAGAGCTTGGTGACGGGTTCGAGCAGCGGTGGGTGGTCCATCTCCTGCAGCGCGCCGCTGCCCCAGCGCGACTGCGGCGCGCGGCCGCCCATGACGACGACCGGCGAGCCGTTGAAGTGCGCCGTGGCCACGCCGCTCACGCCGTTGGTGATGCCGGGGCCGGCGGTCAGCACGGCCAGGCCGGGTTTCCTCGTCAGCCTGGCCGTCGCCTCGGCGGCGAAGACCGCGCTCTGCTCGTGCCGTACGTCGAGGATCCGCATGCCCTCGTGCACGGCGCCGTCGTAGAGCGGGAAGACGTGCCCGCCTGACAGGGTGAACATGGTCTCGACGCCGTAGGCCCGGGAAACGGCCACAGCGGCATCGCCTGCGTGCTTGGCTGGCTCCATGGCGTGGAACCTACCAGCCAGTCACAAAGCTAAACAGAGGTCAGCGTGGAGATCTGGATCAACCCCGACTGCTCCAAGTGCAGGTCGGCCCTGACGGTGCTCGACGCGGAGGGCGCGGGCTACACGGTGCGCAGATACCTGGAGGATCCGCCGACGGTGGCCGAGCTGGAGGACGTGCTCGCCAGGCTCGCCCTCGAACCGTGGGACATCACACGGCTCGGCGAGAGCGTGGCGCGCGAGCTGGGGATGGACGCCTGGCCGAAGGACCGGGCGAGGTGGCTGGCGGCGCTGGCCGAGCATCCGGTGCTGATCCAGCGGCCCATCATCGTGGCCGACGACGGCACGGCGCGGGTGGCGCGCTAGCGCCCGCTGATCCACACGTTGCCCTCGGCGGTGCGGGCGACGATCTTCCTGGGGGAGGTGGGTTCTGCGAGCACCTCTCCTGTCGTGTCGACGTTCTCCCCCGAGGTGGTGATGGCGTAGGGCTCCCCGGTGGGCAGGTTGAGTCGGATGTCGCCCGAGGCTCGCACGATGACGCTGACGTCGGAGGGGGCCTTGCTGTACGACAGGTCGGCGTTGCCCTTGCCGATCTCCACGTCGGCGGGGCCGCCGCGCAGGTCGTGCGCGTTGACGTTGCCCGTCTGCGTGCGCGCCCAGAGGCTGGCCGGCGTCTGCCCCGCCTCGACGTCCCCGGAGACGGAGCTCAGCCGCAGCGCGCCGTAGATGCCACGCACGTCGAGCTCGCCGGAGATCGTCGAGGCGTCGAGCGCGGTCTCCGGCGGGACGGAGATCACGTAGCTGGCCTGGCAGGTCGGCCCGTCCGGCTGGTCGGCGCCCGGACACGTGGCGCTGAGGCGCAGCACGCCGCCGTCCCACTCCTCCTTGACCTTCGGCTTGTCACCCGACCACTGGAGCGCCCTTCTCAGCGTGATGGCGCCGGCCGCGCCGGGCTCGACGGCGACGTCCACCGCGCCCTCGACCACTTCGATCTTCAGGCGGGAGCCGGTGAAGGGGACCGAGCGCTGGGTGTCCTCCGTCGGTTCGTCCGCCCTGGCGAGGAGCTCCCAGACGGCCGTGGAGGAGAACAACATCGCGACCGTCGTCGTCGCGATGCCCAGGAACAACCACAGGCTTTTGACGATGGTCATCACGGAGCACCTTTCAGGAATCGCAGGACGGCGAGGACCCGCCGGTGGTCCCCTTCCGCAGGGGGGAGGTCGAGCTTGGTGAAGATGTTGCCGACGTGCTTGCCGACCGCGCCCTCGCTGAGCACGAGCGCCTCGCCGATGCCGCTGTTGGACCTGCCCTCCGCCATCAGCGCGAGCACCTCGCGCTCGCGCCTGGTCAGCTTCTCCAGCGGGTCCCTGTCGCCGCGCAGCAGGAGCTGGGCGACGACCTCGGGGTCGAGTACGGTGCCACCGGCGGCGACCCTGCGCAGCGCGTCGAGGAAGTCGCTGACGTCGGCCACCCGGTCCTTGAGCAGGTAACCCACGCCGCCGCTCGCCGAGGAGAGCAGCTGCGCCGCGTACCGCTCCTCGACGTACTGCGACAGCACGAGCACGGGCAGCCCCACGTGCTCCTTGCGCAGGACGAGCGCGGCGCGCAGGCCCTCGTCGCTGTGCGAGGGCGGCATGCGGACGTCGGTGAGCACGAGGTCGGGCCGGTCGGCCGCGACCGCGCGCAGCAGCTCGGAGGCGTCGGACACGGCGGCGGCCACCTCCATGCCGCCCGCGTGGACCAGCTTGATGAGGCCCTCCCTGAGCAGCACGGAGTCCTCGGCCAGAATCACTCGCACGGAAGCTCCACCTTGATCCTCGTCGGGCCCCCGTCGGGGCTCTCGATGTGCAGCACGCCGTCCACGGAGGCGATGCGCTGGCTCAGCCCGCGCAACCCGGTGCCGCCGTCGAGGGCGGCGCCGCCCTTCCCGTCGTCGAAGACCATAAGGCGCAGCCGGTCGCCGCTGCGCTGGACGACGATCTCCGCGCTTGTGGCCTCGGCGTGCTTGCTGATGTTGGTGAGCGCCTCGGAGACCACGAAGAACGCCACGGCCTCGATCGTCGGCGAGATCCGCCCGCCGACGTCGACGCGGAGCTGCACCGGCAGCGGGGCGCGGGCGGCGATGCCGGACAGCGCGGCGTCCAGGCCCTCGTCGTTGAGCACGGCCGGGTGCAGGCCTCTGACGAAGTCGCGCAGCTCCTTCAGCGCCAGCTTGGCCTCGTCGTGCGCCTGCGCCAGCGCTTCAGCCGCCGGCTCGGACAGGTCGGTGATGGTGGCCCTGGCCAGGCCGAGGTTCATGGCGAGGGAGACCAGCCGCTGCTGGGCGCCGTCGTGCAGGTCGCGCTCGATGCGCCGCCGTTCCGCGTCAGCCGCGTCGACGGCGCCCGCCCTGCTCTCCCGCAGCGTCTCGATGCGCTGGGTCAGCTCGACGCGGCTCGGCCCGAGCAGTGCGGTGGCCATCGCCAGGTCGAGGGTGGCGAAGCCCCTGGCGATCCACGGCGTGACCAGGAGCAGGACGAGGCCGGAGGCGACGGCAACGGAGAGCACGATCGGGCTGCGGTAGTCGAAGGCGAACACGATCGGCGGCGGGAAGGCGACCGGCAGCAGGAACGACAGCGTGAGGATCAACGCGGCCGCCCACGCCATGCAGGTCACGAGCGTGCCCGCCAGCCCGAGGAACACGCTGAACAGGTGGTAGACGGCCTGCCTGCGGGAGTAAGGGGCAGACGGGATGTCCACCCCCTGGAACGCGGCGAACCTGGACCGCTGCACCCGGGTGAACAACGACACCGCGCGCCGCCACAGGCCGGGCCACACGATGAGCACGATCGTCAGGAACCCGGTGATCGTCGAGACCACGAGCCCGGTGACCACGTGCGCGGTGTCCAGCCAGGCGCGCGCTGACCAGGGCAACTTCATGGTCTCTACGGTAGAGACCTCCCGGGGCGCGCCGACATAGGTGTGGTAGCCGGGAAAAAGGTGGGGCTAGCCCCACCTACAGCGGCACCGACCAGCCCTTCTCCTTGAACAGCGGCGCGTGCTCGGCGTTGACGAACAGCCGGTCCTCCGGGTTGGGGATGCGGAAGTAGCTCTGCGGGTGCAGCAGCTCGTGCGCGTTGTCCGACAGGTCGAGCACGAAGCGGTCCGGGGCCCGGCGCTGGGCCAGGAAGCGCAGCTCGAACGGGAGCAGCTTCAGCGGCTCAGCGGTGTTCCACAGGCCGAGTCCCGCCTCGCGCGCCTGCCGTACCCCCTGCCTGGCCCGGCCCAGGGTGCCCGCCTCGGCGATCGTGCGGGCGCTGCCCGGCTCGGGCACCGCGTCGAAGATGCGGCCCTCCTGACGGACGAAGGGGTCGACGTTGGGCCAGATGAAGTAGGGGATCACGTGCCCGGCCGCGAGCAGGCGCTCGTTGTAGGGGTCGGGGCGCGGCTTCTCCCTCTGGTCGCGGTTGACGTAACACAGCAGCCTGCCGTACCTGTCGAGGATCTCGTGCGCGAAGGCCAGCCGCAGCTTGAACGTCTCGTCGGTGTGGCCCTGCTCGGTGATGTCCTGCTGGACCATCGCCTTGAGCGCCTCGGTGGACGGCTTGGCCAGCGCCGCGTGGTTGGCCGCCGCCTGCGGGCCGACCTTGGTCAGCAGGTGGTCGTGGAGGGCGGTACGGAGCACCAGCTCGGGGTAGCCCTTGGCGAACGGGTCGGTCAGGAACTCCGTCCACGCCGGGTGCTCGATCTTGACGAAGCCCTTGGGGTGACCGGGGAAGTTCGGGCTGCGCGGCAGCTCGAAACTGACCTCCGGGGCGTCGACGCCGAGCAGGCGGACGCCGAAGTTGCCGTCGGCCGCGATGTTGATGGTGTCGCCGTCGTGCACGATCTTGTCGACCGGCTGGGCGACACCGTTGGAGCGGGCCAGGAGAGCGTGGCCGACCGTGATGCCGGGGACCGGCTGTTCGATTGCCTTTGCCATGGCTGCATCATCACCTGTGGTAATCGAGAAGTCCCGAAATACCAGAACGAATACGGGTTACTACGCATCACACCGATCGTGATCCTTCACTTAGCCGCAGCGGCGGCCATCGCACTCACGCCAGCGAGCCTGCCCGACGGGTTTCTCCTCCTGGAGGCGCAGGCCAAGGGGCACAAGAACTGGTCGGTCGACGACACGCGCACCCTGCCCTTCGTCCTCAACCCCTGCTTCAAGGGCCACTGGGACAAAGGCCGCCTGGAGGCCAGGACCGTCGTCTACAGCCCTGAGGGAGAGGGCGGCGGCAAATGGGAGCAACTCATCGTCTACAAGGACGTCTCCTCTGCGGAAGCCGCGATGAAGGGGCTGCGTGGCCAGCTCGCCAAATGCCCGCCCGTCGCCAAGGAGGCCGCGCCCTCCCACTACTGGTACAAACCGCTGGACCTGGGTGACGATGCGCTCAGAGCGGGAACCCGTTTCGATGAGGGCGGTACGCACGACGTGGTCGTCAGGAGGGGCGCCGCGATCATGATCTACGGTCAGAACGACTGGCCCACGAAGAGCCTGCCGCTCAAGGGCTTCCGTCCCCTGATCAAGCTGGCCGAGGAGATGCTCGGCCAGGTCTGCCGGCTCCCGGAAGCCGCCTGCTAACGGCGGAACGCGCCGCCCAGCGTCGGGCCGAGACCGGCGCGGGCCGCCTCCAGGAACGCCTCGCCGCACAACCGGCCCGCGCCCTCCCGCAGGGCGCCCGCCAGGGGCCGCGCGGCGAGCATCTCCAGGTCGTCGGCCAGGCTCAGGTCGGCGGGACCAGGATCGGCAGGCCACGAGCCGATCACCACCCCGGCCAGGTCGAGGCCCCGGTGGGCCAGCGCCTCCAGCGTCAGCGCCGCGTGGTTGACCGCCCCGGCCACCACCAGGACCTGCGCGTCGAGCGACCTGGCCAGGTCCGCGACCGTCGCGCCGTCCTCGTCGTAGCGCTCCAGCAGCCCACCCGACCCCTCCACCAGCACCAGCCGGTTCGACTCCGCCAGCTCGGTAACCCGCTCCGCCGCCGCGCGCAACGAGACAGGGGGTAGCCCGCAGAGCCTGGCAGCCGCCGCGGGGGAGAGCTTCTCGGGGAACCTGGCCAGCTCGAAGGTGGTCGTCACCCCCGACATCCTGATGATGTCGTCGACGTCGCTCGCGTCGCCGGTCTGCGCCGGTTTGACCACGGCCACCGTCGAGCCGCGCGCCCTCGCCAGCGCGGCCACCGCAGCGGTCGCCACGGTCTTGCCGACCCCTGCGTCCGTCCCCGTCACCACTAGCACGCTCATCGGTCCCAAGTCTGAACCAAGAGGGACACAAGAGGGGAACCGCACGCTGGAGTCACCCAAGAAAGGAGGGTCTCCGATGGCCCCCAACCTGCTCGGCATCCGGATCGCCCACCGGGCCATGCGTGCGGACACCCGGCGCCTCGCCGTTCTCATGAACGAGATCGCCGCCGGTGAGCTTCTCCCCGACGCGGTACGGCTGCGCGCGATCGGCGGCTTCGCCACCCGGCTCTGCGCGACGATCAAGCACCACCACGAGACCGAGGACGACGTGCTGTGGCCGATCATCGTCAGGTCGGCCGGCGCGGCAGCCGATCTCAGCGACCTGACCGAGGACCACGAGGCGCTCGACCCGCTGCTGGACGAGGTCGTCCAGAACGTCGCCGCCCCAGCGCGCATGGCCAAGGCGCTCGCCCGGCTGGCCGACCTGCTCGACGAGCACATCGAGGAGGAGGAGCGGCTGATCTTCCCGCTCATCACCCGCTACGTGTCCGACGCCGACTGGAAGACCGTCGAGGACGCCGCGCGCAAGGGCAGCAAGCTGAGCTTCGAGCTGCCCAGGATCGCGCAGTACGCCAGGCCGGACGAGATGGACGCACTGCGCGAGGAGGCGGGCCCGCTCATGGTGGCGCTGCTGGCGCTCTTCAACCGCGGACACCGGAGGCGGCAGCGGCTGATCTTCGCCTAGCCTCGTCCGCCCAGTGTCCCGACCCGACGGACTCGGCCACCTTCGCTGCCCTGTCGTAGTGGTCCTTCGAGGGCAGGCCGAGCCGTACCGCCAGGTCGCCCAGGACCAGCGCGACGGGGCCGAGCGTGATCGAGCCGCTGTGCAGCCCGGCGAGCTGGCCCGACCAGGGCAGCAGCTCCTCGTAGCAGCGCGCGGCGACCTCGGTGTCGCCCAGCGCCACCGCGGTGATCGCGCGCTGGGTCTCCCACAGCAGCCAGTAGTAGTTACGCGGGTGCGGCATGTGGGGCCGCCACACCGCCCTGGCGGCGTCCAGGTCCCCGGCGGCGGCCAGCGCGCCCGCGTACACCTCGTGCACGCCCTCGTTCGGCGGGCCGCTGCGCGCTGCCAGCTCGAACAGCGCCCTCAGCTCGGGCACCAGGTCTCCGGCCGTGCCCCGGGCCTGCTTGACGAAGAACCGGCCGAGCACGCCGATCCAGGCCGCGTTCACCCCGCCGCGCTCGCCCATGAGCCGCGCCATCTCGGCGTAGGTGGCCTCGGCTGCGTCGAAGTCGCCCTCCAGCAGCCTGCGCACCGCGCCGAACAGCCCGAGTACGGCCAGCGCCAGGCCGAGCTGGCCGGTCGCCGACAGCTCGACGGCGCGGTCGGCGTGGCGCTGCGCCGTCTCCAGGTCGTTGCCGCCCAGGGCGACCATGAACAGCGCGTGGTGCCCCTGCATGAGGTAGCCGACCAGCCGGTGCGTCTCGCCCAGCTCCAGCAGCTCGTGCCCGAGCGCGGCCAGCTCGTCCCTGCGCCACGGGCCGACGACGGAGAAGTAACGCGCGTTGAGCGCCAGGCAGAGCAGGTCGGGACGGCCCAGCCGGCGGGCCAGCGCCACCGCCTCCAGCCCGGCCTCGTCCACCCGCTCGTCGTCGTGGCTCTCCAGCGCGAACACCAGCGCGGCCAGCAGGCGGCACCGCGTCACGTCGTCGTGCTCGGCGGCCAGCTCCCGCTCCACGGCGGCGACGAACGCGGGGTCGAGCGCGCCGTTCTCCTGCAGCGTCCAGGTGACCGGCGCGTCGTAGGAGGTCAGCGCCCTGGCCGCCTGGCCGGTGCGCAGGCCGAGCTGTACGGCGCGCGCCCTGGCCTGTAACGCGCCCACGACGTCGCCCGCGTGCGCGCGCGCCGAGACGAGCCCGCAGAGCAGGTCGAGCCTGGTGTCGTCGTCCTGGGCGAACTCCAGCGCCGCCTCCCACAACGCGGCCGCCTCCCGGTGCGCGTACAGCCCGGAGGCCTGTACGGCTGCCGCCGAGGCGTAACGCACCGCTTCGGGCGAGGCGGACTCCAGGGCGTGGTGGGCGAGCGCCGCCACGTCGGCCGGCCGTACCTGCTGGAGGGCGGTCAGGACCTTGCCGTGCAGGCGGGTGCGGCGGATCCGCGCGGTCTCCTCGTACAACGCCTGCCTGACCAGCACGTGCGTGAAGCGCACCTGGCCGGGGCGCGGCTCGGTCAGCAGGCCGGTGAGCACGCCCGCCTCCAGGCCGTCGAGCACGGCGTCCTCGTCCTGGAGGTGCAGGAGCACCTCGACGTCGGCGTCCCTGCCGACGATGGCCGCGTTGCGCAGCACGGTTCTGGCGCTGGCCGGGAGCCGCGCGATCCGTCGCCTGATCACGTCGCGCACGCCCAGCGGGAGCTTCTGCGCCGCCTCGGGGCCGTCGCCCGCGATGAGCCTGGCGACCTCGCTGACGAAGAGCGGGTTGCCCGCCGTCCGTTCGGTGACCGTACGCACCAGGTCGGCGTCCACCTCGCGCTCGGAGATCCTGGCGAGGACGGTGGCCACCTCGTGTTCCTCCAGCCCGTCGAGCCGCAGGTGGGCGCTCACGGACGCCAGGGCCGCCATGGTGGCGAACAGGTCGTCGCCCGCCTCGTCCGGGCGGTAGGTGGCGATCACCAGGACGTCCGCGCTGGTCAGGTGCCTGAGCAGGTGCAGGGTCTCGCTGTCGGCCCGGTGCACGTCCTCGACCACGAGCAGCAGCGGGCCGAGCCCGGCCAGGTAGTCGGCGAGCGCCCTGGCCAGCAGGAACTGGCTGGCGATCGGCACGCCGTCTTCTGTCAGCGGCCTCAGCCGCTCGTCTTTCGCGCCCAGTTGCCGCACGATCTCGCTCCACGCCCAGGCGGGCGGGGCGTCGCCGTCGATCTCCGGGCAGCGGCCGAACGCCACGCGCCTGGTGGAGGCGGCGGCGAACGCCTCGGCCAGCGTCGTCTTCCCCGAGCCGGGCTCGCCGCCCAGCCACACCGTCCTGTGCCCGTGCTGCTCCGCCTCCTCGCGCAGCCTGGCCAGCTCGCGCGCCCTGCCGACCAGGCCCTGGGGCTCTTGCTTGGGCCTCCTGGCGGGCTCGACGACGGCTGGGACCTGCAGCGACTCGTCCTGGCGCAGGATCTCCTGCTCCAAGGCCTTCAGCGCGGGCCCGGGATCGACGCCCAGCTCGTCCCTGAGCCTGTTCCTGGCCCTTCTGAGTACGGCGAGCGCCTCGGCCTGGCTGCCCGCCCGGTAGTGCGCCAGGGCCAGGAGACGCACTGCGTTCTCGCGCAGCGGGTGTTCGCGGACGTGCCCGCGCAGCTCGGGCACCGCCTCGGCGTGGCCGCCCGCCATCAGCGCCGCCTCCGCCCGGTACTCCACGGCCAGCAGCCGCAGCTCGGCCAGTCGCGCCGACTCGGGCGCCGCCCACTCGTACTCCGCGTAGGCGGGGCCCTTCCACAGCCCGAGCGCCTCGTCGAGCAGGCGGTGCGTGGTCGCGGGGTCGGCGTGTTTGAGCGCCTCGCCCGCTGCCTCGATGAGGTTCGGGAAGCGCCAGGCGTCGACGGCGTCCTGGGGGAGGGCCAGCCGGTAGCCGGGCGGGGCGCTCACGATCACCTGGGCGGGTGCGCGGGGCGGGCGGTCCGGTTCCAGGGCGCGGCGCAGGTTGGAGATGTAGACCTGGAGGGCGGCGAGGGCTTTGGGTGGTGGCTGGCCCTGCCAGAGGTCGTCGATGAAGCGGTCGGTGGAGATCACCTGCCCACCGGCGGCGGCGAGCCTGGCGATGACCGCCCGCTGGCGTGAGGTGCCGAGGTCGAGGGGGTGACCGTCCAGGGTTGCGTGGAGCGGTCCAAGAACGTGGAGGCGCAGCATGAACGTCCGTTTCCGAGCCCGTGTGATTCCCCGGCGATGATTTTCCCACGCGATCACCCCGGCCGACATGTTGTCTTTTGCCGGATATTTCGCTAGGAATCGTGGGTGTCGAGATCATGGCTGGGCCCCGCGGTCATCGCCGCTCTAGCCTTCGGCGTCCTCCTCGCGGGGGTGTTGGCGGTCATGCAGCTCCTGCCTGCAGGCAAACCCCGCCCGACGCCGACCGCGGTCAGCACGCCGTCCCGCCAGCCAGCCGGTATGGCCGCCGGTCTCACTCTTGCCCCCGGCCTCCGCAGCGAGGTCCTGGCGGCGACGGGCACCACACCGGAGGCCAAGGCGGACGGCGCGGCGAAGGAGCTCTTCTACGGCGTGGTCTACGGGAGCGACCCGACGCAGGACGTCTACTACCTCGCGGCCGGTTGGGCGCCCATGCGGCTCTGGACTCGTCCGGGTGTCGGCGAGTGGACCTACAAAGGCGACTTCCAGCCGTGTGGCGGCATCCTCCCGACGACGCTCACCGAGGCGTGGAAGCTGGAGAGCTGCCGGCGCTGACGCGTCGGCGTAACGGTGGGTCGTCGGCACGGCCGTCGGCTGTGTCCCTGGAATGTCCCCAGCCACGGTCGGCGACTGGGGATCCCACGGCTCCGCCGTACCCCTAAGGTCTTCTCAGCCTCGTGACGAACTTGTACCGGTCGCCACGGTAAAGCGACTGCGCCCACTCCACCGGATTCCCGTCCGCGTCGAACGCGTGCCGCGTCAGCAGCAACATCGGCAACCCCACGTCCACCCCCAACGCCTTGGCGTCGTACGGCGTGGCCAGCACGGTCTCGATGATCTCCTCAGCGTCCGTCAGCCGCACGTTGTAGGCGTTGTGCAACGTCTCGTACAACGACGAGTGCACCTCCAGCTCCCGGCGCAACCGCGGGAACCGCCGTGCCGACAGGTGCGTGGTGTCGATCGACACCGGCTCCCCGTTCGCCAGCCGCAGCCGGTGGATGCGCAACACGCGCCCGCCCGGGTTGATCGCCAGCCGGCGCGCCAGCGCCTCGTCGGCCGTGATGTAGCCGATGTCGAGGATCTTGGTGTCCGGCTCCAGACCCGCTGTGCGCAGGTCGCCGATGTAGGAGGTCAGCTGCAATACCTGCGCCACCTTCGGCTGGGCGACGAACGTGCCCTTGCCCTGGATGCGCAGCAGCCGTCCCTCGACCACGAGCTCGGTCAGCGCCTGCCGTACCGTCGTCCTGGACGTCTCGAACCGCACGGCCAGCGCCCGCTCAGGCGGCAGCGAGGCGCCGGCGGGCAGGCTCTTGGTCAGTTCGAGCAGGCTCCGCTTGACGTCGTAGTACTTGGGAACGCGCGGTGGATCTTCAGTCACGCTCACACCTTCATTTCAGCCACGGCGGTGAGGTCGTGTCTGATCACCGCGAGATCATCGGAACTCAGATGGGCCCGAACGGTCAACCACCACTCGGGCAGTCGGTGAAGAATATCCACAGCCATGGGCGCGCTGGCCAAGGGGCTCCCCTCCACTGTGTGATGGTTCTCACATTGTGAGATTCCCGAAAAAGCAGCCTTGAGTGCACGTCGAGTTGGTTGTTGTGGGGGAAAGCACGCATGATGCACTCGTGCCGACTCTCAGCGACCTCGCGGTCCGCCACACCGCGCTCGACGATGGCGACCTCGAGTGGCTGCACGCGCTCGTCTCCGACTGGCAGCTGCTCGCCGACCTCTCCTTCGCCGACCTCATCCTCTGGACTCCGCTGCTCAGCGGCCAGGGCTGGCTGGCGGTCGCGCAGATGCGCCCCACGACGGGTCCCACGGTCTACCACGACGACATCGTCGGCACGATCGTCTCCAAGGGCGAGCGCCACCTCATCGACACCGCCTGGAACGAGCGGCGCATCTGCCGCGAAGGCGACCCGGACTGGTCGACGGGCGTCCCGGTGCGCGAGGAGACCATCCCGGTCCGCCGTACGCTCCCGGATGGTGACGGCCGCATCCTCGGCGTGATCCAGCGCTCCACGAACCTCTCGTCGGCCCGCACCCCGTCCAGGCTCGAGCTCACCTACCTGCAAAGCGCCTCCGACCTGGCCCAGATGGTCTCCGAGGGCCGTTTCCCCTTTTCCGGGGAAGAGCCCATCCTCGTACGGTCACCCAGGGTCGGCGACGGCCTCCTGCGCCTCGACCGGGCCGGCCGCGTCACCTACGCCTCACCGAACGCGCTGTCCGCCTACAGGCGGTTGGGCCTCAACGCCGACCTGGTGGGAGCCGAGCTCGGGCGGGTGACCGCGACGCTCTGCTACTCAGACGAGCCGATCAACGAAGACCTCATGATCGTCGCAAGTGGGCGAGCGCCCAAGGAGACCGAGGTCGAGTCCGGCGGCACGATCGTGCAGCTCCGCGCGATCCCCCTGATCGTGGGCGGCGGCCGGATCGGCGCGCTGGTCCTCATCCGCGACGTGACGGAGCTGCGCCGCCGAGAACGCGAACTGATGACCAAGGACGCCACGATCCGCGAGATCCACCACCGCGTGAAGAACAACCTGCAAACCGTGGCCGCCCTGCTCCGCCTCCAGGCCCGGCGGCTGCAGGTCCCCGAGGGGCGGGAGGCTTTGGAGGAGGCCGTACGACGGGTGGGTTCGATCGCCATCGTGCACGAGACGTTGTCGCACGCGCCGGAGGAGTTCGTGGACTTCGACGACATCGCCGACCGGGTGATCGCGATGGCCGGCGAGGTCTCGGCGCCCGAGGCGATGGTCACCCCACGCAGAGTAGGCGCCTTCGGCGTCCTGCCCTCGGTGATTGCCACACCTTTGGCGATGGCCCTGACAGAACTCCTCCAGAACGCTCTGCAACACGGGCGGCCAAGGCGTCTGCAGGTGTTGGTCTCGTCGGAACGCCCAGCAGGCGAGCCAGGCAGGCTGGGCGTGGTCGTATGGGACGACGGCCAGGGACTACCGGAGGGCTTCGTCTTGGAGAACTCGACGAGTTTGGGCTTGCAGATCGTGAAGACCTTGGTGGTGGGCGAACTCTCCGGCAGGCTGACCATCGAACCCAGGGAGGGCGGCGGCACCGAAGTAACCCTCTCCCTCCCCTTGCCCGCCTCGTAACCATCCATCGTCGGCCCGAGCCGCCAGGCAGTGGGACCTTGGTCATGAGAAGCCCGCGTCGTGCGTGACCCGCCTCACCACAGGAGATCGTCTGTGGTGTTGGTCAGCGTTTCACGAAGCGTCGCCGCCAAGGCATTATCTCTAGCTCCAAGGGAGCGAAGTCCGGCAGCGACCTCCTCCGCAGGGATCCACATACGGCGAGCACGCACCTGCTGATTCGTGTCCAGGGCGTCCATGTCCTCAACTCGCCGCAGAATCTCAGCCCTGTGGGTTCGCAGGTCGCGAGGATTCGTCGCCACAGCCTCCAGCGTAGCGAGATCACTCCGTTCACACCGGATAGTGACTCGTGCGGTAGGGAGGGGGCCTCTCGGACCAAAATGGTGCGATGACTGCACCCCCTGCCCCACGGTCCTCAGCTGAGATTCGCCAGTACCTCATCGGTCGGCTCAATCACGCCCTGCGCCGTCCGGAGATGTTCGGCGGAGAAGTTGCTCTGCGACTATTGCTCGATCATCTTGCCTACGTAGACAAACGCGAAGCGTCGTGGGCGGCAGAGTGGCGCGTGATGGAGGGGCATGGGACTCACAACGCGCTGGGCGTAACGGGTGCGTTCCAAGCCGTGATGCCAGGCGATTGCGGGCACGGTGTTGCGTCGGCCTATGCGGAGTTCGTCAGAGCCTGCGGTTGGCTGGAAGTAACTGAGGTGCTCTCTGCCGACGAATATGCGGCCATGGACGAGAGACTGGACGATTGGGCCGTCCAGGACCACACCCTCAGCGAGGTGGTGGACACATTCGGCGCACCATCCGTGCTCTTCGGCGGCAGCAGCCCCCTGTACGGCAAGACGCTCGGATACGTCGCCATGCAGTCCGCGAATCCGATGATCTTCTTCCACCTCTGGAATGGAACCGATCCTGGAGATCCGTCGAGCCGGCGGCCGGTCTACAGCGAGCCCCTCCTTCTGGCCATCCGCCGGGGCTCTGTGCCGTTCTGTGAGGCCTTTACCTTCACCCCGGAAGGGTGCAGGCGTCGCCCTGAGACCGGCTGACCGTCCTGGACGTCAGATGCACGGACGGAAACTGCCAGAAGTGGCCAGCCACAGCAGGACCAGGGGCGGGTGGGTGGGTGGGTGGGCGGAGGGCGGGCAGGCGGGTGTGAAGGGTGTGTGTTGTGGGGGTGAAGGGGTGTGGAGTCAGAGGGGTGGAAAAGGAAGAGCGATCACGCTGATTGCAGCGGTCATGTGCAAGACATGACCGGAACAACCGCGTGATCGCTCCTCGACGTGGTCGCGAAAGCCTCGCGGACCCCGTTCAGACGTTGGCCCTGGCTCGAGCGCGAGCCGTACGGCGCTTGAGTGCGCGGCGCTCGTCCTCGCTCAGACCGCCCCACACGCCGGCGTCCTGACCGGACTCGAGGGCCCACTTCAGGCACTTCTCCACGGCCGAGCAGGAACGGCAGACCTGCTTGGCCTCTTCGATCTGCATCAGTGCGGGACCGGTGTTGCCGATCGGGAAGAACAGCTCAGGGTCCACGTCACGGCAGGCAGCTCTGTGGCGCCAGTCCATGCGTCCACTCCTTCGTCGAGGAGCCGTGTGGGCTCCGGTGCGGCATGACTTTGTGAAGACTTTCACTAACTAGCGCGAACATTTACCCGAGTCCTGGTTAGACCCGGGGGATGTTCGCTGAACATCGGAAGGATCTTTGGGGGTTCTGCAAAGGTCCTACGTTCCGACGTCAGATTCGAGATTGTCAGCCACGCAGAGTGCACGCAAGAGGGTTGGTGGGAAGTTTTGGCGGATATGGATGTCGGATGCGTCACACAATGACCGAATGTAACCAGCTAGACCAGAACTTGTAACGCGTTCGGGATAGACCGGAATGTCACCCATTCGCGTTCCCCCAGGTAGTCGCCGTCGAGCTGGAACGCCACCGGCCGCTCGGCGGTCAGCGTGAACTCGGGCTCGTCATGAAGCTGCACCAGGTGCCGCCCGTGGGGCAGCGACCCGTCGCTCTCCCGCAGGATCTGCCGCACGATCGGCAGGAAGGACGGCAGGCCCATCCGCTGCAGCCCCAGCAGGTCGAGCCCCGTTTCGAAGCTCGCCCACGGGGTCGGGGAGACCGGGCGCGAGCCGACGTATGTCCACGGCGAGGTGTTGGAGATGATCGCCAGGTACACCCCCTTCGCCGTGGGGATCCCCGGGCCGGTGACGGTGATCGCGGGGTGGCGTTTGTCGGTGAGGAAGTAGTGGCGCACGGCGGTGTTCACATAGCGCGCGGGAGTGGCTTTACGGCCTGCGCCCCGCAAACCCTCGACAGCCCGGACGACCTCCGCGTCGTACCCCATACCAGAGCAGAAGGTGAAATATCGGGACTCGTTGTCCCACAGGGCTTGGCCCAGGCCAACAGTGCGCCGCCGATCCTCCTGCAACGCCTCAAGCACCGCGCCCGTCGCCTCCACCGGATCGTTGGGCAGACCCAACGCTCGCGCGAAGACGTTCGCGCTCCCCCCGGGGATCACCATCAGCGCGGGCCGGGTGTCGGCGGACGCGCCGGTGTCCGCGTTGAGCAGCCCGTTGACGGTCTCGTTGATCGTCCCGTCCCCGCCGAGCACGGCCACGGCGTCGAAACCCTTCGCGCACGCCGTCCCCGCCAGCGTCGCCGCGTGCCCCCGGTAGCCGGTCTCCTCGACCGTCAGATCCACGGCCGCACCAAGGGCGCGGATCAGCACGTCGCGGGTGCGGTGGTTGGTGGTCGTCGCCTTCGGGTTGACCAGGAGCATGGCGCGCATATCGCCAGCGTATCCGCTGATCACCAAAACCAGACGAGGCAGTCGTAACGGCGGGTAATGGGCACGCTCGTCGTCGCGTGTCCCTGGACGGAGCCCGGCCACGGTCGGCGAGTGGGTGTCCCACGGCTCCGCCGTACAGACAACACCACGTCAGAAGGGAGAGCGACGCCACCCAGCGGTAGGGTGCGGGGGTGAACAAGCCGTGGACGCTGGTGACAGGGGCCGCAGTGGTGGCCGTCGAGGGCCTGGCGGCGCTGGCCTTCGGGATCTTCCTCGGCGTCGAGACCCTCGGCGGCGGAGCGCAGGAGACCACCGCAGCCATCGCCGAGGTCGCGTTCTTCCTGCTCATCGGCGCCGGTCTGGTCTGGGTCGCGTACGGCGGGCTGTTCAAGGTCGAGCGCTGGGGCCGCACCCCAGGCGTGCTCGCGCAGATCTTCCTCATTCCCGTCGGCGGCACCGTGCTCGCCGACGGGCAGCCGCTCATCGGCGTCCCGCTGCTGGTGCTCGCCGTGCTGGGGATCGGCACGCTGCTCGCGCCCCCGACCACCCAGGCACTCTACGGCGAGGACCGCTAGTCGTCCGCGGTAAGGCCCTCGCGCAGCTGTGCCAGCGTCCTGGCCAGCAGGCGCGAGACGTGCATCTGCGAGATGCCCAGCTCTGTTGCGATCTGCGACTGCGTCATGTTCCCGAAGAACCGGAGCAGCAGGATGCGCTTCTCGCGCGGCGGAAGCCGTTCGAGCAGCGGCTTCAGCGACTCCCGGTACTCGACACCCTCGAGGGACTCGTCCACGATGCCCAGCGAGTCGGACACGGCGGGCGCGTCGTCGTCGCCAGAGTCCGGCGCGTCGAGGGAGACCGTCGAGTAGGCGTTCGCCGACTCCAGGCCCTCGAGCACCTCCTCCTCGGTCATCTTGAGGTAGGTGGCCAGCTCGGCCACCGTGGGCGCCCTGCCCTCCCGCTGCGACAGCTCGCTGATCGCCTTGGTGAGCGACAGCTTGAGCTCCTGCAGGCGGCGGGGCACGCGGACGGCCCAGCCCTTGTCGCGGAAGTGGCGCTTGATCTCCCCGACGATCGTCGGCGTGGCGTAGGTGGAGAACTCCACCCCGCGGCCGAGGTCGAAGCGGTCGATCGACTTGATCAGGCCGATGGTGGCGACCTGGGTGAGGTCGTCGAGCCACTCGCCTCTGTTGCGGAACCGGCGGGCCAGGTATTCGACCAGGGGAAGGTGCAGCTCGACCAGTTCGTCCCTGATGCGTTGCCTGCGCGGCTCGTCGGGACCGAGCTCGGCGAGCTCGCCGAAGAGCATGCGGGCGCGCACCCTGTCGGGCACGGCGTGGTCGCTGGTGGCCATGGCACCCGTCCTTTCCGTCACGCCGGCCCCGCTGAAGACTGGGCCGCGCCTCGGCGCTTACGCAGGACGATCGCCATGCGGTCGGGGGAGTCTGTCACGGCGTCGACATCGTCTGCCAGGGCAGTCAGCACCATCCACGCGAAATCATCTCGTTTGGGCGCGGAGCTGCCGACGGTCGCGACCTCGACCCGGACCTGCATCTCCTGCCCGGTGAGCTCGAACTCGGCGGTCAGGTCGGTGCCAGGCACCGCCTCCGCCAGCAGCATGGCGCACGCTTCGTCGACCGCGATCCGGAGATCCTCGATCTCGTCCAGCGTGAAGTCCAGGCGCGCGGCCAGCCCGGCGGTAGCCGTACGCAGCACGGACAGGTAGGCGCTCGCGGCGGGCAGCCGGACGCTGACCACGTCGCGGATGCCGGCCATGCCCTCGGCGCGCGTCTCGGTCTCCTCGGTCACGTTCCTCCTCGCTTGGAGCGTCCCCGCTTGGGGTAGCGGGGTGCTGTCTGCAACTTACCGCCCCTGGGCGGTCGTTGGCGGATTCAGACGCGCCATCAAAGGAAAAAGGCCCCGCGGGTGCGGGGCCTTTTGAGACCGTTTAGGCGGCCTTGGTCTCCCAGAAGATCTTCGAGATCTCGTCGATCTTGCCCAGGAGGTCGTCGGCCTTGGCCACGTCGACCGTGCCCTTGCCACCGGCGGCGCCGGCGAGCTTGGTGGCCTCCCAGAAGAGCTGGTGCAGCTGCGGGTAGGTCTCGAGGTGCGGGGGCTTGAAGTAGTCGGTCCAGAGCACCCAGAGGTGGTGCTTGACCAGCTCGGCGCGCTCCTCCTTGATGGAGAGGGCGCGCGAGCGGAAGACCGGGTCCTCGTTGCCTGCGTACTTCTCCATGATCGCCTTGACCGACTCGGCCTCGATGCGAGCCTGGGCGGGGTCGTAGACACCGCAGGGCAGGTCGCAGTGCGCGGAGGCGACGTGCTTGGGTCGTAGCAGTCGTGCGAGCATCAGAAAGTCCTTCCTTGATGCTGAAATCAGCTTGGTCCAGGAACGACCTTACTCGCGAAGGGGAGCCGAGGCTTATGAGGGTGCGGGTGGAGGGTGACTCGATGCGTCCCGCTCTCCTGCCCGGAGACTGGCTGTTCGTACGGCGGAGCGCAGCCGTACGCCCCGGTGACATCGTCGTCGCACGCCTGCCCGGCGACCCCGCCCAGCTCATCGTGAAGCGGGCGCAGTGGCACGGTGAGGACGGCTGGTGGCTGGAGAGCGACAACCAGCGGGCTTCCGGCCGCCGCGACAGCTGGGACTTCGGCCCGGTCACCGAGATCGTCGGCCGGGTCGTCCTGCGCTACTGGCCGCTCAGGCGGCGGGCTTGACGCCGAACCACCTGGTGTAGAGCTGCGCGTAGGAGCCGTTCGCCTTGGCGGTGCTCAGTGCCTTGTCGACGCTGGTCAGCAGCTTGGCGTCCCCTTTTCGTACGGCGATGCCGTACTGCTCGCCGGTCTCCAGCGAGTCCGCGACCTTCAGCTCGCCACCGAGCTTGAGCTTGGTCAGCCAGACCGCGATCACCGGCCGGTCCTGCACCAGCGCGTCCACCTGGCCGGTCTGCAGCGCGATGAGCTGCTGCAGCGAGTCGTCGTACTTCACCGACTCCAGCCCCTTGCTCTTGACGAAGTCGAGCCCCGTGGTGCCGGTCTGCACCCCGACCTTGCCCTGCTTCACGTCGTCGAGCGAGTGGATCTTGCTGCCCTTCCTCGTCATGACCGCCTGGGTGGCGTCGAAGTAGGGCGCGGAGAAGTCGAGGTCCCGCTTGCGCTGGTCGGTGATGGTCAGCCCGGCGGCCGCGATCTCGCAGGTGCCGTTGCGCAGGGCGCTGCCGTTCTGTATGGCGTCGAAGTCGGTGTTGACGACCTCCAGTTGCTGACCGGTCTCCTTCGCGACCAACCCGACGAGGTCGACGTCGAAACCGACGATCTTGCCGTTGTCGTCGAACTCGAACGGGTCGTAGGGCGCGTTGGTGCACATCGTGAGCTTGCCGTCGGCCGAGGGGTTGGTGGCCGGTTCCGCCGCGCAGGCGACCAGGGCCAGGATGAGGGCCCCGGCCGCCGACGCGTGGGTGAGGATCTTCATGAGTGAAGGGTGCTGTGCAGACATAGACGAGAAATCAACGTTCTTCTGGATGGAGGACGCGCTTGAGGAAAGTACGCGTCCTTTCGTGCTGAGGTGCGCCGATGACCTGCGACGGCGGGCCGTCCTCGACGATGACGCCACCGTCCATGAAGACCACCCGGTCGGCCACCTCGCTGGCGAACCCCATCTCGTGGGTCACCACCAGCATGGTCATGCCTTCTTCCGCGAGCTTGCGCATGACGTTGAGCACGTCACCGACCAGCTCGGGGTCGAGGGCTGAGGTGGGCTCGTCGAAGAGCATCAGCGCCGGGTTCATCGCCAGGGCTCTGGCGATGGCGACCCGCTGCTGCTGCCCGCCGGAGAGCTGCGCCGGATAGGCGTCGCACTTCTCGCCGACGCCGACCTTGTTGAGGTTGTCGCGGGCGACGACCTCGGCCTCGGCCTTGCTCCGCTTGAGCACGCGCTGCTGAGCGATCATGACGTTCTGCAGCGCGGTCATGTGCGGGAACAGGTTGAAGCTCTGGAACACCATGCCGATGTGACGCCTGGCGGCGTCGATGTCGACATCCGGGTCGGTCAGCTCGATGCCCTGGACGCAGACCTGCCCCTTGGTGGGCTCTTCCAGCAGGTTCACGCAGCGCAGCAGCGTGGACTTGCCCGAGCCCGAGGGGCCGATCACGCAGACGACCTGGCCGGTCTCGACGGTGAAGTCGATGCCCTTGAGCACTTCGTTGGTGCCGAAGTGCTTGTGCAGGTCCTTGACCTCGATGGCGTGTGTCATCGCTTCTCCAGCCTGCGCGCCAGGAGACCCAGCGGGATCGTGACGATCAGGTAGGTCAGGCCGGCGACCATGATCGGCGTGCCGTTGGAGTACTGCGACGCCACGTCGTTCCCGTACTTGGCCAGCTCCACATAGGCGCTGGACACCCCGATGAACTGGACGAGCGAGGAGTCCTTGAGCAGCGCCACGAGCTGGTTGGTCGTCGGTGGGATGACGATCCTGATCGCTTGCGGGATGACCACGGTGAACTGCGCCCTGATGGCCGACATGCCGAGCGACCTGGCGGCCTCGGTCTGCCCCTTGGGCACCGCCAGCAGACCTGCCCTGAACACCTCCGCCTGGTAGGCGGTTCCGATCAGCGCCAAGCCGAAGATGGCCTTCCCCGTGATGCCTCCCGGGATATCGGTGCCGTGGAACGCCAGAGGGATGAAGGTGATCATGATGAACACCAGCACGGCCGGCAGTCCGCGGAAGATCTCGATGTAGATGTTCGCGATCCAGCGGTAGGGCCGGACCTCGGACATCTTCATCAAGGCGAGGAGCAGGCCGAACACGAAGGACAGCGCGAAGCCGCCCGCCGTGTAGATGACCGTGTTCGCCAGGGCGATGGTGAAGAGCTCGGGGAGCATCTTCTCCGCCACCTTGGGCTTGGCGAAGACGTCCGCCAGGCTCGGCCAGTCCACATAGAGCAGGACGAACAGAGCGGCGACGATCAGGACGGTGTATTGAGTAACCCGTATGATCCGCTGCTTCTTGCGCGGGCTGAGCCGGGCCTTCGCCGGCTCAGCCGCCACCGACGGACTCGTCATCAGCCGAGCTCACCGGGCTTCTTGCCGAACCACTTGACGAAGATCTGCTCGTAGGTGCCGTCCTTCTTGGCGTTCTCGATCGTCTCGTTGATCGTCTTGAGCAGGACCGGGTCGGCGCCCTTCTTGAGGCCCACGCCGTACTGCTCGCCGGTGTCCAGGCTGGCGATCAGCTCGAACTTCTCGGCGACGTCCGGCTTCTTGAGCCACGTGAGGACCACAGGCAGGTCCTGGACGATCACGTCGGCCTGGCCGGCCTGCAGCGCGAGGAGCTCCTTGGGGGAGTCCGCGTACTCGGTCGGGTCGAGGCCCTTGCCCTTGACGTAGTCGAGGCCGGTGGTGCTGGCCTGGGCGCCGAGCTTGAGTCCCTTCGCCTTGACGTCGTCCAGCGACTTGGCCCCTGTGCCCTTCTTGGCCAGCAGGGCCTGCGTGGCGTCGAAGTACGGCACGGAGAAGTCGATGTTCTGCTTGCGCTCGTCGGTGATGGTCATGCCGGCGGCGGCAACGTCACACTTGCCGCTGGCCATGGCCGCACCGCTCTTGATCTGAGCGAAGTCGATGTCGACGATCTCCTGGGTCAGGCCGAGCTTCTTGGCGGCCAGGTCCACGATGTCGACGTCGAACCCGACGATCTTGCCGCTGTCATCCTTGAACTGGAACGGCTCGTACGGGATGTTGGTGCAGGTGGTCAACTTGCCAGGGTTGACGACCTTGGCCCCGCCTGCCGCATCGGCAGAGGCACTCGTGGTGCTGCCCGTGCCTGAGGAATTGCTGCCACAGGCCGTGAGCATGAGCGCGGCTGCGACGGTGAGTGCGCCTGCCGCATAGGTGCGGTTCCTGAGGGCCATGCGGCCTCCTCGGTGTAATAAGCATCAAATTGGAGTTTTGTGAAGTTTACGTGGCATTACGTAGCGGTCAGTCATCGAGGATTTAACGATGTGTCAACGGATCGGCCCTGGTTCCGTGTGGCACAATCGGGGAACGGGTGACCCCCGTACCCCCACCGAAGGGGATCCTGGCACCTACAGAAGCCAGGCCTCTTGTGGAGTCTTCCCATCCGATGAACTACAGGGGTCGCTGTGGCAGTCACGCCCGCATCTTCTACTTCCCTCGAAGCCCTCGATCTCGATCCCGCCTTCGCTCTCCACCGCGGCGGCAAGCTCGAGATCCGATCCACCATCCCCGTGCGCAACGCCGACGATCTTTCTCTTGCCTATACCCCCGGCGTCGCCAGAGTCTGCACCGCCATCGCCGAGAATCCGGAACTCGTCAGCGACTACACCTGGGTCTCCAACGTGGTCGCCGTCGTCTCGGACGGCACCGCCGTACTCGGACTGGGTGACATCGGCCCGGCGGCCGCCATGCCGGTCATGGAGGGCAAGGCGCTGCTGTTCAAGGAGTTCGCCGGGGTCGACGCCGTCCCGATCTGCATCGACTGCACCGACGTCGACGCGATCGTGGAGACCGTCGCCCGCCTCGCGCCGTCCTTCGGCGGCATCAACCTCGAGGACATCAGCGCCCCGCGCTGCTTCGAGGTGGAGGACCGGCTGCGGGCGATGCTCGACATCCCCGTCTTCCACGACGACCAGCACGGCACCGCCATCGTGGCGCTGGCCGCGCTGAAGAACGCCGCCAGGCTCACCGGGCGCTCCCTGGGCGACCTGCGCGCGGTCGTGGCCGGTGCCGGAGCCTCCGGCGTCGCGGTGACCCGCATCCTCCTCGAAGCGGGCATCGGCGACATCGCGGTCTCCGACTCCAAGGGGATCATCTTCGACGGCCGCGAGGGACTCAACTCCGTCAAGCAGGCCCTGGCCCGCGACACCAACAAGGACGGCTACACCGGCTCCACCGAGCAGGCGCTGGCCGGTGCCGACGTGTTCCTCGGCCTGTCCGGCTCCACGGTGTCCGAGGCGTCGATCGCCTCCATGGCGCCCGAGTCGATCGTCTTCGCCCTGTCCAACCCGACGCCCGAGGTGCACCCCTCGGTGGCCCGCCAGTACGCCAGGGTGGTCGCCACCGGGCGCTCCGACTTCCCCAACCAGATCAACAACGTCCTGGCCTTCCCCGGCGTCTTCCGCGGCGCCCTGGACGTCCGCGCCACCACCATCACCGAGAACATGAAGGTCGCGGCGGCCAACGCCCTGGCCGGAGTGGTGGGCGACGACCTGTCGGCCGACTACGTCATCCCGAGCCCGTTCGACGCCCGCGTCGCGCCCGCCGTCATCGCCGCCGTCTCCGCACAGGCGCGCGCCGACGGGGTCGCCCGCCTTTAGTCCCTGCAGGATGGGCCCTCGGGCCCATCCTTTAGGGAACGCCGAAACTCTCGTTACCCTTCGTGCTACAAATAATGCTCTCTGTTGCCATGAGGAGAGCGATGGAACGCGAGCCCAATCGACTGCTCCAGCAGCTCATCGCGGAAGCGGGCTTCTCGCACAAGGGGTTGGCCAGACGGCTCAACGACCTGGGCATCGCCCGCGGAACCCCCGGCCTGAAGTACGACCACAGCTCCGTCCTGCGCTGGATCGGTGGTCAGCGGCCGAGGGACCCCGTTCCATGCCTCCTGGCCGAGATCTTCGCGCTGCGCCTCGGGCGGCCGGTCACGGCGGAAGACCTCGGCATGCCGGCAATGAGCACCCCTCTCGATCTCGGACAGGAGTTCACGCACACGTGGCGGGAGGGGGTCGCGACAGTGACGGCACTGTGGCGGGCGGATGTGGAGAGGCGCAGGTTCCTGCTCGACTCCACGTTCGCGATCGGGGTGGGGTCCGTGGGGGCCGTGCGGTGGCTGACGTCGCCGCCCGAGGTACGTCCGTCGAGCGTGGGTGGGCGCAAGGTGGGCAAGGCAGACATCGCCGCGATCCATGAGGTCACGCGGTCGTTCGGGGAGCTCGACAACCGGTTCGGGAGCGGGCGCGTGCGCTCGTCGGTGGTGAAATATCTCGACACCGCGGTCACCCCCCTTCTCAAAGACGGTTCGTACGGCGAGCAGACCGGCAGGGAGCTCGCCGCCGCGGCCGCCGAGCTGACCAGGCTCGCCGGCTGGATGGCCTACGACCTGGAGCAGCACGGTCTGGCCCAGCGCTACCTCATCCAGGCCCTGCGCCTGGCCAGGGGCGCGGCCGACAACGGGCTCGGCAGCGAGATCCTGGCCGGGATGGCGCACCAGGCCATCTACATGGGCCAGCACGCACACGCCCTCGACCTGGCCCGCGCCGCCCAGCTCTCGGCGCAGCGCGCCGGTGTGCACACGCTCATGGCGGCGGGCCACGTGCTGGAGGCGCACGCCCACGCCGGGCTCGGTGACGCGCACGCGTGCTCCCAGGCTCTGGGGAAGGCCGAGGAGTCGTTCGGGCAGCGCACGCCGGGCGACGAACCCTCGTGGCTCGGCTACTTCGACGAGGCGTACCTGTCGGCGAAGTTCGCCCACTGCTACCGGGACCTGGGTGACGGGAGGCGCACCGTCGAGCACGCCCGCCGCTCCCTGGTCATGGACGGGCGCTACGTGCGGGGGCGCATGTTCAACCTGTCGTTGCTGGCCGCCGGGTTGCTGCAGAGCGGGGAGGTCGAGGAGTCGTGCTCCGTGGCGTCCGACGCGTTCGCGCTGGCGGGGGAGCTGCAGTCGGCCAGGACCAGGTCGTACGCGGCGGACCTGCGCAGGCGGCTGGAGCCGCATCTGGATTTAGTCACCAATCTTGACGGTCACTGATTCTTACTATATCGTCGAAGACATGACGATCCTGATCACCGGTGCTACCGGAAATGTGTCCAGTGCCCTTCTTCGCTCCCTTCCGTCGGAGGATGTCCGAGTCCTTGTCCGCGATGCCTCGAAGGCGCCTTCGGGTGTTTCCGACGTTGTCGTCGGCGACCTGGACGACCCCTCCTCGCTGGCTGCCGCCTTCGACGGTGTCGACACCCTCTGGCTGCTGACCGCGATGGGGCCGCAGGCTCCGCACGCCAGCATGAACGCGGTGTGGGCGGCTCGCGAGGCCGGTGTGCGCCACATCGTGCGGCTGTCCGCGATCGGGGCGGCGCACGACGCGCCGACCCGCAACGGGCGGTTGCACGCGCTGTCGGACAACGAGCTGCGCGCGTCCGGCATCGACTGGACGATCATCAAGCCCGCCTTCTTCATGCAGAACCTGCTCGGCTCCGTCGTGGGCGGCACCTTCTACGGGCCCACAGGTTCAGGGAAGCTGGGACTGATCGACGTCCGCGACATCGCGTCGTTCGCGGCCGAGGTTCTTCGTAACCCCACGCCGCACGCGGGCAAGACCTACACGATCACCGGCCCGTCGAGCATCTCCCTGGGCGAGGCGGCCGAGTCCATCGGCGCTGCCTACCAGCCGGTCTCCTCGGAAGACGCCTATGCGGCGATGATCGGGGCCGGGATGGGGGAGTGGGTGTCCGCGGTGAGCGTCGAGTACGGCAAGGCGTACTCGGCGGGGTGGGGCGACTTCACCACCCCCGACTTCGAGTCGGTCGTCGGGCGTCCCGCGGGGTCGTTCGTCGACTTCGCCCGCGATCACGCGCTGGTGTGACCCTCTTTGAGAAGGCCGCCCGGGGTATGGACCCCGGACGGCCTTCTCCCCTTTACTGCAGGAGTTCGCCGTTGGGTCCGACGATCCTCTTGGTCTCGGCGTAGTTGGCCTTGTTGTAGACGTCGGCCGTCTCGCCGTCGAAGTAGGCGGAGCTGATGGTGTCGATGCGGTCATTGCCGTCGGTGTCGTGGAACAGGCTGGTGACACCGTTGACGTAGCCGAGACGCTTGGCGTTGCTGTACTTGATGAGCCAGGGACCGCCGTCGGCGCCGGGGGTCATGGAGCACTTGAGCACCTGGTGGGTTTCCACCTTGAAGGTGTTGACCTGGTAGGACTTGGTGCCGGTCTTGCCGTAGCAGTACTTGGGCGTGAGACCGGTGTAGGCCTTGTGACCGTCGGGGTGGGGGGCGCTGGGGTACCCGAAGACGAACGTCTGCTGGGCCAGCGGCTGGTTCCACGCGAACCCCTGCCCACCAACCACATCGCCGAGCCGACCGGTGTCCTTGGCGATGCCGATGAAGTAGTGGTCGCGGTAGTACTTCTGGTACTTCTCGCTCGGCTTGACCCACTGCTTGACGTAGTAGCGGCTGTAGTACCAGGCGGTCTCGGTGCCGTTCCTGTCCTTGTCGGCTTCAAGCTTGCCGAGGACCTTCCCGGCCGCCTTCTCCGCGACGAGCTTCTTGTACTCTTCGAGGCTGATGGCGTCGCGCGTGGACTCGTACTGCTCGCCGTTCACGTTGGCCGTGGTGGACTTGGCGGCCTTGCCGTACTCGAGGTCGGTGACCTCGACCTTGGTCAGGACCTTCGCGCCCGTGTAGTCGTGGCCGACCTTCTCCGGGCTGGTGTCGAAGTCCTTCGACCAGTACGGCCCGGCCACGCCGTACTTGGCGAAGCCCGCGTCGTACTCGTCCTTCTTGACCTCTTCGCTCTGGACCCACTTGTCGCCGGCCCAGTCGTGGAACTCGCCCTTGGTGACCTCTTTGTTCCCGGCCAGCGCGAACCCGTTGTTCACCGCGACGAAGGCGTAGTCGCCGTCGAAGTCGTCATAGGTGTCGAGGTCGTAGTGCGTGAAGGCGTAGGCGCCCGAGTACACGCCCCACGGCGCCTTGCCCTGGTAGTAGCCGGGGATGAAGACCCACTTGGAGAAGACGTCCTTGCCCTCTTCGTACACGCAGTGGCCCGCGGTGACGACCAGGTTGCGGTGCCTGGACTGGATGGAGGTCGCGGAGCACCAGCGGTAGTTGCCCTTGCGGTCGAGGAAGAACACCTTGCCGATGGTCCTGGGCAGGTTGACGTTCTGCACCTTGCCGCCGGACCCGGTGGTTCCAGTGGGGGCGGTCATGCCGGGCTTGCCGTCGTCACCGCCCTTGGACTGGCTGGGGACGATCTTGGCGACGTCCTTGGAGTCGTAGGCGTACTCGGTGGCCTTCTTGAGAGCCGCGCCGTTGGCGTCCAGCCAGAAGGCGGCGGTGCCGTACGCGTCTGCGGGAGTGGCGGCCAGGGCGTCTTTGACCCAGTCGGGGGTGGCTTGAGCCGGGGTCGCCAGAGCAGCAGCCGTGAGACCGGCTACGGCGAGAGGAAGGAGAAGGCGCTTCAAGGGGGTGCTCCACGGGAGGTGCAGGAGGGGTTATTGAACCCTATCGGTCCTGAGATCTCCCTGGTAGGGGAGTTTCCTGAGAGTTGCCTGTAAAAGGCCGAAGGGCCCGGCTTGCGCCGAGCCCTTCGGTTTGAAGCAGGTGAGCTGAGGTTTGGACCCCCAACTCGGTGGAGCGTGAGACTACTTGGACAGGACCGGGCCCGACCAAACGTTCTTCGCCGCGCTGTAGACAGCGTTGGTCTCGCCGTCGAAGTACGGGGAGGAGATGTAGTCGACACGGTCGTTGCCGTCGGTGTCCCAGAACAGGCTGGTGACGCCGTTGACGTAGCCGAGACGCTTGGCGTTGCTGTACTTGAGCAGCCAGGGGCCACCGTCGTACCCGCCGGTCACGGCGCACTTCAGAGCAACGTGCTCCTCGACCTTCTTGGAGGCAGCAACCGTCGCCTTGGCGCCGGTCTTGCCGTAGCACCACTTCGGCGTAACACCGGTGTACGGCTTGCTGCCGTCGGGGTGCTCAGCCGAGGGGTAACCGAAGGTGCGGACGTACTTGCCGGTGGGCTGGTTCCAGGCGAAGCCCTGGCCACCAACGTTGTCACCCAGGCGACCGGCGTCGGCGACGACGTGCTCAACGACATAGAACTTGTCGCTGTGGTAGGTCGTCTCGGTGACGTTCTTCAGCACCCACACGTAGAGGAAGTACTTCTCTACGATGTAGTTGCCGCCCTTGTCGATGAACTTGTAGCCCGGGCCGGTGTACTTGTCGTACTCGTCCTTGGTGGCGAAGTACTCCTGGTACGACTGAGCCTTGCTGAAGTTGTCGGGCTGGACGCCCGGGTAGTTCGGCGCAGCGTCAGTGGGCTCGGGGGCGGCGAGGTACTTGTCCCGGCCAACCTCGATCTGGGTCAGCTTGGTGTCGGGGTGACCCGGGCTACCCAGCTTGTCAGACTTGGTGGTCAGGGAGTAGCAGTCCGGCGTCTCCGGCTTGTTGACCGGGCCGTGGCACGCGTCGTACTCAGCCTTGGTCAGGCTCTTCGTGTCAACGTACTTCTGACCCTTGTACGCGTCGTACTCGGCCTTGGAGACCTCGCGCGACTTGTTGAGGGTGCCCTTGAGGCCGTTGTAAACGGTGACGAACGCGTAGTCGCGGTCGTAGTCCTCGTAGACGTCGAAGTCGTAGTGCGTGAACGCCTGCTTGCCGATGTACAGGCCCCAGGGAGCCTTGCCCTGGTAGTAACCCGGGACGAAGACCCAGCGGGAGACGACCTCGTCGTTGCCGGCGACGTCGTACACGCAGTGACCAGCGGTCGCAACCAGGTTGCGGTAGTTGGCCTGGATCGAGGTGCCGGAGCACCAGTACAGCTTGCCGTCACGACCCTCGAAGAAGACCTTGCCGATGGTCTTGGGCAGGTTCACGTTCTGAACCTTGGCCGAGACCTTCTTCTCCTCGCCAATCGGCGGGGTGACACCGGGCTTGCCGTCGGGCGAGTAACCGCCCTTGGACACGATCTTCTTGATGTCCTTGTAGTCGTAGTGGTACGCCTCAGCGGACTTGAGGGCGGCGCCGTCCGACTTGGTCCAGAAGTCGAGGATGGCCCCGACCTGGGCCTCACGGGCGAGCACGTCAGTGGCGACGTCGGTGCCAGCCTGAGCGGTACCGGCAAGACCGGCGGCCAGGAGACCAGTGGCCAGAACGGCACCACTGGCGGGGAGGAGGATGCGCTTCAAGGTAACTCCTTGCGCTGTCGTGGAACGCCTCTTGCGTCCCAGGCGTCAGTAAAGGGATAGCCAGGAACATACAGTGTTGATCTTGGGAACAGGAACCCGCTTTGGTGGGAAAAGATGGACCAAGGAGGGCGTGATCGTTCCGTGATGTTTGCGGGGGTAGCGCTCATGACGTGGCAGATCGGGCCTTAAACCGCATATCCGCAGATCAGCATAAAGATGTTGTTAGTGTGACGGTGGTGGCTGGAGTGTTGCTCTGGTCGGCCACGCGTTCTGTGTGTGACGCAGATCACATTGGATTGATGGCACCGTATCGGCGCTCCACGCGTCCAAGGGGCCCACAAAAACGACTGAGGGGCCCGGCTATGCCGGGCCCCTCAGCCTTTACAGGGGTCAGAAACCCCCACGCTCAACCACTAGTTGACGATCTTGCCGGACCACACGTTCTTCGCGGCGTTGTAGACCGAGGCGGTCTCGCCGTCGAAGTACGGGGAGGTGATCGTGTCAACGCGGTCGTTGCCGTCCTGGTCGGCGAAGGTGCTCGTGACACCGTTCACGTAGCCGAGACGCTTGGCGTTGCTGTACTTGAGGAGCCAGGGGCCACCGTCGGCGCCCTCGGTCATCGCGCACTTGAGCGCGACGTGCTCCTCGATCTTCTTGGCGGCGGCCTGAACCGTCTTGGCGCTGGTCTTGCCGTAGCACCACTTGGGCGTGACGCCCGTGTAGGGCTTGTTGCCGTCGGGGTGCGGGGCGGCCGGGTAACCGAACACGCGGACGTACTTGCCCGTGGGCTGGTTCCAGGCGAAGCCCTGGCCGCCGACGTTGTCACCGAGGCGACCGGCGTCCTTGAGGTCGTTGGAGACCACGTAGAACTCATCGGCGTAGTACTTGATCGTCGTGACGTCCTTGACGACCCAGACGTTCAGGAAGTACTGCTCGACGATGTAGTTGCCGTACTTGTCGACGAACTTGTAGCCGGGGCCCGTGTACTTGTCGTACTCGTCCTTGGTGGCGAACGTCTTCTGAAGGGTGCCGGCCTGCGTGTAGTTGGCGGGCTGGTCACCCTTCTTGCTGGGGGCAGCGTCGCCCTCGGGCTTGGGGGCGGCAAGGTACTTGTCCCTGCTGACCTCAAGGCTGGTCAGAGCGGTCTTGTCGCTGTCCGGGCTGCCGACCTCGTCAGCCTTGGTGGTCTTCGAGTAGCACTCGGCGCGCTCGGGAGCGTTGTCCGGCCCCTTGCAGTTGTCGTACTCCGCCTTGGTGATCTCGTGCGTCTTGACGTACTTCTCGCCCTTGTGGGCCTTGTAGACGTCCTCGGAAACCTTCTTGGAGTTTCCGATGGTGCCCGAGATGCCGTTGTAGACCGTGACGAACGCGTAGTCGCGGTCGTAGTCCTCGTAGACGTCGAAGTCGTAGTGGGTGAAGGCCTGCTTGCCCACGTAGATGCCCCAAGGAGCCTTGCCCTGGTAGTAACCCGGGACGAAGACCCACTTGGACATGGTGTCCGTGTTACCAGCCGTGTCGTACACGCAGTGGCCGGCCGTGGAGACCAGGTTGCGGTAGTTCGACTGGATCGAGGTGGCGGAACACCACTTCTTCTCGCCCTTGGAGTTGACGAAGAACACCTTGCCGATGGTCTTCGGCATGTTGACGTTCTGGACCTTGGCGGTCGTCTTCTTCTCTTCGCCGATCGGCGGGGTCACACCAGGCTTGGAGTCGGGCGAGTAGCCGCCCTTGCTCTTGATCTTGGTGATGTCCTTGTTGTCCCAGACGTTCGAGGCGGTGGCAGCCTTGAGGGCGGCACCGTTCGAGTCGGCCCAGAAGGACGCGATGTCCTGGGCGACGGCGGCGTTCTTCGCCATCGGGTCAGTGGCGACGTCGCCGGCGGCCTGAGCCGTTCCGGCGAGGCCGGCGGCCAGCAGACCGGTGGCCAGTACGGCGCCGCTGGCGGGGATGAGGATGCGCTTCAAGGGTGTTGCTCCTTGCTCTGTCGTGAGGCGCGACATGCGCCCCATGCGTCAGTAAAGGGATAGCAAGGAACATACATGGGGGATCTTCGCAGGTGGAAGGCGTTTCGACCCATCTGGTAGACAGCCTTACCGCCGTGACCTTGTTGTTATCAGTCAGAGATAAATGCGGCGCGTGTCCGAAGGGCTACGTTCTTACTGGCCACAGGGGGGTTGCTTCGGATGTGACAAAAGTGCCGTAAGGGGAGCAACACAACCCGTGACTAGCGAAATGTGATCCAGATCACAGGGAACTCATGGCACCGAATCCCGGTGATCCACGTCTAAGAACGCTCCACAGAGAGAGTGGCCGCGTTTTGGCATCCTCGCCACCTAGAGGGCGGAGAGTCCCGCCTGCCGCATGTACGGCGTCGGGTGGGTTACTGCTTCTCGGCGCGGTGCCAGGACATGTCCCGGTCTTACCTGTGCTCCACAGTCATTTAGCCTGTCCGCCTGCCCGGCGGCCAGGATGTTGATCGCGGCGTTCACGTCGCGGTCATGGGTCGCCCCGCACGTGCAGGTCCATGATCGGACATGGAGGGGCATTCTCTCGATCACTGTCCCGCACGCCGAGCACCGCTTGCTGCTAGGGAACCAGCGATTGATCTTGGCGAAGGTACGGCCAAACCGTTTCGCTTTGTACTCCAGCATGCCAACGAACTGGGCCCAGCCCGCGTCGTGCACGCTCTTTGCAAGCTTGGTGCGCGCCAGACCGGACACAGGCAGATCCTCCACGTATACCGCTTGGTTGTCGCGGATCAACGCGGTGGACAGCTTGTGGGCGAAGTCGCGGCGGGTGTCGGTCGCTCTGGCATGTGCCCTGGCCACCGCCCTCGTTGCTTTCTGCCTGTTGGCTGAGTCTTTCTCCTTACGACTCAGTGCTTTCTGTGCTTTGCGCAGCTTCTTGGCCGCACGGCGCAGGATTCGCGGGTTGGCCACCTTTGACCCATCCGACAACACCGCGAAGTGCTTCAACCCCAAGTCGATTCCGATCTCGGTGTCTGCATCCGGCAGCTTCTCGTCCGTCGTCTGCACGACGAATGAGGCAAAGTATCGTCCTGCCGAATCCTTGATCACCGTCACGCTCGACGGCTCTGACGGCAACACCCTCGACCAGCGGACTGGTACATCCCCGATCTTCGGAAGGCGCAGGCTTCCGCCGGGGGTCAGCGCGAACCGGGCGTTCTTGGTGAACCGGATTGCCTGCCGGTTGTCCTTGCGCGACTTGAACCGGGGCGGTGCGACTCTGCGACCCTTGCGCTTGCCTGACAAGGAATTGAAGAAATTTCGGTAGGCGACATTCAGATCCGCCAGTGCCTGTTGGAGCACCACCGCGGACACCTCGCCCAGCCAAGAACGCTCCGATGTCGCCTTCGCCTGTGTGATCACCCTCTTGGAAAGGTCCCCGTCCGAGATGTACGGCAAGCCGTTCGCGCGGGCTTCCTGCCGTGCATGCAGCCCATCATTGAACACCGTCCGCGCGGATCCGAAGGCCCTGGCTAGCGCATTCCGCTGAACGAGGGTCGGGTAGAGACGAAAGTTGTACCGCAGCTGCACTGGTCAAGCCTCTCAGGGGGCACTGACAGAATCGGCGCGGTGATCTCCCGTATGGGCCTTCAGCCTGACCTGGGGCCGGGTAGTGACTCGATCCTTGTAGCCGATGATCAGTCTGATCGTCTGGCCCATTCTGAGCTTGGCACCTGCTCTGGGTGACTGGGCGAGCACGCGCTGGGTGCCTGGGGGGAGGGCGGCGTTCTCCCTGACGGACTCCTTGACCAGGCCGATCACCGGCTCCAGGTACGCGTCCGCCCAGACGGAGTCCTTGCCGACCAGGTCCGGCATCACCTTGTTCTTGCGGTAGAACACCGACTGGCCCGCGTTGAGCACCTTGACCGTCACGCGGCTGCCCGGCTGCACCTGGGTGCCGGCGGGGGGTTGCATGGCGTAGATGACGCAGGACTCATCGGGCAGGCAGAAGGATCCGGGGAAGAGGCCGGACTCGATGAGCGTCAGGCCGAGGCGCAGGGCGTCCGCCTCCGCGACGGTCAGCTGCTTTCCCTTCATGGGGGGTACAGTCACCGGCTTCCCTGGCGCCGAGGCACCGCAGCCGCCGACCAGAACCAGGACCAGGATCTGGGCGATCTTCAACACCATTTGTGCCTCCCACACCGCGAAGATCCCCGAGCTGATCAACGTAACGTTCCAAAACCCGCGTGGAGAGGGGTTTGTCCGCTATCGGTCAGAGTGCTCCCGGGGTGCCCAAAGGTCTAGCCAAAGCGCAAGGCGGCAGTCCTTGGTCCGGAAGCGGGACGTTGCTTACCCCGGGCCGACCGCCCTCCCACGCGGCGACATTGGTAAAGCTAGCCTGCTGGTGCGTCCGGGTGCCCGGCGAGACCACACCCGGGTAGTGACTGCAGAAGGCTGACACCTACTGCATATGTCCCGCTCGCTGCTGGTTTCGTCTGACCTCCTGCGCTGCCTGAGCGTGATTCGGGTGGTGATCGAGGCCACCTCCGACTACCAGAAGCCGGTCTTGTGCCTGCTGGAGGCGGTCCGGTTGGTCAACTCCCAACACGTCAAGCGCATGCCCGGCCAACCCAATACCGACAAGCTGGACGCGATCTGTCTGGCCACGTTCGCCGAACGGCAGATCACCCGCCCCAGCTTCGTGCCTCCACCGCCCATAATCCGCCCCCAGGTCGAGTTGCCCGTGGGATCACCAGTTCTGGATCAGCTTCATGAAGCGTGTCGCATGCGAGGCGGGGTGTTTGTGTGCGGTCTCCGAACGGACGGACACTGCCAGAAGTGGCCCACCACAGCAGGACCAGGGGCGGGCGTGGGGGAAATGCCGAAGGGGCCCGGCGGGTGACCGCCGGGCCCCTTCAACAAAGGGTGCTACTTGTACAGTTCGCCGTTCGGGCCGACGATCTTGCCGGACGCGACGTTCTTCGCGGCGTTGTACACAGCCGCCGTCTCGCCGTCGAAGTACGGGGACGTGATCATGTCGATCCTGTCGTTCCCGTCCTGGTCGGCGAAGGTGCTGGTGACGCCGTTCACGTAACCCAGCCGCTTCGCGTTGCTGTAGTTGAGGAGCCACGGCCCGCCGTCGTACCCGGGGGTCACGGCGCACTTGAGGCCGATGTGCTCCTCGATCTTGAGCCACGACGCACCGACCGCCTTGGCCGTGGTGGGGCCGTAGCAGGTCTTCGGGGTCACGCCCGTGTACGCCTTGTGGCCGTCGGGGTGCGGCGCGGCGGGGTAGCCGAACGCGCGGACCGTCTTGCCGGTCGCCTGGTTCCAGGCGAAGCCCTGACCGCCGACGTTGTCGCCGAGGCGACCGGCGTCCTTGGAGAGCGCGATGTAGAAGTGACCGTCACGCGACCACTTCGGGCCGACGAAACGCTCGTAGTCCTTGCGGTCCACCTGCTTCACGCCGTCGAACGCGATGCCGTTGTAGACGGTGACGAACGCGTAGTCGCGGTCGTAGTCCTCGTAGACGTCGAAGTCGTAGTGGGTGAAGGCCTGCTTGCCCACGTAGATGCCCCAGGGCGCCTTGCCCTGGTAGTAACCGGGCACGAAGACCCAGTTGTCCATGACGGCGCGGTTGCCGTCGGTGTCGTAGACGCAGTGGCCCGCGGTGGCGACCAGGTTGCGGTAGTTGGCCTGGATCGAGGTCGCGGAGCACCAGCGGAACTTGCCGCCCGCGTCGACGAAGAAGACCTTGCCGATCGTCTTGGGCAGGTTCACGTTCTGCGCGCGGCCACCGGACTTCTCGGAACCGGTGGGCGCGGTGACGCCAGGACGGCCGTCAGGGCTGTATCCACCCTTGGAGACGACCTTCTTGACCTCGTTCGCGTCCCAGTAGTACGCCGAGGCGGCGCGGAGGGCGGCGCCGTTCGACGCGGCCCAGAAGGAAGCGACCGACGCCGCCTCCTTGGTGTTGTTGGCCATCGGGTCGGTGGCGACGTCGTCAGCGGCCTGGGCGGAGCCGACGAGCCCCGACATCAGCAGGCCGGTCGCTGCGACTGCGCCGGAGATCGGGAGGAAGATTCGTTTCACGAGATCGAAAACCTACCGGGCTGACTCTGGTCATGGGAATTACCGGAAGATCATGTCAAGGGGCGAAATGTCCGAAGTAATCGGAACGAGATCGACATCGGTGCAGATCACTCGGCAAGGCCGTACCAGCGAAAGTGAGTTAGGTCACACTTCAGGAGTCGCGACCCTCGGCGTGCCTGTAGACCTCGTAGGTCACGGCGGTGAACGCGGGGGAGGAGATCGCGTCGTACTTGCCCTGCGTGCCCTGCCACGTGAGGCTGTTGATGCCGTTGAGGACGCCCAGCTTGGTCGACGGCTGGAAGTTCAGCAGCCACGGCCCGCCGCTCGCGCCGGCGCTGAAGTCGCATCCGCGCAGCTGCACACCCTGGTCGAGACCGCGGGCCGGGGCGACGGTCTTGTTGGTCATCCCCTCGCAGGTCTTCAGCGTGCGGCCGTCGAAGGGGCGGGTGCCGTTCGGCTGCGCGCCCGCCGGGTAGCCGAAGGCGGTGATCTGGTTGCGGAACCCCTTGCCCGTGGTGAGTCCCTGGCCGCCGACGTTGTCCTGGAGCTGGCCCGCGTCCTGCAGGTCGAGGCTGCCGTCCTTGCCGGTCACCCAGCGGTAGCCGCGGTGCACGGTGACGAAGGCGAAGTCGCGGTCGTAGTCGGCCTGGCCGGCCCAGTCCTCGTGCATGCTGAGCGTCGCGCCGACGTAGAAGCCGTCCGGCGTGCTGCCGTCGGCGCCCGGGTTCGGGACGAAGATCCAGTTGTCGGCCGGGGCGGACTGGCGCACGTCGTAGGCGCAGTGCCCGGCGGTGGCGACGAGGTTGTGGCCCTTGGAGGCGACGGCGCTGGCCGAGCACCAGTACTCCTTGCCGCCGAAGAGGAAGAAGACCTTGCCCATGGTCCTGGCCGGGCCGCCCTTGGCGGGCGCGGCGGGCAGGACGTCGCGGACGGGGGTGGCCGCGGTCTTGGGTGCGGCGGAGGTCTTGGGTCCTGCGGTGGCGGCGGCCGCTGAGGTGGCGGTCGACTTGGCGCCGGGGGTCGCGGGGGTGGAGCTGTCGGCCTTCTTGAGCCGGTCGGGCTTCCAGTACTCGGCGACCTTCTTGGCGTCGGCCTCGGTCTTGGCGAGCGTGGCCGAGTAGATGTAGCTGGTGGCGGCGGAGGCGGTCCCGGTGAGGGCGGACGCCATCAGCAGCGCGCCGCCGATGGCAGCCGCTACGAGGGTCCTCGCCCGGGGGATCATGAAATGCCTTCCTTCGTGCCGTAAGGGGTGATTTTTCCAGATCAACAGGGTGTCGTGCAGCTCGGATCTGGATTCGTTATCTGATCAAGGGTGGTATACGCGTCGTAAGACCCCTGTGAAGGGCTTTAAATTACGGCGAAGCCGCCCCAAACGCCACCCGCCGTACGTGGCCGGCGCCCGTGGGAGGGAGACGCTCACCGAGCGGGCAAACCAACCGCCGTTACGGCGACCGTACCGCATTGAGCAGGGAAAAGCCCTGACGGGCCCGGACAGCGCCGAGCCCGTCAGGATCGAGGGTGCCCTACTTGGTCCAGAGGTTGGCCGCAGCCTTGTAGACCTTGTACGTGTCGCTGTTGAAGTACGGCGTCGAGATGTGGTCGTACCTGTCGTTGCCGTCGGTGTCCCACGCGACGCTGTTCACGCCGTAGAGGTAGCCGGTCCGGCTCGCGCTCTTGTAGTTGTAGATGAACGGACCGCCACTGGCGCCCGCGGTGAAGGAGCACTTGAAGCCGACGTGCTCCTGCAGGTTGTACTTGGGCGCCTCGGGCATCGGAGCCGTCTTGCCGTAGCACCACTTCATGGTGCGGCCGGAGAACGGCTTGTCACCGTCGGGGTGCGCGCCGGCCGGGTAGCCGAACGAGAACACCGTCGCCTTGGTGCTGCGGTTCCAGGTGAAGCCCTGGCCGCCGACGTTGTCGCCGAGACGGCCGACGTTCTTGACGGTCGGACGCCACTGCCCGTCGATCTTCTCCCACTTGATCTTGATGCCGGAGTAGACGTTGACGAACGCGTAGTCGAAGTCGTAGTCCTCCTTCACCACGAAGTCGTCGTGCGCGTTGAACGTCTTGGCCGCGTAGATGCCGTAGGGAGCCTTGCCCTCCCACGCCTGGTCGCCGTCCCAGTAGGAGGGGATGAAGACCCAGTTGTCGTAGAAGGTGTTGTGCACGGTGTCGTAGACGCAGTGCGCCGACGTGGCCACCAGGTTGCGGTACTTGCTCTGCACGGAGCTGCCCGAGCAGAACTTCCAGCTCTTCGGGTCGTCCGGGTTGGCGCCGGGGAGGGTGAAGAACACCCGGCCGACCGTGTTGGGCAGGTTGAGCTGCTTGCTCTTGATCGTCTTGGTCTTCTCCTCGCCGATCGGCGGGACGGATCCGGGAGGACCGTCAGGCGTGGAGTTGGCCGCCTTGAGGCCCCTGACGCTCATGTCGAGACCGTCGGTGACGTCCGTGGCCGCCTTCATCTTCGCTGGCGTCCAGAACTCGGTGGCCTCCTGCTGGGAGGCTGCCGCCTGCTTGGAGATGACGTCGGTCGGGCCGGTCGCGCCTGCGCCGGCTGCTGTCGCGCCGATCCATCCGGTGGCCAGGAGGACACCGGCGAGGGGGATCGAGATGCGCCTTGCTCGGGAAAACATAGAGCTCCTTCCAAGTTCTCGGCGGCTCAGAGCGAGGTGCTGTGCCCCGGTGAGCCAGGAAAACGTTGGGAACGCTACTGAATGGCGCAAGGTGTGATCCAGGAAACGACGTCAAAAAGTCTGGGACGGTTCCATTCCGTTATTGAAATAACCAAATCGCATGTATTCAAAGAAAGCATTTCACCAGGTCGGAGCCGCAAAGAATTGACAGAAAACCCATCGGCAACATGCGCCACACTTATCACTGGAATATTGTTCTGCTTAGATATGAACATGAGCCCCCTCACTCCCTGCCTCGTCGGCGCCGCCCAGTTGACCATTCGCGAACAGCCCGGCCCTGAGCCCCTCGACCTCTGGGAGTCCGTGTCCCGGCGGGCGGCAGACGAGGCGAGGCTGCCGCTCGACCTGCTCGACTCCGTGCAGATCGTCTACAGCGACTCCTGGCAGTACGACGCCCCGGTGGACCGCCTGGCCGACCGGCTGGGGGCCGCGCCCAAGCACCGGGCCTACTCCAGGGTCAGCGGTACGGCTCCGCAACTGCTCATCGGCGCGGCGGCGGAGAGGATCGCGGGAGGTGAGCTGGAGGCGGCGCTGGTCGTGGGGGCTGAGGCGCTGGCCACGCGCCGGGCCTACCGTCAGGCCGGCGAGAGCGTCAGGTGGAGCCACCCCGCCGACCCCAAGCCGCCCTACGGCTGGGAACGGCCGCCGCACCCGGCGGAGCTGGCGCACGAGCTGTTCTTCCCCGTGCACACCTACGCGATCATGGAAACCGCGAGAAGAGCCGCCCGGGGTATGTCGATATTTCAGGAAATGGGGGATCGGGGGCGGCTCATGAGCCCCATGACCGAGGTCGCTGCGGCCAACCCCTACGCCTGGCGCAGAACCCCGCGCACCCCGGAGGAGCTGGCAGCAGACACCCGCTTCGTCGGCTGGCCGTACACCAAGGGCACGGTCGCGATCATGGAGGTCGACCAGGCAGCGGCCGTCGTCCTGGTCAGCACCAGGCTCGCCGACCGCCTGGGAATCCCGCAGAGCCAGCGCACCTACCTGCGCGGCTGGGCCTACGCCGAGGACACCTGGGAGGTGGCGGCGAGACCGGAGCTCGGCGCCTCGACAGCCATCGCGAAAGCCGCGGAAGCCGCGACCCAGCGAGCGGGTCTGGGCCTGGAGGACATGCACGCCCTCGACGTCTACAGCTGCTTCGCCATCGCCATCAGGCAGGCCTGCGACGCGACCGGCATCGACCAGAACGACCCGCGCGGCCTGACCGTCACCGGCGGCCTGCCGTACGCCGGAGGGCCGGCCAGCAACTACGTGCTGCACTCGACCGCCACCATGGCGGGCCTGCTCAGGGACGGTGGCCACGGCCTGGTCACCGGTGTCGGGATGCACCTGACCAAGCACACCTACGCGATCTGGTCCAGCGAGCCTGGCGGCACGCTCGGGTCGGCCGCGCCGGTCCACGTGGCCGAGCCGGTGCCGATCGCCGACCTCTACGAGGGTCCCGCGTCGGTGGCCGGATACACCGTCGCGCACTCCCGCGACGGCGAGCCGGAGAAGGCCATCCTGGTGCTCGACCTGCCCGACGGCCGCCGCGCCCACGCCCAGGTACGGCAGGCCGACCTGATCGCCGACGCGGAGTCGCGCGAGCTCGTCGGCCAGCAGGTGACCATCACCACCAACGGGACGATCAATACCGCGATTTGGTGACATGCGGTTGTGAATTCGTGACCCCGGGCCAATTGCGGAGACACCTCCCGCTCAACTGAACTGTGCCCAAGGGAGGATCGCCGTGGACGTCATCGAAGCGGGATCGGCGGGCCGCAGGCGATGGCTGGGCATCGGGGTGCTGCTCGTTCTCGTCGGCGCGGGCATCCTCATCCTGATCACCAACAGGAAGGTGCCCGCCAAGCCGGCACCCGTCACGCCGTCGTCGATCAGCTCGATCGGCCCCATGGTCAGCGGCGCCAACAACCTGCTCCACCCCGTGCCCAGGAGGAAGGCCGGCAAGAAGGTCATCGACGTCGTCTTCCCCGACGGGCGGCGCGCCGAGGTGCGCTACCCGCCGCGCATCGCGCTCGACAACCTCGGGGCCAGGCCGTTCGTGGGCGGCTGGATCGACAGCGACATGATGCTCTTCCGCAGGCTGGAGGCGCCCTACTCGGGCGAGGCCGAGATCACCAGGGGCGGTGAGGCGATCAGGGAGTTCGCGCCGAACGTCACGTTGTGGCCGCGCCAGCCGGGCAGCGGTTCGGGCGGCCAGGTGCTGATGTTCGCCTTCGGCGACTGGCGGCTGGCCCTCTACGACCGGGCCGACGCGCTCACCTTCGAGCAGCGCGTCACCTGGGCGGAGAAGCTCAAGGGAAAGGTCACCAAGGACGGCTACCTCGTCCTGACGGCGACGCCCCCCGTCCGCCTGGCCGCGCCGGGCGAGATGGCCCGCGGCGAGCCGGTCGGTCCGCAACTGTGGTTCGGCGGGGCCGCGGGGGACATGGTGGCGATCATCCCCACCCCCGGCTGCGACGAGAGGTCCAGGATGCCGTCGATCATCGGCGGGCACGGGCGCTTCGCCCGCAAGGTGTGCCGGGGCGACGTGCTGGTGTGCGCCGTGGGCGAGCCGTCCTTCGTGCAGGAGGCGATCGCGGAGATCAGGGTGACTCTCAAGTAGGGTGCGGCCATGTTCGCCGTAACCGCCACACAGACCGACCCCGACAACCCGCTCGCCGGACTGACGCTGGGTGAGCACCCGGAGCCGAAGGCCCAGGACGGCTGGACCACGGTCACCGTCAAGGCGGCCGCGCTCAACCACCACGACCTCTGGACGCTCAAGGGCGTCGGCATCCGCCAGGACCGGCTGCCGATCGTGCTCGGCTGCGACGCCGCGGGCGTGGACGAGGACGGTAACGAGGTCATCGTGCACTCCGTCATCGGATCGGGCGCAGACGAGACCCTCGACCCCAAGCGCAGCCTGCTCTCCGAGGTCCACGACGGCACGTTCGCCGAGCGGGTCACCGTACCCAGAAGGAATCTCGTGCCCAAGCCGGCCGCGCTCAGCTTCGAGGAGGCGGCGTGTCTGCCCACGGCGTGGCTGACCGCCTACCGGATGTTGTTCGACAAGGCCGAGCTGCAGCCGGGCTCGACCGTGCTCGTCCAGGGCGCGGGCGGCGGCGTGGCCACCGCGCTCATCGCGCTCGGCCGCGCGGGCGGCTACCGGATGTGGGCCACCAGCAGGTCGGCCGAGAAGCGGGAGCGAGCCCTTCAAACGGGCGCCGACCAGGTCTTCGAGCCTGGCGCGCGGCTGCCGGAGCGGGTGGACGCGGTCATGGAGACCGTCGGTCAGGCCACCTGGGACCATTCGCTCAAGTCGCTGCGCCCCGGCGGCCGCATCGTGGTCTCCGGCGCGACCAGCGGCGCCGTGCCGCCCGCCGACCTCAACCGGGTGTTCTTCCTGCAGCTCTCCGTGGTCGGCTCGACCATGGGCACCCGCGACCAGCTCCAGCGCCTCGCGGTCTTCCTGGAGCAGACCGGGGTGCGCCCGGTCATCGACAGGGCGATGCCGATGACGCGGGCGCGCGACGGCTTCGCCGCGATGCACGAGGGCGACGTGTTCGGGAAGATAGTTTTCACCAGCTGAGTAAGTGGTAACTTACAGAGTATGGACGTCAAGCCGTTCGGTCCAGGCTCCATGCTCTGGGAGGGCATGGGCGACGCCAGGTTGATGTTCGTGCTCGGCGGCGCGCTGATCCTGCAGGTCATGCACCCCGCGATCGGCGCCGCCGTCGGCGAGCAGTCGGTCTACAAGACCGACCCGTGGGGGCGGCTGTCCCGCTCGATCACGTCCCTGCAGACCTGGGTGTACGGCGGAGCCGGTGCGATCGAGGAGGGGCGGCGGCTGCGGGAGATGCACAAGGACATCTCCGGCATCGACTCCCAGGGCAGGAAATATCATGCGCTGAGTGCGGAGCCGTATGCCTGGGTGCATCTGACGGCTTTCGAGCGCGCGGTGACGATGGCCCGCTACTTCGGCGAGCCGTACACACCTGAGGAGGAGCGCCGGGTCTACGCGGAGATCCTGCAGCTCGGGGCGATCCTTCAGGTGCCCGAGCGGATGTTCCCGCCGACCGTCGAGGACTACTGGGCCTACTTCGACGACATGGTCGAGCACACCCTCGAAGACCACCCGACCGCGCACGACGTGCTCGACGTCGCCAGGAGCGTCGGCCCGCCGCCGCACGTGCCGCGGGCGCTGTGGAAGCCGGTCGGCCTGGGCTCCGGGCGGCTCAACGTCTTCGTCACGACCGGCACGCTGCCGCCCGCCGTACGCGAGAAGCTCGGGCTGGCGTGGACGGCGCGCGACGAGCGCAGGCTGCGCGCGCTGGGCCGTACGGTCGCCGCCGTCGCCCCGCGCCTGCCCGAGCGGGTCAGATACCTGCCCATCGCCTACCGGGCCAGGCGCGGCTAGCGCAGGGTGTCGCGGATGCGCGCGGCGGCGTCGTCGATCGCAGCCTGGCACTCGTCGAGCTTCTCCCTGGTCAGCCGGGAGTCCGAGGCCTCGGCGCGCACCTGGGCGACGAAGTCGGCCAGCCGCTCGCCCAGCTCGGCGTCGAGCGCGGCGCGGTTGTCGGTGACGCCGCCGACGGTCTGCCAGACCTCGGACCAGACCCTGCGCCACTCCCTGCCGAGCCGCTCGCCCTCGCCCGTCCAGCTCTGGACGTGGTCCATCCACTGGCGCTTCTGCTGCTCCTTGACCCGGCGGAGCTCCTGGGTGGAGCCGGTGCGGACGTCCTTGGCCATCTTCGACAGCTCCTCGCGGAGCGACTTGACGGTGTCGCGGACGTCCTCCTTGACCTCGCGGGCGATGTCCCGCACCGAGGCGTTGATCTCCTGCTCCAGGTCGGCCAGCTCGTCGAGCCGGGAGTTGAGCTCCTCCCTGCCCTTGTCGGTGATCGAGAAGACCTTCTTGCCCTCGACCACCTCGTGGGTGACCAGGCCCTCCTCTTCGAGCCTGGCCAGGCGCGGGTAGATCGTTCCCGGGGAGGGGGAGTAGACGCCGAGGAAGCGGTCCTGCAACAGCCGGATGACCTCGTAGCCGTGGCGCGGGCTCTCCTCGAGCAGCTTGAGCAAGTACAGGCGCAGGCGCCCGTGCCCGAAGACCGGACTCATTCCTTCTCCCCCTTGAGCAGCGTGACGTCGCCGGAGACGGTCGTGGCGGTGAGCGAGGCCATGCCGCCGGAGAGCCTGCCCGACAACGTTCTGGAGCCTGGGCTCGACAGGTTGGCCAGCTCGGGGAAGGTGGTGCCGAGCTTGCCCGAGGTCGAGCGGATGGTGACGTCTGCCTCGGTGTCGTGCGGCACGCGCACCATGACGTCGCCGGAGACCGAGTTGAACGTGACGTGACCGGTCGGGCTCAGCCGCAGGTCGGCCGTGATGCGGCCGGAGATCGTGTTGGCCCGCAGGCGGCGCGGCACCCCGTCGGCGACGGCGAGGTCGCCTGAGACGCTCTTGAACGCCAGGTCGCCCTCCATCGCGCGGCTCTCCACGTCGCCGGAGACGGTCTCGGCGTTGACGTCGCCGCTCACGCCGTCCAGGACGACCTCGCCGGAGACCGACCTGACGTGGGTGCGCCGCTCGAACCCGGCGACGACCGCCGAGGCGGACACGACGCCGACCTTGACCGGGCAGTCCTTGGGGACGGTGATGGTGAGCACGCTGCTCCGCTTGCCCGTCCTGCGCAGCCAGCCGAGCAGGCCGTCCCAGGTGAGGTCGCGGTACGCCACGGTGAGCGTGCCGTCCTCGTCGTGGGTCACGATCAGCGGCGAGGTGTCGATCTCGGCCACTTCGAGGGTGGGCGGGCCCTCGCTGGCCAGAACGGCGAGCCTGCCGGCCACCACGCGTACGTTGAGCGAGGTGACACTGTCGAAGGACAGGTGCTCAGGCGCCTCTATGGTCCACTGCGGCATGATCCAAGCCCTTCGTCGTGACACCGCTTCCTACAGACACGATATGTCGCGTCTGCCGAAAACTCAAGATGTATCGTGTCCTATTCGTCCTCATCGTCCAGTCTGGCCAGCCAGGTCGCCAACCGCTCGACCGGCGTCTCGAACTCGGGGTTGAGATCCACGAACTCGCGCAGCCGCTCACCCAGCCACAGCAGGGAGACCTCCTCCTCGCCCCGTCGCTGGACGAGCTCCTCGATCCCCCGATCGGTGAAGTACATCTGTTTCTCCTGGTCATTGGCACAGCAGGTCGCTGAGGTTCTCGACGGGTGTCCACGCATGTCCGCGGCCCTGCGCAACTCTAGCGAGGAGTCCCCTTTCCTCGAGCTCGCGTAGATCCGTGCGTGAGGTCTGGGCGACGACGTTGTGACTCGAGGCGTGAGAGGTCACGGTGAACCGGGCCTTGGGATGCCTGATGGCATGTTGAAGGACGGCCAACTGCCGGTGATTGAACTCACCCACCCTGCCTTCGATCGCGCGCCGGAGCCGCTCCGTTTCGTTCGCCTTCCGCTGGATGTAGTCGTGCAGTTCCCTGATGGCCCGCTGCAGGATCTCGAGCTGGTAGATGACGAAGTAGGTGAGGTCGCCATCGTCGTCTTCGCTGTGCAGGAAGCTCCTGGCGTAGCGGGCCTGTGCCCCTTTGAGGAGCCGCGACACGGAGACGAACTCGGTGAGCCAGTATCCCTGGTTGAGCATTGACCAGTAGAACAGGGCCCGCGCGGTCCGACCGTTGCCGTCGACGAAGGGGTGGTCGTAGCCGAGCATGAAGTGGGTGATGACCGCTCGGATGACCGGCGGCAGGTAGGGGCTGTCGCTCTGGGCGTTCGCGAACGCGCAGAGCCTGGACAGCCGATCGGGAAGCTCCTCGGCGGGCGGTGGCTCGTGGAGGACCTCGCCATAAGCGTCGGTCACTACTACTCGGCGCTCGCCGGGAAGTTGTGGGCGGCCCGCGGCCGCCGGGTTGTCCAGCGTCCCATCGGTGACCAGGCGATGAAGTTCGCAGATCAGCTCTGGCGTTAGCGGCTCATTACGGATCGTCCCGATATAGCGCATCGCCTGGTAGTTGTTGACGATCATTAGTTCGTCGTGGGTGCGCGGCTTGCGCCCGGTCCGGAGCATGTCCTTCGCGACGGCGTAGGCGGTTTGGGCGCCTTCGAGCTGGCTGGAGGTAATGGCTTCCGCCATGAGGGAGCTGACGATGTACGTGTCGCGATTCTCGTCAGTGATGGTCGCGGGAGGTGCGATGATCTGCCCGCTCGCATGCCTGCTCACCCAGTCCACGCCCTGGAGAACCTCATCGGGCAGGGCATAGCTGAAGAGCAGGCCGGATGTGCTGGTCAGGGGGAGTTCGCGCCGCATCCCGATCCTGGCGAGCTTGATGGCCGCCCAGTACTGCTCATGTGTCATGCCTTCCGGTGCCGATCGCCAGCGCACCTCGTCCCATGGGCGGTACTTGTCGGCGGGGCCTATGGTGCGGCCGTGCTCCATGAGCAGCGGAAGGAGGTCGGTGCTCAGGAGGTGAAGCCACGGTGGTGGTTTCTTGGGAAGCTTCACACGTCACCTGCTATATCGCGTGCTGTTAGCAGCTAATTAGCTGCTAACAGATGAGAGTTTAGCAGTTACCGCCATCCTGAAACGCGAGGATGCCCCGGCCGGTAGCCCAGCCGGGGCATCCTTACTGCCTGGATCAGAACAACTCGGTGAGGATCCCAGCGAGCTCGTTGTCGTGCGACGAGTGCGAACCCGTCGCCGGTGAGCTGTTGGGGGTGCGCGACACGCGGCGCAGGCCGCGGCCGCCGAGCAGCTGCGGGTTCTCGGCCAGCTTCAGCGTGAGGTACGGCCACGGCCCCATGTTGACCGGCTCGTCCTGCGCCCAGACCAGCTCCACGTCGGAGCCGTAACGGGAGAGCTCGGCGTTGAGCTCCTCCTCCGGGAACGGGTAGAGCCGCTCGAGCCGGACGATGGCGACGTTGTCGCCACCCGCCTGCTCGCGCCCGGCCACCAGGTCGTAGTAGATCCTGCCGGAGCAGAGCACCACCTTGGTGACCTTGGCCGGGTCGGCCGTGGTGTCGCCGATGACCGGCTGGAAGGTGCCCGAGGTGAAGTCGGACGCCTTGGACGTGGCCTTCTTGTGCCGCAGCAGCGACTTCGGCGTGAAGACGACCATCGGCTTGTGCCTGCCGGACTCCACCTGCCACCTGAGCAGGTGGAAGTAGTTGGCCGGCGTGGTCGGCTGCGCGACGGTCATGTTGTCCAGGGCGCAGACCTGCAGGAAGCGCTCGATCCGGGCGCTGCTGTGGTCGGGACCCTGACCCTCGTAACCGTGCGGGAGCAGCATGACGACGCCGGAACGCTGGCCCCACTTCTGCTCACCGGACGAGATGAACTCGTCGATGATCGTCTGTGCGCCGTTGACGAAGTCGCCGAACTGGGCCTCCCACGCCACCAGGGCGTCCGGCCTGACCACGCTGTAGCCGTACTCGAAGCCCAGCGCCGCGAACTCGCTGAGCAGCGAGTCGTAGATGTAGAACTTCGTCGTGCCGTGGTTGAACGTCTTGAGCGGGGTGTGCTCCTCGCCGGTGATCCGGTCGACCAGCACCGCGTGGCGCTGGACGAACGTGCCGCGGCGAGTGTCCTGCCCGACGACGCGCACCGGGTGGCCGTCGATGAGCAGCGAGCCGAAGGCCAGCGTCTCACCCATGCCCCAGTCGATCGTGTCCTGCTCCACCATCTGACCGCGGCGCTGGATCACCGGCGCCAGGCGCGGGTGGATCGTGAAGCCCTCGGGCAGGTTGAGCTGGGTGTCGACGATGCGCTTGAGCGTCTCGTCGGAGATCGCGGTGGGTGTGTCGGCGTGCGACCACTTGACGATCTCGGTCGGCGGGACGCGCAGGTCGCTCGACTCCTGCGGCTTCTTGACCGCCTCGCGGACCTCGGTGAAGGCCTGCTCCAGCTTGGCCTGGTAGTCGCGCAGCGCCTGCTCGGCCTCTTCGACCGTGATGTCGCCGCGGCCGATCAGGGCCTCGGTGTAGAGCTTACGAGTCGACCGCTTGGCGTCGATGATGTCGTACATCAGCGGCTGGGTGAAGGCGGGGTTGTCGCCCTCGTTGTGGCCACGGCGGCGGTAGCAGATCATGTCGATGACGACGTCCTTGCGGAACGCCTGCCGGTACTCGTAGGCCAGCTTGCCCACGCGGACGACGGCCTCGGGGTCGTCGCCGTTGACGTGGAAGATCGGCGCCTGGATCATCCGCGCCACGTCGGTCGCGTAGACGCTGCTTCGCGACGAGGCGGGCGAGGTGGTGAAGCCGACCTGGTTGTTGACCACGATGTGCACCGTGCCACCGGTGCGGTAGCCGCGAAGCTGCGACAGGTTGAGCGTCTCGGCCACGACGCCCTGGCCGGCGAAGGCCGCGTCGCCGTGCACGAGGACGGGAAGGACCGAGAAGCCCTCCTCGCCGCGCTCCAGGAGGTCCTGCTTGGCGCGCACGACGCCTTCCAGCACCGGGTCGACCGCCTCCAGGTGGGAGGGGTTGGCGACCACCGAGGAGACGATCGTCTTGCCCTGGTGCGCGGTGAAGGTGCCGGTGGCGCCGAGGTGGTACTTGACGTCGCCGGAACCGTGCGCGGTGCGCGGGTCGATGTTGCCCTCGAACTCGCCGAAGATCTGGGCATAGGACTTGCCCACGATGTTGGCCAGCACGTTGAGCCTGCCGCGGTGCGCCATGCCGATGACGACCTCGTCGAGGCCCTCGCAGGCGGCCGCGCCCATCACCGAGTCGAGCAGCGGGATCAGCGACTCGCCGCCCTCCAGCGAGAAGCGCTTCTGGCCGACGAACTTCGTCTGCAGGAACGTCTCGAAGGCCTCGGCGGTGTTGAGCCTGCTGAGGATGTGCAGCTGCTCCTCGCGGTCCGGGCTCTTGTGCGGCTTCTCCACCCGCGCCTGGATCCAGGCGCGCTCCTCGGGGTTCTGGATGTGCATGTACTCGATGCCGATGGTGCGGCAGTAGGAGTCACGCAGCACGCCCAGGATCTCGCGCAGCTTGGCCAGCGGCTTGCCGCCGAACCCGCCCGTGGCGAACTCGCGCTCCAGGTCCCACAGCGTGAGGCCGTGCGACTGGATGTCGAGGTCGGGGTGCTTGCGCTGCTTGTACTCCAGCGGGTCGGTCTCGGCCATGAGGTGGCCGCGTACCCGGTAGGCGTGGATCAGCTCGATGACGCGCGCCGACTTGGAGACGTCGTCGTCGTGCGAGGTGGAGACGTCCTGCACCCAGCGGACCGGCTCGTAAGGGATCCGGAGCGCCTCGAAGATCTCGTCGTAGAAGCCGTCCTCGCCGAGCAGCGACCGGTGGATCTGCCGCAGGAAGTCGCCCGACTGGGCGCCCTGGATGATCCGGTGGTCGTAGGTGCTCGTGAGCGTCATGACCTTGGAGACGGCCAGCCGGGAGAGCGTGTCCGGGGACGCGCCCTGGTACTCGGCCGGGTACTCCATGGCGCCGACGCCGATGATCGTGCCCTGCCCCGGCATGAGGCGCGGCACCGAGTGGACCGTGCCGATCGTGCCCGGGTTGGTGAGCGAGATCGAGGTGCCCTGGAAGTCGTCGACGCCGAGCTTGCCGGAGCGTGCCTTGCGCACGACCTCTTCGTAGGCCATCCAGAACTGGCGGAAGTCCATGTCCTCCGCGCCCTTGATCGAGGGCACGAGGAGCTGGCGCTCGCCGTTGCTCTTCTGCACGTCGATCGCGAGACCGAGGCCGACGTGCTCGGGCTTCACCAGGGTCGGCTTGCCGTCGACCTCGGTGTAGGAGTAGTTCATCTCCGGCATGGCCCTCAGCGCCCTGACCACGGCATAGCCGATCAGGTGGGTGAAGGAGACCTTGCCGCCACGACCCCGCTTGAGGTGATTGTTGATCACAATGCGGTTGTCGATGAGCAACTTGGCCGGGATGGCACGGACGCTCGTGGCGGTCGGAACCGTCAGCGAGCTCTCCATGTTGAGCACCGTGCGAGCGGCTGCGCCGCGCAGCTTGACCTCTTCCGCCCCGGCCGGAACCGGGGTCGCGACAGCTTGAGGCTTCGGCTTGTCAACAACCGGCTTGGTGGCAGCCGGTGGGGGTGCTGCGGGAGGCGGGGCGGTAGCTGTGCCGTTCGCCGCCTCCCTGGCCGGGGTTCTACCCGGTCCGTAGTCAGGGTTGTAGTCAGCGAAGAAGTTCCACCAGGCCTTGTCCACAGACTCGGGATCCTGGAGGTACTTCTGGTACAGCTCGTCGACAAGCCACTCGTTCTGCCCAAAGCTTGCCAGCGGGTTTGTCCGCGACGACTCAGACGACACGGCGGAAATCGCCCTCTTCCGACGATCGGCGTTGATGTTAGAGAACCTGTCCAAGGCTACTCGCCCGGACCGGCAGCGTGTGCCGGAGAGACGCTGCCACCCCGCCCGATCCTCTCAGGAGAGCAGCACCCCCAGGTGGTACAGCCATTGTTACCTTTCGGTATCAACAGTCTGACGGAGGTTTAATTCCCGGACTGGATGAGCCGGGTGCTGATGCGCACGTCAGGGGAGATCTCCGTCAGGAGGTCGGCCAGCTCCTCGCCGGCGACCTTCAGCTCGTCGAGCGAGAGGGGCTCCAGGCGCTCCAGGAGGAAGATCGCGTCGACGGTCTCCTCGGTGAGCCGGGTGCGCACGCCCTGGCGCCAGTTCCACCGGCGGCAGGTGACGCCCAGGTCGTCGCGCCAGACCACCTCCCCTGGCTCCGGGACGCCGATGACCTCCTCGGACGGCTCGTCGCCGACCGCTCGGATGAGCCTGGCCGGGCCCTGGTAGGCGCGCAGGTCCTCGCCGCCGATCGGCAGCACGTGCTTCACGCTGATGGAGTTGTAGGCGTCGACCACCCGGTTGATCTCGGGCAGCGGCAGCCGCCGGGAGAGCGCGTCGACCGAGGGTCTCGTCCGCGAGGGCTTCGCGCCGAACGCGCGGTAGGCGTCGCGCCAGGCCTCCAGCTTCGGGTCGTCGTTCGCCACGGCCTCGGCGGAGGCCAGCCAGGCGCGCGACCGCTCGTCGGTCGGGCCGTTGGTCAGGCCGTGCGCGGTGATGACGAGGACGGCGAAATCCGGCCGAAGTGCGAAAACGGACGGGTCAACGTGGATCTCTTCCAGCATGATGGTCAGCCTAAAGCTTCGAGAGAGGACGTTCGTGTACCCCCCGCAATCGCATCTCGTGCTCGACATCAAGCACCACTGGATGGCGTTCATGTTCGGCATGTTCACCCCGGTGGTCATGCTGAACGGTCACCACGTCCCCGGCGTGAGGTGGGGGCGGATCCCGATCCCGCTCCAGCCAGGGCAGTACCACCTGCACGTCCACGTCCCTTACCTGGTGCCGTCGCAGATCGGGCCCGCTGACCAGACGGTCTGGATCCAGCCTGGTCAGGCGCTGGAGGTGGAGTACCGGGCGCCGCTGTGGGCCTTCTCCAGGGGCGCGCTCGGCCCGGCGCCGCAGCCGTGGCCCGGACTGGTGGCCCAGTTCATCATCCTGGGCGTGCTCGTCGCGTTCCTCCTGCTGGTCTTCCTGGGCATCGTCGTCGCGGCGGTCGCTGGATAATTTGCAAAATTGTCTTTGCGGTTTATGCTCGCCGCATGGAAGAGGCCTACCGGATCAGCGATCCCGAGGTGCTCAAGGTCGTCGCGCACCCGCTGCGGGTGAGGTTGCTCGCCCACCTGCGCGCCGACGGCCCGGCCACCGCCAGCCAGCTCGGCCGTACGGTGGGGGAGAGCTCGGGGTCCACCAGCTACCACCTGCGCGAGCTGGCCAAGTACGGCTTCATCGAGGAGGACCCCTCGCCGGACGGCCGCGAGCGGCGCTGGCGGGCCAGGCACCGGATCACCTCGTGGGACCCGGAGGAGATGTCGGCCACCCCGGAGGGGCGCGAGGCCGACCGCATCATGCGACTGCGCCAGGTCGAAACGCTCGGCCGCGCCGTACAGGAGAGTGACGAGGGCGGGCTCAGCGACTACCTGGTACGGCTGCCGCCCGAGGGGCTGCGCGAGTTCGAGGAGCGGGCGACGGCGCTGGTGCGTGAGCTGGAGGAGCGCTACGCCGACCATGAGGACAACCGGTCCGTCCACATCTGGCTGGGAGGGTTCCTGTGGTCGTGACCCCGTTATCGGCCCGTAGACGCTACGCCCTGGTCTCCTTCCTGAGCTGGCTGCCGACCGGGCTGCTGCTCGGCCCGATGGTGCTGCTGATGTCCGGACGCGGGCTCAGTCTCGCCGAGGTGGGTCTCGTCTGGACGGTCTACTCCGTCACGACGATCACCCTCGAACTGCCCACGGGCGGGCTGGCCGACGTGATCGGCAGGCGCATGGTGCTCGCCGCGTCGGCCGCTGTGAGCGTGGTCGCGATGCTCGCGATGGCGTTCTCGACCACGATGTGGATGTTCCTCATCACCGGGATGCTCCAGGGCGCGGCCAGGGCGCTGTCCAGCGGTCCCGCCGCGGCCTGGTACGTCGACACGCTGCACGACCTGGAGGGGCCCGGCGCCGACCTCAAGCCGGGGCTGGCCAGGGGCGAGTCGATGGCGTCCGTGGCGCTGTGCGGCGGCGTGCTGGTCGGCGGCGTGGTGCCGCTGGTCGTGCCGCCCGCGCTGATCTTCCCGCTGGCCGCGCCGCCGCTGCTGGCCGCTGCCGCGGCCGTCGTGCTCCTGGTGGTCGTGGTTCTCGCGCTGCCCGAGCCGACGCACGCTCGCCGGGCGCTGGGCTCGGTGCTCCGCGAGGTGCCGGCGACCGTCGTGTCCGGGCTGCGGATGGCGGCGGGGCGCGGCGTGTTGCGGCGCCTGATGCTGCTGTCCGCCGTCACAGGGCTCGCGCTGAGCTCGGTGGAGCTCCTGACTCCTGTACGGCTGGCGCAACTCGCGGGCGGCGCCAAGCTCGGCGCCACCGCCTATGCCGCGGTGGCCGCGCTCGGCTTCGCTGGCAGCGCGATCGGATCGGCGGTCGCGCCTGGACTGGCGCGGGTGGCGCGGGGGAGCGCGCGTGGATCGGCGGCGGGTCACGTGCTCGCGGTGCTCGCGCTGGGCGGGCTCGCGGCCTCGGCGGGGATTTCCGGATGGCCGGGTCTGGCCTGCGCCGCCGCTGCCTACATGGTGCTGTTCGCGGGGATCGGCGCGAGCGGGCTGCTCCGCATGGAGATGACGCATCTGGTGGTCACCGCTGCCGAGCGCACCACGATGACCTCGATCAGCTCGCTGTCGCTGCAGGTGGGCGGGGCTTCGTCGACCGCGCTGCTCGGCGTGCTGGCGTCCGTGTGGGGAGTGGGGGTCACCTGGGCGCTGGTCGCGGTGCTCGTGCTGGCCGCCACGCCACTCTTCGTGCGACTACGGACCCCAGTAGAACATGATTCGGTGTGAGGGGGCAGAATCGAGCGCATGGCGAAGTTTGTGGTGACGGCGGCGAACGAGACGCAGCGGGCTGCGTGGCTCGGCGGGACGATTCCGGACGTCGAGCGCGTGCGCCCGGGGCTCTGGTCGATCCCGGTGCCCATTCCGATCAACCCCCTTCGCTACGTGCTGGTCTACGCCCTGGAGGTCGCCAAGGGCGTCGTGATCATCGACGCGGGCTGGAACACCGACGAGGCCTACCAGGCGCTCGTCGACGGCCTCGCCGTGGCCGGTTACGCGATCACCGACGTCCAGGGGGTGCTGGTCACCCACATCCACCCCGACCACTACGGGCTGGCCGGGCGCGTCCGCGAGATGTCGGGCGCCTGGATCGCCCTGCACCCGGCCGACGCCGACCTCATCCACGGCCGCTACGACGACGCCGCGATCGAGTCGCTGGTGGCGCAGGAGCGGGAGGTGCTGGTCAGGTCGGGGGTGCCGCAGCTCACCCTGGACGAGCTGGCCGGGGCGTCGATGATGATCAGGCACATGGTGGCGATGGCCAAGCCGGACCGCCTGGTCGAGGACGGTGACCTGCTGGAGCTGGGCGGCTGGGACCTGCGTGCCGTCTGGACCCCCGGGCACTCGCCCGGCCACCTGTGCTTCGTGGCGCCCGACCGGCGGGTGCTCTTCTCCGGCGACCACGTGCTCGCGAAGATCACTCCGATCGTGGCCGTGCATCCGCAGTCGGGGCCGAATCCGCTGGCCGACTACCTCGACTCGCTGGCCACCGTACGGAAGCTGGACGTGGACGAGGTGCTGCCGGCCCACGAGTACCGGTTCCTGGAGCTGGCCGAGCGCGTCGACTACGTGATGGCCCACCACGACGAGCGGCTGGCCGAGATCGAGGCACTCCTGTCCTCCGACGGGATCACCTGCTGGGACGTCGCCACCCGGCTGACCTGGTCGCGGCCGTGGGAGACGATCCCGCCGTTCATGCGCCGCGCGGCCAACAACGAGACGCTCGCGCACCTGGTCTGGCTGGAGGCCAAGGGACGCGCGCGCAGCGTCCCGGGCGAGCCCGACCTCTGGTTCAGTAGTCACTGAGCTCGACGGCGGTCGCCGCCTTGAGGCCCATCTTGCTGAACATCCCCTTCCAGGGCAGGTACGGCAGGCTCTTCCACATGAGGTTGCGCATGCGCAGCTTGCCCTTGGTCGCCGGAGCGAGGAAGTCGACGCCGCCCTCGCCCATCTTCTGGCAGGCGCGCACGTAGGGCTTCATGATCTCGTCGTGCCTGGCGAAGGCCGTCTCGTGGTCGCCGTCCGCCCTGGCCAGCTCGCCGGCGAGCACGTACGCGCCCACCACGGACAGGCCGGTGCCCATGCCGCCGAGCGAGGCGCCGTAGCCAGCGTCGCCGATCAGCGCGACGCGGCCCTTGTGGAAGGTGTCCATGCGGATCTGGCTGACCGAGTCGAAGTAGAAGTCGGGCGCCAGCCACATCTGCCGCATCAGCTCGGGCACCTGCCAGCCGTCCACGCCCTCGAAGACCTCGGCGAGGATCTCCCGCTGCTGCTCGACGTCGCGGTAGTCGTAGTCGATGGGGTCTGAGGCGAAGTAGAAGACGCCCTTGTTGCCGAAGACGCTGGCCGTACGGCCCGGCACGCTGTACATCGCGTTCGGCACCGGGCTCGCCAGGCTGTAGATCGCCACGTAGAAGCCGAGGTCGTGGCGGAACTGCTTCTCGTCGCCGAAGGTCAGCTTCCGCACGTTGGAGTGCAGCCCGTCGGCGCCGATGACCAGGTCGAACGTGCGGGCTCCGCCGTTCTCGAGGGTGACCTCGACGCCAGTGGCGGTCTCCTCCAGCGTGCTGATCGAGTCGTTGAACAGGTACTCGGTGCTGTCCTTGGTCGCCTCGTACATGAGCTTGGCCAGGTCGCCGCGGTGGATCTCGACGTCGCCGCTCATGATCTCGGAGGGCAGGCTCGAGATCTGCCTGCCGTCCGCGTCGACGATGCTCACCCGGCCGCCGCCCGTCTGGTGGGCGCGGATCTCGTCGAGGATGCCCATCTTCTCCAGCACGCCCAGGTGGGCCGGGCCGCGGAAGTCGAGCGCCTGGCCGCCGTCGCGGACGGTGGGGGCGCGCTCCACGACGGTCACAGAAAAACCATGGTGGGTTAGCCAGTAGGCGAGTGCGGGGCCGGCGATGCTGGCGCCGGAGATCAGGATGTTCTTCATGATTGAGACTGTACGCTCGTCTTAGGCGATCGCGCAAGGCGTTCGCGCTAGACTGTTGTGCATGGGAAATCGAGAGGACCTTCTGGCCGGTGCGAAGCGCTGCCTCCTGACGCGGGGATACGCGCGCACGTCGGTGCGCGACATCGCGACGGAGGCGGGCGTGAGCATGGCGGCGATCGGATATCACTACGGCTCGCGCGAGGCTCTGCTGACCAAGGCGGTCGTGGAGCTCATGGACGAGTGGGGTGACGGCTTCGGTCGCAGGCTGGCCGCCGATCCCGGGCCGTCCGATCCCTATGGACGCTTCGAGCACTACTGGACCACGGTCATCGAGTCGTTCCGGGAGCAGCGCGTGGTGTGGGCGGCGACCATGGACGCGGCCGTCCAGGCCGAGCACGTGCCCGAGCTACGCAAGGAGATCGCGGACGGGCTGCAGGACGGGCGGATGGGCCTGGCGCACCTGCTGGCGGGGGCGAGCGAGGAGGACGCGCAGGCGGTCGGGTCGTTCTACCAGGCGCTGTTCAGCGGCGTGATGATGCAGTGGGTGGTCGACCCGTCACGGGCGCCGTCGGCCGCGGATCTGGCCCGTGCGCTACGAGTGATCGTAGATTCCATGTAAATCAAGTAGGAAATGTTGACTTAGTGGCCGGGCGTGCGTAGCGTCTTTCGCATGAGCCCGGTCCTGTTCCTGATCCGGCGCGCGCATGTCGACTTCTGCCGCGTCGTCAGCGCCCAGTGTTACTGATCACGATTTTTCGTTCTCTGTCCCCCCTTTTCTGAGGACATCTCGTGATCAAACGTCTCCTTCCTCTCCTCGTTCTTCTCACCGCGTCGTGCGGAACCGCCCAGGCCAGCGAAGCGCAGGAGCTTCGCTACCAGGGCAGCGTCGGCGCCGTCACCTTCCCCGAGCTGGCCGAGGACCTCGGCTACCTCGCCCCTCTCAAGCTCAAGTGGATCGGTAACACGATCAGTGGTCCCCAGGACATCCAGGCCGCGGCCACCGGCCAGACCGACTTCGGCGGCGCGTTCAACGGCGCCATCGTCAAGCTGATCGCGGCAAAGGCGCCGATCAAGGCGGTCATCAGCTACTACGGCTCGGACAAGAACTCCTACCAGGGCTACTTCGTCCTCGCGGACAGCCCCATCAAGAGCGCGCGCGACCTCATCGGCAAGAAGATCGGGATGAACACGCTGGGCGCGCACGCGGAAGCCGTACTCAAGGAGTATCTGAAGCGCGGCGGCCTCACGCCCGCCGAGGTCAAGCAGGTCGAGCCCGTCGTCGTGCCGCCTGTCAACACCGAGCAGAGCCTGCGCCAGGGGCAGATCGAGGTCGCCGTGCTCGGCGGCATCCTGCGCGACAAGGCGCTGGAGCGCGGCGGCATCCGGCCGCTGTTCACCGACGTGGACCTGTTCGGCGAGTTCTCCGCCGGGTCCTACGTGCTCACCAAGCAGTTCATCGAGCGGAACCCCGGCACGACACGCAAGTTCGTCGAGGCCACGGCCAAGGCGATCCAGTGGACGCAGACGCACAGCCGCGACGAGGTGGTCGCGAAGTTCAAGGAGATCATCGCCAAGCGGCACAGGAGCGAGGACGCCACGGCGGTCGGTTTCTGGAAGAGCAGCGGCGTCGCCACACCCGGCGGGGTGATCGCGCCGCTGGAGTTCCAGCGGTGGATCGACTGGCTGGAGCGGGAGGGCTCGCTCACGCATGGCCAGGTCAAGGCCGCTGACGCCTACACGAACGCCTACAACCCGTTCGGAGCGAACCGATGAAGATCCAGTTCGTTGACGTGACCAAGTCCTTTCCCGTCCGGGACTCCTCCGTACCGTTCACCGCGCTTTCCGACATCTCGCTGGAGGTGCGTGAAGGGGAGTTCCTGACGCTCGTCGGGCCGTCGGGGTGCGGCAAGTCGACGCTGCTCGACCTGCTCACCGGGCTGGTCAAACCGACGTCGGGGGAGATCCTCATCGACGGGGTGCCGGTGTCGGGGCCCGGTCTCGACCGGGGGATCGTGTTCCAGCAGTACGCGCTCTTTCCCTGGCGTACGGCTGTCGCCAACGTCGAGTTCGGGCTGGAGGCGAAGGGGGTGCCGCGGCGGGAGCGGCGGGCTCTGGCGCTCTCCTACCTGGAGCTCGTCGGGTTGCACGGGTTCGCCGACCGCTATCCGCACGAGCTGTCCGGGGGGATGCGGCAGCGGGTGGCGATCGCTCGGTCGCTGGCGTTCGATCCTGACGTGCTGCTGATGGACGAGCCGTTCGCCGCGCTGGACGCGCAGACCCGGGAGTCGCTGCAGGAGGAGCTGCTGCGGATCTGGGAGAAGACCGGGAAGACGATCGTGTTCATCACGCATGGGATCGACGAGGCGGTCTACCTGGGGCAGCGGGTGGCGGTGATGTCGGCGTCGCCTGGGCGGATCCGGACGGTCTTCGACGTGTCGTTCACGTCTCGCGAAGGGGATCTGCGGGCTCAGCCGCTGTTCGGGGAGTATCGGCACGAGATCTGGTCGCTGTTGCGGGAGGAGGCGGTTCCCGTTGGCTAGGCCTTCGTCTGGTACGGCGAGCCTGTCGTCTTCCGCTCTGGACGGCGCCGCTCCCCACGATTTGGTGCTGGATCCCGCGGCACCTCGGCCCACCACTACGTCGCCCACGCGCGTCTCCACAACCTCCACCACGTCCGTAGCCACCGCCACCGCCGTCGCCCCCGCGTCGGTCGCCGTACCCGTTGCGCCGAGTTCCGCCGACCACCTTCTCGCCGACCCGGCGCTGGAGAAGCCCCTGGGGTCTCGCCCAGCACTCGTCACCTCCGCCGACCCGACGCTTGGAAGCCTTCCTGCGAAGCGGGGGAGGGCCTGGGGGATTGGGGTGCGGCGGGGGGTGCGGGCTTCGCTGGCGATCGCGGTGCTGGCGCTCATCTGGGAGGTCCTCCCGCGCACCGGCGCCGTGAACTCCACCTTCCTCCCCCCACTCAGCGACGTGCTCGTCGCCTGGTACGACCTCCTCCGCACCGGCGAGCTGTTCGAGCACGCGCAAGCCAGCCTCGTCAGGTCGTTCTCCGGCTTCGGCCTCGCGATCCTCGTCGCCATCCCCCTCGGGCTCGCCATCGGGTGGTACCGCCCGCTGGCGGAGTTCCTCAACCCGGTGCTCGAGCTCTTCCGCAACACCGCCGCCCTAGCGCTGCTCCCGGTGTTCGTCCTCGTCCTGGGCCTCGGCGAGACCTCGAAGATCTCGATCATCCTCTACGCCTGCTTCTGGCCGATCCTGCTCAACACCATCGCGGGCGTCAAAGGCGTCGACCCGCTGCTGATCAAGTCGGCCAGAAGCATGGGGCTCGGCGCGGCCCGCCTGTTCCAGAAGGTGATCCTGCCCGCCGCCGTCCCGACCGTCTTCACCGGCGTACGGCTGGCTGGTGCGTACTCCATCCTCGTCCTGGTCGCCGCCGAGATGGTCGGCGCCAAGGCCGGGCTCGGCTACCTCATCAACTACGCGCAGTTCAACTTCGAAGTCCCCGACATGTACGCGGGGATCATCACGATCTCCGTCCTCGGCCTGCTGTTCAACGCCGCGCTCGTGCGCTTTGAGCGCCGATTCTCGACGTGGAGGACCACATGATGCACCTCAACGCCTTCCTCATGGGCGTCGGCCACCACGAGGCCGCCTGGCGCCACCCGCGTACGGAACCGTCGGGTATCACCGATCTGCGGCACTTCCAGAACCTGGCGAAGACGGCGGAGCGCGGCAAGCTCGACTCGCTCTTCCTCGCCGACGGCCTGGCGCTGTGGGGAAATGTCCGGCACAACGCGCTGGGCGGGTTCGAACCGCTCACGCTGCTGTCCGCTCTCGCGGCGGTGACCGAGCACATCGGGCTGATCGCCACCGTGTCCACGACGTACAACGAGCCGTTCCACGTGGCGCGCAAGTTCGCCTCGCTCGACCACCTCAGCGGCGGGCGCGCCGGGTGGAACATCGTCACCTCGGCCACCGAGGCCGAGGCGCTGAACTTCGGCATCCAGCGGCCCTCGCACAGCGAGCGTTACCACCGGGCCGAGGAGTTCCTGGAGGTGGCGACCGCGCTGTGGGACAGCTGGCAGGACGACGCCGTCGTCGGTGACCGTACGACCGGCGTTTATGCCGACACCTCGCGCATCACACCGCTCGACCACGTGGGGACGCATTTCAAGGTCAAGGGGCCGCTCAACGTGCAGCGGCCGCCGCAGGGGCATCCGCTGCTGGTCCAGGCGGGTTCGTCGGAGGACGGCAAGGAGTTCGCCGCCCGCTTCGCCGAGGCCGTCTTCACCGCCCAGCAGACGCTGGAGGACGCGCAGGAGTTCTACGCCGACCTCAAGCGCAGGCTGCCCGCCTACGGGCGCGAGCCGTACCAGGTCAAGATCCTGCCCGGGATCTCGCCGATCATCGGCTCGACCGAGCGTGAGGCGCTCCTGCTGGAGCGCGAGCTGGAAGAACTGATCATTCCCGCGTACGGCCTGGCCCAGCTGTCCAACATCCTCGGCGTCGAGCTCAGCGAGGACCAGCTCGACGGGCCGCTGCCCGACGTGGCGCCCAACCCGGACGGCCAGCAGAGCAGGTTCGAGCTGGTCACCTCGCTGGCCGCGCGGGAGCGGCTGACGATCCGCGAGCTCATCGCCAGGCTGGCCGGCGGGCGCGGGCACCGCGTCGTGGCCGGGACGCCGGAGCAGATCGCCGACCAGTTGCAGGAGTGGTACGAGAACGGCGCCGCGGACGGGTTCAACATCATGCCGCCGGTGCTGCCGAGCGGGCTGGCCGACTTCGTCGACCACGTGGTGCCTGAGCTGCAGATCAGGGGGTTGTTCAGGACGGAGTACTCGGGGACGACCCTGCGCGACCGGTACGGCCTGGCCAGGCCCGCCACCCGTGAGCTGGTGGCGCGATGAGCGTCGTGACGGTGGTGGGCAACCCGCGCGCCGGGTCCAGGACGCTCGCGGCCGCCGTGGCGGCGACCGAGGCGCTCGGCCTTCCCGGGCAGAAGGACCTCATCGACCTGTCGGCGCTGGCGCCCGTACTGCTCGACCCGGGTGCCCATCCCGGGCTGGAGGTCGCGATCGAGCTGGTGACCTCCGCCTCCGTGGTCGTCCTGGCGAGTCCCACCTACAAGGCGACCTACACGGGGCTGCTCAAGGCGTTCCTCGACCGGCTGCCATCGGGGGCGCTGGCCGGCAAGACGGCGCTGCCGATCCTCGTGATGGGTCATCCGCGGCACGCCTTGGCGGTCGAGGTGCACTTCCGCCCGCTGCTGGTGGAGTTGGGGGCGTTCGTCCCCACCCCGGGGCTGGCGCTGCTGGAGTCCGACCTTCCCGGGGACGAGGTGCTCGCCGCCTGGGCCGAACTCGTCTCACCGCAGATCACGCTGAGAGAAGGAGCGCTCAGATGACCGTGACGACCATCGACACCGACCGGTTCCGCAGAGCACTGGCGCAGCACGCGGCGGGCGTCGTCGTGGTGACGGCGCTGTCGGAGGGGGTGCCTGTGGGGTTGACCGCCACTTCGTTCTCGTCGGTGAGCTTGGCGCCGCCGCTGGTGTCCTTCTACGTCGACCGGTCCTCGACCACGTGGCCCTGGTTGCGGCTGGCCGACCATTTCGCGGTGAACGTGCTGGCGGGGGAGCAGTCGGGGATCGCCACCCGGTTCGCCCGCAAGGGCATAGACCGTTTCGGCGAACCGACCCGGTGGCGACCTGGGCCGTATGGGGCACCGTTGCTGGAGGACGTGTCGGCGCATCTCATCTGCCTGCCGCACACCACGGTGGACATCGGCGACCACATCCTGGTGGTGGGACAGGTGGCACAGGCGGAGGTCTTCGGCGCCCGACCCTTGCTGTACCACCAGGGGCGCTACGGCCGCTTCCTCCCGCACTAGCCCCGCGAGTTCTCCGGCACTAACCCCACGAGTCTCTCCGGCATTAGCCTCGCGAGCCCTTCCCGCACAAGCCTCGCGATGCCCTCCCGCCCTGGCCCCGCGAGCGGTCGCGCACCTCCCCCCGGCGCGACCGCTAGCGCGGGCCGATCACCCTGCACAGCCACACGTGCACGACCTTTCGTCCGTGCGCGTGTGCGCCGAGGGCGGGCCGACACTCCGACATGAGCGCCCATGTGTGGAGACCGTCAGTGCCAAGGCGGGGGTCGCACATGGCCGCGTGGGGCCGCTGGGCCGGCGCCAAGGGCGTGCGTCCTTCGCGCGAGGCGCGGGCCGTGGGCGGCCATGCGTGGGCCGCAAGGGTCCGGGGTGCGCGTCATACACGTGCGGCCCTCGCGTGCGGGGCGGGGCCGTGCGCGGCTCCGCGTGCGGGGCCCGCTGCGTCTCCGGCGAGGGGCGTGCGGGTCGTCAGGGCTTCGCGTCCGCGGCCCGCTGCGTCTACGGCGAGGGGCCTGTGCGGGTTGTCGGGTCTACGGCGAGGGTCTGTGTGGTCGTCAGATCCAGGTGGGGGGGTTAGGCGGTTGTGGTCGTCAGGTTCAGGGTGAGGGTGGTGCTGGTCAGGGCCAGGAAGCCGATGGCCAGGGCGAACTGGGCTGAGTAGTCGCGGGCCAGCAGGTGGGTGTGGACCGCGCATACGAAGAACAGGACCAGGCCGGCCGCGGCCGCAGTCCCGATCGGGGCGAGGCCGAGTAACCCCGCCAGCAGTCCCAGCGCACCCGCCGTCTTGAGCGTGCCGATCGGGAAGACCAGCCACGACGCGGGCACGCCCGCCCTGGCCATTCCGGGAAGGATCGGCTTGAACCTGGCCAGCGCGGCGACGCCCGAGAACCCGGTGGCGGCGATGGCGACGCTGGTCACGACGACGTGGAGGGTGTTCATGTCGTTGCTCCTATAAAAAGCGGACGTTCGTTCTCTTTTGAGAGTCTGCCGGTGTGGCGGGTTTGTCAAGAATGAATGTTCGTTTTATTTTGGGCGCATGCCGAAGGTCAGCGATGAACACCTTGAGATGCGCCGGGACCAGATCCTCGAGTCGGCCCGCGCCTGCTTCGCGCGCAAGGGCTTCCACCAGTCGTCCATGCAGGATGTGATCAAGGAGTCCGGTCTGTCGGCTGGGGCGATCTACCGGTATTTCAAGAGCAAGGACGACATCATCGCCGCCCTCGCCGCCCGTACCGCGGGCTCGCTGGACCGGCTCCTGGAGGAGATCACCGCGCAGGAGCCGATGCCGCCGCTGGAGGAGATCCTGGGGCAGTACGCAGCAGCGGTCGTGGACAACGCCGGGCCGGACGGGGCGATCCGGCTGGCCCCGCACGCGTGGTCGGCGGCGCTGGCGTCCCCCGAGTTGCTCGACGGTGCCAGGCAACCCATGGCCGGGCTGCGTGCCCACCTGGTACGGCTGGCCGAGCGCATGCAGGTGGAGGGGCTGCTGGCGGCGGACGCGGATCCGCACGCGGTGGGGGCCACGCTGCTGTGCTTTCTGCCGGGGTTCGTCATCCAGTACTTGCTGCTGGGCGACATCGACGCACGAACCATCCGCTCCGGGCTCCACGCCCTCCTGGCCCCTGACGCGACCTGAGACAACCGCATGGGCGTTTGTGGTGCTGGGCGTTCTGTGAGGTGCGGCGGGGCCTGCATGGAGGCGCGGTGAGTGAGGGGCGGGGCCGCATGGGGTGTGGCGAGTAAGGGGCGGGAGCCGCACGGGGGTGGCGAGCGATGGGCGGGGTCGTGGGGGCGAGGTGGGTAGGGGCAGCGCCGCGTGGGGTGCGGCCTGGGATCGCGTGGGGGTGGCGAGTGGCGGGCAGGGGCGAATGGGCGCTTGGTCCGCACCGGAGGGCGGCACGCGCTTTGTGGGGTGTGGCTGGGGTCCGCATGGTGGCGGGGCCGTGTGAGGGCGGGGGTGGGTCACGCGGACGTGTAGTGGATCGGGGTTTGGTCCGTGCAAGGGGTGGAGCGGGCGGGCGTTGCGGTGGGTCGGGGGTGCGCTCGTCGGCTGTGTCCCTGGAAGGAGGCCAGCCACCTACGGCGGTTGGGTGTCTCCTGGCTTCGCCGTACCTCCAAAAGGTTGTCAGGCCAGGCGGACGGTTCCGCGGCCGGTGGGGAGGGGGAGGTCGAGGAGGGTGTGGATGCCGGGCGCGGCCGCGACCACCGCGGGGATCGAGTTGACCGCGTGCGCCGCCGCCGCGGCCAGACCGTGGGAGACCTCGTCGACCGTCACCGTCATCTGCGGCACGCCCTCGATGTGGATCGTGAACCCCGGGTCCGGCCAGCGGCGCACCTTGGTGGCGTCCGCCTTGTACACGCACTCGATCGTCATGAACGGGCGCCCGCGCACCAGCCCGCAGAAGACCCATCGTGATGCGCACACCGTCCCTGCCCGCACCAGCCCGGCCGCGATCTCGAACTCCTCCGTCGCCAGCTCGAACTCGTCGCTCTCCTCCACCTCGTCGAGCCGGACGTCCAGCGCGTCCGCCACCAGCTGGACGCTCTCTGCGAACAACGCCCGCTGGAAGGTCCTGTACGGCCGGACCGCTGCGATGTAGTCCTTGGCCGAGCGGGTGAATCCCACCAGATCCACCACGATCTGCCGCGAAGGGTGCCCGCGGAAGTCGGAGGACTCCCGCACGTACAGGTGGTCGAGGCGGGTCGACAGCCCGGTCAGCGCCAGCGGCAGGAAGTCGCTCATGAACCCCGGGTTGATGCCCGTGCCGTGCAGCGTCGTCCCGCCCTGCTCGCAGGCGGCCTCGAGGCGCTCCACGATTCCCGGACCATACGACTTCGGATAGACGAACCCGGTCGTGGTGATGACGTTCTTGCCCGAGGCGAGCAGCGCGCAGATGGTCTCGACATCCGTGGTGTGGTCGCCGCCGAAGTAGGCGGCGGGCAGCGGCATGTGCAGGACGCAGTCGGCGTCCAGCGCCAGGATGCGTTCGACGTCGTCGGTGCAGATCACGTCGGCCGGGGGGAGGCCGACGACCTCACCGGCGTCCTTGCCGATCTTGTCGGGGTCGTAGACGAGGACCCCGGCGAGTTCCAGCGATGGTCGGCTCAGCACAGCGCGCAACGAATATCGGCCGACGGCGCCGGTGGCCCACTGGACCACGCGGATGGGCGGCTTTGTGCGCATGCGAGGCCTCCAGCCCCGAGGGAGGGCGGTGGCCGTTCAAGGGGGACGAGTCGCAGTGACCAGCGCCCGTGCGGGGGTCCAGAACTCTAGCAGAAAAAGATCCGCACGATCACTATCCGCAACGATGGTCTGTCTCGCGTGGGGCGGGTTATTGTGCACTTACTAGAATGTTATTCTCCTCTGGGTGGAGGTTCGATGCTTCGGTTCGATGACAGGGTCGCGATCATCACGGGGGCCGGTCACGGTCTCGGCAGGTCGCACGCGCTCCTGCTGGCGGAGCGCGGGGCGAAGGTCGTGGTCAACGACCTGGGCGGCGCGCTCGACGGCACCGGCGCCTCAACCGGTCCGGCGGCCGACGTGGTCGAGCTGATCAGGAAGAACGGCGGCGAGGCCGTCGCCAACACCGACAACGTCGCCACTCCTGAAGGGGCGCGCGCGATCGTCCAGGCGGCCGTCGACGCGTTCGGCAAGATCGACATCGTCGTCAACAACGCCGGGATCCTGCGCGACAAGTCGCTCGGCAAGATGACCGTCGAGGAGTTCGACGGGGTGCTCGCCGTACACGTGCGTGGGTCTTATCTGGTGAGTCAGGCGGCTTATCCGTACATGAAGGAGAACGGCTACGGCCGGATCGTCAACACCTCCTCGCCGGCCGGGCTGTTCGGCAACTTCGGGCAGGCCAACTACTCGACGGCCAAGATGGGACTCGTCGGGCTCACCAAGACGCTCGGCATCGAAGGGGCTCGTAGCGGGATCAAGGCGAACGCGATCGCGCCTATCGCGTGGACGCGGATGACGGAGATGCTGCTGCCGGCGGAGTTCGAGGCCAAGTTCACGCCGGAGCGGGTCAGTGCGCTGGTGGCTTATCTGGTGCACGAGTCGTGCGAGGTGACGGGCGAGGTCTTCAGCGTGGGCGGGGGGCGGGTGGCGCGGGTGTTCGTGGCGGAGGGGCCGGGGTGGAAGACCGACGACCTCACGCCGGAGGCGATCTCGGAGCACTGGGAGGCCATCATGACGGAGCAGCCGTATGTCCTGACGGCTCAGGACTCGATGAAGCAGATGCTCTGACGCCTGCGGGGGCCTGCCGCCTCACCGCGCCAGGCCCCTGCTCTTGCTCCGCTGTGCCCAATGCATGGGAGATCGCCTTCACATCAGAGCCGGGCGGGTTTTGGGGATGTGGATTGGACTTTTGCTTGACCGTCGGCATAAGTGGTCTTTACGATCCTGAAATGTGGCGGACATAGGCCGGACAGTCCTCGAAAAACCTCCTGCCCTGGTGATGAAGGGCATCGGCAAGTCCTTTCTGGGGGTGCGGGTTCTTACTGGGGTCGATCTCACGGCCGACTCAGGGCACGTGCATGCGATCGTCGGGGAGAACGGGGCCGGGAAGTCGACCCTGATGAAGGTCCTCGCCGGGGTGTACACGCCGGACGAAGGTTCGATTGAGATCGATGGGCGGGCGGTCGGCTTCAGTCATCCCAGCCAGGCCCAGCGCGCCGGTGTGGCGATCATCTACCAGGAGTTCAACCTCCTCCCCGAGCGCAGTGTCGCGGAGAACGTCTTCCTGGGGCGCGAGCCCGTACGGCGGGGCCTGGTGGACAGGGCGGCGATGTCCAGAGCCACCCGAACGCTGCTCCACGAGCTGGGTGAGGAGTCGTTCAGCCCTGATGACCTGGTGAAACGGTTATCGGTCGCCCAGCAGCAGGTCGTTGAGATCGTCAAGGCGCTGTCCGTCGACGCTCGCATCGTGGTGATGGACGAGCCGACCGCAGCGCTCGCGGAGCATGAGGTGGAGCTGCTCTATCGGCTGGTCAGACGGCTGCAGGAGCGGGGGATCGCGGTGCTCTACATCTCCCACCGCCTCAAGGAGGTCTTCGATCTCGCCTCGACGGTGACCGTACTCAAGGACGGAGCCCTGGTCGCCACCCGGCCCACCGCGGACGTCACCCGGGACGAGCTGGTCAGGCTCATGGTCGGCAGGGAGCTCGGGACCTACTACCCGCCTCGGTCCACCCAGAGGGGCGAGGTACGGCTGAGCGTCGCCAAAGGGGGCAATGACCGGCTCCACGACATCGACCTGGAGCTGTACGCCGGCGAGATCGTGGGGATCGCCGGGCTCCAGGGCTCGGGGCGGACGGAGCTGGCCAAGGCGCTGTTCGGGGCGGAGCCGTTCACCCAGGGGAGCATGACGCCCGCGATGCCCAGGTCCGTGCGTGAGGGGGTCGCGGCGGGCATCGGGCTGGTGACCGAGGACCGCAAGGAGGAAGGCCTGGCGCTCCGGCAGTCGGTGCGCGACAACGCCCTGCTGGTGGCCAGGACGCAGAAGAAACGTCCCAAAGTGCTGGAACTGCTCCAGCGGGTACGGCTGTCGCCGCCCCGCCAGGAGCAGGAGGTGCGCTTCCTGTCGGGCGGCAACCAGCAGAAGGTCGTCCTGGCCAAGTGGATGTCGGTGGCGCCGAGGGTGCTGCTGTTCGACGAGCCGACGCGCGGCGTGGACGTGGGGGCGAAGGCGGCCATCCACGACCTGATGCGCGAGCTGGCGAACGGCGGGATGGCGATCATGATGATCTCGTCAGAGCTACCTGAGCTGATCGGGATGAGCGACCGCATCGTGGTCCTGCGTGACGGGCGGATCGCGGGCGAGCTGCCCGCGGGGCCGTCCGAGGAAGCGGTCATCCACCTGGCGGCGAGCGAGGTGGCGACGTGAACGCCCGGGTGGTGTTCCTGGCGCTCATCCTCGTCACGGTCGTCGGCGCCATCCTGGTGGCGATCGACGGGGGCAACCTGCTCACCCTGGAGACGATCGTCGGCGTCCAGCAGCGGTCAGCCGCCCTGGGGATCGTCGCCGTCGGTCAGACGCTCGCGATCCTCGCCGGTTCGCTCGACCTCTCCGTCGCCTACCTGATCAGCCTCGCCTCCCTGGTCGCCGCCGAGATCATGGAGACCGGCGCCGTCCTCCCCGCGATCGCGGCAGTCCTGGGCGTCAGCGCGCTCGTCGGCCTGGTCAACGGCGTGGTGATCACCAAGCTCAAGGTGCACGCCTTCATCGCCACCCTGGGCGTCGCGCTGATCATCAAGGGCGTCCTCGACCACCTCTACGACGGCCCGGCGGGCAAGGTGCCCGAGTCGTTCCAGCATCTCGGATACGACAGGCTCGGCCCCATCCCGGTGTCGGCGCTGCTCTGGGCGGCCGTGGCCGCCGCTGCCTGGTTCCTGCTCAAGCGGACCAGGTACGGCTACCGCACCTACGCGGTGGGCGGCGACGTCGAGGTGGCCAGGCTGTCCGGCGTCAGGACCGACCGGGTGGTGATCGTCACCCACATCCTGTGCTCGGTGTGCGCGGGCATCGCCGGGCTGCTGCTGGCGAGCAGGCTGGGCGCCGGCGCGCCGACCGTGGGCACGGACGGCGGCTACGACCTGGAGTCCATCGCCGCCGTCGTGCTCGGCGGGACGGCGCTGGCGGGCGGCAGGGGCGGCATCTCGGGCACGGTGGGCGGCGTGCTGCTGCTGGCCGTACTCGACAGCGTCTTCAACCAGCTCGAGGTCAACTCCTTCTTCAAGGACGTCGTCAGAGGCGTGGTGATCGTCGCGGCCGTGGCCGTCTACGCCCGCCGCGCGGCGAAACGGAGCCGGGTATGAAGCGTGCGATCCCCATCCTGGCCGTGCTGGCCGTACTGCTGGTGCTGATCGCGCTGGCCAACCCCTACTTCCTGCAACCGGCCGGGTTCCTGGCCTTCGTCAAGCGGGCCGCGCCGCTGGTGATCCTGGCCGCCGGGCAGTATTTCGTGATCGTGTCCGGCGAGTTCGACCTGTCGGTCGGGTCGCTGGTGACCGTCGAGGTGGTGGTCGCGGCGCGGCTGATCGACGGCGACGAGGCCGCGACCTGGCCGGTGCTCGCGCTCCTGATCGTGCTGGGGCTGGCCGTCGGGCTGGTCAACGGGGTGATCACCACGAAGCTGAAGGTGCCGTCGTTCATCACGACGCTCGGCATGATGCTCGTGCTGTCCGGCGCGGTCTTCCTGTGGACGGGCGGGGCGCCGCGCGGCGCGCTGTCGCAGGCGTTCCGCGTCTTCGGCCGCGACACGTTGTGGGCCGTCCTCGTCGTGGCGGCCGTGGGCGTCGCGGCGATCCTGCTGATGCGCGCCGACTTCGGCAAGACGCTCATCGCGACCGGCGACAACGAGCGGGCCTCGGCGCTGTCCGGGGTCAGGACGGATCGGGTACGGATCATCGCCTTCGTCCTGTCGGGGCTGGCAGCGGCGGTCGCCGGGATCCTGCTCGGCGGGTTCGCCGGGGTGTCGGCGCAGGTCGGCCAGGGGCTGGAGTTCTCGGCCATCACCGCGGTCGTCCTCGGCGGAGTGGCGCTGGGCGGCGGGCGCGGCTCGGTCGTGGCCGCCATGGCCGGCGCGTTCACCCTTGAGGCGCTGTTCACCCTGCTCAACCTGTACGGAATCTCCGGGGCGCTGGAGTTCACCGTGCAGGGCGTGATCATCATCGCCGCCGTGGCGGCGGGAGCCGTACGGCTGCCGCGCCTGCTGACGACGAAAGCAGCACGAACCGACTAGGAGGGATGTCATGCGACGTCAACTGGCCCTCACCGCCGTGGTGGTGGCGTTAGCCGCCACCGCCTGCACCACGGACAAGCCCACAGCGACGACCACCAAACCGGCGTCAGCCGCTCCCCAGGAGACGGCGGCGGGCACGGGCGACCAGTCCAAGTTCTTCGTCCAGGCGGACTACGACGCCCAGCTCGCCATGCGGTCGCAGCAGCCCACCGGCCCAGCGGACAAACCCTGGGAACAGGCGATAAATCCGCAGATGGCGGATACCGCCAAATACAAGAAGGCCGGGCCGTACAACCTCTGCTTCTCCAACGCGGCGGTCAACAACCCGTGGCGTCAGGTCGGCTGGAAGACCATGCAGGCCGAGGTGGCGCTGCACAAGGAGATCACCAAGCTGACCGCGCTGGACGCCGAGGGCAAGGACGACAAGCAGATTTCCGACATCGCCGAGCTGCAGGCCAAGGGGTGCGACGCGCTGATCATCTCGCCGAACACCACGGCCACGCTGACGCCCGCGGTCAGTGGCGCGTGCCCGAAGGTCCCGGTGATCGTGTTCGACCGCGGGGTCGAGACCGACTGCCCGGTGACGTTCATCAAGCCCATCGGCGGCTATGCCTTCGGCGCGGACGCGGCGGAGTTCCTCATCGAGAAGGTGCCGGCGGGCGGGAAGATCCTCGCGCTGCGCATCCTGCCCGGCGTTGACGTGCTGGAGACCCGCTGGTCGGCGGCCAAGGTCGCGTTCGACAAGTCGCAGCTCAAGGTCGTCGGGGTGGAGTTCACCGACGGCGACGCGGCCAAGACCAAGTCGATCGTGAGTGACTACATCGCCCGCCACGGCAAGATCGACGGTATCTGGATGGACGCCGGGGCCACGGCCGTCGCGGCGATCGAGGCGTTCGAGGACGCGGGCCAGCCGGTGCCGCCGATCAACGGCGAGGACCAGCAGGACTTCCTGAAGAAGTGGAAGGACGGCAACCTCACCGCGATGGCGCCGACCTACCCCACCTACCAGTGGCGCACCCCGATCATCGCGGCGCTGAAGATCCTCAAGGGGGAGGAGGTGCCGAAGGTCTGGAACCTCCCGCAGCCCAAGATCACCGCCGAGAACCTGGACAAGTACCTGCAGCCCAACATGCCTCCGCTGCACTACGCGCTGTGTGGTTGCGAGAGCATGCCCGGGTTCCCCGAGTACTGGGGCGGTAAGAAGTAGTGACATCACGCGATCGGGGAGCGGAATGACCGAGGAACGACTGGGTGTGGGCATGGTCGGCTACGCCTTCATGGGCCGTGTCCACTCGCAGGCCTGGCGGAGCGTCGCCGCCTTCTTCGACCTGCCGGTGAAGCCGTCGATGACGGCTGTCTGCGGCAGGTCGGCCGCCGACGTGAAGCTGGCGGCGGACAGGTTCGGCTGGGCGTCGGTGGAGACCGACTGGCGCAGGCTGATCGAGCGGGACGACGTGCAGATCATCGACATCTGCACGCCGGGCGACTCGCACGCCGAGATCGCGATCGCCGCGCTCGAAGCGGGCAAGCACGTGTTGTGCGAGAAGCCGCTGGCGAACACGGTGGCGGAGGCGTCGGCGATGGCGTCGGCCGCCGCCGCCTCGACGGCGAAGAGCATGGTGGCCTTCAACTACCGCCGGGTGCCCGCCGTGGCCCTGGCCAGGAAGCTGGTCGCCGAGGGCAGGCTGGGCACGATCAGGCACGTGCGGGCGCAGTATCTGCAGGACTGGATCGTCGACCCGGAGTTCCCGCTGGTGTGGCGGTTGCGCAAGGAGCTGGCCGGGTCGGGGGCGCTGGGCGACATCGGCGCGCACATCATCGACACCGCCCAGTTCATCAGCGGACAGCTGCTGACCGGCGTCTCCGGGCTCACCGAGACGTTCATCAAGGACAGGCCGGGCGGCGAGGTCACCGTCGACGACGCCGCCCTGTTCTTCGGCAGGATGGACGGCGGCGCCGTCGCCTCCTTCGAGGCCACCAGGTTCGCCACCGGGCGCAAGAACTCGCTGCGCATCGAGCTGAACGGCTCGGACGGATCGTTGTCCTTCGACTTCGAGGCGATGAACGAGCTGTGGGTCTCCGAGGGCGACGCCGGTTTCACCAGGATCCTGGTGACCGAGCCCGAGCATCCGTACGTCGGCGCCTGGTGGCCGCCGGGGCACGGGCTGGGCTACGAGCACACCTTCACCCACGAGATCAGGGACTTCCTGGAGGCGATCGGGACCGGCGCCGAGCCGTCGCCGTCGTTCGCCGACGGGCTGCGGGTACAGCGGGTGCTGGAGGCGGTCGAGGCGTCGGCGGCCGACGGCTGTTACAAGGAGATCCCATGACTGAGCGAAGCGAAGGCATCAATAGGAACAGCGACCTGGTCTTGAGCCCGACGAAGGAGGGCTCAAGACCAGTGACGCTGTTTACCGGCCAGTGGGCTGACCTGCCGTTCGAGGAGGTGTGCAGGCTGGCGGGCGAGTGGGGTTACGACGGGCTGGAGATCGCCTGCTGGGGCGACCACTTCGACGTCACCCAGGCCTCCGACGACGGATATATCCGCCGGAAGCGTGAGGTGCTGGATAAATACGGGCTCAAGGTCTGGGCGATCTCCAACCACCTGCTCGGGCAGGCGGTGTGCGACCACCCCATCGACGCCAGGCACCAGGCGATCCTGCCCGCCCGCATCTGGGGGAACGGCGACCCAGAGCAGGTACGGCAGGCGGCGGCCGAGGAGATGAAGACCACAGCGCGCGCGGCGGCGGCCCTCGGCGTGGACACCGTGGTCGGGTTCACCGGGTCGTCGATCTGGCACACGGTGGCGATGTTCCCGCCGGTGCCCGCCTCCATGGTCGAGGCGGGATACCGGGACTTCGCCGACCGCTGGAACCCGATCCTCGACGTGTTCGACGAGGCGGGGGTGCGGTTCGCGCACGAGGTGCACCCGTCGGAGATCGCCTACGACTACGTCACCACGCAGAGGACGCTGGAGGCGATCGGGCACCGTACCGCCTTCGGGCTGAACTGGGATCCCTCGCACATGGTGTGGCAGGACCTCGACCCGGTCGGGTTCATCCTCGACTTCGCCGACCGGATCTACCACGTGGACTGCAAGGACACCAGGGTCAGGGTCGGCGACGGGCGGCGCGGCCGGCTGTCGTCGCACCTGCCCTGGGCGGACCTGCGCAGGGGGTGGGACTTCGTGTCGACCGGGCGCGGCGACGTGCCGTGGGAGGACTGCTTCCGCGCGCTCAACTCCATCGGCTACGCCGGGCCGATCTCGATCGAGTGGGAGGACGCCGGGATGGACCGGCTCGACGGCGCTCCCGAGGCCCTGGCGTACATCAGGAAGCTCAACGCGATCACCCCGCCGACGGCCGCCTTCGACGCGGCGTTCTCCACTGAGTAGCGGTTTTCGCGGGGGAGTGGTCCTGTCGGCGTGGCCGTCCGGCGCGATGTGATGGTCGGCGAGGGGGGTGCGGGCAGGAGTGCCTGCCCGCGCCAGGCCGGGGCCGCTCGCTGGTCCCCGCCCCTGGCGGTCCCGGCCATCAAACAGGTAGAAGGGGGCTATGGAGCGAGTCGCGCTGGTGACGGGAAGCACGCGGGGGCTGGGCAGTGCGATCGCGCACAGGCTGGCGGCCGACGGCATGCGGGTGGCGCGCAACGGCCTGGACGGCTCGGCCGACGATGTCTACTACGCGGACGTCACCTCGGCGGACGAGGTCGCCGACCTGGTGGCCCGGATCGGGCGCATCGACGTGCTGGTGCTGAACGCCACCGGGCCGCAGCCCGAGGCGCCGATCCTCGAAGCCGGATGGCAGGACCATCTGGACCAGCTCGACTTCTTCGTGCGCAGCCCGTTGCTGCTCGGGAAGGCGGTGATTCCCGGGATGATCGAGCGCGGGTTCGGGCGGATCGTGCACATCGACTCCGAGGTCGCCGACCGGCCGCCGGTCGGCAGGTCCGCCTATGCGACGGCCAAGAACGCCCAGATCGGGCTGGCCCGCGCGTGGGCGCACGAGCTGGCACCGCACGGGATCACCGTCAACACGGTCGCGCCGGGATTCATCCCTGTGGAACGGCACGCGGACGTCCCCGAGGCCGACCGCACCGCCTACCTGGCCACCGTGCCCGCAGGGCGTTTCGGCGATCCAGACGACGTCGCGCACGCCGTCAGCTTCCTCGCCTCCGACGGCGCGGGCTTCATCACCGGCCAGCGCATCCTGGTCGACGGCGGCCGCTCGACCTACGTTTAGTCGCGCTGGGCGCCGCACACGCCCAGGGCTCTGCCGATGAGCTCCGGGTTCTCCGCCGCGTCGAGCAACGCCATCGCGTAGTCGGCCCTGGGGAGGGTCGTCTTGCCGCCTGTGGCGTTGGCCGCGAAGTCGATGTGGACCCGCCCCACGCCCGGCTTGTCGGTCAGCATCGTGCCCCTGGCCACCGTCCAGTCGAGCCCGCTCATCTCCAGCATCCCCTCGGCCCTGGCCAGGTCCACGTACGCCGAGCGGAACACCAGCCACGCCAGCGCGACGGGAAGCCGCGGCCGGGTGGCGGGGACCGAGCGGCTGCTGGTCATCACCAGCCTGCCGACCCCGGCGTCCCGCATGGCCGGGATGAGCCGCCTGGCCAGGTCGCTCGCCCCGATCGCGCAGATCACCGCGTCCTGCCCCTCGACCGCCGAGGCGAGGTCGGTGACCGTCTCGTGGCCGTCGACGACGGTCTGCTTCCTGGAGTAGGCGGTGATCTCGTGACCACGCTCGATGCCCTGGGCGACCACATGCCTGCCGGTGCGCCCGGTGGCGCCGATAATGAGGATACGCATTTCTCTATATTGCAGATTGCACTATGGCAAGTCAATGGCCGCTAGGCTCTCGGCATGCGTCTCGCGACACCCGAGGACCTTGAGGTCGTGCAGGAGATCGTCCAGGCGGCCTACACGCCGTGGATCGACGTCATCGGGATGCGCCCGCTGCCGATGGAGGCCGACTACCCGGCGCTCATCGCCGCAGGGCACGTGCACCTGGACGACCTCGGCGGCCTCATCGTGCTCGTCCCCGAGGACGGCGTGCTGCTCGTCGACAACGTGGCGGTCCGGCCGGAGCTGCACGGGCGGGGCATGGGGCGCACCCTCATGGCGTACGCCGAGGCGGAGGCCGAACGCCTGGGACTGCCTGCCGTACGGCTCTACACGAACGTGAAGATGGCGCGGAACATCGCCCTGTACGAGTCGCTGGGCTACCGGCGCCTCCACGAGGAGTCCATCGGCAACCGCCACGCCCTCCACATGAGGAAGGAACTGTAGGTTCTCGTCATGGCCGTCATCCACCACACCGTCGTCACGCCCACCAAGCTGGAGCTGCTCACCGCCTGGCTCCCCACCCGGCCCTGGTACCTCGGCGCAGGCGAGCCCGAGCTGGCCAAGGCCGGCGGGTTCCGGCTGGACGACCCGCAGGGCGAGGTCGGGATCGAGTTCATGGTGGTCACCGACGTCTCCGGCGACCCGACCGCCTACCTGGTGCCGCTCACCTACCGCGGCGCCCCGCTCGACGGGGCGGAGCACGCCCTGGTCGGCACGATGGAGCACGGCGTGCTCGGGCGGCGCTGGGCCTACGACGGCTGCCACGACCCGGTGCTGGTGGCCCAGTTGCTCGCGCTGATCGAGGGCCGGGTCGAGGCCCAGGCGCAGAGCACCAGCGACACCCCCGACCGCGAGGTCACCCGCGCCTACACCGGCAACGGACTCACCGGCTTCACCACGGTCGCCGACGACCAGGACGGGACGGAGCTGGCCGGACCGCATGGCGCGACCATCCGGGTGCACCGGATCCTGCGCGAGGCGGCTTCCCTCCCGGCGGAAGCGACCGGCCACGTCACCGGTGTCTGGAGTCTGCAGGACGGCGCCCGCGTCAGCGGTCCGTTCGCCGTCGTGCGCGCGTAAGCGCAGGCGCAGCCGCTCGTCAAGGCCCGTTTTTGCCGCTGTCCAAGAATTTTGGACGGCGTGCGCCGCCTGCCATCAGCGAGGAGTCCCTGTCGATCACGGATGTCGATCACGGTCGTCCACATGTGGCCAGCGGGCGCTTGGTGACCCCTTGCCGGTGTCGGCGCATGCTGGGGAAGCCGCGCCGCGAAGACCCGGGCTCCTCCGCCTCAGCGGCACATTCCCCTCATCTCAGGGAGGCGATCATGGCGTTGAAGGCGGCCGATCTGGCGGCACTCGGTGACACGCCGATCACGATCCAATCCGCGGCTTTCCCCAACGCGCACCTGCGTATGGACGGCTCAGCCGTGACCACCACCACCGACAACGGCGGTGGGACGGTCAACTGCCAGTACGGACCACCGAGCCCGTGGGAGAGCTACCGGGTGCACCGCCAGGGCGACGGCTCCGTCGCGCTGGAGTCGGTGGCGTTCCCCAAGGTCTACCTCCGCATGGACGCCTCGGGCGTCACCGCCTTCTCCGGCTCGGGCGGCGGGAAGGTCAACTGCCAGTACGGCAGCCCGGGGCCATGGGAGAAGTTCCAGGTGCGCGACCAGGCCGACGGCTCCGTCGCGCTGGAGTCGGCCGCCTTCCCCAAGGTGTTCCTGCGGGTGGACGCCTCGGCCACCACCTCCTACACCGGTCCAGGCAGCGGAAGCGTCAACTGCCAGTACACCGGGCCAGGGGCGTACGAGAAGTTCTTCCTCGCGCTCGGCGACCAGCGGCTGAACTTCGCGATGCAGCACCAGCAGCAGACCCAGTGGTGCTGGTCGGCCACCTCGGTCAGCGTCGCCGCGTTCTTCAACGCGGCCACCGCGTGGACCCAGTGCTCGCTGGTCAACGCCGAGCGCGGGCTCAACACCTGCTGCGGCCCCGCCGCCTCGGACGCCAACTCCTGCAACCAGCCGTGGTTCGTGAACACCGCGCTGACCAGGGTCGGGCACCTCCGCGACGTCGTCGGCGCCGCGCTCACCCTCGACCAGATCCGCGCGGAACTGCTCGCCACCAGCCCCATCGGGGTACGCATCGGATGGGCGGGCGGCGGCGGTCACGCCGTGGTCGTCCGCGGACGCTACCGGGACCTCAACGGCGTCGACTACGTCAGCGTCGCCGACCCGTGGGACGGCGACTCGGACGTGCCCTACGACACGTTCCGCAACAACTACAGGGGTGCGGGAACCTGGACCCACACCTATCGGACCCAGCGGTAAGGAGACAGCGATGCCCCTGCACACGCCTGCCCCGCCGTCCGGCATCCCCGAGACGGTACGGGAGAAGCTCCGCTCGCTGGCCGGTCAGTCGCGGTTCACCACCCCGTCGCTGAGCCTGGCCCAGGAGGGGGACCTCGACGTCTCCACCCCGCACCAGGTCTTCACGATCGGGCTCGACGACATCGAGTCCGGCGCAGGGCTGGACGCGGCGCGGCCGGTCGGGTGGCGCTACCTGATCACCGGCGGCGGCGAGGTGATCGCCAGCGCCGAGACCGCCGAGGGGCCGGACGGCACCCCGGAACCGGCGCAGTTCACCGAGGGCCGCTTCGTGGCCGCCACCGCCACCGCCGTACGGTCCGCCAGGGCGCTGCCGCAACTGGAGAAGGCCAACTTCGAGCTGCGGCTGCTGCGGATCCCCGCGCTGTACCTGATGGCCCTGTGGCTGCACTCACCGGCCACGGACCTGCTGGTGCCGCTGGCGCCCTCGCCGATCGGCAAGGAGGGCCAGATCGTGCCGCCGGCGCAGCTGTTCGGTGAGCTCACCCGCCAGGCCCACGCCCGCTCGGCTGCCACGCCGCGGCGCACCGGCGACGGCGAACCGCCCACTCCCTGACGGGCGATCGGTACGGCCGGCGGAGAGCCGGCCGTACCGCTATTCCTGGAGCAGGTGGAGCGCCCAGTCGAGTTCGGCGGCGGTCGCGGCGAGGTGGCGCCTGGCCAGGTCCTCGTCGTCGAGGAGGGCCACCCAGACGGCGATGGACCACAGCGGCTGCCTGGCCATCGCGTACGGGATGGCGGCTCGCTCTCGTGGGGACAGCTTGGTGTCGAGCCCGGTCTCGTAGGCGCTGACGAGTGCGCTGAGATGGGCTGGGTCACGGGTGATGTCGAGGCTGGTGAAGTAGAGGGTGAGCGCCAGGTCGTCAACGCGCGGGCGTTCCCCGAGGAAGTCGAAGTCGGTGACCAGGGTGACCTGCTCGCCGCGGAACCCGACGTTGTTGTCCCAGAAGTCGCCGTGGACGAGCTGGCGGGGGAACGGTTCCCGCTCGTGCCCGGAGAGGGTCTCGGCGAGTCTGTCCGCGAGGCCGGCCAGCCGGGCTTCTGCGGGTGTCGGCCCCCAGGCCCGGATGCGCCGCGTCCCGATGCCGACGGCATCGACCAGCCCGTCGGCGGCGACGTAGTTGGCGAAACGGGGATCGGCAGCGGATGGTTCCACCGAGAAGGCCTGCAGCAAGGTGTGGATACGCCCCAGCACCACCAGCCCGGTCCGCACCCTGGCGAGGGTGTTCATCCTGTCCAGCGCCGCGACGTAGGGCTCGACCTCCACGACCCGGCCCTGGAAGACCTCCCACGGGTTCCCGAGGAGCGAGGGAACGACAGGGACGCAGGGGACGCCCCGACGGGCAAGGTGGTTACGGACCGCCTGAAGCGCGCCGATCCGGCCGCCGGTCACGAACGGCCGGTAAACCCGCGCCACCCGCCGTGACCGGCCGTCACTGACCAGTAGGTTCAGATTGACCGAACCACCCAGGTCACCACCTACAGGCCAGACGCCCCAGGTCGCCCGGAGGAACTCCGCCAGCTCCGCCGAGACCACGGCCCTGGACCCGCGCAGACCTCCCGCCGCGTCATCCACGAGCCCACTGCTAGTCCATGAGGACGATCTGGCGGAGGACCTCGCCGCCGCGCAGTGCCGCCACCGCGTCGTTCAGGTCCGCCAGCTTGATCCGGGCGCTGATCATCGACTCCAGGTCCAGCTGCCCGGACTTGTAGAGGTTCGCGAAGTAGGGGAAGTCGTGGCGCACGTCCGCCTCGCCGTACAGGCTGGACAGAAGGTTCTTCCCCTCGAACAGCAGGCTGAAGGCGGAAATGGACACCATGTCGTCCATGGCCCCGGCGCCCACCACGATCACGTCGCCGCCCTGCCGCGTCGCCTGCCACGTCGTCTGGATGGTCGCCGACTTGCCCACCACCTCGAAGCCGTAGTCGAACCCCGCGCCCCCGGTCAGCGTGCCGATGGCGTCCATCAGGCCGTCCGGGGTCACCGCGTGGGTCGCGCCGACCTTCTTGGCCAGGGCGTGCTTCGACTCCAGCGGGTCCACCGCCAGGATCGTGCGCGCCCCGGAGATCCGCGCCCCCTGGATCACCGACAGCCCGACGCCGCCGCAGCCGACCACCACGACCGTCGAGCCCGGCTTGACCCGCGCGGTGTTGATGACCGCGCCGACGCCCGTGGTGATGCCGCAGCCGATCAGCGCCGCAGCCTCGAACGGCACGTCGTCGTCGACCTTGATCGCCCCCTGCCACGGGATGACGATCTCCTCGGCCCACGTGCCACATCCGGCCATCCCGAAGGCGGTGGTGTCGCCGCCGAAACGGAAGTGGCCGGTCGTGAACGACTCGATCATGAACTTCATGCACAGGTACGGCTGGCCGCCCACGCAGTGCGCGCACTCCTGGCAGCCGGGACGCCAGTTGACGATCACGTGGTCACCGGGCTTGACGGTGGTCACGTGGTCGCCCACCTCGACGACCTCGCCCGCGCCCTCGTGGCCGGGAACCAGCGGCACGGGCTGCGGCAGCACCCCGCTGATCGCCGACAGGTCGGAGTGGCAGACGCCGGTCGCCCGGATCTTGACCCGCACGTCGGTCGGGCCGAGGGGGGTCAGCGTGACGTCGTCGCGGATGTCGAGCTTGTCATCGCCTACGGCGTGAAGGAGTGCGGCGCGCATGGGGGTTACTCCTCTAGTGAGAGGGCGGCTTTCGGACAGGACCGCACCGCGTGGCGTACGCGGTCCAGCATCTCCGGCGGCGGCTCAGGCAGCAGGATGTGCAGCTGGTCGTCGTCATCTACCTCGAAGACCTCGGGCGCGAGCCCCATGCACACGGCATTGGCCTCGCAGACCAGATCGTCGACCTTGACCTTCATGTGAGCCTCCTGTGATCCCACGAGACGACCTTCGTGCGCTCGACGACGAAGGCGACCCGTTTCCTACCGGTGTGCTCAACGTATTCACGCAACAGCTCGTCCGGCACCCCTGGGGTTCGGTGGGGCGGGATAGAGGACTGTGTCATGCGGCGGGCGACGTCCATCCCGATCTCCAGGATGTTCTCGGCGGGCTTGGCCACGCCGTACAGGAGGACTCCGCGCAGCTCGTTGTAGTCGTCCCCGGCCTCGATGAGGCACGTCACCCTGGGGTCGCGCGCGATGTTGCGCGTCTTCTGGGCTTTGCCGTAGGTCCAGAACGCGATCCGGCCCTCGGAGAGGCCGTAGAACATGGTCACCAGGTGCGGCGTGCCGTCGGGGTTGATGGTCGCGAGCTGCAGCTTGCGCGACTCCTCGATCATTGCGGTGACTTGCTCGTCGGACATCGCGATGCGGGCGCGCTGGTTCACGGTGCAAGTAGAACAGGTTCCAGATTGGCGGGCAAGACCTCCGCCGGAATGTTGTTCGGTTGCTCTAGAGTGCTCGGATGAGCATGCCACCCGACCTGCTGTCAGCGGCCGAGCGCGCCAAGGGCTTCATGCCTTCCAAGGAAGGCCTGGCCCTGTTCGAGGCCGCCTGTCGGTACGGCTCGCGCGGCCCCATCTGCGAGATCGGCACCTACTGCGGCAAGTCCGCGATCTACCTCGGCGCGGCCGCCAGGCAGACCGGCTCCGTGGTGATCACGGTCGACCACCACCGCGGCTCGGAGGAGATCCAGCCCGGCTGGGCCCACCACGACCCGACGCTGGTCGACCCGCGCTTCGGCAAGATGGACTCGCTGCCCACGTTCCGCAACACGATCGCAGCCGCCGGGCTCGAGGACCACGTGATCGCGATCGTCGGGAGGTCCGAGCAGGTGGCCGCGCTGTGGAACACGCCGCTCGGGCTGCTCTTCATCGACGGCGGCCACTCGGAGGACCCGGTCACCCGCGACTACGAGGGCTGGGCGCCGCACGTCGTCCAGGGCGGCGCGCTCGTCTTCCACGACATCTACCCCGACCCGGCCGACGGCGGCCAGGCCCCCTACCGCGTCTACTGCAGGGCCCTGGAGTCAGGCGAGTTCCGCGAGGTCTCCTCCGAGGGCTCGCTGCGCGTCCTGGAGCGCCTCTAGCGGTTGCGCCGCGACCACGCCCGGCGGGTGTGCGCGCGCCAGGCCTGGAAGTCCTCGTGGGTGTGCGGGTCGTGGCCGAGCGCGATCAGCGCCGTGTCCGCCCACGCCGCGGCCTCCTGCGGCTCCGCCCCGGCAAGCAGGGGTACGGCCTGAGCCGTGTGGTCGGGCAGCGTGCCCGCCTGCAGCCGCGCGGCGGCGGCGAACGCGCAGCCCTGCGCCAGGTGGGACCTGAAGCCCTCGGCCGAGGCCAGGGTGGTGAGCCTGGCCAGCTCCTCCAGGTCGGCGCCGCCCACGTAGGTGGCGGCGAAGCCGACGCCCGCCCACAGGTCGGCGCGGCGCCCGGTCGGGAACTCGGCGATCCTGGCGGCGACCTCCTCCGGCGAGGCGCAGTCGTGGAACCACAGCAGCCTGCCCAGCCCCTGATCGAAGATCGCGCACTGGGTGCGGGTGAGCAGGTTGGGCATCGACCGCTCGCCGACGAGCTGGTCGGCGTGGGTGAGCGCGCGCTGGAAGCCGAACCCGTCGACGGCCAGCCAGCGCATCAGCGGGTGGGTGCGCCTGATGCCCCAGGTGGGACGCAGGTGCAGCCGGGCGTAGGCGCGGCCGACGCCGAGGTGGACGGAGTGCTGGTAGGCCATGGCGGGGCCGGCTAGTAGCTCGTGAAGGCGCCGGCCCCGGGTCATGGTGGCCAGATCGAGGATCGTGCTCGCGGTGGCCGCCCCTTCGTAGGCGAATCCGCGCTGCTCTACCGCGATCTCAGCAATTTTCTCGATTTCTCGAGAAACAGCGGCGTTGAAGCCGAGAACGTAAGTCTTCTCGGCATTCTCCAGGACTTCTCGTGAAGGACCCTGCCTGAGGCGGAATCGGCGCCTGCCGAGATCTGCCTCTTTGTGGCCCTGCACCAGAAATCGCCGCAGGCCGGTTGGTGTCGGTTCGATAGTTACCCGGTCCAAGAGCGATGTTGTGCCCGTGTCGCCCACTGTTCCCCCGAAGACGCCTTGTACGGCCACTCACGAAACTAGTGACGGCATTACGGCTTTCGGTGGTGGCACTCCGTCTTGATGATCAAAGAAAGGGCAAAAGGGCTTGCATCGCGAGGCGACGCCGGTTGAGCTTGATCACAATGGCTCGCATGCCACTCATCTGGGATCCCCGCTGGAAAAGGACGTGGCGGCGCGCCTCGCGCCGCAGATCGCCGCCTACGACGCCGAGCTGCGCCAGACCCTCCACGAGCACGCGGGCAAGCCGCCGGAGGAGATCCTCCAGGCGCTCCAGGCCGTGACGCGCCGGCACGGCCTGGAGCGCGACGTGGAGGTGCTGCGGCGGATGGCCCACGGCTAGCGGAGCGCGTCGACCGGCTCCATCCTGGCCGCGCGCAGCGCCGGGTAGAGCCCGGCGAGCAGCCCGACGAGCGCGCCGACGACGGGCGCGGCCAGGGCCAGCCGTACGTCGAGCACGGGAGTCCACTGCTTGACCGCCGACACGCCCACGACCCCGAGCGTCCCGATCGACGCGCCGACCACGCCGCCGGCCAGGCCGATCATCGACGACTCCAGCAGGAACTGGGCCGCGATGTGCCGCCTGGCCGCGCCCAGCGACCGGCGCAGCCCGATCTCGGGGATGCGTTCCATCACCGTGACGAGCGTGACGTTGGCGATCCCGACGGCGCCGACCACCAGCGAGACCAGCCCGAGGATGAGGAACAGGCTGTTGACGTCGCTCTGCGCGCCCTGGCTCGCCCGCTTGGGCGACGGCGGGGAGGCGACCGTGAGCTGGTCGCCCCTGCCGGGGCTGAGCGCCTGAGGCGCCTGCTTGGCGATCAGGTCGGCGGCCCCGAGCGAGGTGTTGATCAGTACCCGGGTGGGGTCGCGCAGCCCGAACTCGCGGGCCAGCGAGGAGGGCGCGATCACCGCCGTGGACAGCGTCGGCTCGCGGTGCAGCGCGCCGAGGATGCCGATGACGGTGTAGAAGCGGCCCGCGATGTAGACGGCGGGGGCGTCCTCCAGGCGGGAGACGCCGAGCATCCTGGCCGCCTCCTCGCCGAGCACGACGACCCGGTCGCGCCGCCGTACGTGCCCGGCGTCGAAGAAGCGGCCCTTCAGCAGCGTGCCGCGGGTCACCTCGGGGACCTCTGGCGAGGCGACGACGACGGTCAGGGTCTGCGCGGAGACCTGGGTGGGGTCGTTGAGCGCGTTGGAGCGCACCTGGAGGTTGGAGCTGAGGCTGCCCTGGGCCAGCGCGACCGCCGAGGTGACGCCGCGCAGCCTGGTGACCCGGGGGAGCGCGTCCCAGCCGACCAGCGGGTCGGCGTTGTCGAGCGGCACGTCGACCGAGACGCTGGTCGCGGTCAGCTCGTCGAACCTGCCGACGATCTGGTTGCCGGCCGTGGCTGCGATGCCCAGCGTGATCACGAGCGTCCCGATGCCGAGGACCGTGCCGAGCGTGGTCAGCGCGGAGCGTACGGGCCTGGCCATGGTTCCGGCGAGGGCTTCGTCCCAGAGGTCACGAATCTTCATGCAGCAACCCGTCCACGATCCTCAGCCTGCGCTTGGCCCGCGAGCTGACCTCGTCGTCGTGCGTGATGACCAGGATCGTCAGCCCCTGCTCCCGCAGCCCGTCGAACAGGTCGAGCACGGCGGCGGTGTTGCCGGTGTCGAGGTTGCCGGTCGGCTCGTCGCACAGCAGCAGCGAGGGACCACCGAGCAGCGCGCGGGCGATAGCCGTACGCTGCCGCTCGCCGCCGGACAGCCGTCCTGGCAGGAACTCCACGCGGTGTCCCATTCCCACCTGCTCCAGCGCCGCCAGCGCCCGTTCGCGCCTTCCCCTGCGCGGGTGGGCTCCGTAGATCTCGGCCAGCATCACGTTCTCCACGACGCTGCGGTGCTGGAGCAGGTGGAAGGACTGGAAGACAAAACCGATCCGGCCCCCGCGCAGCCGCGTGCGCGCCCGATCGGAAAGCGTCGTCGTCTCGATGCCGTCGAGCGCGTAGGTGCCCTTCGTCGGCTTGTCGAGCAGGCCGAGCGTGTTCAGCAGGGTCGACTTGCCGGAACCTGACGGCCCGACAATGGCCAAGTAGTCGCCCTGCTGAACGCGCAGCGAGACGTCCGAGAGCGCGAAGACGGGCGGGTCGGTGGGAAACGACCTGCTGACCCCGGTCAGCCTGATCACCTCAGCCATTGCCCACCACGACCTTGTCGCCCACCTCGAGCTCGGACGAGATCACCTGGACGAAGCCGCCCGCGGTCAGCCCGGTCTTCACCTCGACCTTGCGCACCTGGTCCGGCTGGGTTTCCACCTTCACGTACGGCGAGCCGTCCGCCGAGGTGACGAGCGCCGCGACGGGCACGGTCAGCACCTCGCCCGACGTGCTGCCCACCGAGATCCTGGTGGTCAGGGCGCTGCCGAGCAGGCCCTTCAGGCCCTGGTCGGAGTTCGGGGTGATCCAGACCGAGGTGGTGTCGCTGACGGCGCCGAGCTTGGTGACCGTGGCCGGGTACTTCTTGCCCGCCGGGTCCTCGAACAACGCCTCCATGCCGACCTTGAGCAGCTCCGCCTCCTCCCTTGCGACCGTCGCGGTGATCGCGTAGGTGGAGGCGGTCACGGTGCCGACCTTCTCGCCGACGACCAGGCCGGTCTTGGCGTACACCTTGTCCAGGCGGGCCGGGAGGGTGGGGAAGAACAGCACCTCGCCCGGGGGGACGGTGACACCGTGCGAGCTGAGGTAGGTGGCCAGCGTCGCCCTGGCCGTGGCCAGGTTCGTCCGGTCACCGGCGATCTTGATCTTCAGCGGGGAGGTCGCCTTGGCCTGCTTGAGCGCCTGCTCGGCGGCCAGGACCTCCTGGTGGGCCAGCGAGACGGCCTTGCGCAACTCGGTGAGCTTCGCGTCCAGGTTCCTGGCCGCCTGCTCCTGGGCGGCCGCCAGGCTGTCGCGGGCCGCCTGGAGGTTCGTCCTGGCGTTGGACACCTTGAGCTCGAGCAGGCTGTTGTCCGGGGTGGCCGTGGGGGTGGGGGTGGCCGTCGGCTGGGCCGCTTTCAGCGCCTGTTGGGCCGCCAGCAGCTCCTCCTCCGCCTGCCGTACGTTCTTGCGCAGGTCGGAGAGCTTCTGCAGGTCCTCGGGCAGGGCTTCGAGCGCCTCGGTCTCCGAGACGGCCTTCTGCGCCTGGGTCTGCCCGCTCCTGGCGTCGGCCAGCTTGGTCCTCAGGAGCCGCAGGTCCTTGGCCGTGTCCAGCGACTGGAGGTCGGTGGCGAGCGCCTGCTTGGCGTCCTGCACGGCCTTGGTCAGCTGGTCCCTGGTCTGGCTGTCGGACAGGCTGGGCTCCTGCGGCTTGTAGCCCTTCCTGGCATACCAGGTCCGTACGGCTGCCGCCGTCGCCTGGTCGAAGACGCCGGTGACCGGTGCGTGCAGGTCCTTCTGCAGCTGCTTGACGTCGGCGCCCGTCGTGCCGGGGGCCAGCGTGCGGTGCATCGGCACCTTGCCGCGCAGCGCGAACACCGGCCTGCCGTTCACCTCCATCAGCACCTTGCCCGCGGTGATCCTCCCCTTGCGCGGGGCGCGGGTGACGCGCTGGGTCTCCCCGCCGCCGCCCGCCGTACCCCCTGACGTCCCGACCGCTCCGGCGAGGGACACCGGCTGGGGCGAGCCGTACGCGAGGACGCCGTTCGTGGTGACCTGGCTGACCAGCTTCTGGCGCGTGACGTTCGCGGTGATCAGGGAGGCTTTGGGCGGCTGGCGCGACAGGGCCTCCTCGGCCGGAGAACGTAACCCGCGTCCCACCGCCCATCCGGCCCCCGCGATGGCGACGACGCCCACCGCCGCGATCGCCAGCCGCAGGCGCGGCCGTCTCACAGGCCGATCTCCTTCTGGACGCGGTCGTCGATCTTCTCCTTCTTGGGCAGGTACTTGGCGTAGAAGTCCTTGCCGCACTCCAGGTCGTCGAGCGCGTCCTTGATCTCCCTGTCGAGGTACGGCTGCGCCTGGGCGGGCGTCAGCTCGGGGGCCTCGCCGCCGATCATGATGCTCTGCCCGCCGTTCTCGACCTCCTTGACCCCGGGGATCTGGGACGCGAACAGCGTGCGCCCGCGGCCCTCGACCGAGGTCGGGTTGAGCTGCGTGACCTTGTAGCCCTTGGCCTTCATGCACTGGCCGAACGTCGCCGCGAGCGAGGCCAGCTCGGGGTCGCCGTCCAGCTCCCGCTTCCTGGCCGCCTCGACGAGCTTCTGGGCCATGTCGAACGCGTTGCGCGCGTTGCCCAGGTCACGGTTGAGCACCTGCTTGACCGCCTTGCGCTCGCACTCGTGCTCCGCCTTCTCCATGGCCTGGGCCTGGGTCTTGTCCATGGGCCTGGCGTCCTTGCCGCCGGGATCCACCTTCTGGATGTTCCGCGCGTCGGGGTGGACGAAGATGTAGAAGACGCCGTAGCCCTCCTTTGCGCGCGACTCCTTCATCGCCGCGTAGTCGCCGGAGATGCGCTTGACGTCGGCGGCCGTGGCCTGCTTCATATTCATGATCATCGGGTGGTAGTCGAAGCCCTTGTCCTTCATGCACGCGGCCTTGACGGCTTCGAGCTGGCGCATCTTCTCGCTGCGCTCGGGCTGCTGGGCGGCGGGCGACTGCGTGGTCTGCGCATTCTGGGGAGTGGAGGCGCAGCCGGAGAGCACCGCTATGGCTGCGAAAGCAATCAGAATCCTCGGCATGGCAGGGAGAATTCCACCGACCGATGTTTCGCTTCTCTCACCTGATTTGCTTACATTTCCGAAAGCTTCTTTCGCCTACGCTTCGCCCTATGCGCGTACTCGTGGTCGAGGATCAGCAGTTCCTGGCCGAACTCGTGGCCGACGGGCTGCGCAAGCAGGCCCTCGCCGTCGACGTGGTCCACGACGGGCAGGACGCGCTCGACCGGCTCGAGGGCGGCGCGTACGACGTGGTCGTCCTCGACAGGGACCTACCCGGGCTGCACGGTGACGAGGTGTGCAAGGAGGTCGTACGCCGGAGGCTGATCACCCGCGTGCTGATGCTCACCGCCTCGGGCGACATCCGCGACCGGGTCTCCGGGCTGCACCTGGGCGCCGACGACTACCTGCCCAAGCCGTTCCACTACGACGAGCTCGTGGCCCGGGTGCTCAACCTGGGGCGCAGGGCCGTACTACCGCTGCCGCCGGTCATCGAGCGGGCCGGGATCACGCTGGACGTCTCCCGGCGGCAGGCCGCCAGGGACGGCCGCTACCTGCACCTGGCGCGCAAGGAGTTCGCGGTGCTGGAGACGCTGATGCGCGCGGACGGCGCGGTGGTCAGCGTCGACGACCTCATCGACGCGGTGTGGGAGGAAGAGGTCGGCTATCACAGCAACATCGTGCGCGTCACGATGAGCAAGTTACGCGGCAAGCTGGGCGACCCGCCCGCGATCGAGACCGTGTCCGGCGCCGGGTACCGCATCCCATGAGCAGGCTGACCGTCAGAGCCAGGCTGACCGCGTTGTACGGCGGGATGCTCGTGGTGTCGAGCCTCTGCCTGATCGCGCTCTGCCTCGTGCTGCTGGGCACGCTGACCCCGATCTTCGGCGCCAAGATCGCCATCCAGACCGAGGAGGCGCCGCCACCCGAGCTCTACGTGCGCGACGGCAGCTTTCCCGAGGGCTTCAAAGGAGAGGTGAAGGAGATCGGGTTCTGGGAGAACCCGGCGGTCCAGCTGGTCGGCCTGAGCGCCCTCGCCCTCGCGCTCTTCGCGGCGATCACCGTGTCGCTGGCCTGGTGGATGGCGGGCAAGGCGCTGCGGCCGGTGCACGCGATCACCGCCACGGCCCGCCGGTTGTCGGCGGAGAACCTGCACGAGCGGATCGCGCTCCAGTCGCCGCCCGACGAGCTCAAGTTGCTCGCCGACACCTTCGACCAGATGCTCGACCGGCTGGAGTCGGTGATGGCGGCGCAGCGCCGGTTCGTCGCCAGCGCGGCGCACGAGCTGCGCACGCCGCTGACCGTGCACCGGGCGGCGCTGGAGATCGGGCTGGCCGACCCCACCGACCACGTCAAGGTGGCGCGGGTGCGGGACGAGCTGCTGACGGTGGTTGACGGGAACGAGCGGCTCATCGAGGGGCTGCTGCTCCTGGCGGGGAGCGCTCAGGGGCTCGACGCGTGGGAGGAGGTGAAGCTCGACGCCGTGGTGGCCGACGTGGTCGCCGGCGTCATCACAGAAACCCCGATATTTACGGATCTGGAGCCTGCGGTGGTGTCGGGGGACCCGATCCTGCTGCGCCACCTGGTGAACAACCTGGTCGCCAACGCCGTCACCTACAACAGGCCGGACGGGCGGGTCGACGTCCGGGTGGCGGACGGCGTGCTGGAAGTGGTCAACACGGGGCCTGTCGTCCCGGACGCGTCCGTACCCCTGCTCTTCGAGCCGTTCAGGCGGCTCGCCGCGCGCAGGCACCAGCCGGGGGAGGGCACCGGGCTGGGGTTGTCGATCGTGGCCTCCATCGTGCGTGCGCACTTCGGCTCGGTGACCGCGACGGCCAACCCCGGCGGCGGGCTACGCGTGCTGGTGCGCTTTACCTAGGTCGCGGAAGATGCCCGCTGCGGGGGTGATCTCCAGGAGCGCGTCGGCGGCGAGGATGACGGCTGCGGCGGTGTAGCCCGAGCGTTCGTGCGGGAAGTGCTTGTGGTTGGCGAACTGCCAGCCGGTCCAGTACGAGCCGTCCTCGTGCCTGAGGTGCTGCATGTCGTTGAAGAGGGCCTTGGCGCGGCCGGTGTCGCCGATCGCGTCGAGGGCCAGGACGAGCTCGCACGTCTCGGCGCCGGTCACCCACGGCTGGTCGGAGACGCAGCGGATGCCCAGGTCACGCACCACGAACGTGTTCCACTCGCGGTCGATCAGCTCCACGGCCTGGCGGCCTCTGACGGCGCCGCCGAGCACCGGGTAGTACCAGTCCATCGAGAAGCGGCTCTTGTCGGCGAACGCCTCGGGGGTGGTCCTCAGCACGTGGCCGAGCTTGTCGGCGGCCAGCTCCCAGTGGGGCTGGGGGTCGTCGAGCCGTTCCGCCAGGAGCACGCCGCAGCGCAGGCCCTGGTGGATGGAGGAGCAGCCGGTCAGGAGGGCGTACCCGGAGGCTTTGCCGTCCTTGTCGCGCTCCCAGACGATCTCGCCGCGCTCGGTCTGCAGGCCGACGACGTAGTCGAGGGCCCTTTTGACCATGTCCCAGCGGGCGTCGGCGACCTCGCCGGTGATGAGGAAGTCGTGCCAGACGCCTACGGCCACATAGGCGGCATGGTTGGACTCGCCGTTGGCTTCTGTGGCTTCGCCGTTGAGGATCTTGGCTGCCCAGGATCCGTCGGCGCGCTGATGGGTCTGGAGCCACTCGTAGCCCCTTTTGACCTCGTCGGTGAGGCCTGCCACCGCCATGGCCATCAGGCACTCGACGTGGTTCCAGGCGTCGACGTGCCCTTCCGGCCAGGGCACGCCACCATCGGCCCCCTGGATCGCCGCGATGCTCTTGGCGGTCTGGAGGACCTCGTCCTCCGAAATCACGCAGGCTTCCTGACGTACAACACCACGCTCTTGCCGATCAGCGGGTTGAGTACGGCTTCCGCGATCCTGGTGGCGGCCGGGCGCTTCATGATGTCCCACACGAGCAGCTCGTGGTACGCCTTGGCCAGCGGGTGGTCGTCGTTGTTGACGCCGACCGCGCACTTGATCCACCAGTACGGCGCGTGCAGTCCGTGCGCGTGGTGGTGCGGGCCGATCTCGAAGCCGGTGGACTTCAGCTTGGCGCTGAGCTCGGCCAGAGTGTAGATCCGGACATGTCCGCCGGGGGCCGTGTGGTAGTCCTCGTCCAGCGCCCAGCAGATCCGCTCGGGCAGGAACGCGGGCACCGTGATCGCCGCCGTGCCGCCCGGCTTGAGCACGCGGAAGATCTCCCGCATCGCCGCCATGTCGTCCGGGATGTGCTCCATGACCTCGGCCGCGATCACCCGGTCGAAGCTGCCGTCCTCGAACGGCATCTCCAGCGCCGTGCCCTGGACGGTCTCGCCGGTGGCGCCGATCGGCACCTCGCCGCCCTTGTCCATGGCCACGAACATCGCCGCGACGTTGTCGAGCTCCGTCTGGTCCATGTCGAAGGCGACCACGTCGGCGCCTCTGCGCAACACCTCGAAGGCGTGGCGGCCACCGCCGCAGCCGAGGTCGAGCACCCGCACTCCGGGCCCGACGGGCAGCCGGGCGAAGTCCACGGTCAGCACTTGCCGTACTCCTCAATGGCCTCTCGATAGGCCTCGACGGTCTTTTTCGCGACGACGTGCCAGGTGTAGCGCTCCATGACCCGGTCGTATCCGGCCTTGCCCACCCGCTCGCGCTCCTCGGGGGAGTCGTGCAGCCGTCTGAGGACGGCGGCCAGCTCTTCGGCGTCGCCCGGCTTGACCTGGACGGCCGCGTCGCCGACCACCTCGGGCAGCGCGCCCGTCCTGGAGGCGACCAGCGGGGTCGCGCAGGCCATGTGCTCCACGGCGGGCAGCGAGAAACCCTCGTAAAGGCTGGGCACCACCGAGATCTCGGAGGTGGCGATGAGCTCGCCGAGCTCGTCGTCGGAGATGCCGTGGACGAACTTCACCCGGTCCTGGAGGCTGAGCTCCTGGACGAGCTGCTCGGTGGGGCCGCCGGGGGTGGGCTTGCTCACCACTGTCAGCGTGACGTCGCGCTCGGTGGCCAGCTTGGCGACCGCTCTGAGGAGCGTGGCGACGCCCTTCATCGGGGAGTCAGCGCTGGCGACGGCGACGATGCTGCCCTTTTTCCGCGCTTTTTCGGGGCGGGGGTGGAAATATCGGGTGTCTACGCCGAGGGGGATCAGGCGCATGTTGGCCTGCGGGACGTTGAAGTCGCGGTGGATGTCCGCCAGCGACGACTCGCTGACCGTCAGGATCGGGCTGAGCTTCGGCGCGACCTTGGCCTGCATCTTCACGAAGCCGTACCAGCGGCGCATCGTGAGCTTCTTCCAGCCCTTGGCGGCTTCGAGCTCGATGCGGCGGTCGACGCTGATCGGGTGGTGGATCGTGCCGACGACGGGGAGCAACTTCTGGATGCCCAGCAGGCCGTACCCGAGGGTCTGGTTGTCCTGGACGACGTCGAAGTCCCTCTGGCGCTTCTTGATCTCGCGGTACGCCCTGAGCGTGAACGTCAGCGGCTCGGGGAAGCCCGCGGTCCACATCGTGCCGACCTCGAGCCAGTCGATCCAGTCGCGGTACTCGTGCAGCTTCGGCGTGCGGAACGGGTCCTCGTCGCGATACAGGTCGAGGCTGGGGACCTTGTTGAGGACCACGCCCTCGTCGAGTTCCGGGTACGGCTGGCCGGAGAAGACCTCCACGTGATGTCCGAGCGCGACGAGTTCGCGGCTCAGATGACGGAGGTAGACGCCCTGCCCGCCACAGGTCGGCTTGCTGCGGTAGGACAGCAGTGCGATCCGTAGCGAGTCGTCCACGGACACCCCTTTCTCCGCCCCGGTAGGCACCCTGAGACGGGCGTGTACCGTGAAGATGACCTTAGTCGGAAAAGGCTACCATTCGGTAGGTCATGTGGAATTGTGCCTACCGGCAGGCTCACACCGTGCGATCTGCGACGTTAGCATGACCGAACGTCGTTCGGTGGAACACGTTCTACTCCTGGAAAGTTGGAGGCCCCGTTGGCCAGGCGCGCTCTGATCACTGGCATTACCGGTCAGGACGGCTCCTATCTGGCTGAGCATCTGCTCGCCGAGGGGTACGAGGTTTGGGGGCTCGCCCGAGGGCAGGCCAATCCGCGCGTGTCGCGGATGCGCAAGCTCCTGACCGAAGTCCAGGTGGTGCGCGGGGACCTGCTGGATCAGGGGTCGCTGATCTCCGCCGTCGAGCGGGTGCAGCCGGACGAGGTCTACAACCTCGGCGCGATCTCCTTCGTGCCGATGTCGTGGGAACAGGCCGAGCTCACCGCCGAGGTCACCGGGATGGGCGTGCTGCGCATGCTTGAGGCGATCCGGGTGTGTTCCGGCATTTCCTCGTCGCGAACGGTGTCCGGCGCCGACCAAATCCGCTTTTATCAGGCTTCGTCGTCTGAGATGTTCGGGCAGGTGAGCGAGACGCCGCAGAACGAGCGCACGTCTTTCCACCCTCGCTCGCCGTACGGCGTGGCCAAGGCTTATGGGCATTTCCTCACCCAGAACTACCGGGAGTCGTACGGCATGTACGCCGTGTCCGGGATCCTGTTCAACCACGAGTCGCCTCGGCGCGGGGCCGAGTTCGTGACCCGCAAGGTGACGCTGGGGGTGGCCAGGATCAAGCTGGGCCTGGCGACGGAACTGCGACTGGGCAACATGGAGGCACGGCGGGACTGGGGGTATGCCGGAGACTACGTCCGCGCGATGCACCTGATGCTCACGGCTTCGACGCCCGAGGACTACGTGATCGGCACCGGCCGCACCCAGTCCGTACGTGAACTGGTGGAGGCGGCCTTCACGGCGGCGGGGTTGGACTGGGAGCAGTATGTGGTGTGCGACCAGACCCTGCACCGGCCGGCCGAGGTTGACTTGTTGTGCGCAGACCCGAAGAAGGCGAGGGTGCAACTGGGGTGGGAACCGGTGGTGTCCTTCGAGGAGTTGATCGCCATGATGGTCGAATCCGACATCAACCTCCTGTCCACCGGCGGCGACCCCGACCAGGACTCCTCCTGGCCCTAACCGACAGCCGCCCGGCGTGCCCTGTGGACAGGGGCTCCCTGTCCACAGAACGCCGCTCGGTCCGCGGACGTGCAGTGCTTCCCTCGCATCCATGACGCGTGGAACCGCCCCTCCTCACCCGAGCCCGCCTCTACACCACCGTCGCACCGGCGGCGGTCGCCTGCCGCCGGACGGCCGCCCACGTCTGGGGCCTCAGTGCCCTGCCCTTCAGCTCGTCGGAAGACGACTGGCCGGTGGAGCTCATCGTCCCCGCGCCTCTTGAGATCCCCGGCTGCGCCACCTTCGTCGAACACCTCACCCCGGTCGACATCACCCATCACCGGGGCGTACGGCTCACCACACCCCTGCGCACAGCCCTCGACTGCGCTCGCTGCCTGCCCAAGGTCGAGGCCGTCACGCTGCTCGACCAGTTCCTCCGCCGCGGTGTCGAACTGGACGACCTTGCGGTCCACCCGTTCTGGCGCGTGCGTGAGATCCTCAGCCTCACCGACCGCGGTGCTGCCTCACCCCGGGAGAGCTGGCTCCGCGTCGTCCTGGTCGACGGCGGGCTCCCCAAACCCACCACCCAGATCAGAGTCGGCCTTGGCGGCGACAGGGTCGCCTACCTTGACCTCGGCTGGGAGCCCTACCGGGTGGCGGTCGAATACGACGGTCACGAGCACCACACGTCGTCCGCCGACCGCAGGAGGGACAAGATCCGGCGAGCCGAGCTTCGGGGCCAGGGCTGGCGTGTCATCCCCGTACGCAGGGACGTCATTCCCGCTCGTACCGGCGACCTGGTCGAGGCCGTCGCGAACGCGCTCATCGAACGCGGCTGGCAACCCGCGCCGGCCCAGACCGTCAAGATCCTCTCCCGCATCCGCGCTGCCCGAAGACGACCCCGCTGACCCGCAGGTGGCGGGCAGGCTCAGGCGGACGTGTCGTTCGCGCGGCGGAGACCGCTGAGGATGGCTGCGAGGCCGCGGTCGCTGCGCGCCACCAGGTGGATCGCGCAAGGCCCTCCCAGCTCGCGGGCGAGCTGGGGCCACAGATGCGAGAACGCCACCACCGGGTCCAGCCCGCCGCGTCCCGCGCCGAACAGCGGGAGGCAGACGGAACGCGCGCCGTTCTGCCTGGCCAGGGTGAACACGTTCCGCACCGCCCGCATGATCGCGCTCGGCTCGACGTCGTAGCTGTTGCCGCCCTCGCCAGGTGCTACGACGGCCGCGTGGTAGATCTGCCGGATGCCCTGGTGCCGCAGTTCTCCCGAGGACGTCGGCACGACAGTGCCTGCCGCGACGGTGCCGCCCTCCCGCTTGTGGGAGCGCATCCACTCGCGCAGCTCCCTGGGCAGGACGTCGTCGATCACCGCGCCGGCGTCGTCTCGGACGGCTGCGGCTTTGCGGAGGCAAGCCGACAAGGACGACTTGTACGACTTGGACATCTCCAAGTAGATGTTCTCGGACGAAGTGATCACGTCGATGTCGCAGAGGCTCTCCGCCGCGCGATGGTGCACAGTGACCCGCGAGTTGCCCACCCGCAAGGGGAGGCTGGCGCCGACCTCCATGTCGACCGGGCGGGCCGTGGCGAGCAGGTTCAGGATCTCCTGCGCGACGTTCTCCAGGATGAGGATCTCCTGCTGCTTGCGGAACCGTTCCGGCGTGACGCCGTACAGCGAGGCCGCTCGTCGCCTGCGGTCTTGGGCGGCCCAGTCCCGCGTGCCGGCGGCTGTGCCGAGCGTGTAGGCGGTCGCGTCGGCGAGCTGGCCGTCGAGCCTGCTCACGACGTGTTCGAGCAGCTGGTCGACGGCCATGCCGAGCGCTTCGCCCGCCCTTGTCAACGCGGGAAACGGGTGGTGGCGGATCCGGAGCAGACCCTTTTCCCGAAGCGTCCGTAACTCGGCAACCAACGGGTCGAGGTCGTGGCGCGGGACCTCCATGGAAACCTCCCGAAGTCATCCTCTCAGGAGATCGCCGGCATTGACCCGGGGTTCGCCCGGATCTCGCCCGGAGCGCGCCCGGGGGCGCTGGTCGACTGGATGGTATGGAGGTCGAGCGGGTTCGCGCGGAGCTGAAGCAGCAGGGATGGGGGCTCGCACGAGGCGTCCCCTTCATGAAGGAGGGCCGTCCCGTGCCGTCCGAGGTGCTCGCGCTGGCGGCGCGGTTCGGGCGGCCCTCCACCCGTGACGGCGGTCGGGCCGTCTGGCCGGTGCGGCCGTCGCTCGGCGATCCCGCGGCCACGTTCTCGCTGCGTGCCGGGCCTGCCGCATTCCACACGGACGCGCAGTACCACCGGGATCCGGAACCGCTGGTCTGTCTCTTCGTCGTACGGCCCGCCCGTGACGGGGGCGATTCGATGCTCCTCTCCGCGCGCGCCGCGGCCGACCGAGCCGAGGCCCTTTCCGCCGTCAACAGGCGCTTGTTGTCCGAGCCGTGCTGGTTCTGGCGACCACCTGCGCCTTACGAGCACACGGCGCCTGCCTGGCGGGCGCCGGTGTTCGCCGGAGACGGCACGGTGCGCTGGCGGGCCGACACGCTGGCGCCCGATCTGCCGCGTCAGGTCCTGCAGGCCGGCCGGGCCTTCGCCGCCTGCCTTCAGGACGCGGATGCGACGACCATCGAGCAGCGCGCCGGCGACCTGCTCCTGATCGACAATCACCGGGCTCTCCACGCCAGGACCGGGTTCACCGATCGCGGCCGGCTGCTGCTGAGGGTGCGGCTGTGGACCTGACCTGGGTGCGGAGCGCGGCGTGGCGGGCCACCCGAGTGCCCGCCGACGGCCTGGAGGCGTCCGTGTGGACGGTACGCGGGTGGGCCGAGGTCGCCCTGGCCTGCGCCGTCCTCCGCCTCCCCTTCGGCGGCCTCGACGAGGTCGTACGGGAACATTCGATACCCAACGGTGGCCCACCGGCCAGGCGGCTGGTGGCCCTCCGCGCGAGGGCCGGCCCCGTTCCCGCCGGATATCCCCGGGCGGGGACGATCGCGCCGTTGCCCAGAGACCCGGCCGTCGCCGCCGCGAGTGCGGCGCTGCGAGCCTTCCTGCGGGCCGTACAGCTGCGGGAGCCGGGTCCCGGGCGGAACATGAGCGCCACAGAGGAGCTCGCCTGGGGTCGGCGGCATCGCCCGACACCGGGATCGGTACCTGTCCTCCTGGACGGCACGGAATGCGCGGGCGCGCTGTGGCGGGCGTGGCTGCGGTTGCCGACGGACGAGCCCGCGCTGGTCGTGGCCCCGCGTCCGGTCGTTCCGGCGCGGAGCCGGGTATGGCGTGGCATCCACGAGGCGGCGCATCTCGACCATCTCGCGGCGGGCGAGCACGACGTCGAGTTCGGCGCCGGGCTGCTCACCGCCGAGGCGTACGCCATGGCGGTGGAGATCGTCGCGCTGGTGACCTGCGTGCTGGAAGGTGATCAGGACGAGGCCTGGTGGCTCAGGGAGGGGCTGGCGGAGCGCTGCGCACGAGCGGCGGGCGACCACACTGGCGAGTTCGCCGCTCTGCCGTGCCTGGCCGCCGCTTACGTGACAGGCGCGTTGGCCCTGCTCGGCGGCCGTGACGTAGGAGACGAGCCGCCCGCGTGCCTGGTGGCCGACCTGACGTGGCGCTGGGGCGAGGCTTGTGCCGCATACGCCCCAGCCGCCGCGTTCGCCGGGCGCATCACCAGTCTGGATCTTCCTTGGGCCAGGCGACCGATGCGCGAAACTGCCGTAACCATTCGTTGACCTGGACCAGCCCGCCCTCGGTGCCGAGTTCGACGGTGGGCAGGTGGGCGGGCTCGAGAAAGGTGGGCCTGTCGCCGAACAGCACCATGCTGGCCTTGCTCAGATTGCGTCGAGTCCACCAGACGAACCCGCTCGCTGCCGGATCGCGTTCACGAAGCCACGACGCCCACTGGCGGGTATGCCCGAAGTGGCGTTCCTCGCAATGCACCAGCCACTCGTCCTGGCAGGCCGCCGCGAGTGCCCTGCCCGAGCGCAGATCCACCAGCCGCAGCTCCCGAGTAGTGCGCACAGCGGAGATCTGCCGGTTCCGCACGGTCTCATAGGGCAGATACCGATGCCCGCGCCGCCCGAAGGGCACGCTGCGCAACAACACTTCCGTGAGCGCGGTCGGCTCGTCGAAGGCCAGATAGAGCGACGGGTACGGGTCGTCGTCCGTACAGTCGAAGCGACCTGACGCCAGGGCGGACGGCTTGAATCCCCCAGGCACTCTGCCCTTGGTGTGCACACGCCACAGGATGGTGTCCGGCGCCAGAAGGTACCCGAGCGGGGAGACGTCGTGGTCGAGGGGCGGAAGCTCCAAACCCATGTCATTCCTCCCCTCGTACGGCACGCGCTGCCCTCAGCAGTTCCTCGGATGAGGTGGACGCCAGCAACTCCGCGGGAACGCCGCCGAGCCAGCTGTTACCGCGCAGCCACCAGTCGGCCACGCCCCACGGGTCATCAGCCGACCGCAACAGCTCGTTGATCTCGATGATCACCGGTGGAACCGCGCCTGACTCGGTGAACTGGAAGGCGGGCAGTCGTTGCCCACCCTCCGGCGTCGGAAGGCGGAGCAGCCCGTCGAGATCCGGGTCGGCGCCACGGGCACGCACCTCGTCGACGGTGTAACCCGGTTCGGCGAGCAGTTCGAGTTTCGCGAGCCTGGACGATCGCCGGACCGACGTGAGCGTGAGCAGGGCGACGCTGTCCTCCAGGTCGACCGTCTCGATGTCCTCGCCCCGCTCGCCGTCCCGGATGGCTCTCCGGACGAGATGCCCGGGGGGCAGCGCGTTGCCGAGCAGTTCCGCCATCAGGTAGCGCACCCTCAGCTGAGCCTCCCGGCGGGACGCGCCGGCCAGCTCCGCGGCCAGCTCGTCGAGGTCGGACGACTGTTCGGCGGTGACAGTCGTGTGGATGTCCTCCCAGTGAGTGGCGAACGCCACGAGTACAGGATCCATCTTTCACATCCCCTGATGAGTGAAGGCGGCCCATGCGTGTACCTCGGTCAGGTCCACTTCTTCCAGGTCCTCGCGCAGCCGTGCGGGCATCTCGTCCGGGTAGGTGCGATCTGCGTCCAGCATCCACAGCTGCGCGAGCCTCAGTGCGTCGGCCGGCGGCTCGGTGAGCAGAAAGCGGTGGAACATGAACATCAGGCCGGCCGTCCGCAGGTCGCTGACCTGCCATCGGCTGCCGACCACGGTCGCCGCCCCCGCAGCCAGGAACGCGGTGGCCAGGGTGAGCGCTTCGTCGTGCGCTTCGACGGTCCGGTCGGACCAGCAGGAGGACAGCACGACCAACCCGCCTGGCGCGTCCGGAGGGCGGCCGAGCCCTTGTCGTACCACCTCACTGATCTCGAGCCGCTCGTACGACTCCTTGGACCGGTGGGAGGCGGCGAGCTTCAGGAATGACCGCTCGGGGCTCTCTCCCGTCCACGCGTGGCAGGCCAGGTGAAGGAGCGAGGCGCCGAGCCGGTCGCGGGACGGCAGGTGCGCCAGCACGTCGTCGGGGCGCCCAGGGCCGGCCGCGTCCTGTTGCGCGGGGCCGTACACGCGGGCGAACGGATAGTGCGCGGCGCGAAGCGCGCGGACCTCCGCGTCCGCGTTCAGCAGGTCCCAGGTGGGATTCGCGACCAGCACCGCGTCCGCGTCGGGCGGGCGCGGGGATCGCCTGGCGACGTCCGCGAGCTGGCGACCGGAGGCGATGAAGGAGATGACGGCGTCCTGACAGGCGTGCCGCCCGTCCCATCGTGCGGCGTGCCAGGGGATCGAGCCGAGCGCGTCCAGGGCGACCAGCACTAGGCGAGGAGGTCTCCCGTCCGACCATGTGCGTGCTGTCTTGAGGAGGGGAGCCATGACCGTGGCGCCTGCCCAGTCACACAGCGCCTCGCGGTCGTCCGGTGTTGGCGGCCCGTTGTCAGCCACAGCCAGTCTCTCCAAGCAGCCGCCGGACCGCAGCACGAGCAGGTGAGCCACCGATCCCTCCCCGTTCGGTATGAGGTAGACCAGCGCGTCCATGTCCACGGCGCGGAGCGCCGCTGCCATGGTCGCGGGCGACGGCGCGGGCAACGCGCGATGTCCCGCGCGATCGAGCTCGACGAGTACCCGGTGCCGTAGGTCGCTGGGGATCGGCGCACTGCCGGCCGACATGAGCAGGTCGATCAGCTCGCCGTGTTCGCGCCGCTCCAGCGTGTGCCAGGGGATGGTCAGTCCGCCATTGCTGTGCTGCCACTGGTCGGCCAGCCGATGATGTCCCGCGGCGCGTAGCACGTCAGGGACGTTCGCGGCGGCTGTGGCGGCGTTGAGAACGAGCCCGCGCCCGCGTTCGAGGGCGATCAGCGCGCTCACATCGTCGCCGAGCTCCTGGCACCAGCCAGCCACCTCGCGGGCGAACTCGGCGATCCCTCGCGCGACGGCCAGGCCGTGCTCGGCACCGGTCTGCAGCAGCACCTCCTCCTCGAACGCGGCAAGCGACCTCAGGCCGGTCTCCACGGCCAGGAGGGTGTCGCCGGCCGCACCGCGCTTGTGGAGGGTGACGGCCAGATCGCGCAGTAACCCACCAGAGCTCGGATTGGCCGCATCCGCGCTGACGAGGTCCGCCGCGGCGGTGAGCGCGTCCACCGCCTCGTTCAGGCAGTCGGGCTCGTCGGTGAGATCGTGCATGCTGACCAGGGCGTTGCCCAGGCCACGATGCAGGCGGACCTGTTCCCCCGGCAGGTAGCCGGGATTGCCGGCTGCCGTCCGAAGGAGCGCGACGCCCTCGGCCATCGTGGTCCTGTCCTGGTCGAGCGCGCCGACCAGCAGTGCGGCGAGCCCGCCCGCGGCGATCATGCTGGCCTGGCCGCCTGAGACGGGGGTGCCGCGTCGTGCCGCCTCCGTCACCAGCTTGGCGCCCTTCCTGACCTCGTCCATGTCGCCGCTGGCCGAGCCACGCATCGCCATCGCGGTTCCGAGGCCGTTGAGGAGCCTGCTGTGCAGCAGATGCCCGTCCGGAAGTCCCGCGACGGCCTCGGCGAGGTCGGTGATCGCCAGGCCCAGCCGATCGACGTCGGGGGGACCGTGCAGGGTGCGGAGAAGCCCGGACAGCCCGCGGATGACCAGGAGATCCCTGCCGCCCGGCTGGTCCAGGTCGGTGACGGCCTGTAAGTGCTCGCGGGCCAGCCGTAGATAGACGTCGGCCGCCTCGGTGTTCTCCAGACCACCCCGGCGCAGCCATTCGTCGCTCAGGGTCGCGCCGAGCATCGCCAGTGCCACCGGCCACATCTCGTGATCCTGGTCGATCTGCCCGGCCGCGCTCGCCAGGTCGTCGATGGCCGGGCTGTACGCCTCGTGGTCACCGTCGCGGTAGGCGATCAGGAGGCGGGCCATCCCGACGAGGAACCGGTTGGAGGGGACGTCCTCCGGCAGGTCGAGCACCAGGTCCGCGAGTCGCCGCGCCTCATCGATGTCCGCGGGGTCGGAGGTGGTCACCGCGCGCGTCAGCGTGATGCCCGCCGTCCTGCGCAGCGACTGCGACCACAGCGGGTGATCCCGGTGCGGGCCGAAATCCGTCCAGGCGCTCGTCATGATCGTGGCAGCCGCCGCCAGATCTGCCGCGCAGCCGCTGGTCTCGCCACGTTTCGCGAGATCGACCGCCAGCTCGGCGAGGACCATCGGGCGGAGCAGATGCCCCTCTCCCAGTGCGCTCAGCGGGCCGTCCAGCTCCGCGAGGACGGTGTCGGCCGGCAGGCCCGCCTCGATGCCCGCTGACGCCTTCGACCAGGCGGCGAGCGCCGCCAGTTCGGTATGGCCGGCGTTCCCGGGTGTCACCTGGGACAACGCCTGGCCGAGCAGCTCGGACATGGAGGCAGGGTCGAATGTGGAGTCCGCGGTTTCGAGCAGGCATGCCATCGCGGTCAGCAGCACGGCGAAGGATCGCACCTGCTCCGGCAGGTCATCGCTGCCGTCCACGCCGCGTGCCAGGCTCGCGCGGGCCCGCAGCAGGTCGGACCGTACACGTTCGTCCGTCAGGTCGGCCACGGAAGGGGGCTTCTCGAACAGCTCCGCGATGCTGAGAGACGGGCCGAGCGGGATGTGGACCACCCGCAGCATGAGCATGATGCCGAGGATGAGATGGGCGACCGGCGCGAACCTGTCAGGCAGGTCCTCCGTGGCGGCGATCTTCTCGAATCGCTCGATGACCCGGTCACGCTCCTCCGGCGTACCTCCGTGCGAGATGTAGGCGAGGGCCAGGGAGAGATCTTCCGCGTACGGGCTCACAGGTCGTCCCCTGTCTCGATGGTCACGGTGGCGGACAGCTTGCGCGAGAACCGCAGCGTGCATCCGTCGTCGAGGGTGATCGAGCGACCTTTGGCGATCGGCGTGGAACCGACGTAGGTGAGGTTGCGCGAGTCGCTCTCCACCATCACCCACGCCGTGCCGCCCGTCCGGAACCCCACGGTGGCGTGCCTGCGTGACACCTTGGCGAACTCCTGCAGCCACTCGGCGTGGTCGGACCAGTCGGGGTCGCGTCCGAAACGCACCTCGTCGCCTGGCGCGATCTCCACCGTGACGCCGTTGGCGAACGCCACTCTCAGGACGGACGTCCCCGCCTCCACGAGGACGGAGTGATCCCTGCGGCACTTCGTGATCGAGTCGTCGTCGGTGACGAACGAGCAGCGCGGGCATTTCCGCCTCATGACAGCACCAGGGTGTAGGTGCCGTCCTCGGCTTTGAGCCCGACGACGCGGCACGAGGAGCCCGCGGCGACGTTGCCATCGAAGAGCGCGCGGCCGAGCGGGTTGATGAAACAGGACTCCAGCGTGTTGCCCACGCCCCGTCCGCCGTTGAGCAGGATCTCGTCGGTGGTGCAGATCTTGCGCAGGGCGAGTTCGACGGCGGGGTCCACCGTCACCTCCACGCGCTGGGTGTCGCGCACGCGCTGGATGACGTTTTCCAGCTGGATGTCGAAGATCTCCGACGCCACGCCCTTGTCGATGGAGCGGAACACCACGATGTTGTCTCCGAAGCGGTTGAGCAGTTCCGGGCGGCCGAGCTCGATCAGGAAGTGCTCCTTGATGGCCGCGCTCACCTTGCGGTTCATCTCGAGATACGAGTCGTCCGGGCCGATGCTCTTGATCTTGCGCCTGCCCGTCGGATCTGCCGGGTCGGGGATCATGATGCCGAGGTTGGAGGTGAAGACCAGGACGCACTCGGAGAAGTACGTGGTGACGCCCTGGCCGTCGGTGAGCCGGCCGTCTTCGAGGATCTGGAGGAACTTGTCGAGGATCTTTGGATGCGCCTTGTCGATCTCGTCGAACAGAATGACGCGGAACGGATCCCGCCGGACCGCGCCGGTCAGCTCTCCACCCGCCTCGTACCCGACGTAGCCAGGTGGCGCGCCGATGAGACGATCAGCGGACTGCTCGGCGGAGAACTCGCTCATGTCGAAACGCAACGGCTCGGTTCCCCGGCCGAACAGCACCACGGCGATCCCCTTGGCCAGCTCGGTCTTGCCGACGCCCGTCGGCCCGGCGAAGAAGAGCGCGCCGCGTGGCCGGGTCGCCGTCGACGTCGCCTGCGCGCCCGACAGACCCAGTGCGGCCCGCTTGAGTATGTCCAGCGTCTTCGTGACGGCCTCCACCTGGCCGCGCACCCGCCGGGGGATCGCCGTCTCACCCTCCTTGATGAGCCCATGCAGGTGATCACGGCGCCAGGGGTTCCTCTCGACGCCGAACTTGTAGACGCGGATCGCCTCCGCGAGCCCGTCGACGCCGGTGCCACGGTCCTGGGCGAGGATCCGCACTTCCTGGATGGCGCTGAGCGTCATGCCGTCGGTCTGCTCTGCGTACGTCTTGACGATCTCAGCGGCCTTCGGGTCGTCGTCGGGCATTCCCAGAGCGCTCGCCTCAAGGGCCGCAGCGCGCATGCGCAGCTCGAAGTCGGGGATGGGGATGCCGACAGAGCGGATGCGTTCGTTGCCGAGAAGCATCCAGGGCGGAAGGTCGCGTTCACCGTCGACCAGCCATATGACCGGGTTGAACAGATCGTGCGCTCCGGAGACAGGTTGCGCCAGGTGAGACAGCTTCTCGGCGAAACGGAAGAAGGCGCGCTCCTCCTGCCCCGGCTTGGCCGGGTCGGCAGCGATGCGCGAGGCGTAGTCGACGACGACGGCTGCCCTGCGCGCCGGGTTGGGACCGGCCACAGCGTGCAGGATCGGCACCAGATCCGTCAGCTTGTACGGCTTGCCGAAGGAGACGTCCCTGAGCCACTCCGAGGCGGCCTTCTGGGCGGCGGCCTGCGCAGGGGCGGTGTCGGCGTCCACCCGCAGCGACTGGTCCGCCGTGTCGTACACGAGGACGCAGTCGTATCCCCGGGTGCTCATCGCCGCCCGGAGCGCCGGTATCACCGGCAGCAGCGCAGGGCCAGGTTCGCCGGGCGGGGTGAACAGGAACTTGTCGCGGATGTTGCCGTGCAGCACGTACTGCGAATGGACCGGCAGGGTGCCGCACACCTCGCGAAGGAAGTGGGGGCAGTCATGAGGGAGAGTCACGGCGCTTTCCTTTGCTTCCTGGCGACCTTCGCGGATTCCTCATCCGCGTCGGCGGTGGCGTCGAAACTGATGGAGATGTCCGCTGCGGGTTCGAGGCTCACGGACACCCCCGCCTGCGACAGCGACCCCTCTACCGGCGCGTAGCGTTCGCGCCAGTCGGTGACACGCTCAGGGTTGTCCTCCCTGGCTCCGTGAACCGTGCGGAGGGCGGCCGACAGCTGCATCCGATCGTCGATGTCGAACTCCACGTAGAACCCGCGCCAGTCGCGGTGCGCGCCGCGGATGGCTCCAGAGCTGGTGGTGTCGACGTCGAACCCCTGGTCGCTCAGCACATCGCGGGTGGTCGCGAGGACATGGGCCCGTTCGCGCGCGAGCTCGAGGTCGGCGAGCGCCTGCCCCGCCCAGGCCCGCAGATCGTCTCCGAGCACGGAGCGGCCGTCCCGCACCGCGCGAAGCCGTTCGATCAGGGTGTCGGGGCCGCTGGGCTCGTCGGCGATGTCCTGAGAGTCGAGGGCCTCCAGGTATCCGGCCGCCAGGTGCGCGTCCTCCACGGCTCTCTTCGCCTGCCTGACCTTCTCTCGAAGCTCGACCAGCCAGGCCCGCTCGCGGCCGGTGGCCGCGGCGGCCCGCGCCTTGGCCGCCATGCGCAGCGCGTCCGCGTGGTACTGGTCGCCGGCCCCGCTGGGGAGCTCGTCCATGGCCGCGAGGATCTCGGCGTCCACGTTGGCCATGAGCTGCGCCGTACGCCCGCTCCCGGACTGCGCGGAGCTTCCCGACATGGAGACGTCGACGACGGCTGCGGCGGCTACCAACTCTGGAGGCTGGGAGAGGCGAAGCAGGCGCAGGGCGCGGCGGCGGCGCTCCGCCGCGATCACGCTGTCGAGTTTGGCCAGATCCTCATCGACGCTACGGCACCAGGCGATCAGGCGCTCCACGGTCGAGCCTCCGACGGCGCACGGTTCCGGCAGCGGCAGGTCAGGCCCCGCGCCGCCGCCCAGGGACCCGCGCAGCGCGGCGATCCGCGCGTTGCGCCTCGTCACCTCGGTGACGGCGGATATCCACAGCTCATCGGCCTCGTCGCTGCAGATGGGCCGGGCACGATCGCGCTCGATCGAGTCCGCCAGGTCGACGAGCCCGTCGACGGCCGCCCCAGCCAGGCGCGCGGCGCCGTAGGTCACCAGGAGGGCGGCGGCTCCGACGGCGATGGGCGTGATGACGGCGGTGGCGACGCTCAGCCCGGTGTGCGCACCCGCCGCGCCCGCTGCGGCCCCCGCCTTCGCCGCGACCGCGCCCGCCCCTGCCTTGGCTCCCGTCACACCCAGCACGTTGTTCGCAGCCATGTGCGCGAGCGCCTGCATGTGGGCCTGGTGGGCCGCTTGGGCCGCCGCGGCCTTGGCGGCCGCGGCGGCTGCGGCCTTGGCGGCAGCCGCCTGCGCCGGAGTCACCAGGTTGAACGAGGCGACACCTGCTTTCCACGAGCTCATGTCGATGCTCCTAACGTTTCGCCTCGGCTGCCCTCGCGGGCCTGGAAACGGCGGGCGCGCAGCACCAGCCATGTCATGTGCCCGGCGATCGCGGCGGCCGGCACCAGTACAGGTGCCAGCGCGAGCGCGCCGGCGAGAGCCAGAGCGGCCACGCAGATCGACAGGAGGGCGAGCCACTTGCGCCCGCGCATCGGATGGACCACCAGGCTGCCCGCTGCGATCATCGTGCTGGCCAGCGAATACCACGGGTGATACTGCCGCCCGAGCCTCGCGGCGAACGGCACCTCCGTGGCAACCACGATGAGCACGCACAGGGCCGCCCAGAGCCACGACTGGGTGACCGATTCGGGCGGCGCCATGCCGATCAGGTCGCTGATGGTCAGCGCGACCACGAACGCCACCGCGGGCACGGCGACCGCGAGCGCCGCCCACCCGAGCGCGGTGGACCGCTGCGTCCGGTTCAGCCACCTGCGCAGGGCTCTGCGGCGTTGGTCGTCGAGGTAGTCCGCCCAGACGCGATGGCGCTCGTCGGCGGCCTCGCGGGCGGAGTGGGCCAGGAGAGCGGCCGCGAGCGTCTCCACAGGGCCTGCCTCGGCGTCCCAGTCGTACCAGGGCAGGCGCACCCTCATGGCGAGCAGGGTGCTCCGGGTCGAAGCCGCCACGGATCGGAGCTCGGCGATGCGGCTTCGCGGCTCGCAGGTCAGCAGGAGCAGTTCGGCCAGCACGTCACGCCGGTCGAGGCCGTCCACGGGGGCTCCGGCGTGCCGCAGCCGGCTCACGACCTCGCGCCACCGCACCTCGTTGGCACGCCAACGCGCGTCGTAGTCGGCCAGCCCCGCTCCACCCGCGAATCGATCCAGGACGGTCAGCAGCCGATGCCGCCACAGATCCATGAGGATCCTGCTGGCCAGACCGTCCGGGTCGCGGACCGCGATACCGGCCAGCCCAGGAAGGTGCTCCGGCGCGAGCGCGACCGCACGATAGGAAGGCGGGCTGTCCGGGTTGATGGCCCTGATCACGTAGAGCTGGTGGACGTCCGGCGGGCCGTGGTGGCGCCGGATGACGTCGGGGTCGGACCCGGGGAACTGGCTGAGCCAGTCGAGCAGCTCCTCCTCGTGATCCTGCGTCCACACGATGCCCGCCGCCCAGTTGAGAGCCAGGCGGGCGGCAAGGTCGGCCGGACTGAAATAGGAGATCCCGGCGAACTCCAGGGGGCGGACCTCGGGCGTGACCTGCTCGCGGACCAGGATCGGAGGGTCCCCGGCCAGCCAGTCGCGGACGGCCTTCTCCTTCCACCGGTGGACCGGGTTGTTCAGCAGGAGCCCCTGGCACAACATCCGCACATCAGGGTCGGCGATGGCCCGCACGTCGATCGTCCCGCTCACGACCTGCGTCTTGTACGCCATGGGGGAGACGGCCAGCGGATGCTCGCCGAGAGCCAGCTCGGCGATGCTGATGCCGAGCGACCACCAGTCGTCGGCCGGCGAGACCAGGCCCGCGAGGGCCTCCGGCGACATGTACACGACGGTGCCCGACCTGCTGGAGGTCTGGCGGGTGTGCTCGGTGTCGCGGCGCGCTATCCCGAAGTCGGTCAGCGCGACGCATAGCGGTGATCTGGTGCGTACCAGGATGTTGTCCGGCTTGATGTCTCGATGCTTGACGTGGTTCGCGTGCAACTGGCCGAGGGCCTCGGCGCACTGCTGGGCGATCAGCCGGATCAGGTCGGTGGGCAGGCCGTGCCGATGTTCCTCCATCAGGTCGCGCAGGCTGCCGTGCGGCAGGTATTCGCTGACCTCCCACTGGGGTCCGGTGCCGTTGTCCCTGTCGTAGGGCTTGACGACGTGCGCGCTGGTGACGCGATCGAGCCCGGCGTAGACCTCCTGCCTGTTCGGCGATCTGGCGTTGTAGACCTTGAGAACCACGGTCTGGCCGTCGAGATCCCGCACGCGGTAGACGAGGGCCTCTCCGGATTCCGACGAGAGCAGTTCCGGGTCGCTGAAGCGGGCGGCCAGCTCGGGGGGCAGCGCGTCTGTAGCGGAGGGCCGTTCCGTGCGACCCGAGTCGGTGGCGGTCTCGGCGACGGTCGGCGCCGGTGGCGGATCGTCGGGCTCGGTGGGGTCGGGAGGGCGCTTCACGGGGTCGATTCTGTGTCCGCAGGCGTCCGTGCGCGATGTGGTGAATTGCGTTAGTTGGACGTAATTCCCGAGATGTAACCACCGCCACTCAAGGGCATCGTGTGACGTACCAATGAGGTGGGATCCGGTCTTTCTCCATGATTGTCATAGAGGCGGGCAAATGGCTAGAAGTGAGTCCATTCGCGGCGACATCCGTGCGGCGCGCCTGACGGTATTCCAGCGTCGTCGGGCAGCCAGGAACGGTCGCGCCGACGGTCGTCACGCGATTCCGCAGATACCTTCCGACCTCACTCTGTACGGCGAAGCGCCCGTCACCGGCTATCTCCGTCAACTCGACTTCCAGGCCGGGCGCGCCTCCAAGCAACTGCAGGCCTACCTGCGCCGCGTGGGCACGCAGGAAGTGGTCCGCATCCACGGCCTGGCCCGTACCGTCGTTGCCGCCCACGAGAGGCGGGGAAGGATCAGCGCGGGCGAGGCCGCCCGCTTCCGCATGGCCCACAGCCGGTGGCTCGCCCAGGTCGAGCAGTGCCGGCGCAAGGCGCAGGCCGTGGTCGACGCGGCGAACCAGGAACAGCAGGAGTACTGGGTCCACGTGGTCAGGCACCACGAGGGCATGAGGGGCGGTGGCGCACGGCCGCCCTTCCGACCCCCCGATGCGATCGTGCTCGACCCCATCTGGGACAAGCCTGACCCGCTCCTGTTCCTCCGCGCCGACAAGGACGACGACCTGAACGCGGCGGAGCCGATCCGGGACATCACCCGAGCCCTCGAACTCCTCAACGGCATCTAGCTCAGGAGCGCTCATGAACGCGATCACCCGAGGGGTCGTGGCCGCGGCGGCGGCCCTTCCCCTCATGGCCCTGCCCGCCTGCGGCGGTGACGAGGACAACCCCCAGTGGACCACGCCCTGTGCGGTCGTCCTCGACGGGTCGGGCTCGGGCACGAAACTCGACGTCGAAGGTCTGATGAAGGAGCGGCTCGGCGAGTTCCTCGTCGACAAGCACTGCGGTGCCGTCGCCTTCGCGCCCATCACGGGTTCCTCCGGGTCGTCGAAGTGCGACATCGACAGCGTCGTCCTCGACCAGGCTCACCAGCCGGGGGACGACGTCGCCGCGAACCGTGCGGACGCGCTCGACGTCGCGCTGGAGGGTGCGGCCACGATGCTCGCCTGCGCGCAGAAGGACGAGTACAAGGCTTCGGACATCCTCGGCGGGATCGACCGCGCCGTAGGCGGGCGACCACCGGGCGACGGCGTGTACGAGATGCTCGTGATCAGCGACTTCGCCCAGACGGACGCGACGATGAACCTCTACAAGGAGAAGCTCGACGACAAGCAGCGTAGGGAAGAACTGATCGCCGAGCTCAAGGCGGACGCGCGCGTCCCCAACCTGAGCGGGACGCAGATCACCGCATACGGCTTCGGCAAGGGGTTCTCCAAGGTGCCCGGCCGGACAAACCTGCTGCTTGCCTTCTGGAACGAGCTGATTACCGGTGCGGGCGGGCCCGTCCTCGATCTCCGCGGCCAGAAGCTCGACCAGTAATGCCATCGCACCATCGGAGGGAGACACCACCATGTTCGGACGTCCACCCCGTTCCGCGGGGCGCTTCGGCTGGTTGATCCGCCAGGCGAGGAAGGCCGGTCGCGTGTCCGGCAAGTCGGGCAAGTTTGACGAGTGGTCGCTGGCGGACGGCCTCGAGGTCCCGTACATGACGATGCTCGACGAGCAGAGAAAGGAGGCGCTGTCTCGCCGCGGGGCACAGTACATCGAGGACAGAGAGGGGCTGCGCGCAGCCAACGCGACCCACCACCGCGAGGTGGCCGCCTCCAGCCACGAGATCGCCCTGGCCCAGGAGCGCATCACGTCGGCTGGTGCGTTCATGGACCGGGCACTCGTCCAGATGGACCGGGTCGCCGCGCGTGAGGCCGCTGTCCAGGACGACCTGGACAGCGGCCGCCGTGCAAAACGGGCCAAGGGCGAGCCGGAGCGTCCTGCCGACCTTCCGGCCGACGCCGTCTCAGGCTCAGGGGTGAGCATCGTCCACCCCGACCTGACCAGCAGCGATCCTGAGGTCGGCGAGCCGAAGTGGGAGGGGCCGCTGGGCAAGCAGATGTCGGCCAGGCTCAAGTACGCGCTCCTCGGCCTGCTCGTTATGGTCGAGGTTCCGGTTCAATTGAAGATCTTCGAGTTCTTCGAACCCATCTGGTGGCGGGCGGCGATCTTCGCATTCCCCGTGGCCGCGGTCATGTGCTTCCTTCCGCACATGTCAGGGGTTCTGTACCGGCGCAGGCGAGCGACAGGTGCGGACGGTCTCGGCTGGGTGCTGGGCCTCGTCGCGCTGGGTCCGTGGATAGCCCTGGCCATCCTCCTCGGCGACCTGCGGCGCAGGGTGCTCATGCCGATGGCGGCCACGGCCTCGAAGGTTTCTGGCGCCGAGGCCGTCAATCCACTCAGGGGCCGGTCGCGCCACACGACGATCGAGCAGCTCGGGCTCACCCCGGTCACGGTCAGCGTGATGTTCGCGATGCTGCTCCTCCTCGCGGGGGCCTTGGCGTTCCTGCTCGGCATCGCGGAGGACCACCCGATGGTGTCCGCGTACCGGGGCGCCGCCGAGCGTCAGCGCGAGGAGGCGGACCGGCTGCGCGCCGGGCGCACGGGGGCGGAAACCGCGCAGCGCCAGATCGACGAGTTCGACGAGAAGGTCGAGAGCCAGCGCGAACGCCACGAGCACCTGTCCGCCGAGATCAACAGCGCCTACGCCGCCGCTGCCGCGGCCTACACCGATGCGGTCACCGAAGTGGTGGCACGTCCTGCCGTGACAGAGGCCGCCAGCATCCCGGACGCCAGCCGGAGGACCCGATGAACGATCTACGGGTGAGCCGCGTCCACTTCCCCGTGACCGCGCTCGGACCGGGGACCAGGCTGACGATCTGGACGCAGGGATGCCCCCTGGCGTGCCGCGGGTGCATGTCACGTGACACCTGGGATCCGTCCGGCGGCGCGGCGATCGCGATCAAGGATCTGGAGACCGGCTGGCTCCGGGCGGCCGCCAGAGGAGCGACGGGGCTCACCGTCTCGGGCGGTGAGCCCTTGACCCAGCCTGCCGCGCTGGCCGTCCTCCTCGCCCGGGTGCGCGCCGTCAGCCCCGCGGCCGACATCCTCCTGTACACCGGCTACGAACCGGCGGAGCTGAACGGCGTGCAGGAGGAGGCCGCTGCGCTCGCGGACGTGCTCATCGTCGGCAGGTACGAGGCTTCTCTCCCCACCCGGTTGATCTGGCGCGGCTCGGCCAACCAGCGCATGATCCTGCAGACCCCGCTCGGACGGGCGCGTTACGCGGCCCACGAGCACGAGGAGGTGCAGCGGACGCCGATGCAGGCCGTCGTCAAGGAGTCGGGCGAGATCCTGCTCATCGGCGTGCCGCCCCCAGGTTCTTTGGGCAAGATCGAGCGCGAGTTGCGCAGCCGGGGCATAAGGCTGAACAACGCGTCGCAGCGGTCCTGACCCGCGTCACCAGGTGTCGATACCCAGGATGCGGCGCAACCGGGTCATTTCCTCTGAGATCTCCAATTCGGGGTCGAGAGGCCACGCGTAGGATGCGGGAAGGTCGTGAAGCAGGTCCACGGCTTCCTTGTCGAGGCCCGCCCGATGGGCGAGACGCGCCAGGCCCAGGATGGCGGCCACCCGTATCGGATGCGTGGGATCGAGGGCGGGGTTCCCGACGACCCAGCGGTAGTCGCGTTCCGCTTCCGCGTTGGAGTTGCGGGCTTCATGGCATTCGGCCTGCTCCAGACGGGTCGCCGCGATCGACGGGTGCCAGCGGAACAACCGGCCGTCGGCGACGCGTCGCGCCTCGCTGTCGCTGACGGCGCGAAGTTCCTCGTGGGCCGCCTCCAGGTTGCCGCCGTGTCGCAGGAGCTGTGCGGACGCTCGCCCGAAGCGCTCGAAGAGCTGGTCCTCCTGCTCGATCCCCTTCCAGCCGAGAGCCTCTTCCCGGTAGGAGACGAGCGTCCTGTGCGAGTTCTTCGCCAGGGCGTATCGGATGAGCATGTCGAAGGTGAGCCTGGCGGAGATCTTGTGCGCGTACCAGGACCAGTTGACCGCGAGGGGCGCGAGGTGAGCCGCCGCCCGGTCAGGCCGTACGAGATCGAACTCGCAGGCCGCCAGTTCGGTCAGCTTCTCGAGGCCGAACGCTCCGAAGCTGCGCTGGTCGGCATCATGGAGCAGCCGCAGAGCGGCGCCCGGCCGTCCGGTCAGCCTCAGGGCCTTGGCGTGGGTGAGAAGGTCCTTGGCCTGGTTGTCGGTTCCCCGGCTCTCCTCGCGCAGCCGGGCGGCCAGGCGCTCCGCACGGGTCACGTAGCCGTGCTCGAGGTAGGCGATCACCCGAACTCCCTCGGTGAGCCTCATGCGGCGATCGCGCATCGGTCCTGTGTCCTGGCCGCGTAGCCGCAGCGCCTCCTTGACCTCGCGCAGGGCTCGATCGGGTCTGCCGCTGCGCGCCGAGAGTTCGGCCAGGTTGGACAGCGCTCGCGCGATCCGCGGATCGTCCTCGCCCAGGTGCTGTCGAGCCGCGAACTCCGACTCCGACAGCAGGGCGCCTGCCCTGTCCCAGTCGCCGAACCACAGGGCCGCCAGTCCGGCGCGGCTCAGCGAGTCGGAGTGCTCAGCCCAGTTGCCAGCGGTGGCGGCCTGCTCTGCTGCGGTTACGTATGTCGCGATGGTGGCGGACATGTCCCTGCAGCCGAACATGCTTCGGGCCAGCCGGGCGACCGGTGACTCGATCGAGTGCGCGACCTGTCCTTCCCGCACGTCGCGTTCCGCCCGCTCGCGCTGCTCCGCCGCCGGACCGGTACGCCCGACGATGCACTGGTAGAACCAGTAGCCCCAGAGGGCGTCCGCTCGTACCGTCATCCCGTTCGCCCGATGCACGGTCGTGCGCACGATGAGGTCGGACAGCTGATCGGCGTCCTGGCGCAGCTCGCCCGGGGTCAGGACGAGAAGGGGGTGGTAGGCAGCCTCCATGACGGGGGTCAGCCAGTCCGAGAACACCCCGCACCATCCCGACCTGGCGGCGCGGATGATCGGGCTGATCCGCTCGTGCTGGTCCAGCGGCCCGCTCGCGTCAGAGGCGGCTTCTGGTACGGCGAGCAGTACGGCGTGGAACAGGTCGCGATCGGCCTCCAGGAAGGCGATCAGGCGCTCGATGGACTCGGTCATCAGCGTCCTGGCGTCGATCACCCACTCCGCCGGAGGGGCGGGGGAGGAGGGGATGGGGAGGCCGCCCGTGCCGCCCGCGTCGGGCTGCCAGGAGGCCCATCCTGCGAGCAGCGCCGCGCAGGCCTTCTGGCCGACTCTCTTACGTACCCAGTCGACGCCGCGGCCGCTTCCGGCCGCGGGCCTCCCACGGCCGCGAGCGATGTCGACGTGACGACCGATATCAGATAGATCTACCCTTTTGTAGCCGCTTTCCCGGAAAGCTGATGCGGCGGCGTGGCCGATATCGAGTAGAACGTCATTCGCCAATTCGTCACCCCGTTAATGAGATCGGGTGTTTGCACAAGCTATGACGAATGAACGAACGACTTCGTTGCCACTATTTTGGCAGCAACCGGACAATGTCCAGAAATTAGCCCGATTCTGACCAGGTACGAGAAATCCAGGTTTATGCCCTTTAATGGTGATCTGGGCTAGAGCTGGACGGGGAGCTCCTTGATGCCGTTGATGAAGTTGCTGCGGAGGCGGCGGGCCGCGCCGGTCTGGGTGAGGGTGGGGTAGCGGCGGGCCAGCTGTTCGAAGAGGATGCGCAACTCCAGCTTGGCCAGGTGGTTGCCGAGGCAGAAGTGGGCGCCACCGCCGCCGAAACCGATGTGGGGGTTCGGGTCGCGGGCGATGTCGAAGACCTCGGGGTTGGCGAAGACGTCCGGGTCGCGGTTGGCGGAGCTGTAGAAGACCACGACCTTGTCGTTCTCGCGGATCTGCTGCCCGCCGAGCTCCAGGTCGGCAGTGGCGGTACGACGGAAGAGGTTGACCGGCGACACCCACCGGACGATCTCGTCGGCCGCGGTCTGGGCCAGCGACGGGTCGTCGACCAGGCGTTTCCACTGCTCGGGGTGGTCGAAGAGGGCGAGCATGCCGCCGGAGGCCGCGTTGCGGGTGGTCTCGTTTCCGGCGACCACGAGCAGCAGGACGAACAGGTCGAACTCGCTCTCGTCGAGCGTTTCGCCCTTCTCGTCGGGCTGGATGAGCTTGCTGACGATGTCGTCGCGGGGGTTGGCGCGGCGTTGGGCGGCGAGCTGGTTGGCGTAGGCGTACACCTCCGCGGCCGCCGCGCCGCCCTCTTCCGGGTTGTCGGCGTAGTCGGGGTCCTGGGCGCCGATCATCTTGTTGGACCAGGTGAAGACCTTCTCGCGGTCCTCTACGGGGGCGCCGAGGAGTTCGCAGATGACGTAGAGGGGGAGGGGGGCGGCGATCTCGGTGACGAAGTCGACCTCGCCTGAGCAGTTGTCCAGCAGGTCATCGCAGATGTCGCGGATGTGCTGTTCCAGGGCGCTGATCGTGCGCGGGGTGAAGCCGCGGTTGACGAGGGAGCGGCGGCGGGTGTGCTCCGGGGGGTCCTGGTTGAGCATCATGAGGCGCTGGAGCTCGCGCTGCTCCTCGGGCATCTCGTTGAAGAGGGCGAGCTTGCGTGAGGAGGAGAAGAGCTCGGAGTGGCGGGAGATGTGGACGACGTCCTGGTGTTTGGTGACGGCCCAGAAGTCGGGGTCGCCTTGGGTGCCTTGGTGGCGATAGACGGGGCTGTGGGCTCGGAGCCAGGCGAGCTGCTCGTGCGGGGGTCCGAGGGTCGCGTAGTGGTCCTGGTCGACGAGGTCGATGCGCATGTGGCCCACCTGACTTGATCAAGCGCTTGGTAGGACTTGTTTCTGAAACGTGTTCTATTACGCATCGGCGGGGGGAGTCAAGTGCGCATCCGTACGGCTGGCGCGCTGCGGTGGCGCGCGTGGCGGATGGGGCACCGGGCTCCACCGCACACACGACCCGCCGACGCGGCGCCTGGAGGGCGCGCCCGACGAGGGTGGCCTGTGGAGGGCGCCCAGGCGAGGACGTGGAGGATGCTGGTGGTGGTGGCGGCGGCGGTGCGGGGTGCGGTGGCGTGGGTGGGGGATGGGCGCCGGGCTCCGCTGTGCGGATGGCCCGCCGACGCGGCGCCTCGAAGGCGCGGGCCTGGGCTGGGGGCGGACACCGGGGGTGGGCCTCTGGAGGGGCTGGCGGCGGGTGGCGGCACCTGAAGGGCCGCACGGTCTCGGGAGGGTGGCGGGTGTGGGGTGGGCGCCGGACTCCACCGCACGCATGGCCTGCCGATGCGGCGCCTTGAAGGCGCGGGCCTGGGCTGGGGCGGGCACCCGGGTGGGGTGGGCGCCGGGTTGCGTCGTTCGGATGGCCCGCGGACGCGGCGCCCCAGGGCGCGCCCGAGTGGTGGGCGCGCCGGGCTGCGGCGGTGGGGTGTTGGAGGGGCCGTGGGTGGATGGCTGAGGGGCGGTAGGAAGGCCCTGCGGGTGGGTGGAGGGAAGGCCCTGCGGGTGGGTGGTGGAGGGGCTGTGGGGTGAGGGGTGGAGGGGCTGTGGGAGGGCTCCCGGGGGTGGGGTTGGGGGGTCAGAAGGCTAGGGATTCCCAGGTGGGGATCTCTTTGGGGGACAGGGCTCTTGCGAAGATGGCCAGGCGGGTCACGCCGCCGGTCAGGCGTTGGCCGCCGTTTTGGTCGGCGGCGAACTGCAACGGTCTGGGGGTGCAGCTGATGATGCCGTCTGTTGTTACCTGGCCGCCGCCGCCAGGCTTGCCGTCGATGTAGACGGTTACCGCGCCGTCGCGTTGCAGCGTCACCACCAAGGAGATGAAACGGGCTGTGGGGATGGTGGCGGAGGTGGTGATGTTGAGGCCGCCGCCGATGAAGCGCAGGTTCCCCGAAGGTGTCAGGTCGAGCAGGATGCCTGAAGTGCCGGGGTTACCGGGTTCTTGGGAGTCGAAAAGGCGTCTATATCCGGATCCGGTCGCCTTTACTTGGGCGGCGAAGGTGGCCTCCGGGAGGAAGCCGAGTGTTGTCGGGGCTGTTTTCAGGTAGCTGCCGTTCAGGATCAGGCCGTCTTCGTCGTAGGCCGGGGTGCCGATGATGGTGGCGTCGCGGCCGTTTCCTGACAGGTCGGGGACAACCGGACCGGCGCTCGGAGCCCAGGCGGCCAGGGGTTTCGTGGCCGAGGGGACGAAGCAGGGAGGTATCGAAAGGGTGGCGCTGCCTGACCCTGACCATGCGTCGCCTGTGGCGGTCGCGGTGATTCTGGCCAGCCGTGTTCCGTCGGAGGAGGGGGCGGATGTGACGGTGAAGGAGACCGTGCGGGAGCGACCCCCTGGCGCACCGGGCACGTGCTGCGAAACAGGAGCAGAAGTCCACCCCGTGGGCAACGTCAGCGTCACGTCGGAGGCGGGCACCGCCCGGCCGCCCGTCGACGCGACCGTCACCTCGACGGGAAACACGGACCCGGCCTCGGCAGGGGCCTGGACGGTCACTGCGGACTCGCCGACCACCCGATAGGCCTGCCCCGCGACGGCGGTGAAGGTCACGTCGGACCCGGATCGGGTGTGCACGACGGGACGTCCGTCAGCGTCCACCAACCGGTACCGACCGTTGAAGATCTTGTTCCGTACGGTCACCGCCCCGGAAGACCCCGTGTGCAACACGATCTCGGACGCCGTCCCGGCCCTCCACGAAACGTCCACGGTCACGTTGCCCCGAGCCCGGAGCCCCGCATAAGACCCAGCCCCCCAAGCAGAAGGCAAAGCGGGCAGCACGTCCACCACCCCGGACTGCGACTGCAGCAACATCTCCGCCATCCCCGACGTCGCCCCGAAGTTGCCGTCGATCTGGAACGGTGGGTGCGTGTCCCACAGGTTGTCCAGCGTCGACGACCGAAGCTGCTCGCCCAGCATCTTCAGCGCATGATCCCCGTCCAGCAGCCGAGCCCAGAAGTTGATCTTCCAGGCCTTCGACCACCCAGTGCCCCCATCGCCACGCGCGCCGAGCGACACCCGAGCGGCCGCAGACAAAGCAGATCCCGGCACGATCTGGTTGCCCGGATGTAGCGCGAAAAGGTGGGAAACGTGGCGGTGGTCGTCGGTCGCCGAGTCCCAGTCCGTCTTCCACTCCTGCAACTGCCCCCACGACCCCACCCGCAGCCCGGGATCCAGCCTGGCCAGCGCCGCACGCACCTCGGGCTCGTCCTCCCCGAGCGCCGAAGCGGCCGAGAGCACGTTCGTGAACAGGTCGAAGACGATCTGCTGCGACATCGACGCCCCAGCAGAGAAGTCACCGTGCTCGGGCGAGTAACTCGGCGAGACCACCAGCTTCCCGTCACGCGGGTCGACGTGCAGGTTGTCCACCCAGAACAGCGCCGCCTCCCGCATGGCCGGATAGACGTCGCGCAAGCGCGCAAGATCCCCGCTGAACCGGTACGACTCGTACAACTGCTGCGTCAGCCAGGCCGCAGCCTCGGGGAACCAGAACGCCGTCGACCAGTCGTGCACGCCGGTGAATCCGAACGGGTTCGTCTCGTTGTGCACCACCCACCCGCGCGAGCCGAACATCTCCCGAGCGGTCTTCCGCCCCGGCGCGACCATGGCCTTCACGTACTCGGTGTACGGCGTGACCGTCTCGGCCAGGTTGGTCTGCTCCGCCAGCCAGTAGTTCATCTGCAGGTTGATGTTGACGTGATAGTCGGCCGACCAGGGCGGGTTGTTCGAGTTGTTCCACACCCCTTGCAGGTTCGCCGGAAGCGACCCCTCCCGCGAGGACGCGATCAGCAGATACCGCCCATAGGCAAAGAACAGCACCTCAAGCGCGCGAGAAGCCCCCTTGCGCAGCAACTGGTCCGTGGGCACAGCGGACGCCTGCTGCCCGAGGTCGAGCCGTACCCGGTCGAAAAGCCCCTTGTAGTCGGCCAGATGCGCGGCCATCAGCCCCGAGTACCCCAGCGCGGCCGCGGCGGAGACGGCAGCGGTGACCCGCGCGTGCGGATCGGCCCCCCGGTAGGTCGGGTAGCTGTCGGCGTAGTCCGTGCCCGCCGACATCACGAACACCGCGCTGTCCGCGCCGCTCACCGTGATCCGGTCGGAGCCATCCGTACGGCTGCCGCCAGAAACGATCACCTGGATCTGCGCCTCGTACCGCAGGCCGTTGTCGGCGAGAACCCCGGCCAGGGTCAGCCGCCCGTCGGAGACGGAGACGCGGGACGAGGACGTGCGCAGCGTGAAGGAGATCCTGCCGGGGGACGAAGCCGTCAGCCGTCCGACGATCACGTTGCCCGGGTGGCTGGCGAAGTACTCGCGCGTGTAGTCGACCCCGTCGGCCGTGTAGCCGACCCGGGCGACGGCCTCGCGCAGGGACAGGGAACGCCGGTACCCGGTGACCGAGGTGTGCCCGGTGTCGAGGAACACGTCGCCGAAGTTCTGGAAGGCGCCGAAGCCGCTCTTGGGCTGCCCCAGCACGCGGGCCACGGCGTCGGGCGACATCCTGCCGTCCCGGTCGATCTGCGCCTGGACCGACGCGATCGCGCCGGGACGCGGGGACTTCCAGTTGCCGAAGTCGTAGCCGCGCGAGCCGGGACCGCCGGTCCACAGGGACTTCTCGTTGAACTGGAGCTGGTCGGTCGCCACCCCGCCGAACACCTTGGCGCCCAGGGCGCCGTTGCCGATGGGCAGCGCCTGCGTCTCCCAGTTCGTGGCCGGCTTGTCGTACCAGAGCGTCAAGTCATCGGGTGTCTGGGTGGCATGTGCAGACGTGGGAACTCCAATCACCGCTGCTAACAGCGACAAAGCTACCGCTATGCGGGCGCGAAGCACTAGAGACCTCCGATGAGGGCCACACAGAGCCCGGACGTAACAACTCCGATGTTTCCAGCAACCTGCTGTCCACAACCTGAACCAAGCCATCGGATCGATCCATGGACTTTTGCAACCGATTGCAGGACTGAAGGGCGTATTTCGAGGTCACGGATCGGATGTATAGACGGACGAGGACTTGACAGGTCGCCGAGAGCGCTCCAGCATCAGGGGCTGAGACATCCGATGTATGAGCTAAGGATGCGGTTGTGAAGCTGCTGCGAGTAGGACCTGTCGGCAAGGAGCGACCGGTGGTGATGGACGCCGCCGGTAACCTGCGCGACATCGGAGAGCCCGAGATCGACGGTGCTTTCCTCGCTTCCGGGGGAGTGGCGCGCGTCCGCGACGCGCTGGAGAACGGCACGCTGCCGATCATCGAGACCGACGGGCTGCGTATCGGCGCCCCCGTCGCGCGTCCCGGCAAGATCGTGTGCATCGGGCTCAACTACAGCGACCACGCCGAGGAGACGGGCGCCACGCCGCCCCCCGAGCCCGTCGTCTTCATGAAGGCCGCCAACACGCTGGTCGGTCCGTACGACGAGGTGCTCGTTCCCAGGAACAGCGTGAAGACCGACTGGGAGGTGGAGCTGGCGGTCGTCATCGGCGAGACCTGCCGCTACCTCGACAGCCGCGAGGAAGCCCTCGCCAGGATCGCCGGATATGCGATCTCCAACGACGTCTCCGAGCGTGAGTTCCAGCTGGAGCGCGCCGGTCAGTGGGACAAGGGCAAGTCGTGCGAGACGTTCAACCCGATGGGCCCCTGGCTGGTGACCGCCGACGAGATCGGCGACCCGCAGGACCTCGGCATGCGCCTGTGGGTCAACGGCGAGCTGCGCCAGAACGGCAGCAGCAAGAACATGATCTTCGACATCGCCGAGATCGTGCGCTACCTGAGCTGGTTCATGGTGCTGGAGCCGGGTGACGTGATCAACACCGGTACCCCGGCCGGAGTCGCGATGGGCCTGCCGGGCCAGCCGTACCTCCGTGCGAACGACGTCATGGAGCTGGAGATCGACGGGCTGGGCAGGCAGCGGCAGACGGTGGGGCAAGCATGACCTACAAGATCACTGAGATGGCCACGCACGACATCCGTTTCCCCACCTCGCTGGAGCTGGACGGCTCCGACGCGATGAACCCCGACCCCGACTACTCCGCCGCCTACGTCGTGCTCAAGACCGACGACGGCTTCGAGGGGCACGGGTTCGCCTTCACCATCGGGCGCGGCAACGACATCCAGACCAAGGCGATCACCGCGCTGGAGCCGTACGTGCTCGGCCGCGACGTCGAGGACCTGGGCGCGCTGTACAAGGAGATGGTCTACGACTCCCAGCTGCGCTGGCTCGGCCCGGAGAAGGGCGTCATGCACATGGCGATCTCCGCCGTGGTCAACGCCCTGTGGGACCTCAAGGCCAAGCGCGCGGGCAAGCCGTTGTGGTTACTGCTCGCGGAGATGACGCCGGAGCAGATCGTCGACCTGATCGACTTCCGCTACCTCAGCGACGCCCTCACGCCGGAACAGGCCCTGGAAATCCTGAAAAATCAGGATGGGACGAAGCAGGAAAGGATCAAGACGCTCAAGGCGCAGGGATACCCGGCCTACACCACGTCGCCCGGCTGGCTCGGCTACGACGACGACAAGCTGAGAAGGCTCTGCAAGGAAGCGCTCGACCAGGGCTTCCAGCAGATCAAGCTCAAGGTCGGCGCCGACCTCCAGGACGACATCCGCCGCTTCGCCACCGCCCGCGAGGTCTGCGGCCCCGACTTCCCGATCGCCATCGACGCCAACCAGCGCTGGGACGTCGACTCCGCCATCTCCTGGGTCAACGCGCTCAGGCAGTTCACCCCGCACTGGGTCGAGGAGCCGACCAGCCCCGACGACGTGCTCGGCCACGCCGCGATCGCCGAGGGCATCAGGCCCATCCCGGTCGCCACCGGCGAGCACGTGCAGAACCGCATCGTCTTCAAGCAGCTGCTCCAGGCGGGGGCCATCTCCTACCTGCAGCTCGACTCCGCCCGCGTCGGCGGCGTCAACGAGAACATCGCGATCCTGCTGCTCGCCGCCCGCTTCGGCATCCCGGTCTGCCCGCACGCGGGCGGCGTCGGCCTGTGCGAGCTGGTGCAGCACCTGTCGATGTTCGACTACGTCGCGGTCAGCGGCACGATGGACGGCCGCGTGATCGAGTACGTCGACCACCTGCACGAGCACTTCGTCGACCCCGTCGTGATCGACAACGGCCGCTACATGGCCCCGGCGGCTCCAGGCTTCAGCGCGGAGATGCGCCCAGAGTCGATCGCCGCGCACCTCTATCCCAACGGCGAAGTCTGGAGGAACGGATGACCCTGAAAGCGATTGTCACGGGTGGCGGTTCCGGGATCGGCCTGGCCACCGCGACCCTCCTGCACGAGCGCGGCATGACCGTTGCCTGCCTGGACATCAACCCGCCGGGCGACCCGTTCGTCGGCGTCAAGTGCGACGTCACGGACGACGACCAGGTCCGTACGGCTGTCGCCGAGGCGGCCGAGCGCCTGGGCGGCATCGACGTGCTCGTCAACAACGCCGGCATCGGCGCGGCGGGCACCGTCGAGGACAACCCGGACGCCGAATGGCAGAAGGTCTTCGACGTCAACGTGTTCGGCATGGTCAGGGTGACCCGGGCGGCTCTGCCGTACCTGAGGAGGTCGGAGCACGCGGCGATCGTCAACACCTGCTCGATCGCCGCGACCGCCGGGCTGCCGCAGCGGGCGCTCTACAGCGCGACCAAGGGCGCGGTGCAGTCGCTCACCCTGGCGATGGCCGCCGACCACGTCCGCGAGGGCATCAGGGTCAACTGCGTCAACCCCGGCACCGCGGACACCCCGTGGGTGGCGAGGTTGCTCCAAGCGGCCGACGACCCGGAGGCGGAGCGCAAGGCGCTGAACGCCAGGCAGCCCATGGGCCGCCTGGTCAGCGCGGAAGAGGTGGCCGCCGCGATCGCCTACCTGGCGAGCCCCGAGGCGGGCGCCACCACCGGAACCGCACTCGCGGTCGACGGTGGCATGCAGGGACTGCGGCTGCGTCCCACCAACTAGGAAGGTACCCCCCATGAAATTCGTCCCGGTGGCCGCAGGCGCGGCCCTCCTGGCTCTTGTTACGGCATGCGGCTCCACCTCGACCCCAGCAGCGGGCGGGGACAAACCAGCAGAGGCGGGCAAGGTCGGCATCGACCACCCCCGCGCCGACTCCGACTTCTGGAACTCCTACATCAAGTACGTGCCGCAGATGGCGACCGAGCTCAAGGTCGACCTGATGCCGGCCACCAACTCGCAGAACGACGTCGCCAAGCTGGTCAGCAACGTCCAGACGATGATCGGCCAGGGCGCCAAGGCCATCGTCATGGCCCCGCAGGACACCGCCGCGATCGCCGGGACCCTGACGCAACTGGAGAGCAAGAAGATCCCGGTCGTCAGCGTGGACACCCGCCCGGACACCGGCAAGGTCTACATGGTCGTGCGCGCCGACAACCGCGCCTACGGCACCAAGGCCTGCGAGTTCCTCGGTGAGAAGCTCGGCGGCAAGGGCAAGGTCGTGCAGCTCATGGGCGCGCTGAGCTCGGTCAACGGCCGCGACCGCGCCGAGGCGTTCCGCGAGTGCATGAAGACCAAGTTCCCCGAGATCACCGTCTTCGACGAGGCGACCGAGTGGGACGGCGGCAAGGCGGCCTCCATGCTGCAGACCCGCCTGGCGCAGAACCCCGACATCAAGGGCATCTACATGCACGCGGGCGGCGTCCACCTGGCGCCCACGCTGCAGGTGCTGAAGGCCAAGAACCTGCTGGTCAAGCCCGAGGACCCGAAGCACGTCTTCGTGGTCTCCAACGACGGCATCCCGCAGGAGTTCGACGCCATCCGCAAGGGCGAGATCGACGCCACGGTCTCGCAGCCCGCCGACCTGTACGCGAAGTACGCGCTCTTCTACGCCAAGGCCGCCATGGAGGGCAAGACCTTCCAGCCCGGCAAGACCGACCACGACAGCACGATCATCCAGCTGCCGAACGGTCTCGAGGACCAGCTTCCCGCCCCTCTTGTCACGAAGGACAATGTCGACGACAAGAACCTCTGGGGTAACCAGGTCAGCTGATGAAAAAACATGTTGAAGCCCGGAACGTCGTCAAGCGTTTCGGCCCGACCACAGCCCTCAACAACGCGGGCATCGTGATCGCCGAGGGTGAGACCCACGCGCTCATCGGCAGGAACGGCGCGGGGAAGTCCACCCTCGTGTCGATCCTCACCGGGCTCCAGCGACCGGACGAGGGCGAGGTGCTGTTCCACGGGGAACCGGCGCCCGCCCTCGCCGACCGCGACGCCTGGCGGCGGCAGGTCGCCTGCGTCTACCAGAAGTCGACGATCATCCCCGCGCTGACGGTGGCGGAGAACCTGTTTCTCAACCGCCAGTCGGACGGCGGCCCGATCAGCTGGAAGGCGCTGCGGGCCAGGGCCCGCGACCTGCTGGAGACCTACCAGGTCGAGGTGGACGCCGACGCGCTGGCCGGAGACCTGAGCGTCGAGCAGCGCCAGCTCGTCGAGATCGCCCGCGCGCTGTCGTTCGGCGCGCGGTTCATCATCCTGGACGAGCCGACGGCGCAGCTGGACGGCCCGGCCATCGAGCGGCTCTTCGAGCGCATGCGCGCCCTGCGCGAGCAGGGCGTGACGATGATGTACATCTCCCACCACCTGGACGAGGTGTACGAGATCTGCCAGAGCGTCACGGTCTTCCGCGACGCGACGCACGTCATCACCAAGCCCGTCGAAGACCTGCCGCATCAGGCGCTGGTCGACGCGATGACCGGCGAGGCCACAGCCGCCTACGTCCACAGATCCCGTACGGCAGGCACCGACGTCGTGCTTTCCGCCGAGAATCTCACCTTGAGCGGGAAATATCAGGACATTGAGTTGGTCATCCGCCAAGGCGAGGTCGTCGGCCTCGCCGGGTCCGGCAGCAGTGGCAAGGTCGGGCTGGCCGAGACGCTGGTCGGCCTGCACAAGCCGGACGCCGGCCAGGTGCTGGTGAACGGCCTGAAGATCAAGGACGTGCCCTCCGCGCTCAAGGCGGGGCTCGGTTTCGTGCCGCAGGACCGCCACCACGAGGGCTTCGTGCCGCTCCTCTCGGTGGGGGAGAACGCGACCATCCCCATCGCCCACAAGCTGGGCAGGTTCGGCATCGTCTCCCCCGCGAGGCGGCGGGCGAAAGCCGTACAGATGATTGAGGACCTGGACATCAAGACGGAAGGGCCCGACCAGCCGGTCGGCGACCTGTCCGGGGGGAACGCGCAGAAGGTCGTCTTCGCGCGGGCCCTGGTCGACGACCCGAAGGCGCTCGTGGTGATCAACCCGACCGCCGGTGTCGACGTCAAGGCCAAGCAGGCGCTGCTCGGCGCCGTGGAGGACGCGGTCGACAGGGGAGCGGGGGCCGTGCTGGTCTCCGACGAGCTCGACGACCTGCGCATCTGCGACCGGGTGCTGGTGATGTTCCACGGCAGGGTGGTCAAGGACGTGCCGCGCGGGTGGTCCGACCACGAGCTCGTGGCCGCGATGGAAGGTATCCAAGAGTGACAACGCTGACAACGCTTCGGGCGCCTGCGCCGAAGCTCAGGCTCGCCAGGTTCCGCGATCTGACGCTGGTGCCGGTGATCGTGCTCCTGCTCATCGTGGGCTCGTTCGCCGACCCGTTCTTCCTCACCGGCGACAACCTCACCAACGTGGTGCAGCAGCAGTCGGCGCTCGCGCTGGTGGTGCTGGCCGAGGCGCTGATCCTGATCTCCGGCAAGTTCGACCTGTCGCTGGAGTCGATCGTCGGCATGGCCCCGGCCGTCGCGGTGATGCTGGTCGTGCCGACGGTGGCCAACGGGTTCGGCATCGAGCTGCCCGCGCTGCTGGCGATCCCGCTGTGCCTGCTCATCGGCGCCGCGATCGGGGCGTTCAACGGCTTCCTGATCATCAGGTTCCAGCTGTCGGCCTTCATCGTCACGCTGGCCATGCTGATCGTCGTGCACGGCCTGCACCTGGGCTGGAGCAAGGGCAAGAGCCTGTTCGCGCTGCCCGAGTCGATGCTCTACCTGGGCAGCACCACCTGGCTCGGCCTGCCGGCCGCGATCTGGATCGTGATCGTGTTGTACGCCGTGGGCATCGTGGCGCTGCGTTACTTCAGGATCGGCCGCGCCCTCTACGCCATCGGCGGGAACGCCGACGCGGCCAAGGCGGCGGGCATCAGGGTCGACCGGGTGTTGTGGGGCGTCTTCATCGTCGGCGGCACGCTGGCCGCGCTCGCCGGGCTCATGGAGTCGGGCAGGCTCGGCGGCATCAGCGCCAACCAGGGCGTCGGCATGATCTTCATGGTCTTCGCCGCTGCCGTCATCGGCGGCGTGAGCATGGACGGCGGCAAGGGCACGATCTTCGGCGCGCTCACCGGCGTGCTCGTCATCGGGCTGGTGGAGAACATCCTGTCGCTGGTCGGCGTCGCCCCCGAATGGCGCCAGCTCATCTACGGCATGATCATTCTGGTGTCCCTCATCATCAGCCGCATCGTCGGCGGGAAGGCGCAGGACTGATGCAGCGGCTGGCCCTCCGCACCCGGCTCAAGCCCGGTTGCGAGGAGATCTACGACAGGGAGCACGCGGTGATCCCGGCCGACCTGGACGCGGCGATGCGCGAGAACGGCCTGCACTCCTGGCGCATCTACCGCGACGGCCTCGACCTCTTCCACTACGTCGAGGTGGACGACTTCGCGGCGCTGCAGGAGGCCCTGCGCGACCACCCGGCCGACATCGCGTGGCAGAAGCAGATGAACCGGCTGCTCGACGGCGACTTCGCCAAGAACGTCACCGGGCTCAAGCTGGTGTGGGAGCTGCCGTGATCGGGTTCGGCGCCGCGCCGATCGCCGGGCTGTACTCGGCTGTCTCCGAGGAGCAGGCCCGCGCGACGATCGACACCGCGTGGGAGTGCGGGGTGCGGCTCTACGACACCGCGCCGCATTACGGGCTCGGGCTGTCGGAGCGGCGGCTGGGAGCCGCGCTGGCCGGCCGTACCGGATTCACGCTGTCGACCAAGGTCGGCAGGTTGCTCGTCCCGTCCTCGGCCGGGGGGCGGGATCCGGACGGGTTCGACATTCCCGCCGACTTCCGCCGCGAGTGGGACTTCTCGCGCGACGGGGTGCTGAGGTCGCTGGAGGAGTCGCTGGTACGGCTGGGCCTCGACCGGATCGACGTCGCGCTGATCCACGACCCCGACGACCACGTCGAGCAGGCCGTGTCCGAGGCGTATCCGGCCCTTGAGGAGCTGCGCGACCAGGGGGTCGTCACGTCGATCGGCGTCGGGATGAACCAGTGGCAGGTGCCGCTGCACTTCGTCCGAGAGACGGGGATCGACGTGGTGATGCTGGCCGGGCGGTACACGCTGCTCGACCAGTCAGGGTTGCCGCTGCTGGACGAGTGCGCGGCTCGCGGGGTCCGGGTGATGGCGGCCGGGGTGTTCAACAGCGGCATGCTGGCCACGCCCGAGCCCGGGACCACGTTCGACTACGTTCCGGCCTCTGCGGAGATCATGGAACGGGCTCGCAAGATCGCCGCTGTCTGTGAGCGGTACGACGTGGCTCTGCCGCAGGCGGCCATGGCGTTCCCGCTGCGGCATGCTGCGGTGAGCTCGGTCGTGCTGGGGGCTCGGTCGCCTGCCGAGGTCCGTGCCAACGCGGCGCTGTGGTCGCGGCCCGTGCCTGAGGAGCTCTGGGAGGAGCTCAGGCGGGACGGGAGTATTCGGTGATCCACAGCCCGGGGACGGGCTCGGCGTCGTCGACCTTCTGGAAGCCGAGGTTCTCGTAGAGGGTTCTGGCTGGAACGTTCTCGCGGCCGGTGGCTACGGTGATCTTCCTCGTGCCCGCCCTGGCCAGGACCTCCTCGACCAGCGCCCGGCCGATCCCGCGCCGGTGCGCTGCCGGGTCGACGATCAGGCGGTCGATGTCGACGGCTTCCGGGGTCTCGGTGTAGGCCACCGCACCGGCCAGCCACACTTCCTCGAACGCACCTAGCCAGGCGAGCGGCTTTGCCTGGAGGTCGGCGAGGTTCTCGCGAAGGGGTGGGATGCGGTCGTCGCCGATCAGCTTCGCCTCTACGGCATAGGCCGCGTGCTGAAGCTCCAGGAGTCGGCCATCAGGCGAGATTTCGGCAATACGCACCCCGCGAGTCTAGGCCGAACCCCCAACCCCACAAACACCAATAAGGCCCTCTTGGGACCTCCGCCTCTATGGGACCTCCGCCTCTGTGGGACCTCCGCCTCTGTGGGACCTCCGCCTCTATGGGACCTCCGCCTCTATGGGACCTCCGCCCTTTTGGGGCCACTGCCCCTTGGGACGTCCATCCTCTTGGGGGTTCCCCACCCCCTGGGACGTCCGCCCTTTTGGGACCTCCGTTCCTTTGGGGTTCTTCACCCCCTCGAACCCTGGGGTTCGAGGGGGTGGGGTGGGTCATGCGGGGGTGGGGGTGTGGCGGCGGAGGACGGCGATCGTGAGGACGGCCAGCCCGAGGAAGATCAGCCCACCGACGCCCGCCACCACGTGGAGCCCCCCGGTGAAGGCGTCCCGCACCGCGTCCAGCAGGTCAGGGAAGGCCATCCCCGCGGTCACGCTCTCACGGGCCGCACCGGCGCTGGAGGGAAGGAGCCCGCGGTAGACCGCGGTGCCCAGGCTGCCCATGACCGCCACCCCCACGGCCACCCCGAACTCCCCACTGGTCTCCGACAGCGCGGCGGCGGAACCGGCCTTCTCCGCCGGAGCGGCCGTCATGATGATCCCGTTCCCCAGCCCCATGGGCAGCGCGATCCCGGCAGAGGCGAGGATGAGCCCGGTGACCAGCAGCGGCGTCCCCTCGACGACCGGGACCTGGGTGTGCAGCACCAGCCCGAGAGCCGCGACCGCCAGACCGGCGGCCATCACGTAGGCGGGACGGACCCGGCGAGCGAGCGCAGGCCCGGCCGACAGCGCGACGATCATGGCGATGTTCTGCGGGATCAGCCACAACCCGGCACGCAGCGGCGACAACCCCTCGACGCTCTGCAGGTAGAGGGTCGACATCAGCGTGGTGCCCGCCATCACGATCCCGCCGAGCAGCAGGATCGCCAGCGTCGCGGCGAACGCCCGGTTCGCGAAGAGCCGCAGGTCGAGCAGCGGGTTCGCCAGCGAACGCTGACGACGGACGAAGACCACGCCGATCGCCAGCCCGGCCACCACCGCGACCAGCGACACCGGCTGCACCCCGCCGCGGGCGATCTCCTTGAGCCCGTAGATGACCGGCAGGATCGTCGCCAGCGACAGCGCCACGCTGGCCAGGTCGAGCTTCGCAGCGGCCGGGTCGCGGTACTCGGGCAGCAACCGCGGCCCGAGGACCAGCACGACCACCATGAACGGCACGCCGAGCAGGAACGCCGACCCCCACCAGAAGTGCTCCAGCAGCGCGCCGCCCACCAGCGGGCCGATCGCCATGCCGACCATGAAGCAGCTGAACCAGATCCCGATGGCCGCCCCCATCTGCTTGGGGTCGCGGAACATGTTGCGGATCAACGCCATCGACGACGGCATCAGCGTGGCGCCCGCGATGCCCAGCAGGGCGCGGCTGGCGATGAGCATCTCGGCGTTGACCGAGTAGGCGGCCAGGATGGAGGTCGCGCCGAAGGCGGCGGAGCCGATCAGCAGCAGCTTGCGCCGCCCGATCCGGTCGCCGAGCGTGCCCATGGTGACGAGGAACCCGGCGAGCATGAAGGAGTAGATATCCATGATCCACAACTGCTGTGGCGCGGTGGCGCCGAGGCCGTTGCTGAGGTGCGGCAGTGCGAGGTAGAGGACGCTGACGTCGATGGAGAGCAGTAGGGCGATGGAGGCGAGGACGCCGAGCCCGATCCAGTTCCTGTTCATGGCTTCACCGTGCCGGAAGCCACTTCAGGCATCCTTCTGGTGCCCTTAAGGTCGGTCGTATGCGCTTTGGAGTGCTCGGACCCGTGACCGCCTGGACCGACGCCGGGGAGACCGTCGTCATCCCGGGCCTCAAGGTGCGCGCGCTGCTCGCGGACCTGCTGGCGCACGAGGGCCGCGTCGTGTCCACCGACCGGCTGGTGGAGGACCTGTGGGGCGACGACCAGCCGGGCAACCCGGCGGCGGCCCTCCAGGTGAGGGTGTCGCAGCTGCGCAAGGCTCTGGAAGACGCGGAACCGGGCGCGAAGAACCTCGTGGTCTCGCGGGCTCCGGGCTACGCGCTGGAGACGCGCGCCGTCGATGCGCTGGCGTTCATGGAAGACCCGCAGAAGGGGCTGGACCTGTGGCGGGGGGCCGCCTATGCGGACTTCGCCGACTTCGAGTTCCTCCGGCCGGTGATCACCCGCCTGGAGGACGCCAGGCTGGGCGCTCTGGAGGAGCAGGCCGAGGTACGGCTGGCCGCGGGCGAATCCCTCGACGTGGCGGAGCTCGTCGCCGCGCACCCGATGCGTGAGCGGTTGCGTGCCGTTCACATGCGGGCGCTCTACCAGCAGGGCCGCCAGAGCGAGGCGCTCGCCACCTACGGCGAGCTGCGCGACCAGCTCGCCGACGAGCTCGGCCTCGACCCGTCGCCGGAGCTGGCCGAGCTCTACCAGCGCATCCTCCGCCAGGACCCCACGCTCACCACCAGGACGACCAACGACACCAACATCCCCGCGGCCGTCGGCGGGCTGATCGGGCGGGACGAGGCCGTCGGCGAGGTGCGCGCGCTGCTCGACACCGCCAGGCTCGTCACCCTCACCGGCTCGGGCGGCGTCGGCAAGACGAGCCTCGCGCTGGAGGTCGCCCGGCAGGTCGACGGCGCGTGGCTGGTGGAGCTGGCCCCCTACGACAGGCACACGCCTTCGCTGGCCGAGGCGGTGCTGAGCTCGCTGGGCATCCGCGAGGACTCGGCTGGCACGCTGGAACGGCTCGTCGAGGTGCTCCGTGACCGGCACATGCTGCTCGTCCTGGACAACTGCGAGCACGTGGTCGACCAGGCGGCCAAGCTGGCCGAGGTGCTGCTCCGCTCGGGCGCGCACCTCAGGATCCTGGCCACCAGCCGCGAGCCGCTCAACGTCGCGGGCGAGGCGCTCTGGAGCGTGCCCGCGCTCGACCTCCCCGCGGGCGACGAGCTGATCACCGTCGCCAAGTCGGACGCGGTGCGGCTCTTCATGGCCAGGGCCACGGCGTCGGCGCGCGGCTTCACGCTCGACGCGCAGAACGCCGAGGCGGTCGCGCAGCTCGTGCGCAGGCTCGACGGCATCCCGCTGGCCCTGGAGCTGGCCGCGACCAGGGTGCGGGCGCTGGGCGTCCAGGAGCTCGTGTCCAGGCTCGACGATCGGTTCCGCCTGCTGGCCGGGTTCCAGCGCGGCGCTCCGGCGCGGCAGCAGACGCTCATGGCGATGATCGACTGGAGCTGGACGCTCCTGACCGACCACGAGAAGCTCGTCCTGCGCCGCCTGGCCGTACACGCAGACGGCTGCACGCTGGAGGCGGCTGAGGCGGTGTGCGCCGACGACGGCGTGGACGTGCTCGACGTGCTGGTGCGGCTGGTCGACCGGTCGCTGGTGGTCGTGGTGGACGGGCCGCGCTACCGGCTGCTCGAATCGGTCGCCGCCTACTGCTGGAACCGCCTTGACGACGCGGGGGAGGTCCAGGTCGTACGGCAGGCGCACGTGGACTACTACGTGGCGCTGGCCGTACAGGCGGAAAAGCACCTCAGGGGGCACGAGCAGGACCGGTGGATGCGGCGGCTGGACGCCGAGGCGGCCAACCTGCGCGCCGCCCTGGACGCCGCCGCGCCCGAGGAGGCGGCGCGGCTGGTGAACGCGCTGGCCTGGTACTGGTTCCTGCGCGGCAGGCTCGCCGAGGGGCGGCGCGCGCTGGAGTCGGTGCGCGGGGACGCGCGGGCGCGGGCGTGGCTGGCCGGGTTCGCGTTGCTGCTCGGCGAGGACGTCGACTGGCGTTCCCTGGTGGATCTGGACGATCCGGGCGAGCAGGCCAGGGCTCTGTGGTTCATCGGCCTGGTCTCCGGCGACCACCGCACCGCCGAGGAGCTGGTCGAGGGTCCGCTGGCCGTCTTCCGCACGGTCGGCGACCGGTGGGGGGAGGCGGCGGCGCTCGCCAGGCTCGCGCGCGACCATTTCACCCTGCGCGACTTCGAGGCGCTGGAGCGTGACGGCGGCGAGAGCGCGCGGATCTTCCGCGAGCTGGGCGACCGCTGGGGCCTGCTGCAGGCCACGGAATGGCTCGGCGGGCTGTTCGAGATGCGTGGCGACTACGAGCGGGCCACGGCGCTGTTCACCGAGGACCTGACGATGGCCGAGGAGCTCGGGCTGTGGCCGCAGGCGGTGAGCCGCCTGTCGTGGCTGGGCTGGATGGCCATGACCGTCGGCGACTACGACCTGGCGATGGAACGCAGTGGCCAGGCGCTGCGGCTGGCCACCGGGCAGGGCTATCTCGAAGGGCAGATCTTCGCGCGGATGGGCTACAGCTACTCGGCCCGCCGCGCCGGGCGGCTGGACGTGGCCGATCGGGAGCTGCACGCGCTGGTCGACGGGATCCCGCTGGACGGTGACCCGCCGCTGTTCCTGCCCGGTACGCTCATCGAGCTCGGCTACCTGCACGTGATGCGCGACGAGCCCGAGCGGGCGCGCACGGTGTTCCAGGGTGCGTTCGCCACAGCGGTGAAGGTCGGCGACCCCCGCACCACGGCCGGAGCCGTGGACGGCCTGGCCGCCACCTCGCCGGCGCGGGAGGCGGCGCGGCTGCTGGGGATCGCGGACGCGGCGCGCGAGGCGTGCGGCACGCCGACCTCCAGCTCCGACGACGCCGACATCCTGCGCACCACGTCGCGGGTCAGGGGTGAGCTCGGAGACGCGTTCGACGCCCTCTACGCCGAGGGGCGGACGCTGACCTTCGACGACGTCTGAAGGTGCTCGGCCAGGCGGTCGAAGAACTCCTGCCAACCGGCCCTGGCCTGGTCGGCGTGGTCCTGGTCGGTGTTGACGCCGAACTGGTGGAAGCGCATCGTCGTCGCGCCGTCGCCGTCCTCCAGCGTCAGCGTCGCGACCGAGGCGGGGGCGTCGCCCGGGTTGTCCGGGTCGCCCGTGGTGAACACCAGGCGGTTGGCGGAGATCTCGCGGTAGACGCCGTGCAGCGTCACCTCGAACCCCTCCTCGCCGACGAGCGTGGCCGACCAGACGCCGCCAGGGCGGACGTCCATGACGACGCGGTCGGCCGGGGTGGTGAAGATGCGGGGGCCGAACCAGCGGGCGAAGCGCTGGGGCTGGGTCCAGGCGGCGAGGACCTGGTCGGCGGTGGCGGCGAAGGTGCGGGTGATCTCGTACTCGGCGGTCTGCATGCCTCCGACGATGCCCGCCGGGGCTTACGGTGCCCTTCAGGTCTCCTTAAGGAGCCATCGTCCCTGCTCGTAGGGGGAGTCGAGGGGTTTGGCGACGACGCCGGGGAGACCTTGTTCTCGGGCGGCCCGCCGTATGCGAAGCTGAGGAGCCTGCGACGATACGGGCTCGGCTTCTCCCGGCCAGGACGGGGCGGTCTGCCAGCGCGCGCCCGCTATGTCCAGCGCCTCGAGCTTCGTTCGGCGGAGCGTGTACGGCTGCGCGACCAGGGAGTGGCCGTCGTCGTAGAGCAGGTCGTAGGCGAGGTAGATCTCGACGCCCGCCAGGGTGACGAGCTCGCCGTCCAGCACCGCCGTACGGCTGCCGAACCGCTCGGCCAGCGGGCGCAGAAGGGACAGCTCGGTCCTGCCGCCCTCGATGACGACCCTGGTACGGCTGCCGCCCCAGGCGAACTCGAACGCGTACTCAGCCACGTCCTTCGGCCAGCCTTTGACCGGAACGACCGGGTCCACGGTGGGGAGGGGGTCGCGGGCCGGCGGGTCCATGCGGTGGATCATCCAGTTCTTGCCGTGCGTCCGGAAGAGCACGAAGCGGCCCTGGGCGCGCTCGCCGTGCAGGACCACCTTGACCTCGCGGTCCGACCACTTCTCCGTCTCGTAGGTGCCGTGGTCCCAGATGGTCATCGTGCCGCCGCCGTACTCGCCGCGCGGGATCTCGCCCGAGAAGGTGGCGTACTCCATCGGGTGGTCCTCGGTGTGCACGGCGAGGTGGTTGGTGGCGGGGTCCTCCGGCAGGCCCTTCGGGATCGCCCAGGAGGCGAGGACGCCGTCGCGCTCCAGGCGCAGGTCCCAGTGGAGGGACCTGGCGTGGTGCTCCTGGATCACGAAGACGTCTTTGCCCGTGGGGGAGCCGTCGAAGGGCTCGGGGGTGCGTGCCGGGTCTCGTTTGCTGCGATATTTCTTGAGTTTGTCGGCCACACCCGGGTTCTACCCGCTCAGTCGAGCGCCTTTCTCAACCAGGCCTCCACTCCCGCTATGTGGACGGTCGCCCAGCTTCGCGCCACCTCGGGCTGGCGCGCGGAGATCGCCTCGTAGATGGCGGTGTGCTGCTCGATCGTCTTCTCCAGCGCGTTCTCCTGGGTCAGGCCGCGCCAGATCCGCGCCCTGGTGGTCGGGCCGGACAGCGACTCGATGAACGAGCACAGCACGTTGTTGCCCGAGCCCTGCGCGATGCGCTGGTGGAACTGCAGGTCGTTGGCGACCAGCTCCTCGATCGTGGGCTCGGCGGGGAGCGACTCGAGCACCACGCGCAGCTCCTCGATCTCGGCGTCGGTCATCAGCTCGCAGGCCATGGCCGTCGCGGCGGGCTCCAGGATGCGGCGCACCTCGAAGAACTGGATCACCGTGTCGTCGCGGTGCAGGTCGAGCACGAACGACAGGGTGTCGAGCAGCAGCCTGGGCTCGAGGCTGGTGACGTAGGTGCCGTCGCCCTGCCGTACGTCGAGGACGTTGATCAGGGCCAGCGCGCGTACGGCTTCGCGCAGCGAGTTGCGAGACAGGCCCAGCCGTTCGGCCAGGTCAGCCTCCTTGGGCAGCCTGTCGCCCGGCGTGAGCTCGCCGGAGAGGATCATCTGTTTGATCTTGTCGATGGCTGCGTCTGTTACCGCCACGCTTTTCTCCCTAGACATCGGATGTCTAGGAGTCTAGGGCCTGGAAGCGCACGGGATCGATCCCCGCGACCCTGCCAATCGCGCCGCGTACCTCGAGAGTGCGCAAATGGGCCGCTGCTTCTCCGGCTGCCATACCTCGGAGCATCGGGGACAGATCATCCCAAGGGCGGTTCCAGGTCATCATCGCGGCGATCTCCCAGATGGTCAGGGGGTCCTGCTGCTCGCGCAACAGGACGGCGAGCCGTACGAGCTTATGCTCGTGATGCTGCCTGATCGCGGCGGCGCGCGCCCCCACATCCGGAAATATCCACTCATGGGCGGGTAGGGCGTCGAGCGGGCCCAGTTCCTGGATCCGGTCGAGAGAATCGAGGAAGTCGCCGAGCGGATCGACGTCGTCCCGGTCGTACGGATAAATCCCGATATGTGGCGTGATCCCGGGCAGGACGTGGTCGCCGGTGAAGAGGCGGTCGTCCAGGCGCAGGCAGATGTGTCCGGGGGTGTGGCCCGGCGTCCAGATCGCGCGCAGCTTCCTGCCGGGCAGGTCGACCAGGTCGCCGTCGTGCAGCTCGCGGTCGGGGAGAGCGGGAGGCTTCACGGTGTTCTCGACGACGATGTCGTCGTTCGCGGCCCCGGCGCGGCGCAGCATGTCGCGCTGGAAGCCCTGCGTGTCGGCGAAGCCGTGGATCATCCTGACCAGCCGGGCGTCCGCCTCGTGCATCGCCACCCACGCCCCGGACGTCTCCCTGACCTGCCCGGCGAGGCCCGCGTGGTCGGGGTGGAAGTGCGTGACGACGACGCCTCTGACGGTGTTCGCGGCCATGCCGATGCTGTCGAGCCCGCCGGTCAACGCCTCCCAGGCGTCCGGGTGGTTCCACCCGGCGTCGACCAGGACGGGGCCCTTGGGGGATTCGAGGGCGTAGACGAGCGTGTATCCCAGCGGGTTGCCCGGGATGGGCACCGGGATGCTCCACACGCCTCCGCCGACGTCGGTGACGTGCTGGTCGCGGTAAGCGGGCCTCACGCTGGGCGTTCGAGGATGGTCGCGGTGGCCAGCGCGCCGCCCGCGCACATGGTGACCAGGGCTCTGGTGGAGTCAGAGCGCTCCAGCTCGTGCAGGGCCGTCGTGATGAGCCGCGAGCCCGTCGCGCCGACCGGGTGGCCCAGCGCGATCGCGCCGCCGCTGACGTTGACGCGGTCGAAGTCCGGCTCGTGCACCTGGGCCCAGGACAGGACCACGGCGGCGAACGCCTCGTTCACCTCGAACCTGTCGATGTCGCTCATGGCCAGCCCGGAGGTCCTGAGGACCTTGGCCGTCGCGTCCACCGGGCCGTCGAGGTGGTAGTACGGCTCCGCGCCGACGAGCGCCTGGGCCACGATCCTGGCGCGGGGCCGTAAGCCGTGCCGTTGTGCGGCTTCCTCCGACATCAGGAGGACGGCGGCTGCGCCGTCCGAGATCTGCGACGAGGTGCCCGCGGTGTGGAACCCGTTCTCGCCGAGCACCGGCTTGAGCTTGGCCAGCCCCTCGGCGGTGGTCTCGCGTAACCCCTGGTCCCTGGTGACGTCACCGACGGGGACGATCTCGCGGTCGAACCTGCCGTCCGCCCACGCCTTGGCCGCGAGCTGCTGGGACCTGGCGCCGAACCAGTCGAGCCGCTCCCTGGTGAGCCCGCGCCGCTGGGCGATCCGCTCCGCGGCGGTGAACTGGTCGGGCATGTCGATGCTCCAGTCATCGGGCCGCGGCTTGGCGGGGATCACATTGCTCCCCAGCGGCGCCCGACTCATCACCTCAACCCCACAGGCGACCCCGACCTCGATCACACCCGCCTGGATGAGCGCCGCGACCAGATGCACCGCCTGCTGCGACGACCCGCACTGCGCGTCGATCGTGGTCACCCCGGCTTGGTACGGCAGGCCCGCATAAAGCCACGCATAACGCCCGACATGCCCCCCTTGCTCACCCGCCTGCGTCACACACCCCGCGAACACCTGCTCCACGGCCGCAGGATCCACCCCGGACCGCTCGACCAGCCCGTTGAGCGCGGCGGCCAGCACTTGCTGCGGTTTGAGATGCGCGAGCCACCCGCCGCGCTTCCCGATAGGAGTCCTGACAGCCTCGACGATCACCGGCGCGCCCACAGCCACCTCCAGAACGATGCTCTGGTCGAGACTGTAACGCGTTCTACTTTCACACACCAGTACCGTTCTCCCCGTGACGCCAGAACTCCTTCCGGGCGTTCGCGGACGGGCGGTCTAGCGGCCCGCTACTTCCAGGACGATTTTGCCGGTGACGCGGTTGGACTGGCCGCGTTCGTGGGCCTTGGCGGCTTCGGCCAGCGGGAGGACGGTGTCGAGTTCCGCGTGGAGTTTGCCTGCCTCCACCAGGGCGGTGATGGCCTTCAGGGCGCTGTGGTCGGGTTCGACCAGGATGTCTTCGGCGCGCATGCCCCTCGCCGCCGCCTTGTCCACCAGGCCCGCGTCCAACACGGACAACACGATGGAGACGATCACTCCGCCTGGGCGCATCGTGGTCAGGGAGCGTTCGCCGTGGTCGCCGCCCATGGTGTCGAGCACCACGTCCACGTCGCGCACCACCTCGGTGAAATCGGTGGTGCGGTAGTCGATCAGTTCGTCGGCGCCCAGGGTGCGGAGCAAGGCGTGCTTGGCCTCGCTGGCCGTACCGATGACGTAGGCGCCCCTGGCTTTGGCGATCTGGACGGCCAGGTGGCCGACGCCGCCCGCCGCCGCGTGGATGAGGACGCGCTGGCCGCTGCGCAGGCCCGCCGTGTCCACCAAGGCCTGCCACGCGGTCAGCGCGGCCAACGGCAGGGCCGCCGCCTGCACGTGGTCGAGGCCTCTGGGCTTGCGTACGAAGGTCCTGGCGGGCGCGGTCACGTACTCGGCGAAGGCGCCGTGCCCGAACGGGTAGCGCAGCATGCCGTACACCTCGTCGCCCGGCTTGTGCAGCGCGGCGCCGATGCCCACGGCCTCCACCACCCCCGACACGTCCCACCCCAGGACGAACGGCGGAGCGCCCAGGAAACCGCCGCTCGCGCGGTGCTTCCAGTCGGTCGGGTTGACCCCGGCCGCGTGCACGCGGACGAGGACCTCGGTCGGCCCAGGCTCAGGCCGCTCCACCTCCACCAGCTTGAGCACCTCTGGCCCGCCCAGCGCGTCCTGGCTCACCGCAGTCATCTTCATGAGCCAAGGATGTCGCCACCGGACAAAACCGAGCTAGCGGCCCGCTGGCCATGATGTGTAAGGATTGGGCCATGCATCGTGTGGTGGTCCTTGCCCTGGACGGCGTCATCCCCTTCGAGCTCAGCCTCGCCTCGCGCATCTTCCGCGCGACGCCGCGCCCCCTCTACGAGGTCCTCACCTGCACGCTCGACGGCCGCCCCGTCCAGACGGCGGCGGACTTCTCCATCGCCGTCGAGCACGACGCGAGCATCATCGAGACGGCCGACACGCTGGTCATCCCCGCCGCCCACTCGCACATCGAGATCACCGCGCCCGAGCTGGTGCCGCCCGCGATCCTGGACGCCCTGGCCCGCGTACGGCCGGGCACCCGCGTGGTGTCGATCTGCGTCGCGAGCTACCTCCTGGCCGCCGCCGGGCTCCTGGACGGCCGCGCCGCCACCACCCACTGGCGCGACGCCGACAGCTTCCGCGAACACTTCCCGAAGGTACGGCTGGCGCCCGAGGTGCTGTTCGTCGACGACGGCGACGTCCTCACCTCGGCCGGCGCCGCGGCGGGCGTGGACCTGTGCCTGCACATCGTCAGGAGCGACCACGGCAGCGAGGTGGCCAACTACGTGGCCAGGCGCTGCGTGGTGCCGCCGTGGCGCGACGGCGGCCAGGCGCAGTACATCGAACGCTCGATCCCGCCCTGCGACGCCGAGGGCACGGCGGCCACCAGGGCGTGGGCGCTGGCGAAGCTGAGCGAGCCGCTGCAGCTCGACGACCTGGCCGGGCACGCGCGGATGAGCAGGCGCACCTTCACCAGGCGGTTCCGCGAGGAGGTCGGGCTGAGCCCCGGCCAGTGGCTGACCGTGCAGCGGGTGGAGCTGGCCAGGCACCTGCTGGAGAGCACGGACCTGACCGTCGACCAGGTGGCCGAGCGCGCCGGGTTCGGTACGGGCGCCTCGCTCAGGCAGCACCTGCACACGGCCTGCGGAGTGTCGCCGCAGGCCTACCGCCGCACGTTCCGCGTCTCAGAAGTCTGACAGCAGCCGGTCGGCGGCGATCTCGATGCGCCGCTGGATCTGCTCGTAGGTGCGCCTGCCGCGGAGCATCTCGAGCAGCTCGTGCACCCAGATGCTGGACAGCGATCCGGCCAGCGCGAGCTGTTCCTCGTTGGCGTCGGCCGGGCTCAGCCCGTTGCCCGCGACCCGCAGCAGCAGCCCGGCCATGCGGTCGCCGAAGGGCGTGTCGACCTCGGCCATGATCAGCGACCGGATGAGCGCGTCGGCCAGCTCGGGCTCGCGCATGAGCCCGCGGGTGGCGCGCATCAGCACGTCGACGCCGCGGCCCGACGCGTTGGTCGCGTGCGGCGGGCGCCGCTCGATGCTGCTCTCGAGCAGGTCGATCTCCTCGCCCACGACGGCCACGACGAGGTCCATCTTGGACGGGAAGTAGCGGTAGAGCGTTCCTAGGGCGACGCCCGCGCGTTCGGCGACCGTACGCATCTGCATGGCTTCGACGCCGCCGCGCGAGGCGAGGGCGGCGGCGGCCTGGACGATGCGCTTGCGGCGCTGGGTCTGGCTGCGCGAACGGGCGCCTGGAGCTGGACTCTCCATGGTCTCCTCGCGGTCGGCGGGGGTGGAGGGGCCGTGAGGGGGCGCTGCGATCGTCGCATGCGGGGTGCGCATAAGAACACGTTATCTGATTAATGCATAACTCGGCTTGTTACTCACGAGTCACAAAGGAACCGCATAGATGCATGTCTTGCGGGTTACGAGGACATATCCAGATTTGTCGCTTAGGCGGCGCACTAGACAGATATTAGAATCTGTTCTAGTTTGCGGATCGGCTGACCGAGCGCTTGCTGGAGGCGCGATGACCGGGGATACGCTCGCCGCCCTGCTCGCGGCGCGGGCCGAGGACGACCGTCCTGGCCTGCACTTCGAGGATCGGGTGTGGAGCTGGCGCGCCTACGTCGAGGAGTGCCGCGGCCGCGCCGCCTGGCTCTCCTCGCTGCGGGGCAGGCCCCTGCACGTGGGCGTGATCATGGACAATGTGCCCGAGATCACCTTCCTCATCGGCGCCGCCGCGCTGTCCGGCCACGTGATCGTCGCGCTCAACCCGACCCGCGGCGCCGACGACCTGGTGGCCGACGCCCGCGCGACCGACGTCGACGCGATCGTGTACGGCGAGCCGCACGCGGAGGTCGCCGAGCGGGTCGCCGCAGGCTGCGGGGTGCCCGCCTACGGCGAGGTGGGCTCCGCCGAGCAGCAGGAACAGGATCCAGGCGAGCTCGTGATGCTGATCTTCACCTCGGGCACCTCGGGACGGCCGCGTGCCGTACGGGTCACCCAGCGGAAGATCGCCGTGCCAGGCACCAGCCTGGGCGCGCTGCTCACCCCCGCCGACGTCGTCTACTGCGCGATGCCGCTCTTCCACTCCGCCGCGATCATGGCCGCGTACGCCCCGGCGGTCGCGTCGGGCGCCGGGCTGGTGCTCAGACGCAAGTTCTCCGCCTCCGGGCTGTTACCCGACATCAGGCGCTACGGCGTCACGTACCTGAACTACGTCGGCAAGGCCCTGTCCTACGTCCTGGCCACGGAAAGGCAGCCGGACGACGCCGACAACCCGCTGAAGATCGCCTTCGGCAACGAGGGCGGCCCGACGGCCACCAAGCGGTTCGGCGAGCGGTTCGGCTGCTACGTGATCGACGCGTTCGGCTCGACGGAGACCGCGATCGCGATCACCCCGGACCCGTCGGGGCCGGCGGGATGCCTGGGACGGCTGCCCGACGGCATCGAGATCCGCGACCCGGCCACCGGCCTGCGTCAGGCCCCCGCGATCATCGAGCAGGGCCGCCTGCTCAACCCCGACGAGGCCATCGGCGAGCTCGTCAACGTCAAGGACCTCGGCCTGTTCGAGGGCTACTACGCCAACCGGGCCGCCGACGACGAGCGGGTCAGGGACGGCGCGTTCTGGTCGGGCGACCTGGCCTACGCGGACGCGGACGGATACGTCTTCTTCGCCGGCAGGGGCACCGAGCGGCTCCGGGTCGACGGGGAGAACCTCGCGGTGGCGCCGATCGAGTCAGCGCTGCGCGAGTTCCCCGGGGTGGTCGAGGCGGCCGTCTACCCGGTGCCCGACGCGGCGGCCGGTGACCAGGTGATGGCGGCGCTGGTCCTGCAAGGTCCCTTCGATCCCGAGGGGTTCGCGGCGTTCGTGGCGGTCCGTACGGATCTGGGGGCGAAAGCCGTACCGCGATATATCCGGATCTCGGGGGAGCTGCCGCAGACGCCCTCCCACAAGGTCATCAAGCGCCTCCTGGCCAAGGAAGCGTGGCACACCACCGACCCCGTGTGGGTGCGGGACGGCGGCTACCGGCCGCTGACCGCCGACGACTTCGCACGCATCGAGGAGCAGTTCAGCGAGCACGGCAGGCACCATCTATTGGAGAGTTGATGGATTTCAACCTGGACGAGACGCAACAGGAGCTACGCAAGCTGGCCGCCGAGGTGCTGGCCAAGGAGGAAGAGGAGCGGCTGTGGCCGGCGCTCCAGCAGGCCGGGCTGGTGGACCTCTGCCAGCCGGGGGAGTCCGGCGCGGTGGAGATGGCCGTCGTCCTGCGCGAGGTGGGCGCGGCCGCGGCGAACGTGCCGCTGCTGGCGCACCTGGCGGGCACGCTCGCGCTGGCCGAGCACGGCAGGGCCGTGGACGGCCGGGTGGGCGTGGCCGTGCGAGGAAAGGTTCGGGCCCATAGCGGCCTGACCGGACGGATGCGTACGGTGACCCCGGCGGAGACGTACGTGGTCGCGGCCGACGACGGGCTCTACCTGGTCACCGAGCCCGTGACGGAGATCGCCGAGTTCACCTCGACCGGCGAGCCGGCGGCCACCCTCGTGTTCGACGCCACCCCGGCCGAGCGGATCGCCGGCTCGGCCGACGCGCTGCGCACCATCTGCGCGGCCGCCGTCGCCGCCCAGGCCAGCGGCGTCCTGGCCGGGGCGCTCAAGCTGACCACCGAGTACATCAGGACGCGCAGGCAGTTCGGCCGCGCGCTGGCCGAGTTCCAGGCCGTGACCATGCAGATCGCCGACGTCTACATCGCCGGGCGCGCCCTCGACGTCGCCATGTGGTCGGGCGCCTGGAGCCTCGACCCGCGCGACCTCGCCCTGGCCGGTTTTCACGTCTCCGAGGCGTTCCGCGCCCTCTACATCTGCCAGCACCTGCACGGCGGCCTCGGGCTCGACGTGACCTACCCGCTCCACCGCTACTTCGCGCAGGCCAAGCACCTCGCCCAGGTGACCGGCGGCGCCGACGCCCAGCTCGACCTGATCGGAGCCACATGCTGATCGACCTCACCCCGGACCAGAAGCGGCTGCGCGACGAGCTCAGGGAGTATTTCCAGAACTGCCTAAGCGCGGAGGACCGCAGGAAGATCGCCGAGGACCCGTTCGGCACGGCGTACATGGACCACTGCCGCAGGCTCGGCAGGGACGGCAAGCTCGGGCTCGGCTGGCCGAAGGAGTACGGCGGCGGCGGATTCGGGCCGCTGGAGCAGCAGATCTTCGCCAACGAGATCGCCCGCGCCGGCGTGCCGTACCCCATCATCACCGTCCAGACGGTCGGACCGACTCTCATGGAGTACGGCACGCAGGCCCAGAAGGAGTTCTTCCTGCCGCGCATCCTGGCCGGGGAGTGCCACTTCGCGATCGGCTACAGCGAGCCGGAGGCGGGCACCGACCTGGCCTCGCTGCGCACCACAGCCGTGCTCGACGGCGACCACTACGTCGTCAACGGGCAGAAGATCTTCACCTCGGGTGCGCACTACTCGCAGTACATCTGGCTCGCCGCGCGCACCAACCCCGAGGCCAAGAAGCACAAGGGCATCACGATGATGATCGCCTCGTGCGACGACCCTGGCTTCTCCTGGACGCCGATCGTCACCATGGACGGCCGCCACCACACCAACTCCACCTACTACCAGGACGTCCGGGTGCCGGTCGACATGGTGGTCGGCGAGGTGGACAAGGGCTGGGACCTCATCGTCAACCAGCTCAACCACGAACGCGTCACCCTCGGCCCGGCAGGGAACCTGGGCCAGACCTACGACAGGTTCTCGGCGTGGGCGCGCGACAAGGGCCTGATGGACGAGCCGGACGTGCGGCGGGCCGTGGCCCGCGTCTGGAGCTACTTCAGGACCAACGAGCTGCTCAACTGGCAGGTCGCCGCCAACATGGACCTCGGCTGGCTCGGCGCGCCCGACGCGTCAGCCACCAAGATCTACGGTTCGGAGCGCATGCAGGAGGTCGGCAGGATCGTCGTCGACATCCTGTCCAGGTACGGTGACCCGGCCGACCCCGAGACCGCCGAGCTCATGGACCGGATGGACCACGGCGTCAAGGGCGCGATCGTGCTGACGTTCGGCGGCGGCGTCAACGAGGTGCAGCGCGAGCTGATCGCCATGCTGGGGCTGAGCCTGCCGAGGCCGCCGCGATGACCCTGCACGAGATCGCGGAGAAGCAGATCGCGCTCGGGGAGATGCGCGGCGCTCCGGCCGCCGACCCGGTCAACGTGCCCATGATCAGGCACTGGCTGGCCGCCATGGGCGACGAGAACCCCCGCTACCTCAAGGAGGGCGTCGCCCCGCCCGCCATGGCTCAGGTGTGGACGATGGGCCACCGGGGCGCCTCGCCTGTGGACGAGGTGCTGCGCGCCCTGGACGCTGACGGCTACACCGGCGTCGTCGCCACCAACTGCGAGCACACCTACCACCGGGACGTGCGGGTGGGCGAGGTGCTGACGCCCTCGACCCGCTTCAGCTCGCTGGCCGGTCCCAAGCGGACGGCGCTGGGGGAGGGATATTTCGCGACCTGGAACGTCACCTGGTACGCCGGGGACGAGCCGGTGGTCGAGATGCTGTTCCGGGTCCTGAAATTTCGCCCGCCGGCGAAGAAGGAACCGCGCCAGCCGTACCCGCTGAAGCCCGCGATCAACAGGGACACCGCCTTCTTCTGGGACGGCGTGCGCGAAGGCGAGCTGCGCATCCAGCGCTGCGCCTCCTGCGGCGCGCTGCGGCACCCGCCGGGCCCGATGTGCCTGGCCTGCCACTCCACGGACCGCGACCACGTCGTGGCGAGCGGGTTCGGCGAGGTCTACAGCTACGTGGTCCACCACAATCCACCCGTTCCGGGGCGCGAGACGCCGTTTGTGGTGGCAGTGGTGGAACTGCCGGAAGGAGTGAGGATTGTGGGCAACATAGTGGACTGCCCGGTGGACGCGGTGGGTATCGGTATGTCGTTGCGTGTGACATACAGGGCGATGGACGATGAACTGATCCTTCCTATGTGGGCACCACGGGGAGACGTGACGTGATGCGAACGCTGACCGACATCGGTTCCGTGCTCCCCGAACTGTCCATCGACCTCACCCCGACGATGATCATCTCGTCCGCGCTGGCCACGATGGACTTCACGCCGGTACACCACGACGTCGAGCTCGCCCGCGCGCAGGGGTCGAAGGACATCTTCCTCAACATCCTCACCACGATGGGGCTCGTCGAGCGCTACGTCACCGACTGGGCCGGGCCTGAGGCCGTGATCAGACGGATGAACGTCAAGCTCGGCGTGCCCGCCTACGCGGGGGACCGGCTGACGTTCAACGGCACGGTCGTCTCCTTCGCGGACGGCGAGCACACCGTTGAGGTCCGCGGCAAGGTCAGCCTCGGCGACCACGCGACCGCGACCATCGTCTTCTCCCTCTGACCCGCCTGTTCTGCTGCTTCTGGCGAGGAGTTACTCAATGACGGCCATTGTTGGCATTGGCGCGACCGAGTTCAGCAAGGAGTCCGGGCGCTCGGAGCTTCAGCTGGCGTCCGAAGCGGTGCTCGCCGCGCTCGACGACGCGGGGCTCGCGCCGTCCGACGTCGACGGGATGGTCACCTTCACCCAGGACACCAACCAGGAGATCTCGGTCGCCCGGGAGGTGGGCATCGGCGACCTGTCGTTCTTCTCCCGCGTGCACTACGGGGGCGGCGCGGCCTGCGGGACCGTCGCGCACGCCGCGATGGCCGTCGCGACCGGGGCCGCTTCCGTGGTGGTGTGTTACCGGGCGTTCAACGAGCGGTCGGGGCGGCGTTTCGGGCAGCCGGACGCGCGGCTCGGGGGTGAGCCCTCCTCGCAGGGGCTGGAGATGAGCTGGCACGTGCCGTACGGGCTGATGACCCCTGCGGCGTGGGTGGCGATGTTCGCGCGCAGGTACATGCACGTCTACGGGGCGACGTCCGAGGACTTCGGGCGGGTCGCGGTGGCCATGCGGCGGCACGCGTCGACGAACCCGGCCGCCTGGTTCTACGAGCGGCCGATCACGCTGGAGGAGCATCAGGCGTCGAAGTGGATCGTGGAGCCGCTGCACCTGCTGGACTGCTGCCAGGAGTCCGACGGGGGCGTGGCCCTGGTGGTCACCTCCGCCGCGCGCGCCAGGGACCTGCGGCAGCGGCCCGCGGTCATCTCCGCCGCCGCGCAGGGGTCGGGGGCGGGTCAGGCGATGATGACCAGTTACTACCGCGACGACATGAGCGGGCTGCCGGAGATCTCCGTCGTGGGGCGTCAGCTCTGGGAGAAGTCGGGGCTGACGCCGGACGACATCCAGACCGCGATCCTGTACGACCACTTCACCCCGTTCGTGCTGAGCCAGCTGGAGGAGCTGGGTTTCTGCGGGCGGGGGGAGGCGGCGGACTTCATCAGGGACGGCGCCATCGAGCTGGGCGGACGGCTGCCGCTGAACCCACATGGGGGGCAGCTGGGTGAGGCGTACATCCACGGCATGAACGGCATAGCCGAGGCGGTGCGCCAGATCCGCGGCGAGTCCGTCAACCAGGTCGCCGACGTCGCCAACGTTCTGGTGACCGCAGGAACCGGCGTTCCCACCAGCGGCCTCATCCTCTCCGCCGTTTAGCAGATGGCCTGTTTCTGCCAAAAGCCAAGAAGCCCCAGCTCGGTAACCGGCGTGTCAGGATCTTGCCACTACGGACAAACACGTAATTAGCCGGAAAAATCAATTCGGCCTATTGCTAACAAAGGCGACCAAGCCTCATTCTTCCTCTACGTCCGCTGGGGGATCTGGGGAGGGCCGGTCATGGTGGATCCGCTGTCCGGCGCGCTCTTGCTCGGAAAGATGATCGACGCGACCATCGGCGTGGTCTCCAATTACGCCGGGGAGAAGGCGAAGCTGGCCGCCAACACCAAGGTGCGCCAGGAAACGTTCGACTTCGAGCGGGAAAAGCTGGCCACCAGCCAGGCGAACGCGCTGGAACTGGAAAGGCAGAAACAGGACTTCCAGCGCGAGATGGCGGCTGCCGAGCGGCTGAAAGCACTCGAGCAACATCAGCGCGACCAATATCCCATTGCCGACGGCCCCGGGCAGTTGCGCAAGGCGCTGATGCTGAGCCGCAAGAACAATCCCGATATCCTCACCGTCCTGCTCTGCCCGCCGGACAACGAGGACCCCTCCAGCCCGACCTGGTCGGGCCTGCGCGGGCGCGTCTACGGCAACCTCATGACCTACCAGAACCGCAGCCTGGCCATCCTGCGCAAGGTGGACCGCAAGTTCCACTGGGTCCACTCCGACCTGTACGAGATCGACCTGCACGGAATCCCCACGCTCATCGTCCAGTTCACCGTCGACCACAAGGTGCTCGACATTCAGCTGGGCGGCTGCCACATCACCGGCGACGGCGTGCAGCAGCTCCAGGGGGTGCACCGGCTGACCTTCCCCGGCATGTCGGCGTGGACGGAGGAGACCGTCGGGCTGTTCGACCAGGCCAGGCAGCTGCCCGCCGACGAGGCCGACCTGCTCGAGCTCAACCACACCCTGGCCAGCCGCCTGATCACCGTCTGCGTGGTCGCCGCCCTCGACGCCTACTACCTGCAGCGGCGCGTGGCCTACCACGAGCAGTTCGACGAGGCCGTGGAGGCTGCGGGGATCTTCGGCGAGGACTGGAAGGCCGACCTGGGCATCGAGCTGGACCTGGTCGCCGATCCCGCCTTCCACCTGCTGCACTGCGCCAAGCGCAAGGCCAGGCGGGGGGACAAGGACGGGGCGATCGAGGACCTCAACGCGGCGCTGCGGCTGCTGGCGGGCGTCCAGACCCCGGCGCAGCGTACGGCCCTGCGGCTGATGCCGGACGTGCTGCGCAAACCGGAAACCCAGGACCACCACCGGGCCAAGCTCCGCGAGGTCTTCGAGCTCTTCCCCGAGAACGACCAGTTCCGCAGGACCGGCATCGAGCTGCTGGAAGAGGAGCTGCTCACCGACCAGGGCGAGCCCCAGGCCGCACCTGAAGCCAAGGCGCCGACGTTGCCCGTCCACGTGCCGCGCGCCGTACCGGTCCCGCCTCTGACGGGACGCGGGTTGTGGAGCAAGGACGCCTCCAGGAACCCCCTGGACGACGACTGACACGGAGTGCGATGAACATCGTCATGCTCGGCCATCCGAACGCCGGCAAGACCACCTACATGTCCGCCATGTACAAGGTGATGTCCACCGAGGGCATCGCGGGCTTCAGGGTCCGTGCCAGGTCGGATGCCCACCACTACCAGCTGATGTCCAACGCCGACCGCATCGGCAGGGGGCTCTACCCCGCCCCGTCGGACCAGCACGCGGAGTACCCGCTGACCTTCAGGCACGGATCGAGCGCGCTGTTCGAGTTCCTCTGGCGCGACTACCGGGGCGGCGCTCTGCTGGACCGCAGCACCACCCAGGACACCCAGCGGCTGCTGGCCGACCTGCGGACGGCCGACGCGATCGTGCTGTTCATGGACCTGCTCGACCTGCAGCGCAGCCACATCGCCAGGCAGAAGATCCGCGGCCTGACCACGGTGCTCTTCAGAGCGCTGACCGGCCGCGACCGGCTCACGCCGCTCGTCATCGTGCTGACCAAGGCCGACCTGGTGAACCCGAACGTGCAGGACACCGGGTTGGAGGCCTTCGACTCCTTCATCCAGGCGGTCGACGGCAACCCCGCGGTCATCGGGACCTGGATCGAGGTGGCCTGCGGGCCGTACCCGCAGAACGTGATCGCGCCCGTGCTCTTCTGCCTCTACTTCGGGCTGGAGTCACAGGCCTATTACCTGTCGGCGCTCGTCGAGCAGAGCAACGCGGTGGGCGACTCGTTCGCGGCGGGTGACACCTGGCGCAACCGGGTCAAGAGCCGTTTCACCGGCCAGGTGGCCAACAGGGACCTGGCGTCGATGGCCTACATGAAGGCCTATCAGGAGTACCAGGCGCTGCAGACGGTGCTCGGCCCCGCGCAGCTGCTCGGGGACATGCTCGGCGATCTGGAAGTCTTCGGTGGAGGGTTGGGCTGATGGCAGAGGGAATTCCGCAGATCCAGGTGACCATGCTCGGCGGCACGGGCAGCGGCAAGACGACCTACCTGATCGGCATGTACGCCCACCTTTCCGCAGGCCTGCAGCGGTTCTTCCTGCACGCCGACGACCACGACACCGACCTCGACCTGTCGGACGCGTGGAGCGCCATGATCGAGGACGGCCTGCTCCCCGCCCCGACGAACGAGGGTGAGCTGCGCGTCTACCCCTTCACCTTCAGGTACGGCATGGACCCGCTGCTGACCCTCGACTGGATCGACTACCGCGGCGGCGCCATCCGCGACCGCTCAGGCAAGGGCGACACCGACGCCGTGCTGGCCAGGCTGGTGGAGTCGGACAGCGTCTACGTCACCCTCGACGGCGCGCTCCTGGCCGACCACCTCGGCGGTCAGGGCAACGCCTCCATCCGCCTGCGCGACGTCGTCGGCCGCTACTCCAGGATGATCTCCGACATCGCCGACAAGCGGCGCGAGCAGCAGCTCATCCCGCCCTCGATCGTCATCCTGGTCACCAAGGGCGACCTGCTGCGTCCGCTGCTGGCCGGCGACGGCCTGGCCAGGCGCAGGCAGCTGACCGCCTGGATCAGGGACGAGCTGTTCACCCAGTACTTCAGGGAGGACTGGGACACCGCCGTCTGCATCGCCACCATCGGCGCCATCGGCCGTCCCAGCGACTCCAGGGTCGACCCCAACAGCCTCAACCCCGCCGGGCTTCACAAGCCGATGCTCTTCTCGTTGTTCTCCTATTACCGGCACGCGAGCAGGGTCTTCGCCTACCAGGCCGAGCTGGCCAAACGGCAGGGCGCCGAGCGCGCCGGCCAGTACGAGTCGATCAACTCCCGCGCCATGAGCAGGGTGCTCGGCAGGAAGCGCCTGCGCGAGCTCAACGGCGAGCTCAGCGAGCTGGGCGGGATCTTCTCCTCGATGACGGGACTGGCCCAGGAATGCCAGGTCCGGGCGGACATTCTGCAAGGAGAGCTGCTGGACACGTCGATGTATATTGACGGGCGATGGATGGGAGACTGATGCCAGTCCAGTGGATGCCGATCGTGTACGGCCGTACGCACAGGGTCGACCGCTGGTGGCGGGTGGCCCCCTCCATGATCGACCAGGAGTGGTCGCAGTCCAGGGTGTCCGCCGTCATCAGGGGCGGGCGCGGCCTCGTCGACGGCCCCCGGTTCCTGCTCGCCCATGACGGCCGCTTCCGCCTGGTCGGGGTGGCCTGCGCCGCGTCGGCGCTGAGCGAGACGATGAACTCGGACGGCCAGCGCCAGCTCTACTGCTTCGTCGGCTGGGCCGGCCCGGCCGACGCGCCCAGCCCGTCGATCGAGGCGCTGAGCGGCAACTTCGCCGGATGGGCTGCCCCCGTCTACGACCACTGGGTCGGCCTCGACTGGGACGAGCACCCCAGCCGCCTGCAGAACGTCCACGAGGCCCCGCCCGGTGACCCGCCATGGAGCACGGCCGACGAACAACCCTTCGACCATGTACGGCAGCGCCCCGGCGACGGGTGTTACGCCTTTCCCGAGGAGCAGCGCGCCCTGGCCTGGGACCTCGGCAGATCGAGCAGGGAGCCCGTCACGGTGATCACCGGGTGGCGCAACCTGCGCGACGCGGAGCCCGCCCCCGGGCTGCTGTTCTCGGCGGCGGACGTGTCCCACCCCATGCCCGTGGAGCCCGCCGCCTCCGTTCCGCGGCAGTCGCGCCCCGCCCATCCGCGCCCGATGATCCCCCGCGACAACGACCAGACGGGCCCGCGCAACAGGCCCGATCCGTGGAGTCTGGTGGGCCGTCTCCCATCGGAGGAGGAGCCGTCGCCCCCGGAGGAACCCTCGCTCGGGGTGCGCATCAAGCGGATGGCCCGCTCGCTGTTCGAGCCGCGCGAACCGCAGGCGAGGCCCGAGAAGAAGGAAGAGGACGACCGCTAGCCAGGTGTCGAAACAGCGCTCCCTCGCGCGTCGGCAAGGTGAGGGGCGGCGCAGTCGCCCGTGACCGGAGGGGAGCACCACCGTGCGCTACATCCTGATGTCCAACGTGGAGATCACCGCCATGGAGGCCATGCCGGCCGAGGCGTTCGAAGCGGCCATGGCCAGGTTCGTGGACTTCACCCGGGCGCTGACCGAGTCCGGTGTCCTTCTCGCCGTCGAGCAGCTCGCGATGCCCGACACCGCCACGACCGTCCGCAACCGCGACGGCCGTACGCTGCTCACCGACGGGCCGTTCGCCGACGTGGCCGAGCGGTTCGGCGGGTTCTGGATCGTCGAGGCGCCCGACCTCGACACCGTGCTCAAGTACGCCGCCGACTGCCCCGCGGCCGACTACGGCTCCGTCGAGGTGCGTCCGGTTCTCGAAAGGGGCTGAGGGCGGTGGGCGACCCGGTCGAGGACGCCGTCGAGCGCCTTTACCGCGCCGAGTGGCCCACGCTGGTGGCCGGGCTGGCGAGGTGGACGGGCGACCTCGACCGGGCGGAGGACGCCGCGGCCGAGGCCGTGGCCGCCGCGCTGGAGTCGTGGCCGAGGGACGGTGTTCCCCAGCGGCCCGGCGCGTGGCTGCAGACCGCCGCCCAGCGCAAGGTGCTCGACCGGGTGCGCCGCGACAGGACGAGCGTGGCCAAGCTCGCTGCCCTGGCCCACGAGCTGCGCGACGAACCTCCCGTGGAGGTGGACGACGACCCGTTCGCCGCTGTGAGCTGGTCGGACGAGGCGGCGGAAGACCTGCTCAGGTTGGTGTTCACCTGCTGCCACCCGGCGCTGGCCGTCTCGGCGCAGGTGCCGCTCGCGCTCCGGCTGCTGTGCGGGCTGAACGCGGCGGAAACGGCCAGACTGCTCCAGACCACCGAGCCGACCGTCGCCCAGCGCCTGGTCAGGGCCAAGCGCAAGATCCGTGACGCGGGCATCGCGCTGGAGATCCCGCCCCGCTCGGCGTGGCCTGACCGGCTGGGGTCGGTGCTGGCGGTCGTGGGCCTGCTGTTCACCGAGGGCCACACCGCCACCCAGGGACCGGAGCTCGTCCGGCCGGCGTTGTGCGACGAGGCCCTGCGGCTGGCCGCCCTGCTGAGGCGGCTCCTGCCGGACGAGCCAGAGGTGCTGGGGCTGTCCGCGCTGCTGCTGATCACCGACGCCAGGCGCGATGCCCGTACGGCGGGCGGCACGCTGGTGCTCCTCGCCGACCAGGACAGGAGCAGGTGGCGCTGGGCCGACATCGAGCGCGGCCTGAGCCTGGCCACCGAGGCGGTGCGGCGCGGGCCTGGCGGCCCCTGGGTGCTGCAGGCGTCGATCGCCGCCCTGCAGGTGCACCCGTCGCCGGACGCCGGTGCGATCGTCGCCCTCTACGACCGGCTGGCCGAGGTGACGCCGTCGGCGGCCGTGCTGGTCAACAGGGCGGCTGCCGTCGCGCTCGCGTACGGCCCGGCCGCCGGGCTCGCGGCGCTCGACGGCGTGGTGGCGGCTCCCGGCGACCACCGGGCGCTGGTGCTCGGCGCTGAGCTCAACGTCGAGCTCGGGCGCCTGGATCGGGCTCGGACGCTCATGAGGGAGGCGGTGGCCGCTTCGCGCAACGACGTGGAGCGGCGGCACCTGAGCGGGCGGCTCGCCGCTATGGGGCGATCATCATCGGTACGGAGAAGAAGACGATCATGGCGATGGCCAGGCAGATGAGGAAACCTGCCAGTTCCCAGGCCCAGTCGTGGTGGCGGTCGGTGAGGTTGATCCTGCTGTGCTCGCGTGCGGGCATCCAGTCCTCCGCCTCGTCGTCCGCACCGGGCTCGGGCTCGGCGGGCACGGGCTCTGCGGGCCGGAAGAGGTCGGTGGACGGGGTCGCCTCGACCTCGACCGCAGCGGTAGGCGCAGCGGCGGGCGGCTCAAGGAACGCGGCGGGCATCTCGATGGCCGTCGCGGGCTCCTCGGCGGGCAGCGGGAGGTGGTAGGCGGGCGGCTCGGGCTGGGGCGTCCTGGCTCGGGGGCGGAACAGGCTGCCCGGCTCGCCGCCCGTCGTCGCCAGCAGGTTCTCGAAGGCGACGGGCGTGGGGTCGGGCGCCTTGTGGACGAGCACGTCGCCGGGCTCCGGCGGGCCGGACACCGGGAGGATGTAGTCCTGGGGAACGGGGGCCGACAGCGGGACCGGCCGGGCCACCGGCGGTGACGAGAACGAGGTGATCTTGGGCATCGGCGCGGTCGTCGCCTCATGGTGCGACACGCGCGACGGCGAGGGCGGCGTCAGCAACTCGGCGGGGAACAGCCCGGTGCTGGTCGCCGGGTCGGTCTCGGCCAGCGGCAGCGGCCAGGACGGCGGCAGCGGCCACAGCGGCCTGAGGAACAACGACCCGGCGTAAGCCGTACGAGGAACGGAGAACTGCTGCGTCAGCGACGAGGGCGGCGCGGGCCAGGGCAGCCGCCCCAGGATGTCGCGCAGCGGCGCCACGCTCAGCGCGCCGTACACCTCGGCCACCTGCTTGGACAGCCGCGCGCTCGTCGAGGCCAGCGCCGTGTTGAGCGTCTGCTTGAAGCGGTGCCTGGCGCTGATCGCCAGCTCCTCCGCCGTGTCCTGCGCCACGTCCAGCACCCATGCCAGCTCGGCATGCGTCAGCCCGCACGCTTCGCACAGCAGCACGACCTCGCGCTGGTGCGGGCGCAGCTCGCGCAGGGTGCGTTCGACCAGCGCGGTGGCCGGGTCGACGAGCGGGTCGACGACGGGCGGGGCGAAGCTGACGTCGCGCCGGTGGATCTCGCGGCGGGCCAGCGCGTAGAGCGCGGCGCGCGGGGGCGGGGTAGCCGGAACTCCGGCCAGGACGGCTGCCAGGGCGTCGGCAGCCGAGCCGAGGTCACCGATCTGGTCGGCGCAGTACGCGAACAGCCCGGCTGCGTGCCTGTCGTAGAGCTCTGCGACGAGTGCGCTGCGCGAGGGCTGGTCCGTGAGCGGAGGGGTCACGGCCGATTCCTCTGAAAGAAAAGCTGGGGTTGTAATCATGCCAACCTACCCATGCCGGGCGCACTATTGGATGCCCATTTGATAGAAACCGGTGAACCGCTTCACGTGGGGGCGACGGGACAGACCTGGTCGGATCGCCGTAGTCTGTCGTCCGAGAGATCATGGGGCGGTCGTGGCAGGGGGGCTGCGGCCCGGCAAATATGCACGAGGTCGCGCGTGATCACATTCGACTCTGTTACCAAACGCTATGCCGACGGAACCATCGCCGTGGACAACCTCTCCCTCGAGGCGCCCACGGGTCAGATCACGGTGTTCGTCGGTCCATCCGGCTGCGGCAAGACGACGTCGCTCCGGATGATCAACCGGATGATCGACGCCACCGAGGGGCAGATCCTCCTGGATGGCGAGCCCGTGCAGGGCATCGACCCGCCGACGCTGCGCCGCGGCATCGGTTACGTCATCCAGCAGGCGGGCCTCTTCCCGCACAGGAAGATCGTGGACAACGTCGCCACGGTGCCTTACCTGCTCGGGTGGGACAAGAAGAAGGCCCGCGACAGGGCCATGGAGTTGCTGGAGCGCGTCGGGCTCGACCCGAAGATGGCCCAGCGCTACCCCTTCCAGCTCTCCGGCGGGCAGCAGCAGCGCGTCGGCGTGGCCAGGGCGCTGGCCGCCGACCCGCCGGTGCTGCTCATGGACGAGCCGTTCAGCGCCGTCGACCCGATCGTGCGCACGTCGCTGCAGGACGAGCTGCTTCGCCTGCAGTCGGAGCTGAACAAGACGATCGTCTTCGTCACGCACGACATCGACGAGGCGATCAAGCTCGGCGACCGGGTGGCCGTGCTGCGCGTCGGCGGCAAGCTGGCCCAGCTCGCCGACCCCAAGACGCTGCTGTCCGAGCCCGCTGACGACTTCGTGCGCGAGTTCCTCGGCCATGACAGGGGCATCAGGCGCCTACAGTTCATCAGGACGGACGGCCTGCGGCTGCGCACCGACCTGACGGTCCCCGAGGACTACTCCGGCAGTACGGCCGAGCCGTGGCTGCTGATCGTCTCCGGCGACAACCGGCCGATCGCCTGGATTCCCGGCGCAGGCGGGGAGCGCGAGCCGTACGGAAGCTTCGTCTGGAACAGGGACTCCATGCGCAGCGCGCTGGACGCGGCCCTGCTGTCCCCGTCGGGCTGCGCCGTGGCCGTGGACGACGACGGCAAGGTGGTCGGCGTCGTCACCAGGGAGGCGATGGACGAGGCGCTCGCGGTGGTGGCCGATGGATGACGGCCAGCCGCTGTTCCGCTGGGACTGGGTGGTCAGGAACTGGGACTCGGGCCAGCCGAACAGCATCGTGAACCTGCTGGAGGCGCACATCGTGATGTCGGTGGTGCCGATCATCCTCGGGCTGGTCATCGCGGTGCCGCTCGGCCTGCTCTGCGTCCGCTACCGCTTCCTCTACCAGCCGACGGCCGGCCTGATGAACGCCATCTACGCGCTGCCGTCGCTGGCCCTGTTCATGATCCTGCTCTCGGTCACCGGGCCGGAACGGATCACCGTCATCATCCCGCTGACCTTCTACGCGATCGCCGTGCTCATGCCCGCCGTCGTGGACGGGCTCGGCTCGGTGCCCGACCACGTGCGGCAGTCGGCCGTGGCCATGGGGTTCACTCCGCAGCGCCGCCTGGTCAGGGTCGAGCTGCCGATCGCCACGCCCGTCGTGCTCGCCGGGCTGCGGGTGGTCGCGGTCTCCAGCATCAGCCTGGTCAGCGTGGGCGCGCTGATCGGCCAGGGCGGGCTCGGCAACTACTTCACCGACGCCTACCAGCGTGACTTCTACACCCCGGCCATCGTCGGGATCGTGCTGATCGTGCTGATGGCGCTGGTCGCCGACGGCATCATCATCGCGGCCCAGCGGTTCCTGACGCCGTGGGTGCGGGCGAGGAGGTCGTCGTGAACTACCTCTTCGACTTCCTCACCGACCCGGCGAACTGGTCGGGCCCCGACGGCATCCCCGCCAGGCTGCTGCAGCACCTCGGCTTCTCGGTCGTGGCGCTGGCGCTGGCCGCGGTGATCGGCATCGCGCTGGGGCTGCTCATCGGGCACACGGGCAAGGGCGGGCTGCTGGTGGTCGTGGCGGCCAACGTGGCCAGGGCGCTGCCCACGCTGGGCCTGCTCGTGCTGCTGGTACTGCTGCTCGGCACCGCCTCGATCTGGCCGGTGCTGATCCCGCTGGTGGCGTTGTCCGTACCGCCGATCCTGGTCAACACGTTCGAGGGCATCAGGGGCGTCGATCCGGAGCTGCGCGACGCCGCCTACGGCATGGGGTTGCGCGGGCCGCAGGTGCTGTTCAAGGTGCTCGTGCCGGTCGCGTTGCCGCTGATCCTGCTCGGCCTGCGGCTGGCGGCCGTGCAGGTCGTGGCCACCGCCGCGGTCGCCGCTTACGTAGGTCTGGGGGGGTTGGGCCGTTACATCATCGATGGTCTGGCCACGAAGGATTATTCGCAGGTCGTCGGTGGTTCAGTACTGATTGTGCTGTTCGCGCTGGCTGTACAGGCACTTTTCGCCCTGACCCAGAGGGCAGTGGTCTCACCGGGGGTGAGCCAGCGACTGAAGGTCCGCTAGTCTGCAATACCCCCCGTTTAAGAAGGGAAACACATAATGAGGCGCATGTTCGGCACCGCTACGGTGCTGCTCTCCGCAGCTCTGGCCTTGACGGCGTGCAGCAGCAGCGACCCGCTCGCCGGAAGCACGACGAGCGCGAGCCCGGCCGGCACCACCACGTCGGGCGGGGGGAAGACCGTCGTGGTCGGCACGGCCAACTTCCCGGAGAACGTCCTGCTCGGCTCGATCTACGCCCAGGCGCTCAAGGCCAAGGGCGTGACGGTCGAGGAGAAGCCCAACATCGGCAGCCGCGAGGTCATCTACGACCAGGTCAAGAGCGGCGCGCTCACCGTGCTGCCCGAGTACAACGGCGGCCTGCTCTACTTCGTCGACCCGAAGGCCACCGCGACCTCGACCGCTGACGTCGACGCCGCGCTCAAGGAGAAGCTCCCGGCGGAGCTGGAGATCCTCAAGTCCTCCGCCGCCGAGGACAAGGACTCCCTGACGGTCACCCAGGAGACCGCCACGAAGTTCAGCCTCACCACGATCGAGGACCTGGCCAAGGTCTCCAAGGACATGGCCGTCGGCGGCCCGCCGGAGTTCAAGAAGCGTCGCGAGCAGCAGTTCAAGGACGTCTACGGCCTCGAGTTCAAGGAGTGGAAGCCCACCGGCGACACCACCGCCGACGCCATCAAGGACGGCACGGTCGCCGCGGGCAACGTCTTCACGACCGACCCGAAGATCATCATCAACAAGATGGTGTCGCTGCAGGACCCGAAGAACGTCTTCAGCGCCCAGAACGTCACGCCGCTGGTCAACAAGGCCGGGGTGGACGACAACGTCAAGGGCGTCCTTGACGCGATCTCCGCCAAGCTCACCACCGAGGGCCTGACGCAGATGATGCAGAAGATCTCCGTGGACAAGGACGACCCGGCTGTCGTCGCCAAGGAGTGGCTGACCGCCAACGGTCTCGCCTGACCTTGTTCAAGGAGGCGATGGCGCAGCTCGCCGCCGGGGTCGCCGTGGTCACCGTACGTGATGACCGCGACGACCTCGGCGTCACCGTGTCCGCCATCATGTCGGTGTCGCTCGACCCGCCGATGGTCCTGGTCAGCCTCGCCAGCCGGGGCTACCTGGCCGAGGTGCTGCTGCGGCAGGACCGGTGGGCGGCGTCGCTGCTGTCCTCGGGGCAGGCGGCGATCGCGAGCCGGTTCGCGATGGCGGGGCGGCCCAGTGCGCGGCTCCTCGTCGCCTCGCTGCCGCACCATCGGGGGGCGGAGAGCGACGCGCTGATCGTCGAGGGCGGGGTGGCTGCGCTGGAGGCGGAGACCGTGCAGGTGGTTCCGGCTGGGGACCACACGTTGTTCATCGCGCGGGTGCTGGGCGTTCCGTACGTTTCCGGGGGGCAACCTCTCGTACGGCTGCGCGGGCGGTACCGGCCGATGGCATAATATGCACGTGCATAGATTCCTTTTCCTGCTGGGCAGCGCCCGGGCAGACGGCAACACCGAGTATCTGGCCAGGCAGGCGGCCTTACAGCTGCCGCCTTCCGCCGAGCAGCGCTGGCTGAACCTGGCTGAGTTGCCGCTTGAGCCGTTCGTGGACATTCGTCACGAGGGTGACGGTGTCTATCCTTCGCCTTCGGGCAACGAGCTGACGTTGCTCGAGGCGACGTTGTGGGCCACGGACATCGTCTTCGTCTCGCCGCTGTACTGGTACAGCGTGACCGCCTCGACGAAGCTCTACCTGGACTACTGGTCGGGCTGGATGCGCGTGCCGGGTTATTCGTTCAGGGAGCGGATGGCCGACAAGACCGTCTGGGCCGTCACGGTCATCAGCGAAGAGGACGTCGCCGTCGCCGACCCGCTGATCGGCACCCTTAAGCGCTCCGGCGAGTACTTCGGCGGCCGCTGGGCGGGCGCCCTGATCGGCTACGCGAACCGACCAGGGCAGATCGTCGAGGACACCGAAGCCCTCGACCGCGCCAAGACCTTCTTCACAACCAACCCCTGAAACCCCTTTGAAGGCCCCAGCCTCTGAAGACCTCAGCCATTGGAGACCTTGACCTCCAATGGGAGGTCAGCCGGAGCCGGTGGTTGGGGTTTTTGGGGTCTTTCAGGCGCGCAAGGCGGCGACGTCGATGTCGGTGAGGCGGTCGGGGTCGGTGACGACGTTGATCTCCACGATCCTGCCGTCCACCACGTGGAAGACCATGACCGAGAACACCGTGTCCTTGGCCACGCCGAGCACGGCGGCTTCGCCGTTCACCAGCACGGGGACCGAAGCCGCCGCGATCTTCGAGAACATGAGCGCGTTGCTCGCCACGACCTGCGCCCCGCGCAGCAGCTTCGACCACGAAGGCCGCGCCTCGCCCCCGTCGGCGCGCAGCAGCACGTCGGGGTCGAGCACCGCCACCAGCGCCTCGAAGTCGCCGTCCCGAGAGGCAGCCAGGAAGGCGTTGACCACCTGCCGCTGCCGCGTCACGTCCGGATCCGGCTGGGGCGCCGCGTCCTGGACCCGCCGCCGCGCCCGGCTGGCCAGCTGCCTGGTAGCCGGAGCCGACCGGTCCACGATGGGCGCGATGTCCTCGAACGGCACCGCGAACATGTCGTGCAGCACGAACGCCAGCCGTTCCGCCGGCGCCAGCGTGTCGAGCACCACCAGCATCGCCAGCCCGACCGAGTCCGTCAGCATGGCCTCGTGCTCGGGGTCCGCGCCGCTCTCCGCGCTCACGATGGGGTCGGGGACGTGGATGTCCTCCTCGTGCCGCGACTTGCGCGCGCGCAGCATGTCGAGGGACACCCGCCCCACCACCGTGGTCAGCCAGCCGCCGAGGTTCTCGATCTCGTCGGTGTAGGAGCGGCTGAGCCGGAACCAGGCTTCCTGCACGGCGTCCTCGGCCTCGCTGAGCGAGCCCAGCATGCGGTACGCCACGGCCCGCAGATGCCCCCGCTGCCCCTCGAACTGCTCGGCCAGCCAGTCGTGGTCAATCAACGCTTACCTCTCCTATGCATCACATTTCCCCACAAATGTGACACACCCTCCTACCGGATCGTCGGCCACCCCGGCAGCACGAGCGGTCCGTAGACGGGCAGGCCGAGCTGGGCCGCGATCGGCGAGAGCGGCCCCCAGAACTCGAGCCTGGTGGCAGCCTTGTCCTCGCTGGAGTCCGGCCCGCGCAGCCGTTCCAGCGGGTTCAGGCGGGGATAGGTACGGACCACCGCGTCCTCGGCCAGCCCGGCGCGCTTGCGCGCGATCGCCAGCGCGTCCTCCAGGCCGCCGAGCTCGTCCACCAGCCCGCCCTCTCGGGCGTCCGCGCCGGTCCAGACGCGCCCGCGGGCCAGGTCGTGCGCGCGCTCGCGGGTCAGCTTGCGCCCCTCGGCGACCTTGCCCACGAAGTCGTCGTAGATCCGGTCCAGCCAGGCGTTGATCCGCTCCCACTGCTCGGGGGAGAACGCGTTGTTCGTGGAGAACATCCCGGCGTTGGCGCCCTCGGCGACCATCTCGGTGTTCACCCCGATCTTGGCCATCAGCTCGGAGAGCACCGGCTTGCCGGCGAAGACCCCGATCGACCCGGTCAGCGTTCCCGGCTGCGCGACGATGACGTCTGCGGCCATCGACACGAAATAGCCCCCGGAAGCCGCCAGATCGCCCATGGAGACGATCACGGGCTTGACCTTGCGGGTGAGCACGATCTCCCGCCAGACCGTGTCAGAAGCCACGTAGGAGCCGCCGGGGCTGTCGACGCGGAACACGACCGCCTTGACGTGCTCGTCGCGCCTGGCGCTCCTGATCGCCGCGCTGATCGTGTCCGAGCCCATGGCGCCACCGCCGCCGAGGGGGCTGCGGCCGCTGCGGCCCATCCTGATCATGCCGGTCCCGTGTACGAGCGCGATGCCGTCAGCGCCCGGGTGCGGGAGTTTCCGTACGGCTGCGCCCTTGGCGTACCGGCTGATGAAGAGCAGGTGCGAGTCCGCGCCGGCGGCCTGCTTGACCTCGTCGTACACCTCGTCGCGGTAGGCGAGCCTGTCGACGAGTCCGGCCTCCACCGCCTCGGCGCCGATGAACGGGCCGCGGTCGATCAGCTCGCGCACCTTGGCCTGGTCGAGCCTGCGCCCCTCGGCCACGCCCGCCACGACCTGCTCGGTCACCGACTCGGCGATCCTGCCGATCGACTCGCGGTGCGGCTCGGTCATGTGGTCCTGGGTGAAGGTGTTGGCCGCGGTCTTGTACTCGTACCGCTGGCCCATCTCGTAGTCGACGCCCAGCTTGCCCAGCGCGCCCTTGAGGAACCGCTGTTCGATCGCCACGCCGGTGAGCCCGACGTCACCGCTCGGCTGCAGGTAGACGCGCTCGAACGCGGAGGCGAGGTAGTAGGGGATCGTGCCGTTGCCGAACTCGCCGAACGTCTCGGAGAAGGCCACGGTCAGCTTGCCCGACGCGCGGAACTGCGCGATCGCCTGGCGGAGCTCCTGCGCCATCGCCAGACCCAGCGGGTTGCTCCCGATCTTGACGATCAGCGCCTTGACCCGCGAGTCGCTCCTGGCCCGCTTGAGGCCGGACAGCACGTCGGCCATGCGCGTCTTGCGCATCGTGAGGATCGCGGAAAGCGGGTCCGTCGGCGGCCCCTCGGTGAGCCCTTCGGTGAGGTCGAGCTCAAGGACCAGCGGGGCGGTGCGCCGCTGGCGGATCCTGTCGACGGTTTCGAAGATCGCCTTGCCTGCGTCCATAGATGCACCCTAAACGACGCATCTCGGGTGAGGGGCAGGCCCGCCCCCCACCCGAGGGTCTTCTACTTGTTGACGTACGCCGCCAGGAAGGCGGTGGCCTTCTTGACCTGCGCCGCCGTACCGCCGGAGCGGTACTTCTCGGCGGTCGCGACGGCCTTGGCGAAGGTCGTCGAGCCGTGCACCTTGGAGCTGGTGTTGTAGACGCCGTGCGCGTAGTTCAGCCAGGCGGCGAGGAGCTCACGGTCGAGGGCGTTCTTGCCCTTGAGCACCTTGTACGCCTTGGCGGCCGTGTTGGCGCCGGTCACCTCGGAGAAGACCTTGCTGCCCTTGTCCACGATGGACAGGTAGCACTTGATCGTCGCGGCCTTGCCGCTCTTGACCTGAGCCGCCCACTTCGCGGCGTTCAGCGAGTTCTTGCCGCTGCCGCGCTTGCACGTGGCGGGGGCGGGGTTGTCGTCGCCGGACGGACCACCGGTCGACTTCACCGTGTCACCGGACTCGACCTCGGCGATCGGCAGGCTCTTGGTGGGGTCGTTCGGCGCCGCCGACGGGGTCGGGGACGCGCTCGAGGTGGGGGTGGCGGTCGGAGTCGGCTGGGCGGCGAAGAACGACGCCAGGTCCAGACGCGGGGTGGTGACCTGCTTGCCGGCGCTGGCGTAGGTGATCGGCTTGCCGGTGCGCTTCAGGGCGGCGAGAACCGTGGGCACCTTGCCGCCGTTGGTCTTCTGCGCCATGACGGCGAAGGCGCCGGTGACGTGCGGGGCGGCCATCGAGGTGCCGCCGAAGCCCGCGTAGGCGTTGGTGGGAACCGAGGAGAAGATCGGCCAGCCCGGGGCGAACAGGTCGAGCATGACGCCGCGGTTGCTGAACGACGACACGTCGTCGGTGAAGGTCTCCCAGGTGGGGGCCTTGTAGGCGACGTCGGTCGAGCCGACGGTCACGACGCCGGAGACGCAGGCGGGCCAGGAGACCGACGCGTCGAAGCCCTCGTTGCCCGCGGCGACGACGGTCGCGACGTTCTGGCCGAGCAGCTTGTCGACGGCCTTCTTGAAGTCGGCGCCGTCGCCCTCGTCGCAGTAGGTGTCGTACTTGCCGCCACCGAGGCTCAGGTTCACCGCCGCGACCCTGTACTTCTCGGCCACCGCGCTGACGTAGGCCATGCCCGTCAGGATGGAGGAGTCGTAGGCCAGGACACACGGGGTGCTCGCGGCGCCACCGCAGTAGTCGGTGCGGTTGAAGCGGGTGAAGACCTGCACGGCGACGATCTTCGCGCCGGGGGCGACGCCGTTCGCCGGAAGCTTGTCGTCGGCCTTCTTGCCCGCCGCGATGCCGGCCACGTGGGTGCCGTGGTCGCAGATGCCGAACTTGTCAGCAGGCTGCACGTTCTTCATGCACTTGTCGGTCTCGGCGTTGGCCGAGCCCAGGCCGATCTGGAACGGCGCGCCCGACGGGCAGAGGGACTCGGTGCCCTCGTCGTCGATGGCGGAGAAGCAGGCCTCATCCGCGATGCGACCGGCGAGGAACGGGTGGTCCTCGTCGATGCCGGTGTCCAGGATGGCCACGGAGGAGCCGGTACCGTCCACGCCCGCCGCGTGCGCCTTGTCCGCGCCGATGATCGGGATGCTGCGGACCAGGCTGGGGCTGTTGAGCTTGTCCTTGCGGATGCCGACCACGTTGGCGCTCTCGGCGATCTTGACAAGGTTGTCGTACGTCTCGGTGGCGACCAGGAAGTTGGTCCTGTCCGCGACCTGAGTCGGAGGCTTGACGATGTCCTCGCCGCCGCTGAGGGCCTCTGCCTTGACCTCGGTCTTCGCGGCGTCGGCGCTGGCGGACGAGGTGTTCAGCTCGATGACCACCCGGTGCTGACCTGGCGTGTTCAGGCCGGGGCCGATCTTGGCGGCTGGGTCGGCGGCGGCGGAGGCGGGGACTCCCGCCAGCGCGACCGTCGTGGCGGCGAGCGCGATGGCGCCGGCCGCGAGAGACCGAAGTCTCACGGGTTCCTCCGAGGGGTGTGAGAGGTGAGGGAGGACGGTCGCTTTGCCGCCGTAATGTTCCCTTTGCGAGTGACTCGCGAGGGTCGAGTGTAGTGATGAGGCTTGTGAGATCAGAGGGGCGAAATGTGACCGTTATCCAGTCTTTATGCCTTCTGAAGGACGCAGAAGGGCCGGTCGCGCATGGTGCGCGACCGGCCCGGTGACGTGCTGTCCTACTTGTTGACGTACCTGTAGAGGAACGTCGCGGCCTTCTTCTGCTGAGCCGCGGTGCCCGGCTTGGTGCGGTACTTCTCCGCGGTGCCGATGGCCTGCTTCAGCGTCGTGTCGCCGTGAACCTTGGCCGAGGCGTTGTAGACGCCGTTGGCGTAGTTCAGCCAGGAGGCCAGCAGCTCACGGTCGAGCAGCGCCTTGGCGGACCTGGCCTTCGGCGCGAGCACCTTGTAGGCCTTGGCCAGCGTGCCGGCGTTGTTGAGCTCGGGGAAGACGCTGCTGCCGTTCTGCGCGATGGACAGGTAGCAGAGCAGGTCCTTGTCCGCGAGGCTGCCCTTGTTCTTCAGCATCTCGGTCGCCCAGGCCTTGGCGCTCAGCGGCCTGGTGGCGTGGCCACGCTCGCACGTGTCGGGTACGGGCTCCGGCTCCGGGTCGTTGTAGATGGGGTCGGGGCCCGGCGTGTAGGTCGGGCTGTGCGTCGGCGAGTGCGTCGGCGTGGGGGTGTGCGACGGGGTCGGGGTGACGGTCGGCGTCGCCGTGGGGGTGACGGTCGGGGTCGGCGTCGGCGTCACCGTGGGGGTGACGGTCGGCGTGGGGGTCGGCGTCGGGGTGGTGACCGGGGGAAGCGCCTTGAAGACGTCGATCCGCTTGGTGGTCACCTCGCCGTAGGTGATCGGCTTGCCCGTGTCCTGGAGCTTCTTCAGCAGTTCTGCGACGGTCGCGTCCTTGTTCGCCTGCCTCAGCAGCGCCCAGGCGCCGGTGACGTGCGGAGCCGCCATGGAGGTGCCGCCCCAGGCCTCGTAGCCGCCACCGGGAACCGAGGAGGTGATGTCCACGCCGGGAGCGAAGAGGTCGAGCAGCGGGCCGCGGTCGGTGAACGTCGCCAGGGCGTCGTTGTCGTCCGTGGCGCCGATCGCGACGGCGGAGGAGATGCAGGCCGGAGCGCCGACACCGTTCTGGAGGTGGTCGTTGCCCGCGGAGAAGATCGGGGCGATGCGCTTGCTCACCAGGAGGTCGAGGGTCGGCTTGAGGAACTGGCCGAGCTCCGTGGCGTCGCAGTGGGTCGAGTAGCTGCCGCCACCGAGGCTCGCGTTGGCCGCGACGATGCCGGGCTGGGTCGCGATGTACTCCATGGCGGCCTTCAGCGAGGAGTAGTACGCGCGGACACACGGGGCGTACTGGGCGCCACCACATGCCTCGGCGCTGTTCACCCGGCTGAAGACCTGCACGGCGAAGATCTTGGCGTCGGGAGCGACACCGTCAGAGGGGGCGTTGCCCGTCTTCTTGCCGGTGGCGATACCGGCGACGTGGGTGCCGTGCTGGCAGATGTTCTCGTCGCCGTTCTGGCAGAGCGCCGTCTTGGCGTCCGCGGCCGCGGTGCCGTACTGGATCTCCTGGCCGTTCGGGCACACCGAATGGGCGTCCTGCTGGGCGTCGTTGGCGGAGAAGCAGGCGCCACCGACGATCTTCGACGAGATGAACGGGTGGGTGAGATCCACACCGGTGTCGAGGATGGCGACGACCTGGTCCTTGCCGGTGTAACCGGCGGCGTGCGCCTTGTCGGCCCCGATGACCTTGATGCTGGAGGCCAGGGACGGCTTGAAGGTGCCGTCCTCGAGGACCAGCTTGACGTCGTTGTCCTTCTTGAGCGACTCGAGGCCCTTGGCGTCGATGTTGGCGATGAACTCGTTCGTCTTCCCCGGAGGGGCGACGATCGTGGTCTTCTTGGACGCCGCGTCCGTCTCGCGCGCGACCGCGGGCGCCGCACTCGCCTTGTCGGTCTCGACGATGACGCGAACCGTCTTGCCGGCCGCGACCTTGCTCGACACCTTGGGGTCCACGATGGGCGGACTGTCGGCCGACGTCACCGCCGCCTGAGCAGCAGGTGCGACGGCGAGCATCGCAGCTGTTGCCGCGAGCACGGCTGTGCTCGCCAAAAGAGACCGTAGTCTCACTGGTTCCTCCGAGGGGTTGCAGCCCTCCGGACAGGCCGAAGGGCATGAGGAAGTTGTGGGACGCCGTCTTTGGCGTGCAGAGAGCCCCCGTTAGCCCGTCTGTTTAGTCCGCTTATAAAGCAGGACAAATCCCCACGTAGTTGAGCGTGAGGCTTGAGTGTAGTGAGGGATCGCCTGGGGCTGGAGAAACGAAATGGCTCTGTTATCGGGATATGCCGGATTCCGGAATTCGGCTACCTTCGGATCATGACAATGGAGTCGACGCGACGGGCGTTGCACGGGGTCGCCGAGCTGGTCCTTGCGGGGCCGCAATATCGCAGGTCAGGGACCATTCGGCTACAGGTCGTCCCAGGCGGTTTCGGTACGGTCGCCGACCCTGAACTGCGGGTGGTCGGTGGGCATCTGGTGTGCGGGGAAGTGCGGGTGCCGCTGTCCGAAAATAGCTGTTCTGGGCTTGCTCGGGCGGTCGGGGTGGATGTGGGGGTTGCTGAGGGGGTCTACGGCGACGGGTCCGGTGTGACGCCGGGTGAGGCGCTTGTTGTTGATGATGAGGTTGTCGCGGCTCTGATGGATGCGTACGCCAAGGGAGACGCCGCGCTGCGGGCGCTCGGGGGGACGCCGGTGCTCTGGCCGGAGCACTTCGACCTCGGAGTCACCCTCGACGAGGTCAACTACGGGGTTTCGCCGGGAGACGGGTATCGCGGTGTGCCCTATGCCTACGTCGGGCCGTGGAAGGCCCGTGAAGGGGCGTTCTGGAACGCGCCGTTCGGGGCGGCGCGGCCGCTGGAGGAAGGCTTGGATCTCGACGCGTTCTTCGCCGAGGGGCGCCGTCTCACAGCTTGAGCTTGCGCAACTGGGCGTCCGTCGCGGCCGGGCTCAGGCGGAGCCTCTCCGCCGAGCGCAGCGTGGTCGTCGTACGAGCCGCGCCGTTCGCCCAGTTCAGCCAACCGGTCAGCAGGACGCTGTCGGCCTTCTCCCTGCCGGTCTTCGACGCGCGGAGCACGCGGTAGGCGGTGCCCAGCGTCGAGGCCTTGGTCAGCTCGGGGAAGACCTTGCTGGCCTTCTGCACCAGGCGGAGGTAGCAGCTCAACGTGGTGTCCGGCATCGTGCCCGAGCTGCGGTGGATCTCCACGGCCCACTGCCTGGCGGTGAGGGCGGCGCCGGCCGTACCCCTCGTGCAGACCGCGGCGGCGGGGGTGGCTGTGACGGTCACCGTCACGGTGATCGTCGGCAGGGGGATCGGGGTGGGCGCAGGGGTGTTGACCGTGGGTGAGGGCGACGGGCCGCTGGAAGGCTGAGGCTCGTCCGACGGGGAAGGGGACTGGGTGATGGGCGGGGAGGCCGCGGCGCCGGTGATCGCGGCGTAGAGGTCGATGCGCGGCGTGGTCGCCGAGCCGTACACCAGCGGGCGCCCCGTGGTCCTGAGCTTCTCCACCAGCTCACCGATCGGCGTGCCGGGGAAGCGGGACTTCAGCACGGCCAGCGCCCCCGTCACGTGCGGCGTCGCCATGGAGGTGCCGCTGTGGACGGCGGTCGCATCGTCGGGCACGGCCGACTCGATGTCGACGCCTGGCGCGAACACGTCCACGAGCGGGCCCCGGTTGGAGAAGTCCGCGATCGCGTCCGCGTCGTCAGAAGCGCCGACCGTCACGGCGCTGGAGATGCAGCCGGGGAAGGAGGCGCCCTCGAAGTACTCGTTGCCCGCCGCGACCACGGTGGCCACGCCCTTGGAGAGCAGATCGTCGATCTTCGGCTTGAAGACGTCGTCGTCACAACTCGTCTCGTACGGCATGCCGCCCAGGCTGAGGTTCAGCGCCGCGATCGGCTGGGACCCGGCCAGCGACGCGACGTGGTCCATCGCCAGGCGCAGCGACGACTCGTAGGCCAGCAGGCAGGACGGCTCGCCGCAGGTCTCCTCGTCGTTGACCCGGCTGAACACCTGCACCGCGACGATCCCGGCGCCCGGCGCGACGGCCGAGGCGATGCCCGCGACGTGGGAGCCGTGCTCGCACAGGTTGACGGTGTCGAGCAGGCACCTGGCCGTCTCGGCGTCGGCCGCTCCGGCGCCGGTCATGGAGGTGGCGCCGTTGGGGCAGAGGGACTCGACGCCCTGCTCGACGGCGGAGAAGCAGGCCTCGCCGACGATCTTCCCGGCGAAGGCGGGGTGGTCGCGGTCGATGCCGGTGTCGAGGATCGCGACGACCTGGCCGGTGCCTGTGGCGCCCTCGGCGTGGGCGCGGTCGGCGCCGATGACCTTGAGGTTGTTGGCGGCGGCCGGGGGGAAGGTGCGGTCGCGGTGGACGTTGGCCACGCGGGGGTCGTCGGCGAGCTCGGCGAGCTCGTCAGCGGTGCCCTCGACGACGATGAACGGCTGGGCGACGGGCTGGAGCACCACGTCTGCCTCGGACTCCGCGGCCACAGGGGCGTTCTGGGCCGGGTCGGTGACCTCGACGATCGCGCGCACGACACCGGGGGTCACGGCTAAGCCCGCTTCGAGCTTCTCCCCGGAAGGAGGAGGATCGTCGGCGAAGGCAGGGGCGGCGGGGAGGATCACCAGCAGAGCCACGCACGCGATCAAGCGTCGAAGTCGCACGATCACGGAGTTTAGAGAGATATGTCGGGCGCGCCCAGAGGCTGATCCCTATTCTCATGAAACATCAAGGATGTCGATCACATGTGCCGCCGTGCCCGTGCGTGGCGCGAACAGCCCGCCGGACGTCCCCTTGAAGCCCTTGGCGTAAGCGGGCGGCACCACCAGCAGCACCCTGCTCCCCGCCGGGATCCCGTTCAGCCCCTCCAGCCATCCCGGCAGCGCGCTGTCCTTGCGCATGATGAACCCGGTCGGCCCGCCCCGCATGTAGGAGGCGTCGAACGGCCGCACGACCCCCCACTGGCTGGTCACGTACTGCGTTACGATCGTCGACCCGGGCCGCACCACCGGCCCGGTGCCGCGCCGCAGCACCCGCACGGTCAGCGAGGACGGCGGCTTGGCCGGGAAGTCGCTCAGCAGCGACGCCACCCCGTTGAGCTTCGGCATCCCCGGCCCGGCCGTGGTCCCCGGCGCCACCTTGACCATGGCCTTCGGGTCGTACCCGCCGATGATGTCGAACACGAGCACCATCGTGTCCGACGGCTCGGCCCCGACCGGCGCCAGGCCCGACGGGCTGAACGCCTTCGCGGCCGGAGCCACCAGCATCACCCGGCTGCCCGCGTGCTTGCCGACGAGCGCGTCGTCCCAGGTCTTGGCGAGCTGCTTGCCGCCGAGGATCGCGGTGGTGGGGTGGTGGATGTCCCAGGTGTTGAGCCAGGGTTTGCCGCTCTTCCACAGGCGGCTCTCCACGTGGGTGACGACGACCTGGCCGGGCTCGACCACCGGCCCGTCGCCCTCGTGCAGCACCTCGACGTGCGGCTCCGGGTCGGGCGCCGCGGTCGGGACGGTCACGAGGGGCTTGCTGCCGAGCGCGCCCGTGACCGAGGGCATGGCGTACGGCGCGCCGCACGCTGCGGCGGCGAGGAGCGGGAGCAGGAGAAGGGCTCGCACGTTCAGTCCTTGGAAGAAGTGGGGGAGGGGCGCGAGGTCGTCACGCCCCTCCGCCGGGGTGGGTCAGGGGGTCTCTTCTGGGGCGGGCTCGACGACGCACGGAGGCGTCTTGTCGTCGCCGCCGCCGTTGCAGCAGCAGCCGCCGCCGAAGAGGCTGGAGGGGTTCCAGTCCTCCGGACCGGTGATGGTGAACGTCCAGGTCTTCCCACCACTGGTGCCGGTACCCGTGCCGGTGCCGGTGCCGGTGCCGGTGCCGGTGCCGGTGCCGGTGCCGGTGCCGGTGCCGGTGCCGGTGCCGGTGCCCGTGCCCGTGCCCGTGCCCGTGCCCGTGCCCGTGCCCGTTCCTGTTCCGGTACCAGTCCCGGTGCCCGTGCCCGGGTCGGTCGGCTTGGCCTGGAGGACGGCCGCGTGGCCCACGGTCGCGTCGGCGCCGATCGGCGACAGGACGCTGGCGTGGGCGGCGTTGATGTAGCCGCTCTCAGCCGTCGGGTCGAACTTGTAGTTCATCTTGGCGTCGACCGTGCCGGAACCGTCAGCGTTCACCGTGCGCTGCTCGTTCGTGTAGGCCAGCCCCAGGTTGCCCCCGATCGGGCTGGGGATGTCGGCGCCGAAGTTGCTCGGCCACTCAGCCGGGATCTTGATCGGCACGCCGAACAGGCTCACCTCGAGCTTGCCGAACATGCCGTGCATCTCCACCGGCTTGCCGGGGATCGACTTGGCGGTGACCGTGATGCCCTCGGCGTGCACGCGGAACGGCGACAGGTCGATCCGCGAGCTGTCCACCCGCCCGAACGGGTTGAGGCTCGACAGCCCGTCCGTGATCGTGCTGCCCGCGCTCGACAGGCCGTCCTTGATGGTGCTGCCCGCGTCGGACAGGGTCCCGCCGAGGTCGCCGAAGCCCTTGGCCAGGTCGCTGATGCCCGGGATGTTGCCCAGCGCGTCGAGCCCCGGCAGGCCGAGGTCGACGTTGGCGCCGCCCGCCTCCGCGTACGTCGCGCACTCGGTCGGGATGTCCGGCTTGGTCTTGTCCGAGCCGGGGAGCGCGTTGCCGATCGTGCGGCTGTAAAGCGCCGAGCCCTGGCCGAACGAGCCCAGGTCGATGAACTTGTCCGGGCCGCCGGTCGACTGCGCGCTGCCCTCCCCAGGGAAGTGCGACTCGAACAGGGTGGTGTCGACCGAGCCTGCCAGGCCCTTGACGCTGGCGACCCAGGCGTGCGCCTGGACGCAGCTCGGGTCGTCCATGATCGTGCCCCAGTGCACGGGGTCGGGGTCGACGCGGCGGGACTGCTCGGCGTTGGCCGACGGGACGACCGCGAAGAGCAGCCCGGCGGTCGCGGCGACGGTCAGGACGACCGGACGCCGGAAATATGTAAGACCTCGCATTGAGGTGTTTCTCCTCTTGGAATAGACGAGACGGACGTGTCGTCTATGTCCGCGAAGATCTCTAGGTAGGGCTAAGAATCCTTAAGTAGCCATACCGCCCCAAGTGGGGGAATTCTCATGACCGTCGAGTACGGCAGGCCGTGCCAGGACTCCTCGACCGCCTCGACCCCGCCCAGGTTTCCCACGCCGCTCCCCGCGTAGTCGAACGCGTCGGTGTTGAGCGCTTCGCGCCACTGCCCGCCGTACGGCAGGCCGAGTCTGTACTCCTCGTGCGGCGCCCCGCTGAAGTTGACCACGCACGCCACGGCGGACCCGTCGGCCGCGTAGCGGACGAACGAGAAGGTGTTGCCCGAGGCGTCGTCCGCGTCGATCCAGCGGAACCCCTCCGGCACGCAGTCCTGCTCCCAGAGCGCCGGGGTGTCGCGGTAGAGGCGGTTCAGGTCGCGGACCAGCCGCTGGACCCCCTTGTGCCCGTCGAACTCCAGCACCCACCAGTCCAGCCCGCGCTCCTCCGACCATTCGGAGCCCTGGCCGAACTCGCAGCCCATGAAGATCAGCTGCTTGCCCGGGTGCGCCCACATGAACGCGAACAGCGCCCTGAGCTGCGCGAACCGCTGCCACTCGTCGCCGGGCATCTTGCCCAGCAGCGAGCCCTTGCCGTGCACGACCTCGTCGTGGGAGATCGGCAGCACGAAGTTCTCGCTGTAGGCGTACATCAGCGAGAAGGTCATCTGGTGATGGTGGTACTGCCGGAAGACCGGCTCGTGGCGCAGGTAGGCCAGGGTGTCGTGCATCCAGCCCATGTTCCACTTGAAGCCGAAGCCGAGCCCGCCCAGATATACCGGGCGCGAGACGCCCGGCCAGGCCGTCGACTCCTCGGCGATCGTGGAGATGCCCGGCGCCTCGCGGTAGGCGACCGCGTTCATCTCCTTGAGGAACTCGACCGCGTCGAGGTTCTCCCTGCCGCCGTACTCGTTGGGCGTCCACTCGCCCTCGCGGCGCGAGTAGTCGAGGTAGAGCATCGAGGCGACCGCGTCCACGCGCAGGCCGTCGATGTGGAACTCCTTCAGCCAGTAGACGGCGTTGGCGACGAGGAAGTTGCGCACCTCTTTACGACCGAAGTCGAAGACGTAGGTGCCCCAGTCAGGGTGCTCGCCGCGCGCCGGGTCCGCGTGCTCGTAGAGCGGCGTGCCGTCGAAGCGGGCAAGCGCCCACTCGTCCATCGGGAAGTGGGCGGGCACCCAGTCGAGCAGCACCCCGATGCCCGCCTGGTGCAGCCGGTCGACCAGGTGGCGGAACTCGTCCGGGGAGCCGAACCTGGCGGTCGGCGCGTAGTAGGAGGTCACCTGGTAACCCCACGAGCCGCCGAACGGGTGCTCGGCCACGGGCAGGAACTCCACGTGGGTGAACCCCATGTCGGCGACGTAGGCGACGAGCTCGTCGGCGAGCTGCGTGTAGGACAGGCCGGGGCGCCATGAGCCCAGATGCACCTCGTAGGTGGACATCGGCTCCTTCTGCGCGACCCGCTCGGTGGGCCAGTCCGCGTCGCGCCAGACGTACTCCGACCTGTCGACGACCGACGCCGTGAGGGGCGGGATCTCCGTACGTCTCGCCATCGGGTCGGCCTTGTCGCGCCAGACCCCGTCCGCGCCCAGGATCTGGAACTTGTACTTCTCGCCCTCGCGCACGTCGGGCACGAACAGCTCCCAGACGCCAGAGCGCCCGAGCGAGCGCATGGGGTGCCCGGCGCCGTCCCAGTGGTTGAAGCCGCCGATCACCCGCACGCCGCGGGCGTTGGGCGCCCAGACGGCGAAGGCCGTGCCGTCCACGTCCTCGTGCCTGACGACCCGCGCGCCGAGCACCTCCCACAGGCGCTCGTGCCGGCCCTCGCCGATGAGGTGCAGGTCCACCTCGCCCAGGGTCGGCCAGTGCCGGTAGGGGTCCTTCATCGTGTACGGCTCGGCGCCGGCGTAGCGGATCTCGTAGGTGTAGTCGGGGACCTTGTCCAGGCCGGGAACGGTCACCTCGAACACGCCGTGCGCGACGTGTTTCATGTCGTGCGCAGCGCCGTCCCCGAGCATCAGCCGCACCCGCTCGGCCAGCGGACGCAGGACCCGGAAGGTCACCTCGCCGGCACCGAGATGCGCTCCCAGCACCGAGTGCGGATCGTGGTGTGCGCCGCCAGCTAGGCGGTCCATCTCTGTGTTCACCGGCATGCCCCTAACCCTGCCCTACAACGGCCCTACGGCCCATGCCCGCGTCCGCTTTCACCATGCGGCTTGAGCGAAGTTAGTGGCATATATGCTTCTCATCCCTTTATGTTCCCTTTAGGAGCTTCGTCCCTCATGCACCCCCCGTATCCGGTTACCGCCGTGCGCCCGATCCGCACGGTCGCCTACCTCGCCATCGCGGGCCTCACCCTCACCTCACTGGTCGCCGTCGCGATGATCGTGGGTGAGCTCTACGCGATCGCCCTGGTCCATCGCCTGCGGACGGCCCCCGAACTGGTCGCGCAGATGGAGATCGACACCTTCAACAACGCGGCCGCCCTCCTGGAGAAGGCGCGGAGGTACTCCTACATCCTGGCGGCCGTGCTCTTCCTCGTCTGGCTGATGCGGGCCAGATCCAACGCGGAGAGTCTGGTGCCTGTGCCGCACCGGCATGCCGAGGCCTGGGGGATCTTCGGCTGGGCCCCCGTTGTCAACCTCTGGATTCCCAAGCGGTTCGCCGACGACATCTGGAGCGCGTCGCAACCCGGCGGACTGCGAACCGGCAGCCTTCGCACCGAACCCCGATCCGGCCTGATATGGGCCTGGTGGCTCACCTGGCTGCTCGCCACCTACCTCGCTATGACGCCCAGATTCATGGCCTACGGTGTGGACGCCCTGGGGGTCGAGATCTCCGGCCTGGCCCTGTCCGTCGCGGCTGCCGTGCTCGCGTCGGCCGTCATCCTGAAGATCACTGCCGCCCAGGAAATCGGCAGGAGGTGGGAGACATCTTCTGTAATTTCTGTAGACAGTTGAGATTTACACCGCCGATCCACCGCAGATACTGAGATCCCCCCAGTGAAAGGGATCGTCCGTTGCGAAGACTCATCTCTGTCGTGGCATCGGTAGCGCTGCTGGTCGGCGGAGTACAACTCCTGACCCGACCAGCCAGCGCCAACCAGGCGGTGAACTGGGCCGCCTGCACCATCCCCGGCTTCGAAGCGCTCCAGTGCGCCAAGCTCGAGGTCCCCCTCGACTACAGCAAGCCCTGGAAGCAGAAGATCAAGCTCTCCCTGGTGCGCAAGCTGCACACCTCGCCAGAGGACCAATACCAAGGCATCCTCCTGGCCAACCGCGGCGGCCCGGGCGCCGACGGCATCGGGTTCGCGCTCGGCACCGTCTCCATGGGCGCGGCGATCGCGTCCACCTACGACATCATCGGCTTCGACCCCCGCGGCGTCAGCACCAGCGAGCCCGCACTGAGCTGCGACCCTGACCACAAGTACCAGGGCCCCGTACGCGCCGACTACATCCCGGCCAACCGGGCCGAGGAACGCGCCTGGACGAAGAAGGCCGCCGACTACGCCAACGCGTGCGGCGCCAAGTACCGCGAGCTGCTGCCGCACATGACCTCGGCCAACAACGCCAGGGACATGGACGCCATCAGGCAGGCCCTCGGCCAGGACAAGCTCACCTACGTCGGCATCTCCTGGGGCACCTACCTGGGCGCCAACTACGCCACGCTCTTCCCGAACCGGGTGCGTCGCATGGTCCTGGACAGCATCGTGCGCCCCAGCGGCGTCTGGTACGACGACAACATCGACCAGAACCACGCCTTCGAGGCCAACTTCCGCGGCTGGGCGGAGTGGGCGGCCGGCCACAACGACGTCTACGGGCTCGGCGCCACGGCGGACGCCGTACAGGCGACCTACTACGCCACCCGCGCCAAGCTCAAGGCGACACCGGCGGAGAACATGGTCGGCCCGAGCGAGTTCGACGACACCATGCTCAGCGTCGGCTACTTCACCAGCACCTGGCTCGGCCTGACGGACGCGCTGTCGAAGTACGTCGTCAACAACGAGACGGGACCGCTCGTCGAGGCGTACGGCGGGGCGCCCAACGACAACAGCTACTCCATCTACCTGGCCACCGAGTGCTCCGACGCCAGATGGCCGCGCGACTGGCAGACCTGGCACCGGGACATGTGGCGCTCGCACGCCAAGTCGCCGTTCCTGACCTGGGGCAACGCCTGGTTCAACGCGCCGTGCGCCTACTGGCCGACGCGCGCGCAGGGTCCTGTCGACATCCGCGGCAAGCGCGGGCTGCCCGGCGTGCTGTTCCTGCAGAACATCAACGACGGCGCCACGCCGTACCCGGGGGCTGTGGAGGTCCACAAGCTCTTCCCGACCTCGAAGCTGGTGCTGGAGCCCGGTCTCGGTGACCACGGCACCAGGGCCAACCCCTGCGTGAACGCCATCTACCGCACCTACCTGGGCGCGGGCACCCTGCCCGCGAGCGACGTCACGTGCACCCCGCGCGCCGTCCCCGACCCGAACGCGGTCATGGCCCGATCCGAGCAACTGGCGGACGACTTCCCAGCCGTCCCGCGCTCCTGACCCGCTGAGGGGAACCCCCGGAGTTCTCTGGGGGTTCCTCCGGCGCGGTCACAGCACCCGACTCCAGCCCGTCGCCGGTCGTGAAGTCGCGGATGGGCACTGGACCGTTCAGTAGGGGTTCTTGGCGGACACGTCGCGCGGGGTGATGCGGAAACCCTGCCAGTGGGTCGGCATCGGGTCGGCGTCCTCGTCGCGGGGCACGTGGTGGAAGCCGACGTTCACCCACACCACCGGGTCGGTCAGCCGCTCGTTCCCGGTGTAGGCGTCCACGGACTCCTTGCATCTGGGCGCCGTGTTCTGGGTGGCCAGGCGCTCGCAGGCGCGATACTGCGTCACGTACAGGTCGGCGTGGGTGAACGCTTCATCGGACGGCCCGCGGTACTCGGCGCTGTCGGAGTTGTTGATCTCCCACGACACCGGGTGGCGGTCGGCGTTGCGCACCTGGGGATCGACCACGCGCCACCACCGCATCCGCTGGTTGACCGCCTTGGTCTCGCGGGTGAACGCCGTGCGCACCATCGACCGCTTCTTCGTGCGGTTTCCGGTGAAGTCGTACTGCTCCACGACGTCACGCGACGAGCCCTGGATGTCGAAGTCCATGCGCCAGAAGATGTTGTGGCTGTGCGACTCCTCGAAGTGCGTGCGCCCGACCCCGATCGGCCAGCCGTGCTCGGGCGCGGTCGTGGTGCCCGCCAGCGAGCCGGTCGCGCCCACCCGCGGGGTGATCGAGCCGTCGTCGCCGAACACGAACTCGGAGACGTAGGTGTACCAGCCGACCTGGTAGGCGGCCAGCACGGCCAGCTCGCGGCCCTGCATCGACTTGCGCTGGTCCGGGTCACCGTACCCGTCCTTGAGGTAGGCGAGCCCGCGCGGCCGGGTCAGCACGCACACGTTCTGCGTACGCCGCTCGCCGCCGGGGCAGTCGGCGTCGGTCAGCGGGACGACGCTGCCGCCCAGCGAGCCGATGTCGTGGTAGCGCGGCTCGCCGCTGTCATAAGGCACGTGGATCTGCGCGAGCGCGGCGCTGCGCAGCACGCTGACCGCCGTGCCGCCCTTGGGGGTGTAGGCGACCTTGGCGAGCGTCAGCCCCTCGATGGTGCGCATCTCCCAGCACATCTGCCAGCGCGCGCCGTTGGGCAGGGTCTCGTCCACGAGGTACGGCGAGCTGCACGTGCGCGCCACGGGGGACACGAGGGCGACGGGGGTCGCCGAGCCGGCGACGGCCACGAAGATCGCCAGGGCGAGTCGCAGGAACAAGTCACCACTCCAGGGTGTGGATCTTCTTGGCGGACAGGTCGATGACGATGCGGCTGGTGTCCAGGAACTTGCCGTCGGGCAGCCGGACGAACAGCCGTACGCACCTGTGCGCGTGGCAGGCCCCGGCGGGCTGGGTGAAGATCAGGCCGCGCAGGCTCAGGTCGGCGGCCGACTTCAGCTCGCGCCCCGCCGCCTTGGCGTACGACCTCCTGACGCCCTTGCCCAGCTTGGGGTCGGCGAGCAGCAGCTCGGCCGCGCGGGTCTCTTCACGCTTGGACGGCGGGGGCTGCACGCCCTTGCCCTTCGACTCCTCGACGATCTTCGCGTCGGAGAGGTCGACGGTCCTGACGATCACCGCGTCCTCCGCGTAGTCGTACAGGTAGGCCTCGGCGCGGCGCTCGTCGTCCTGCGCCTTGTCGTCGTCGCGCTCGACGTAGAGGAGCTCGACGCGGCCGGCGGCCATGTGGGCGCGCGAGGGGGCGGTGGCGATCTCGCCGGCCCGCCTGATCTCGTCGGCCGTGAGCGGGTCTCCGGGCGCTGGTGAGGCCTGTACGGCCTGCGCCGCCTGGGGCGCGTCGCCGCCTGACAGCAGGACGGCCGAGCCGCCGACCACCATGATCGCCAGCCCCGCGCCCGCGAGCACAAGACCTCGACGCATGCCGACTCCTTTACTCATTGTTGAGGAACGCCCACGAAGAGTAACCGCCTTCGTCGGCGTTGGCGGCTAAACGCGCATATTTGCAGGTCAGGGTGTTGGGGGCGGCTACGAAGAGCGACATTCCGCGAAATCATGCGATTATTCGGGCTGTGAGGCTGCTCCTGCCGCTGATCCTCCTGGGGATGGCGATCTTCCTGTACGGCCAGGCCCCGGCGGCCCCGTTCGCGGGGGAGGACGTGCAGGTGGTCGAGGGTGTGGCGGAGGCGTATCGCACGTACATCGACTCTCCGGGGGAGGGCAGCCGGAGGACGACCAGGGTCGTGTACGAGGTCACGATGGCCGAGCACCCCTACGCCCTGCGCGCTGCCCCTTCGGGTGGCATCGCGAAGGGCGACCGCGTCCGGCTGGAGACGGTGGGTGCCAAGGTCGTCGGGGCGACCGTCAACGGGCAGGTCCTTTACTCGGCGTCCGACGACCTGGCCCGCGCGTCCTCCCGGGCGACCTTCTACACGGTGGGGGCGCTCGGGTGCTTCCTGGCGGCCGTGGCCTGGGGTGGTTTCGTGGCGTGGCGGCACCGCACCCGGATCAAGGAGCTGCTCCCATGAGGCGCCCCCTGTGGGACGTCGTGACGAGGACCATCCTCACCGCGCTCGTCGGCGGCGCGGCCACCGGCGCGCTGACCGCCGCCGTGTTCTTCACCACCGCGCTGGGGACGAGCGGCGGCGAGTTCCACCTGCTGGAGGCGATCGCCGGGACGCTGCGGATCCTTTTCCTGTCCTCGCTGGCAGGACTCTTCGCCGGGATGTTCCTGTCGATGCCCGCCCTCCTCATCCTCCTGCCCACCTCCCGCTGGTCGGCGCAGGCGGACTGGCGGGCGAGGGTGGCCGGGGTCGCCGCCTGCCTGCTGCCCGTGGCCTGCGTGGTCGCGGCGGGCGCCATCGGCACCGAGGGCAGGGACGGCCCGCTCTGGCCCACCCCCGCCATCGCCCTGCCGGTGCTCCTCATGGCCGCCGCGATCGGCGCGTGGCGCGGCCCCGACCTGCTCAGGCGCCCCGGCTGAAGGCGGCCATCGGGATGGAGAGCCAGGTCGGGCGGTTTCGGGCTTCGTAGACGACCTCGTACACCGCCTTCGCCAGCTCGAACGCCCGCAGCAACACCCGCTCCTCCTCCGTCAGCTCCGCCCGGTACCCCTCCAGGAACGCCGCCCGGTTGCGTGACGACCACTCCCCGGCACGGGGTTCCAGCTCCCCGGCGTCCTGGTGGTCGGTCAGCAGGTGCCTGGCCGCGTAGTCGAACGAGCGGAGCATCCCCGCCACGTCCCTCAACGGCGACTGCAACGCCCGCCGTTCGGCCAGCGGCTGCCCTGGCTCGCCCTCGAAGTCGAGCACGACCCAGTCGGTCGTCGTGCGCATGACCTGCCCCAGGTGGTAGTCGCCGTGGATGCGCTGCACGCCGACGTCGCTCTCCAGCGCCTCCACCTCGTGGAAGACCCGCTCCGCCGCCTCCGCGTGCTCACGCAGCTCGGGCACCTCGGCGATCGCCCGTCCGAGCCTCCGCCTGAACCCCTCGGCCATCCGCTTGACCTCGGGCGGCGAGACGACGTCCGTGGGGAAGGCCAGCGCGAGCTCCCGGTGGATCTCGGCGGTGGCCGCGCCGAGCCGGTGCGCCTCGCCGGCGAAGTCGCCCCCGGCGTCGGCGGCCGCGATGCCGGGCAGCGAGCCGTACAGGTCGCGGACGCTGGTGAGCGCGAGGTCCCAGCCGTCGTTGGAGGTGGAGAGGAACTCCTGCATGATCGCGAGCGTGGTGTCCGAGCCGTCGAGGTCGGTCTCGATCCATCCGTACGGCTGCGCGATGTGCGGCGCGCCGCGCCTGGCGAGGGCGGTGACGACCTCGAGCTCCGGGTTGACGCCGGGGATGAGGCGCCTGAAGAGCTTGCAGATGTAGGCGTCGCCGTACACCAGGGAGGTGTTGGACTGCTCGGCGCCGAGCACCAGGCTGCGCAGGCTGGTGTCGATGGTGACGCCGGGCAGGTGGCGGAAGCGTACGGGGCCGTGGTCGTGACCCGAGGACATGCCGTCCAGGAGGTGGCGGGTCAGGTCGGCGTCGTGGACCGCGTCGTACACGTATTTATCGTGATAAATCCCTATCAGGGCGTGCTTGAGGCGGTCGGGGAGGTCGTCCCTGGAGCCGAGCAGGAGCTGGTACCGCTCGCGCGAGCCCGCCTGCCACACGCTCAGCATCAACTGCCTGAGCCCGGGGGCGAGCTCGACGTCGGAGTCGATCGACACGGAGTCGATCGGGCGCCCCTTGCCGCCGAACCATCGTTGGTGACCGATCCATGCGGCAAGGAGCTCCTCAAGCACGACCTACTCCTCCTGGGGCGCGACTGGCGGGAGGGTGAACCAGTAGAACCCATGCCCAGGCAGAGTCAAAAGATACGGAAGTTCACCAATCGGTGGAAAAGGCACCCCGCCCATCGTCTCGACTGGTGAGACGCCGGTGAATCTCCGCAGGTCGAGCTCCACCGGCTGGGGGAATCTCGACAGGTTGTTGACGCACAGGATCCGGTCGTCGCCGAGCTCGCGGACGAAGGCGAGCACGCTCGGGTTGGAGGAGTTGAGCTCGTTGAACTCGCCCAGGCCGAACACCGGGTGGCGCTTGCGGATCTCGATCATGCGCTTGGTCCAGTGCAGCAGCGAGCCGTTGTTCTTCTGCTGCGCCTCGACGTTGATCGCCTGGTAGCCGTAGATCGGGTCCATGATCACCGGCAGGTAGAGCCGGCCGGGGTCGCAGTCGGAGAACCCGGCGTTGCGGTCCGGGTCCCACTGCATCGGGGTGCGCACGCCGTCCCGGTCACCGAGCCAGATGTTGTCGCCCATGCCGATCTCGTCGCCGTAGTAGAGCACCGGGCTTCCCGGCAGGCTGAGCAGCAGCGCGGTGAACAGCTCGATCTGGTTGCGGTCGTTCTCCAGCAGCGGGGCCAGCCTGCGGCGGATGCCGACGTTGGCCCGCATGCGCGGATCCTTGGCGTACTCCGACCACATGTAGTCGCGCTCTTCGTCGGTGACCATCTCGAGCGTCAGCTCGTCGTGGTTGCGCAGGAAGATGCCCCACTGGCAGTTCTCGGGGATCTTCGGCGTCTGGGCCATGATCTCCGAGATCGGGTAGCGCGACTCCCTGCGCACCGCCATGAAGATGCGCGGCATCAGCGGGAAGTGGAACGCCATGTGGCACTCGTCGCCGCCGCCGACCGGGTCGCCGAAGTACTCGACGACGTCCGAGGGCCACTGGTTGGCCTCGGCGAGCAGCACCCGGTCCGGGTAGAGGCGGTCGACCTCGGCGCGGACCCGCTTGAGGTACTCGTGGGTGCGCGGCAGGTTCTCGCAGTTGGTGCCGTCCTCCTCGAAGAGGTAGGGGATGGCGTCCATGCGGAACCCGTCGATGCCGAGGTCCAGCCAGAACCGCAGCACCTCCAGCATCGCGTCCTGCACCTGCGGGTTCTCGTAGTTGAGGTCCGGCTGGTGGTGGAAGAAGCGGTGCCAGAAGTACTGCCCGCGCACCGGGTCGTAGGTCCAGTTGGAGGTCTCGGTGTCGATGAAGATGATCCGCGCGTCCTCGTACTTCTCGTCGTTGTCGTTCCAGACGTAGAAGTCGCCGAACGGGCCCTCAGGGTCGTGGCGCGAGGCCTGGAACCAGGGGTGCGCGTCGCTCGTGTGGTTCATGACCAGGTCGGCGATGACCCGCATGCCACGCTTGTGCGCCTCGTCGACCAGCTTGACGAAGTCACCGAGGTCGCCGAACTCGGGCAGGATCTTCATGAAGTCGGCGATGTCGTATCCGCCGTCCCGCAGGGGCGACTCGTAGAGCGGCAGCAGCCACAGGCAGTCGACGCCGAGCCACTGCAGATAGTCGAGCCTGCTGATGAGCCCCTTGATGTCTCCGGTGCCGTCGCCGTTGGAATCTGCGAAGCCCCTGATGAGCACCTCGTAGAAGACCGCGGTCTTGTACCACTGGGGATCGCGCGGCTTCTCGTCGTCAAAGGTGTTGGGAATCGGAGTGGAACTCACGGACCCTCCTTTGTGGAGCTCGTGAGGGGGATGCTTGCGCACACGGTCAGGACTCCCCGCTGTACTGAGTTTCGCTGACTACCGATGCCCTGCTCGCACCGTGAAGACGTGGGCAGGGTGGATGTGGGGGTCGAGGCGGACGTAGTTGTTCTGCCGCCAGCGGTACGACTCGCCCGACAGTTCGTCGTCCACGACGAACTCGGCATTCCAGTCGAGACCGAGGGCGGGCAGGTCGAGCTCTACCGTCGCCTCGTGGGTGTTGTGTGGATCAAGGTTGACGACCGCCAGGACAACGTCGCCAAGCCCGTGCCGTCGTGTGGCCGTGTCATAGGCGCCGGGGAGCCGCTTGGAGAAGCAGACCATGTCCGGTTGGTCGACCCTATGGAATCGTAGATTACGCAATTCCTGCAATGCCGGGTGGGCTCTTCGGAACAAATTCAGCTGAGTGATGAAGGGCGCCAGTGTGCGGCCTTCTCTGTCTGCTGCGACCCAATCACGAGGTCTGTACTGATATTTCTCGCTATCGAGGTATTCCTCGCTACCCGGACGAACTGCGACATTCTCCGCCAATTCATACCCGGAGTAGACACCCCAGGTCGGCGAGCACAAGGCGGCCAGAACCGCCCGGATCCTGAAGGCCGGGACCCCGCCGTGCTGAAGGTATTCGTGAAGAATGTCCGGTGTGTTGACGAAGAAGTTGGGCCGCAGGAAGTACGAGGTCTCGTGTGACAGCTCGCTGAAGTAGCTCTCGACGTCGGACTTGGAGTTCTTCCACGTGAAATACGTGTACGACTGGTGGTATCCGATCTTGGCCAGCGCCTGCAGCATCGGCGGCCTGGTGAACGCCTCGGCCAGGAAGATCACGTCCGGGTCCGTGGTCCGTACGTCGGCCAGCAGCCGCTCCCAGAAGCTCACCGGCTTGGTGTGCGGGTTGTCCACGCGGAAGATGCGGACCCCGTGGTCCATCCAGTGCCGCAGCACCCGCTTGATCTCGGCGTAGATCCCCTCGGGGTCCTTGTCGAAGTTGAGCGGGTAAATGTCCTGATATTTCTTCGGCGGGTTCTCCGCGTAGGCGATCGACCCGTCGGCCCGCACGTTGAACCACTCCGGGTGCTCCTTGACCCAGGGGTGGTCGGGGGAGCACTGCAGGGCGAAGTCGAGCGCGACCTCCATGCCCAGCTCGCGGCTGCGCCCGACGAAGGCGTCGAAGTCCTCGATCGTCCCCAGGTCGGGGTGGATGGCGTCGTGCCCGCCGTCCTCCGAGCCGATCGCCCAGGGCGAGCCGGGGTCGTCGGGGTCGGGCGTCAGGGTGTTGTTGCGGCCTTTGCGGAACGTCGCGCCGATCGGGTGGATCGGGGGGAGGTAGACGACGTCGAAGCCCATCGCGGCCACGGCGGGCAGGCGCTTGGCTGCGGTCTGGAAGTCTCCGGACTTGGACAGGCCGGTCGGGTCGACGATCGCCCCCTCTGACCTGGGGAAGAACTCATACCACGAACCGTAGAGCGCCCTGCGCCTGTCGACCCTGAGCTTGAAGGTCTTGGCCTTGGTCACCAGGTCGCGCAGCGGGTGGGCCTCCAGGAGCGCGGCGGTCTCGGGGAGCTGGGCGATGGACAGGCGGGCCCGCGGGTCCAGATCCTCGTCACGGAGCGTAGCCGCGATCGCCTGCAGCGCCGCCCGGTGCCCGCACTCGTTTTTTGACCCGTTTTTTACGGCTTCTGAGCAGTCTGCCGGCCGTACGGCCTTGGCCGCTCGTTCGAACAGCCGGGCGCCTTCCTCGCACATGAGGTCGGAGTCCATGCCGCGCGGGATCTTGATCCCCGCGTCGTGCAGCCAGGTCCCCATCGGGTCGCTCCACGCCTCGACCCTGAACTGCCAGTCGCCCTCGGCCGCCAGGCACACCGTCGCGCTCCAGCGATCGGTGCCCTGTACCTGCTCACGCATGGGTTTCAGCCGATTGCGCTGCCCATCCGGCGCGATCAGCACCACTCCGGCGGCCACGGCGTCGTGGCCCTCCCTGAACACGGTCGCGGAGATCTCGAAGGTCTCTCCGGCGACCGCCTTGGCGGGCCACTGCCCGCAGTCGACGACGGGGTGGATGTCCGTGATGGGAATTCGTCCGATCATCGCTTCTCGTTCTAGTGGGTTCGAGTTCGTGGCATGAACGATCCTTGCACCTCCATCGGGGGCGCTGTCCGGGCACAATGTGGGAGTTGCCCCAATCGTCCCTCTTCATGCCTCTACGCGGAAGGTGGTTTGAAGGGCATTCGAGACGGTGAAGGTCACACGGAGTACCTCTTCCCCTAGGGTCGGAAACGTGAGAGCAATCCGCAGGTTCACCGTCCGCACTGTCCTGCCCGCGGAGTTGGCCGCCCTCGGCGAGCTCGTGCACAATCTGCGATGGTCGTGGCATCCAGAGAGCATGGATCTGTTCACCGAGGTCGATCCCGTGCTGTGGGAGCAGTCGGGCCACGACCCGGTCGCCATGCTGGGCGCCGTCGACTCCACGCGCCTGCGCGAGCTGGCCGCCGACCGGCGCTTCCTGCGCCGGCTCGCCGACGCGGCCGACGACCTGCGCGAGTACATGACCGGCCCGCGCTGGTACCAGACGCTGCCCGGCGCGGCCGAGGCCATCGCCTACTTCTCCCCGGAGTACGGCATAGCCGCCGCGCTGCCCCAATACTCCGGCGGCCTCGGCATCCTCGCGGGTGACCACCTCAAGACCGCCAGCGACCTGGGCGTCCCCATCCTGGCCGTCGGCCTGCTCTACCGGCACGGCTACTTCACCCAGTCGCTGTCGCCCGAGGGCTGGCAGCTGGAGCACTACCCCTCGCTCGACCCGGGCGGCCTGCCCCTGAGCCTCCTCAAGGAGGCGGACGGCGCGCCGGTCAAGATCCGCATCGGCCTGCCAGAGCAGCGCACGCTGCACGCGCAGATCTGGGTCGCCCAGGTCGGCCGGGTGCCGCTCCTGCTGCTCGACTCCGACGTGGCCGACAACGACGCCGCAGCCCGCGACGTCACCGACCGGCTGTACGGCGGCGGCACCGACCACAGGCTCATGCAGGAGCTCCTGCTCGGCGTGGGCGGCGTCAGGGCGATCCGCGCCTACTGCCGCATCACCGGGCACGCCGAGCCCGAGGTGTTCCACACCAACGAGGGCCACGCCGGGTTCCTCGGCCTGGAGCGCATCCGCGAGCTCACCGAGGCCAGGCTCTCCTTCGACGAGGCCATCGAGGCAGTGCGCGCGGGCACGGTGTTCACCACGCACACCCCGGTGCCCGCGGGCATCGACAGGTTCCCCGCCGACATGATCGAGCGGCAGTTCGGCGGCGACAACGCCTGGCCGACCGTCCCCGTGGAGCGCATCCTGGCGCTCGGCGCCGAGGAGGAGCCCGGCCGCTTCAACATGGCGATCATGGGCATGCGGCTCGCGCAGCGCGTCAACGGCGTCTCCGAGCTGCACGGCGAGGTCAGCCGCGAGATGTTCAAGATCCTCTGGCCGGGGTTCGACCTCGACGAGGTGCCGATCGGCTCGATCACCAACGGCGTGCACGCGCCCACCTGGGTGGGGCGCGAGATCATGGAGCTGGCCGGGCGCGAGCTGCCCTCGCTGGTGGAGAAGGCGCGCGGCTGGGAGGGCATCCAGAAGATCTCCGACGCCGACATCTGGGCGATCCGCGGCAGGCTGCGCACCCGGCTCGTGGAGGGCGCCCGTACGCGGCTGCGCAAGGCGTGGCGCGACAGGGGGGCGTCGGACGCCGAGCTGGGCTGGGTGGACGAGGCGCTCGACCCGTCCGTGCTGACCATCGGGTTCGCCCGCCGGGTGCCGTCGTACAAGCGGCTCACCCTGATGCTGCGCGACCCCGACCGGCTGCGCGAGCTGCTCCTCGACCCGGACAAGCCCGTGCAGATCGTCATCGCGGGCAAGGCGCATCCGGCCGACGAGGGCGGCAAGAAGCTCATCCAGCAGATCGTGAAATTTGCCGACACGCACGATGTGCGGCACCGGATCGTCTTCCTGCCCGACTACGACATGGCCCTCGGCCAGCTCCTCGTCCAGGGTTGCGACGTGTGGCTCAACAACCCGCTGCGCCCCCTGGAGGCCAGCGGCACCTCCGGCATGAAGTCGGCGCTGAACGGCGGGCTCAACCTGTCCATCCGCGACGGCTGGTGGGACGAGTGGTACGACGGCACCAACGGCTGGGCCATCCCCACCGCAGACGGCGTCGCCGACCCCGACCGGCGCGACGAGCTCGAGGCGTCGGCGCTCTACGACCTCATCGACCACGAGGTGGCCGACCGCTTCTACGACCGCGCGGCCGACGGGCTGCCCAGGCGGTGGCTGGAGATGGTCAGGCACACCCTGGTCACCCTCGGGCCGAAGGTGCTGGCCGGGCGCATGCTGCGCGACTACGTGGTCGACCTCTACACCCCGGCCGCCGCCTCGGCGCGTGCCCTGTCCGCTGATGCGTACGGCTCGGCCAAGACCTTCGCCGCCTGGCGGCTCAAGGTCACCAGCGCCTGGCCGGGCGTGCGGGTGGAGCACGTGGAGGCGACGGGCATCGGTGACACGCCCGAGGTGGGCGCCGCGCTGGAGCTGCGTGCCACCGTCGCGCTCGGCGACCTCGACCCTGGCGACGTGCTCGTGCAGGCCGCCTACGGCAAGGTGGGGCAGCACGACGAGCTGATCCATCCGCGCTACCTCGATCTCACCTCGGCCGAGGTCGGCGACGACGGGAAGGGCTACTACACCGGCACTCTGCCGCTCGAACACACCGGCGCGTTCGGCTACACGGTCCGGGTGGTGCCGTCGCATCCGCTCATGGCCGCGCACGCCGAGCTGGGGCTCATCGCAGTCCCGGAGGAACCCGCTGGTATGACCAACGGCACACTTAGGTGACACAGCACATCATTGGGGCCGCATAATCAGTTCGTGGACGACAGCCGGAACGGCCTGCGGGCTGACACTCTGGTGGCCACGGTCCGCGGCGTGCTTCCTTCACTGACGCCCGCCGCGCAGACCGTCGCACGCCTGATTCTCGAGGATCCAGCGACGGTCGCGCGGAGCACCATCACCGAGCTGTCGGCCGCCTCAGGCACCAGCGAGGCGACCATCGTGCGCACCGCGAGGCTGCTCGGGTTCGCCGGGTACCCGCAGCTGCGCCTGGCGCTCGCCGCCGCCGCCGCGCAGCCGGACCGGCTCGTGCCCGGCGACCTGGCCCCGGACGACCCGCTCTCGCTGGTCATCCAGAAGGTGGCCAGGGCCGAGTCCGAGGCGATCAACGACACGGTCGCGCAGCTCACCTCGGAGCGGCTCGGCCTCGTCGTGGACGCCATCGTCGGCGCGCGCCGGATCGACGCCTACGGGGTGGGGGCGTCGGGGCTGGTGGCCCAGGACATGGCGCAGAAGCTTCTGCGCATCGGGCTGTCCAGCCACGCGTTCCAGGACGCCCACCTGGCGCTGACCAGCGCAGTGCTGCTGCGTACCGGAGACGTGGCCATCGGGATCAGCACGTCGGGGGAGACCCCCGACGTCCTGGAACCGCTGCGTCGGGCGGGGGAGGCGGGGGCGACGACGGTCGCGATCACCAACAACCCGCGCTCGACCATCGCGGACGTGGCCGAGCACGTGCTGATCTCGGCCGGTCGGGAGACCGAGTTCCGGCCTGGGGCGCTGGCCAGCAGGATCAGCCAGTTGCTGGTGGTCGACTGCGTCTTCGTCGGGGTGGCTCAGCGCACCTTCGACTCCTCGCAGGAGGCGCTGGCCAGCACGCGCAAGGCGGTCGCCGAGTTCACGAAGAAGCGCTGACGCTTTCCAGCGCCCAGTCGAGGACCGGGGCGAGGTCCTGCGGGGGCGGCCAGCCGTTGACGATCGCCAGCAGGCGCATGTAGCGGTCGCGGCGCGGGTCGTTCGCCGCGCGCAGCCTTTCCACGTGGGGGCGGATCTGCTCGCCGTACTCGACGTCCGACGGGGACAGTCCCGCTGCCATCGCGGGGGCCACCAGATCGCGGACCTCGGCCACCGGGTCCTTTTTCAGGCTGGGGGTGAAGTGGTCGGCCATGCGGCGCATGCTCTCCCGGAAACCGGGGTCCATCGCCAGCTCGGCCAGCTCCACCCAGGCGTCCACCTGCTCGGGCGTGGGGTCGTCCGGCAGTTCCGGGGTCATCGTCCGCCTGGGCCCCTCCCAGGTTTCGGGAAGCGCGGCGTCGAGGAACTCGCCGATCAGGCGGTTGCGCTCGTCTGCTGTGAGTGCGGCCAGTTTGTGCATGAGTGCGGTCTCCTCGGGTCCAGACCCGCGCCTGGCCACGGCCGTCAACACCGCCCGCCGCAACCGCAGCGTCCTGATCTGCGCTTCCAGGGCCGCCGCGTGGGTCGCGGCGACGTCGGGCAGTGAGACCTCACGCGTGACAACCTTGCGTACGGTCGCCAGGTCCAGCCCGAGTTCCCGCAGGGTACGCACCAGCTCGAGCCGGGCGAGGGCGTCGATGTCGAACAGCCGGTAGCCCGCCGGGCTCCGTGTGGTGGGCGGCACGATGCCCTCGTCGGCGTAGAACCTGATCGCTTTGACCGTGAGCCCGGTGCGTTGCGCCAGCTCGCCGATCGAGTAAAGCCCGTCCATGCCCGACACCCTCCCGTCTCCCCTTACCGGAGAGTCAACCGCCGCCGCTCGGCAACCAGACCCGCCCCCATCACGACCCCCACACGGCGAGCGGCCAGCCGTATGGATGCCTGAGAAGCCACTTGCCCGAGGTGATCACCGCGGCTTCTTCGACGACGGCGACGGAGGCCATGAGCGTGCCGGTCACCCGCGTGGCGTAGTCGAGGAACTCTTCAAAGGGTTCCCCGATGCCTTTGGCAAGGCCCACGGGGACCGCCAGGCCCATCACCAGGAGGGCGACGAGGTGTCCGATTAACCAGGGCAAAGGCATGCGCAACCATAACCCGGGGCCCGCCCGCTTCGTGCGGGCGGGCCGCCGGGCGTTATGACCAGCTCACCTGCACGTCGTCGGCCTTCACGAACATGACGCGGTGGCCGAACTGGATCTCGTAGTACTTCGTCTTACCCTTCACCACGGTGTGCTCCTCCGGGGTGAAGGTGACCGCGCGGAAATACTCGGCCGGAGCGGCCCCCGCCAAGGTGTACTTCTCACCGGCGGAGAACGTGTACTGCAACGGCGTCACCGGCTGATACGGGATGTTCGCCGGATATGCCTCCTGCTCCGGATACGCCCTGCCGTACACCGGAATGGTGGCCAGCCCAGGCTTCGGCGTCACGACCAGGCCCATCGACGGGATCGCCGTCGGGTTGGACGCCGGGTTGTAGAACCACGACTTCTGGCCGAGGTACCAGATCGCCGTCCAGTCGCCCTGCCGTCCGGCCACGGCGAACCGCTGCCCGGTGGTGGCCCTGGCGCTGTGGTCGTACACGCTGTACAGCGAACCGCCGGTCGGGTGCTTGCCGATGTCCTTGATCAGCGGAGCGTCCGCGCGCGGCTCGGTGCGCAGCCACACGGTCGACGCGCTGGTCGGCGGGCAGTCCTTGGACGGGTTCTTGCGGTCACAGCCGTAGAAGTACGGCTTGTTGGTGGCGAAGTCCGGCTTGATCATGACCGAGCCGGAGTTCGGGCCGCCGAACGGGTGGAACGGCGCGCCCATCAGCTCGAAGTAGTGCGCCCAGTCCCAGAACGGGCCCGGGTCCTCGTGCATGCCCCTGACCGTGGTCGGCAGCGTGCCTGGCACGTTGTCGTGACCGATGATGTGCGCCCTGTCCAGCGGGATCGCGTTCCTGAACGCCAGGTAGCGCACCAGCTTGGCCGAGGCGCGGTACATCGCCTCGGTGTACCAGGTGCTGCCCTCGGCCAGGAAGCCCTCGTGCTCGATGCCGATGGACTTGGAGTTGATGTACCAGTTGCCCGCCTGCCAGGCCACGTCCTTGGCCTTGATGTGCTGGGCGATGTGACCGTCCGTGGACCGTACGGAGTACTGCCAGCTCGCGCCGTAGTTGGGGTCCTTGTTCAGGTCGATGGACGGCTTGAAGTAGCCCTCCATGTCGTGGATGACGATGTAGTCGATCTTCTGGCTGACCGGCCTGTTGCCCAGGTCGTAGTGGCCGTAGTCGTCGTCGGGCAGCTGCGCGTAGCCCGACGGGATCCACTCGCACGAGATCGTCGGCGGGCACTCCACGCCGTCGGTGCGCGGGTGCAGCAGGCCGAGGTCCTCCAGCCACCTGATGATCCGCTCGACGCCGGGAACGGGCCGCAGGCTGACCTGTTGCCCGTCATCGGTCTTCCTGGTCACGCCCTGCTTGATGGTGTCGTAGACCTCGTCGGCGAAGAACTTGGCCGCGCTCTCCTCGGTGGCGCCCGAGTATTTCGCGACGGCACCGTACCACTGGCCTGGGTCGTCGCTCAGCGGCGCGCCCAGCGCCTTCTGGTAGTCGGCCAGCAGCGCCGCGCCGCCCCTGATGTTGGCGGCGGGGTCGGTGCGCAGCGTCTCGTGCGACTCGCCGGTGAGCTCGGCGGCCTTCTCCATGGTCCTGAGGGACGCGGGGATCTCCTGCGTCTGCGCCGTCTGCGTGGGTACGGCGAGCGGCCTGCTCTCGTCGCCGCGCGCGTCCTCCTCGCCTTCGGCGTGGTGGTTCCCACCGGTGAAGGCTGCGGCGTCGGTCAGGTGCATGGGGCCGAAACCGGCGTCGTTGCTCGGCATGCCCGCGTGCGCGTCCCAGCGGGACTCCAGGTAGGAGACGCCCAGGAGGACGCTTTCTGGGACCTTGTACTGCTCGGCGGCCTGGGCGAAGGCCTGCTGGCGGTCATTGGGGTCGTCGGCGTGGGCGGACATGGGGATCGATAGCGGTAAAAAGCCAACGGCCACGATGGCTGCGGCGGCCAAACCTCTTCGCATGTAGGTGCTCCCTATGACTGGGGGGTCGTAGTGGAGCCAGCGTCTCAACATTTTCCTTCCTGAGGGAGAGGCTTGCGAAGGATTTTTTCATCTCTTAACACGACAACGGCTTTTCGCGGTGTGTCTCCCTGCTCCGGGGTAAGGGTGTGGCATGGTCTTCCGGCTGGTCCAGGCGCTTCTGTCGCCGCTGGGGTTCGTGGGCACGTGGCTCTGGGGGTTGTCGCTGGTCAGGGAGGCGCGGCGGACGGGGTCCTCGGCGACGGTGCTGGCGTCGTGCTATCCGCGGTGGATCATGCATCACCTGCGCCAGCGGTGGGACGCGCCGTGCGTGCGGCTGATGAAGGTGCTGCCTGGGCCGGTACGGCTCGGCCTGCGGTACGCCACGGTGCCGACGATCGTCGCGCACGCGGTGACCGGTTACGTGCCCAAGCCCTTCCGTTATCCGTACCAGGGACAGCCGCCCATGATGCACCAGCCGGTGGCGCGCACGACCTTCCACGACGAGGCACTCGCGCGGCACCTGCCTGGGGTGGAGCAGCTCGTGGTGCTGGGCGCCGGGTTCGACACGAGGTCCTACCGGCTGCCCGCGGGCTCCGCCGTACGGTGCTTCGAGGTCGACACCCCGGGGACGCAGCGGATCAAGCGCGAGGCGCTGTCCAGGGCCGGGGTTTCTGCGGAGCATGTCACCTTCGTCCCGGCGAACTTCGAGGAGAAGGACTGGTTCGCGCGCCTGGTCGAGGCGGGGTTCGATCCGGCCAGGCCGACCTACTTCCTGTGGGAGTCGGTGACGATGTACCTGGACCGGGAGGCCGTCGAGCGGACGCTGCGCAGGGTGTCGGCGCCGGGCAGCGTGGTGGCGTTCGACTACTTCACGACCGTGATCCTGCGCAGCAACGACCCTTACTCCACGTATGCGCGGTGGGCGGCGGCGCGGATCAAGGAGCCGTTCGTGTTCGGCATCGACCAGGAGGACGTGGCGGGGTTCCTGGAGGCGTGCGGGTTGCGCATGGAGGAGCAGCGCTCCTTCAACCAGGACCCGGTGATGGCCGGGTTCGTCACTGCCACCGTTTTGTAGCGATCACTAAGAAACGTGGTACGGTCGGTTTGTTATCGATCGCTACAAAATCTTGGAGATCCTCATGCCCGCATTTGCCCGCAGCGTCCACGGGGAGGGCCCCGGGTTGGTGCTCGCTCATGGAGCAGGTGGCGGCTTCGCGGCCAACTACGGACCGATCCTGGGTGGCCTCAGCGCCGGGCACAAGGTCGTCGGCGTCGACTTCCCGGGCACCGGCAAGACCCCACGCTCAACGGCCCCGCTGGACCTGGACGACCTGGCCGACGAACTGGTGGCCGCCGGGGTGGCGGAGGGCTTGGAAACCTTCGCGGCGGTGGGTTACTCCTTGGGTACGGCTGTCGCCATCCGCGCCGCCACGCGTCACCCGGGGCGGGTGAAGGCGCTGGTCCTGACCGCCCCCTTCGCCCGCCCCAACGCGCGGCTACGGTTGAACGGGGAACACTGGCGCGACCTGTACCGGTCTGGCGCGCATGCCTCACTGGCCCAGTTCCTGGTCCCTTTGGCACTCGGTTCCTCGACCCTGGAAACCCTCCCGAGCGACACCCTGGACAGCGTGATCGAGGCAACAGCCCAAACCCTCCCCGCCGGTTCGGCGGAGCACGTGGACCTCGTCACCCGAGTCGACATCCGCGCCGACCTCCCGGACATCGCCGTTCCGACCCTGGTGATCTCGACCACCGAGGACCTGCTGGTGACGCCCGAGCTGCACCATGAGGTGGCCAACGGCATCCCCGGCGCGGAGCTGGTCGAGCTCGCCAGCGGCCACCTCCCCTTCGCCGAACGCCCCGACGAATGGCTCACCCTCATCACGACATTCCTGGCCCGGGTCGTGTAGGTGCGAGTGGGTGGCGCACGAGGGCGCCTCTCTGGAGGAGATCGCGGGCTATGGCTGGCATCGGATCGATCGGTTCCGGCGGCAAGAAGCTCTTCCGTCACGCATCGTGGAAGTCAGCTTCGATGTGAGGTGGTGCGATGACATTGGACGCGGGCAGTTCGGTGAGCGCCTGGTTCGCTCTCGGTGGAGCTCTCGGCGGTGTCCTGATCACTGGCGTGATCGCGCTGGTTACAGCGATCCTGAACCACCGCTGGCAGGCGAGCGCCACCGACCGAACACTCGACTGGGAGCATGCTCGTCAGATCCGGCAGGAGCGCCGCGAGACGTACGCCGGCTACTGGGCGGCCTGGAACGCGCTCATGCATGGATTGCTGCAGCCAGAGGTAGAAGTACGCGCTGAGGAGATCGCATGGCGGCAGGCATTGGACGCCATGTTCTTGATCTGCGGCCAAGAGGTGCTCGACGCGGGAATCAAGCACATAGGGCTGACGGAGGCCAGACTCGAGGCGCGTACTGCGCACATTGACGGTCGTGGGCTGTCGAGGGCATTGAACCGGGCGATGCGTGAGGACATCTTGGCCAGGCCGCGTCTGTAGACCGACCGGGTCCGTGGGCTTCCGGCGGGCTCGTGAGAGCACCGCTTGGACCTCCCTCCGCGGCATATGGGCTCGGGCTATGTGGGGTTGACCCTCTCCGGCCGGGTGTCCGGGGACGTTGTCCGTGTGGACGGGCGCCTTCAGAGGTGGCCGACCACGGCGGGACAGCCCCGTGCGGACGGGCACTGCCAGAGGTGGCTAGCCACAGCGGGAGCGGGGGCGGGCGGGTGGGTGGGCGGAGGGCGGGAAGGCGGGGGGTGGGGGAGCTTGGGGTGGTGGGGCGGGTGTGGGTGGGGGAGTGGTGTTCGGGGGGTGGGCGGATAGGGTCGGGGGATGGGTGAGTTTGTGCGTGTCGAGGTTGCCGACGGGGTCGCGACGATCAGGCTCGATCGTCCCAAGATGAACGCGCTCAACGGCCAAGTCCAGCGTGAGATCGGTGAAGCCGCCCGAGCCGTGGACGCGGACTCGGCTGTCGAGGCGGTCGTGGTGTACGGCGGGGAGCGGGTCTTCGCCGCTGGGGCCGACATCAAGGAGATGGCGGACATGTCGTATGCGGACATGGCCGGGCACTCCGCGGTTCTTCAGGACTGTTTCACGGCCGTCACGCGGATCGGGAAGCCTGTCATCGCGGCCATCACCGGCTATGCGCTGGGCGGCGGGTGCGAGCTCGCGCTCTGTGCGGACTTCCGGGTCGCGGGGGAGGGGGCCAGGCTGGGGCAGCCGGAGATCCAGCTCGGGATCATCCCCGGCGCCGGTGGGACTCAGCGGTTGCCTCGGCTGGTGGGACCGGCCAGAGCCAAGGATCTGATCTTCAGCGGGCGGCACGTCGGGGCTGCTGAGGCGCTGGCGATCGGGCTGGTGGATCGGGTCGTGCCGGATGCAGATGTCTATACGGCTGCGCTGGAGTGGGCCAGGACGTTCGTGGGCGGGCCCGGGGTCGCGTTGCGTGCTGCCAAGCAGGCGATCGATCAGGGGCTGGAGGTCGATCTCGACACCGGGCTGGAGATCGAGCGGCTGCAGTTCTCCGGGCTGTTCGCCACTGACGACGCCAAGATCGGTATGAGGGCGTTCGCGGAGAAGGCCAAGCCGAAGTTCACCGGTCGGTGACACCCACCGCGACGGTCGCGGTGGGTGGCACAGGCTAGGGGTTGGGGATGGGCATTCTGGCCTCGTAGACGACGTTGACGCGGGCGTTCAAGGTCTCCTCGCCCGCGCTCACCGGCAGCGACTTCGCCCCCGCCGCGCCGTCCGCCATGGCCATCGCGAAGGGCACCACGTGTGGCCGGTACGTCGGGGCGCTGTCGTTGAACGAGATCAGCGCCCCCAACTCCCGCCCCGCCACCTCGGCGTACTCCTGCGCCTTCGCCCGAGCCTTCGCCAGCGCCTCGGCACGGGCCTCGCGCTGCGCCGCCTCAGGGTCGGACACCTCGAACGAGATCGACTGCACCCGCAGCGCCGACCCCGCCCCCTGTAGTGCCCCGAGCACGTCCCCCGCCGAGTCCAGCGAGCGGACCAGCACCTCGACGCTCTGCACCCCCCGGTACCCGGAGATCTCGGGGTGCCGGTCGGGCACGTACTGGGGGTTCAGCGACAGCTCGCTGGTCCGCACGTCGGACGGGTCGATGCCCGCAGCCGACAGCGCCTCGACGAGCGCAGCGGAGGCCGACCGCAGCGAGCTGTAGGCGTCGGCGGCGTTGTCGCTGATCACCTCGACCCCGGCGCGCAGCCGCATGCGGTCGGGTTTCACCTGCACCTCGCCCTCGGCCGAGACGCTGATCTGGTTGCCGTCGAACCCGTCGGCGAGAGCGGGCGACGAGGTCATGAGGACGGCGGCCGCGGCGGCAGCGGCGAGGATGCGGTTGAACATGAGCCGATCTCATCAAGCGCGAACCGCATCTCCCCGCGAGTGCCGCTAAAGGTCGTCCCAGGATTTCGTCGGAGAAGCGGATAGATGCCACTATCGTGGCGTTTCATGATGCGCGTCCTGGTCCCGGCGCGGCTGCGTAAGGCCGTCCGCACGTGGTTCGACTCCCGGTACATCTCCGCGGCTGACCACCGGCAGGACATCAAAGACGCCTTGTGGGAGGTCCAGACGTTGCGCCGCGAGGTGGTGACCCTCACGGCCGAGGTGGAACGGCTGCGCACCGCCAAACCCCCGCAGGACCGCCTGGCCCAGGAGACGGCCGAGTCCCTCGACCGGCTGCTGCAGAACGAGGTCCTCGTCTGGCAGGCGATCGACGAGCTGCGGGTGCGGAAATGAGGGTGCGCTGGCAGGGCGCGGAGCTGACCTTCCTGCTCGATCCCGAGGACGAGATCGCCGGTGAGGCGGCCGACGGCCACCCGGTCAAGCTGCGTACCAACTCCTGCCGGGTCGGCGGCGTGCCGGACGACGCGCACAACGACCTGTTCGCCGTCGCCGCCTGGACGGTCATCGCGCCGTGGACGCGCGAAAGGGTCACCTTCGACCGGGCGATCTCCAGCGAGCTGGCCCAGGCGCTGCACGACGGCTGGGGGGTCGAGGCAGGACCGACCGGAGAAACCGCACGCCGGGCAGGGAGGACGCTCGCGCTCTCCTACAGCGGCGGCGCGGACTCGGTCGCTGCCGCGTCGATGGTCCCTGACGCGCCGTTCATCCACTTCAGGAGGGTGAGCCACCCGCGCGTCCCCAACCGGTGGACGCACTACCGCTCCGACGTGCTCGCCAGGCTCGCCGAGCAGACCGGCCGCGAGCTGACCACGGTCACCAGCGACCTGGAGTTCACGCTGGCCGAGCCGCGCCCCGGCTACCCCGAGCACCACGCGGTCGCGGTGGGCGCGCTGCTGCTGGCCGACCGGATGGACCTGGGCGGGCTGGCGTTCGGCTACGAGCTGGGCTCGCGCTGGCTCGGCGGTGACCGCTACCTGCTGCGGTTCACCCCGGACAACCCGATGTGGGCGCCGCACGGCGCGTGGGGCCGCCTGTTCGCGGCGGCCGGCCTGCACATCGTGCTCCCCGTCGGCGGGGTCAGCGAGGCTGTCACGATGCGCCTGGCGCTGGAGTCGCCGCTCAGGGACCAGCTCAGGTGGTGCCTGCGCGGGGACGGCGGGCCGTGCCGTACCTGCGGGAAGTGCCTCTACAAGGAGATCATCCAGGCCGCGGTCGAACGCAGACCGCTGGACACCCCGCTCACGGAGAAGCGCCCGGTCGTCCAGAAGTGGCTGAGGAAGCCGCCGTTCGGCGGCATGGAGATGATCGAGTACGGCATAGCCCGCATTCCCGACCTGGGCCCGCTCGGGAGGGCGAAGGAGTATTTCCCCGACGCCACCGAGGAGTCGACCGCCTGGCTGGACCGCTGCTACCGGCCCGCGATCGACGAGATCCCCGAACCATGGCGTCAGCCCATATATGCATACATAGAGAAGAACGTCGGGTTCATGAGCGACGAGCAGGCGCGCAAGGTCGAGGAGTGGGGTTCGTGAAGGTCTACCTGTCCGTCGACATGGAGGGCGTCACCGGCCTCACCGACCCGGAGGAGATGCACGCGGGCAAGCGCGGCTACGAACGCGGCTGCGAGCTCATGACCGCCGACGCCAACGCGGCCATCGCGGGCGCGTTCGCGGCGGGGGCGACGAGCGTGCTGGTCAACGACGCGCACGGGTCGACCAAGAACCTCAGGATCGACCTGCTCGACCCGCGCGCCACCCTGATCCGCGGCCCGGGCAAGTCGCAGCGCATGGCCCAGGGCCTCGACGGCACCTTCGGCGCCGCCTGCTTCGTCGGCTACCACGCCCGCGCCGGGGTGCCGCACGGCGTGCTCAACCACACCTGGATGGGCAAGGAGATCCAGAACGTCTACCTCAACGGCGAGGTCTGCGGCGAGACGCGGCTGGTGGCGGCGTGCGCCGGGTTCCACGGCGTGCCCGTCGTGCTGGTCACCGGCGACGAGGCGGTCGGCGAGGAGGCGCGTGAACTGCTCGGCGACGTGGAGACCGTGGCGGTGAAGAAGGGGATCGACAAGTTCTCCGCCGAACTGCTGCCACCGTCCGTCGCCCAGGGTCGCATCCTTGAAGCGACGTGCCGAGCGCTGGGCCGGTTGACCGACTTCACGCCCTACAGCCTGGCTGCGCCGTACACGCTGGGCGTCGAGTGGAACTCGACGGCGATCGCCGCCGCCGTGTCGCTCATTCCCGGCGTGAAGGCGACCGGAGCGCGCGAGACCGAGTTCACCACCGACGACTTCCGCCAGATCATGGCCCTGTTCGGCCTCTTCGCCACCATCGGCGGCCAGATCTCCTGCGGCAGCGGCCCGTACGGATGAACGGTGTCACCAGGCGCGGACTGCTGGTCGGGATCGGGGCGGCCGGCGGCGCAGGGGCGATGTACGCGGCCATGGGCGCCCTCGGCCTCGCCCCGGACAGCCAGGAGAAGGCGTTCACCCCGCCGCAGGCCTCGGACTTCTCCCTCAAGGGCAAGGCGTCCGCCAAGGTCGTCATCCTGGGCGCAGGGGTCAGCGGGCTGGTCGCGGCGTACGAGCTGGGCAAGGCGGGCTACGACTGCACGCTCCTCGAAGCGCGGGCCAGGGCGGGCGGCAGGAACCTCACGTTGCGCGGCGGCGACCGCCTGGAGGAGGCCAACGGCCCGTCACAGGACGTGAAGTTCGGCGAGGGCGTCTACTTCAACGCCGGTCCAGGGCGGATCGCGCCGTGGATGGTCACCATGGACTACTGCCGCGAGCTGGGCATCCCCATCGAGACCTTCGTCAACAACAACGCGGCCGCCTACGTGCACACCAACGGCCAGACCGTCAGAGCCCGTACGGCCCGCGCCGACATGTACGGCTACGTCGCCGAGCTCCTCGCCAAGGTCACGCACGCCGGAGCCCTGGACAGGAAGCTGACCAAGGACGACCAGGAGCGCCTCCTGGAGTTCCTGAGAAGGTTCGGCGACCTGGGACCCAAACTCGACTACGAGGGCTCGACCAGGCGCGGTTTCACGAAATTTCCGGATATCGGGACGGGCACTCCGCTCGACGGACCGCAAACGCTCAGAGACGTCCTCGCCGCGGGAGTCGGCCGGTCGATCACCAACGACTTCGGCTACGACCAGGCCACCCCCATGTTCCAGCCCGTCGGTGGCATGGACGCCATCGTCAACGCCCTCGTGGAGAAGGTCGGCGCCGACCGCATCAGGACCGGCGTCCAGATCAACAGGATCACCAACCTCCAGGACGGCGTTGAGGTCACCTGGAACGGCGGCTCGCTCAAGGCCGACTACTGCATCGCCGCCCTCCCGCCCCACGTCCTCGCCAGGATCCCGCACAACCTCGGCGCCGAGATCACCACCGCGCTCAGGACCCCGCAGCCCGTCGCCGCAGGCAAGATCGGCCTGGAGTACGGCAGGCGCTGGTGGGAGCTGGAGGACCGCATCTACGGCGGCGTCACCGAGACCGACCTCGACATCACCCACATCTGGTACCCCAGCCACGGCTACCACGCCAGGACCGGCCTGATCGTCGGCTACTACGCCAGCGAGAAGAACGCCGAGCTGTACGGAGCACTCACCCCGGAGGACCGCAAGCGCCGAGCCCTCACCCAGGGCAAGAAGATCCACGGCGAGAAGTACCGCCAGGACGTCCTGTCCAGCGTCTCGATCGCCTGGGAACGCCAGGCCCACATCGGCGGCGGCTGGGTTCGGTGGCCGGACTTTGATTCCTCGTTCACTCTTCTGCAACGCCCCGCGGGAAGGGTGTACTTCACAGGCGACTGGCTGACGCATCTGATCGCCTGGCAGGCGGGCGCGATGGAGTCCGCCAGGAGTGCGGTGACCCAGCTGCATCAGAGGGTGTTGCAGTCTCCGTGACGTAGGGTCCTGGAGGTGGAGACGTTGAACTGGGTGCCCGTGGGTGAGCGACTCGACCTGCTGACCGAGCCGGTGGCGCGAGCCGTACCCGGCCTGCCTGACATGGAGGTCGCGGAGATCGACGCCGATCTCGCCGACACGGCCGCCTTCTGCGAGATGTACGGCGTGAGCCTGGACGAGTCGGCCAACTGTGTCGTCGTCGCCGCCAAGCGCGGCGGCGAGGTGCGCTACGCGGCCTGCATGGTGCTCGCCACGATGCGCGTGGACGTCAACGGAGTCGTCCGCAGGCATCTGGACGCGCGCCGGGCGAGCTTCGCGCCGATGGCCGAGGCGGTCGAGCTGACCGGGATGGAGTACGGCGGCATCACGCCGATCGGCCTTCCCGACGGCTGGCCGATCCTGGTCGACGCGGCGGTGGCCGCACACCCGAGAGTGGTCGTCGGAAGCGGGGTTCGGCGCTCCAAGCTGGCCCTCTCCGGGGCCGCGCTCACCGGGCTGAAGGGCGCGGAGGTCATCGACCTAGCGAACTGAGGCCAATTTGAGATTGATCGATTCCGTTGATTGGGAAACCGATGGGGTCAACCTGGACGTTGTACGAGTGGGAATGTGGCCTCATGGTTCATCTCGTGGGCGGGGTTTAAGCCGGTATGGTGCTTCATGCCATGAATCAGGATGACCGACTAGGTCCTTACAAGCTGCTCAGGAAGCTTGGCGAGGGCGGAATGGGCGTGGTCCACCTCGCTGTCGACCCTCAGGGGCGACAGGTGGCGGTCAAGGTCCTGCGCAGCGAGGTCGCCGGCGACGACGTCGCCAGGCGGCGGCTTTCGCGCGAGGTCGAGACGATGCGCCGGGTGCGCAGCCGCTACATCGCCGAGGTCGTCGACGCCGACGTGACGGGTCATCGTCCCTACATCGTCACCCGATACGTCCCTGGACGTCCCCTCGACGAGATCGTCAAGGACGACGGGCCGCTCGACCTGCCCGCGCTGACCAGGCTCGCGCACGGCGTGGCCGCCGCGCTGGCCGCCGTGCACGCGGTCGGCGTGATCCACCGCGACCTCAAGCCGGGCAACGTGATCATCATGGACGGTCACCCGGTGCTGATCGACTTCGGCATCGCGCAGGCGGTCGACGCGACCAGGCTGACCCAGACGGGCATGTTCATCGGCACCCCCGGCTACCTCGCCCCCGAGATCATCGAGGGGCAGGAGGCCGGGCCCGAGGTCGACGTGCACGCCTGGGCGGGAACGCTGCTGTTCGCCGGCACCGGCCTGCCGCCCTTCGGCAAGGGCACGCTGGAGATGATCTTCTACAACATCACCGCTGGCAAGGCCGACATCAGCGCCATGCCGGCGCCGCTGCAGCCGCTGCTCAAGGCGGCCTTCCAGCGCAGCCCTGCCAAGCGGCCCAAGGCGGCGGAGCTGGCCGAGCAGACCGCGCGGCTGCTGCCGCAGGCGCCGGGCAGCGTGCCCGAGGAGATCTCGACCGTGCCGCGCGGCGACCGCGACCGCCACACGACACCCCCGGCCGAACTGCCGACGCCGCCGCCGTCAGGCCCTTACGTGTCCCTGCTTCCTGGACAACCTTCGAGCCCTTCGGTTCCTTCCGTCCCCGAGCAACTGCCGCAGGGCGGGGACCCGTGGCCGACCCGCCGGGTGAGCCCGGAGGAGCTGGCTCGCATGCGTGAGGAGCCGCAGGCCGCCAGCAGGCCGTGGCAGCAGCAGGTGTCCGCGCAGGGCAACCAGGTGCCCGTGCAGGGCAACCACGCCTCGCACCCTTCGCACCCCGAGCTCGACGTGCCGACCAGGCGGGTCAGGCCGGACAACCCGGAGTACCTCAGGACGCCGCCGCCCTACGTACCGCCGCCGGTCCAGTATCCGCCAGACCCGTCGACCAAGCGCGAGCCGTACGTGCCCGCGTCCGTCCCCGGGGCGGTGCTCCAGCGCTCCAAGGCGTACGGCGTTGCCGGGGCGATGCTGCTCATCGTCATGGTCGTGCTGGCCGCGCTCGCGCCGCTGGTCGTGGCCGCCGTCGTGATCCCGTTCGCGGTGCTGCTGCGCGCGGCCGACCTGGCCCAGAACCAGCTCAGCGGCCGCAGGTCGACCGGCTCCGCCGCGTTCGACGTGATCAGGGTCTTCGCCTATCCGAAGGCGCTGGCCAAGTCGATAGGCATCACGCTCGCCCTGGTGCTCTACGCGCTCATCCTGGGCCTGCCGGTGACGTTGCTGCTCACCGTGCTGGTCAAGATGGACCCGTCGAACGCCCTGGCGTGGGGCGCGGCCGTGGCCCTGTGGACCATCTGCGCCGGGCCCGGTGTGGAGGGACCTGGGCGACAGATGCGCAGAACGCTTGCTTCGCTCGTACCCTCTAGAACAGCGGCCATCGTGATGGCCGGGGTCTTCGGAGCGGCTGCCGCACTGTCGCTCCTGCTCGCGTACGGAACCGTCAACGGCGCTCGGGACGCCACATGGACACCGGTCAACGTCGACCTGGTGACAACGAAGCTCCACGATCTCCAACCGAAGTGACGCCAGGGGGGCGGCAAAGCGATGAGCCAGGGCAATACCCAGGCACCACCTGAACGGCTCGGTCCCTACCGGGTGGTCAGGAAGATCGGCGAAGGTGGCATGGGGGTTGTCCACCTTGGGCTCGACGAGGCCGGCCGCGAGGTCGCCATCAAGGTGCTGCACCCGCACGTCGCAGCCGACCTGAAGGCGCGCGACCGCCTGACGCGCGAGGTCGAGACGATGCGCCGGGTGCGCAGCCCGCACGTCGCGGCCGTGGTCGACGCCGAACTCGTGGGCGGCCAGCCGTACGTCGTGACCAGGTTCGCGCCCGGCCGCACGCTGGAGGAGACCGTACTCTCCGAAGGCCCACTCGAGGCGCGCCAGCTCATCAGGCTGGCCGTCGGCCTGTGCCAGGCGCTGGTCGCGATCCACGCGGCCGACGTGATCCACCGCGACTTCAAGCCGTCCAACGTCATGCTGGTGGACGGCGAGCCGCTCGTCATCGACTTCGGCATCGCGCACCTGGTCAACGCGACCAGGCTGACCCAGACGGGCATGTTCGTCGGCACCCCCGGCTACCTCGCCCCCGAGATCATCCGCGACTCCGAGATCACCCAGGCGGCCGACGTGCACGCGCTGGCCTCGACGGTGTTCTTCGCCGCGGTGGGCGCTCCGCCGTTCGGCACGGGCACGTTCGAGGTCGTCTGCTTCAACATCATGGAGGGGCGCGCCCAGCTCGAGAAGGCGCCCCCGTGGCTGCGCGGGTGGCTGAGCAGGGCGCTCGCGGTGGACGCGCGCTCGCGGCCGTCGGCGCAGGAGCTGCTGCGCATGGCGCGGGCGCTCGACCCCCGGGTGACGGCGTTCCACGAGACGCCGCGCAACGGGACGAAGGTGCTGCCCAACCAGACCGGCTCCTACTCGGACCTGCTGCCCCCTGTCGAGTACGGCAGGCAGCCCCCGCCCTACGTCCCGCCGCCCGCGCCGGTCCGGCCGCCGGTCGCCGACCAGCGGGTCGCCGGTCCGCCGCCCTCCCAGGTGCGCCCCTACACGCCACCGCCGCCCTACGTGCCGCCGCCCGCTCCCGCAGCGCCGCGCCCGCGTTATCGCTCGGGGCACAAGCTCATCGGAGTGGGGCTGCTCGCGCTGCTGGCCGGGCTCGCGGTGATGGTGCCCGTCGTGGTCAGCGTGGTCGCTGTCGCGCTGGTGCTGGTACTCCGGGTGGGCGAATACCTCGTGGGCGACCTGGCACAGCGGCGCCAGCTGCGTGGCGCGAGCTCGGCGGATCCGTGGCTGGCCGTGGTCGGCACGCCTTGGGCGCTGGTCAAGGCTTCGCTGGTGACGCTGGTTCATGTGCCGCTCAGTATCCTGTTCGGCCTATGCACGTACGGCATAGCGAACTTCGGGGCGGGGATCACCACCAACAAGGCCACGGCGTACGCCGCAGGCGCGTTCGTGGTGGGCCTGTTCCTGCTCCCAGGGGCCGGGGCGCCGCGCAAGGCGGTCACCAGGGCGCTGAACGGCGTCATCAGGACCCCGGGCGCCGCCTTGGTCGTGGCTCTCGTCGTCGGTACGGCTGCGCTGCTCGCGGTGCTGTTCGCCATCGACCAGGCCACGATCTGGTCGCCCTGGCGGGCTCCGCAGGACGTGCTGGAGGAGCTCGGCAGGAGCGCGAAGGCCACCGTCATGGGACAGATCACCGGGCTGGCCGACAGCCTGCTGAACTCCGTGGGGCTCGGCTGGCTGTCGCCCTGGTCCTGAGTGTCCTCCCGGCCTCGCTGGGGCAAAGGAGGGTTATGAGCGAGCTCGGCCCCTACCGTCTGCTCTCCAAACTCGGCTCCGGCGGGTTCGGCGAGGTGCACCTCGCGCTCGACGCCGACGGGCGTACGGTCGCCGTCAAGATCCTGCACCCGCACGTGGCCGCCGACTCGACCGCGCTGGCCCGGCTGGAGCGCGAGGTCGAGACGATGCGGCGGGTGCGCGGGCCGCGGGTGGCCGAGGTGCTCGACGCCTCGCTCGACGTGGCCAGGCCGTACCTCGTGACGCGTTACGTCCAGGGGCGGCCGCTCAGCGAGGTGGCGGCGCCCGACCTGCGCCGGTTGGCGGTCGGGCTGGCCGAGGCGCTCGCGGCGATGCACGCGGCCGGTGTGGTGCACCGCGACCTGAAACCGGCGAACGTGATGATGGCCGAGGGCGAGCCGGTGGTGATCGACTTCGGGATCGCGTGCGCGCTGGACTCGCTGTCGGTGACCGCTTCGGGGGCGGTGATCGGTACGCCGGGGTATCTCGCGCCCGAGGTGCTCGAAGGGGTCGCCTCCGGTATGGCGGCCGATGTTTTCTCCTTCGGCGCGACGCTGGCGTACGCGGCGACCGGGCGGGGACCGTACGGGAAAGGTCCTGCCTCGGCGGTCGCCTACCGGGTGGTCCATCACGAGCCGGACCTGACGGGCGTGCCGTCGTGGCTGGAGCCGTTGCTGCGCGACTGCCTGCGCACCGACCCTGCCGCCCGGCCGACCGCCGAGCAGATCTGCGCGCGTCTGGGGGCGGTCGTCGTCCCCGCCCCGCCTGCTGAGGTGCACCACATGCCGACCCAGGAGTGGCGGCCCGACCGGCCCTCGTCGCACCGGGAGTCCGTGGAGGAGTCGCGGGCTCGGCACCGGCAGAAGGTGCGGCGCTGGTGGGTGATCGGTTCCGGGCTGTTCGTGGGGCTGCTGGCGGCCGCCGCGCGGTTCCCGATGCCTGAGGCGGCGTTGTTGCTGCTGTCGTCCTACGTGCTCGTCGTGCTCATCGACTCTGGGGCGGCGCTGTTCTCGCGGAGTCCTTTCCGCCGCTCGCGCATCATCACGAACCTGGCGGGAGCGGGCGGGGTGGTGGCGCTGGCGTTCGGGCTCAGCGCGGCGTTCAGCCCGCTGGTGCTGGCGCTGTTCGCGGGGACGGCGCTGGTGGTCGCGGTGGTCTTCCTGCTCAACGCGTGATCGCGATTTCCGATGGAGGTCATAACCGAATAAAGTTCGGTAGGGTGTCTTCCTGCGGGTTTGTCTGGAAGCTACTCATGGGTAACATGGCCGTAGGCGACCCGCTGTCACAACCCCTCGGGGAGCCTGGCAATCTGGACAGCACGATTTCGAGCATGCGATAACGGGAGGTCGGCCACCGGCCATGAACATCGTCGTCTGCGTGAAGCAGGTCCCCGACACGGCGACCGAGCGCAAGCTCCGGTCGGATGACAAGACGCTCGACCGCGACGCCGCCGACGGCGTGGTGAACGAGCTTGACGAGTACGCGGTCGAAGAGGCCCTGAAGCTCAAGGAAGCCCACGGCGGTGAGGTCACCGTACTCACCCTGGGCCCTGCCAAGGCCACCGAGACCATCCGCAAGGCCCTGGCCATGGGCGCCGACAAGGCGGTCCACGTCTCTGACGACGCTCTGCACGGGTCCGACGCGCTGTCGACCTCCTACGCGATGGCACAGACGCTGCGCAAGATCGGGTTCGACCTGGTGATCCTCGGGTCGGAGTCGACCGACGCGCGCACCGGCGTGCTGGCCGCGATGCTGGCCGAGCGCCTCGGCGTGGCCCAGCTCACGCTGGCCAACAAGGTCGACATCGACGGCTCCTCGATCACGATCCAGCGGATCACCGACTACGGGTACGACAAGGTCGAGGCGTCCCTGCCCGCCGTCGTCTCCGTCGTCGAGAAGATCAACGACCCGCGGTACCCGTCCTTCAAGGGCATCATGGCGGCCAAGAAGAAGCCGGTCTCCTCCTTGACGGTCGCCGACGCCGACATCGACGCGTCCCAGGTGGGCCTCGGCGCCGCCTGGTCCGAGGTCGTCGACTTCGCCGCCGCTCCGCCGCGCGCGGCGGGCACCGTCGTCAAGGACGAGGGCGACGGTGGCGCCAAGGCCGCCGACTTCCTCGCGTCCAAGAAGTTCATCTGAGAACGGGGGTTTTGCTGATATGTCGGAAATTCTCGTACTCGTTGAGCACGTCGACGGCGAGGTCAAGAAGGTCACGCTCGAACTGCTGACGCTGGCCCGCTCCCTCGGCACCCCGTCCGCCGTCTGGGCCGGTCCTTCGTTCGGTCCGGACGCCAAGGCCAAGCTGGCCGAGTACGGCGCCGAGAAGATCTACGTGGACGCGTCCTCCGACGTCGTCGACTACGTCGTGGCGCCGAAGGCCGAACTGCTCGCCTCGCTCGTCTCCTCCACCTCGCCCGCCGCCGTGCTCGTCGCGGCCACGGCCGAGGGCAAGGAGATCGCGGGACGGCTCGCCGTCAAGACCGACTCCGGCGTCATCACCGACGCCGTCGGGCTGGGCGAGGGCTTCGTGGCCGACCAGTCCATCTTCGGTGGCGGCGTCAACGTGCACTCCAGGGTCACCAAGGGCACGCCCATCATCGCCGTCCGCCCCAACTCGACGGCCCCCGTGGCCGCTGCCGGGGCCGGTACGGAGGAGTCCGTCTCCATCACCGTCTCGGACCTCGGGCGCGCCGCCCGGGTCGTGGAGCGGGTGAAGCAGGAGAAGGGCGCCAGGCCGGAGCTCACCGAGGCCGCGATCGTGGTCTCGGGTGGGCGCGGGGTGGGGTCGGCGGAGAACTTCTCCGTCATCGAGGGCCTCGCCGACGCGCTGGGCGCCGCCGTGGGCGCTTCGCGCGCTGCGACGGACGCCGGTTGGTACCCGCACCAGTTCCAGGTGGGTCAGACGGGTAAGACGGTGTCCCCGCAGCTGTACATCGCCGCCGGTATTTCTGGCGCGATCCAGCACCGGGCCGGGATGCAGACCGCGAAGACCATCGTGGCGATCAACAAGGACCCGGAGGCGCCGATCTTCGAACTCGCCGACTTCGGCGTCGTCGGCGACCTCCACCAGGTCGTCCCGCAACTGGCCGACGAGGTCAAGAAGCGCAAGTAGCAGGGCACGAGAAAAGGGGCCGGTCCACAACGGACCGGCCCCTTTTCGCATCCCCGCCTGCCCGCCCTCCGCCCACCCGCCCCTGGTCCTGCAGTGGCTGGCCACATCGGGCAGTTCCCGTCCGTGCGGGGTTGACGCTGCTGACGGCGTCGGGGTGGGGCCAGCGTGAACGTAAGTGAGCGCGAAAGTCTGTGGCGTTTACCGCATCGTGGCGTGGCCCCACAGGGCGGACATGGGGAGAAGCTGGATGCGATCCCCCAAAGAGACGCTCTGGTCACCCAAATGAAGCACCACACCCGCGACAAACCGGTCACCCAGAGCGTCCCGGAGCCAGCGGAGATGGCTGGCGTCCTTCGACGTAGGGGATGCGGTGGCCTTAACCTCGATACCGGCGATCCGGCCGTCGTAGCGCTCAAGGATGAAGTCGATCTCCCGCCCGTTACGGTCGCGGAAGTAGTAGATCTTGAAAGGCTCCGACGCGGTCGAGCGGAGCTTGGTCAGCTCCGTGAAGGCAAACGTCTCCACCAGCCCTCCGAGCGCAGCGTTCCCCGGTGTCCGCAGTGGTCGGTTTGGAGAACGTGGGCCGCGAGCCCCGAGTCCGTGAGGTAGGTCTTTGCTGTCTTTGCCGCCTTGGTGGACAGGTTGGTGGACCACGCCTGCGCGGTGGCGGTGAGGAAGACGCCGTTGAGGTAGGCGAGGTAGTTTCGGATCGTTTCGCGGGTCAACTCGGTGTTGCGTGCGAGGTCGGCGACCTCGGCTGTGCTCCCGGCCCTGGCAGCCAGGAGGGACAGGAGCCGAGGTATCGACTCGCCATGCTGGATGTGCGCGAACTCTCGGATGTCCCGTGAGATCACGGTGCGGAGGTAGGAGTCGAACCACACCCGCCTGCTGTGGACCGGCATCTCGATCGCCTCTGGGTAGCTGCCGCCGGTCACGAGCTCGAGATAGCCCGATCGACTCCAAGGGGAGGGGCGGCCGTGCCGTAGCCGCTCGGGCGCGGTGAAGAGGAGGTCGCAGAAGTCGGCTGGACCTGACGTGCGCTCCACCATGGAGAAGGGCCACAGGTCCAGGAACGCCGCGCGCCCCGCCAGAGACTCGGACAGCTTCGGCACTGTAAGGAACTGCGCAGATCCGGAGAGGACGAACTGTCCCCTGTCGCGATTCCTGTCGACCGCGAGTTTGACGCTCAGCACGAGAGGGTCGCCCGCACGCTGCACCTCGTCGATGAGGAGTGGCCGAGCCGACTCGTTCACCAGCGTCCTGGGGTCCTCGATCGCCGCGGTGAGCTGGATCGGGTCGTCCAGCGAGATCAGCTCGCCGCCATGGTGATCGCGGTAGATCTCCATCAGGGTGGTCTTGCCGGCCTGTCGAGGCCCGTTGATCACAACAACTCTGAACGACTCCATGAGTTCGACGAGCCGCCGCTCGGAAAGGCGCGGAATGAAGGCGTTCACAACTCAGCTCCTGTCACTTCGTCCAGGGCTAACCTTACATTTCGCCTCGCCTCAACCTGCCATTTCGCCTGATGGCTGCGCCCACTGCCAGGCCGCCCAGCAAGGCGGGGCCGTGGAGGTTGCCGATCACGGTCAGGAAGATGCCGGAGGCTGCGGCCAAAGCGGCACCGGTCCAGTACGGCAGGCGGTTGCGCTGGACGATCAGCTGGAACGCCGCCGCGCACGCCACCACCATGATGACCACCGAAGACAGCGCCGTCGTCAGCATCGCGGCCGCGTAGAAACCGGCGATCGAGCGTTCCAGGCTGCCCGAGGCGTACGCGAGGCCTGCCGCCAGGCCGCAGACGGCTATGGAGTTGCCTGCGCCTGGATCTCCGAACAAGTAGCCCGCCGCCTGGCCGGCTGCGGCGCCTCCGGCGTACAGGAGGAGCCACCGCCACGGGCCGAAGGTCTGTTCCGTGAAATATCCGATCACGGCGAGGCACGCCAGGTTGAAGACGGTGCCGCCTACACCGCCGTCCTGCACCACCAGGGAGGTGAACGTGCGCCACCAGTCGCCCGACCCCGGGACCCGCATCAGGGCGGGTTCGAGGCCGGGCAGGAAGAACTGCAGGGTGCTCGGCACCGCGGTGACCAAGAAGACCACCAGGGTGACGATGGGGAAGCGGCGCATGCGACCCAGCGTTCCACGGCCCGGGTGAGCCCCGGCAGTGGCATCCGTCGTGAGACGGATGTGACAAACGTCAGAACTGCTCGATCATCGCCGCATACCCGTCTCCACCGCGTCCGGCGGCCACGGCGCGGTCGGCCAGGGTCTTCACGAAGCGGGGGAGCTCGGTGGATACGCCCAAAGCCTCGCTCTCGTGGATGAGGTGGTCCATGGTGGCCGCGTGGGTGTCGATCGTGGCGTCCAGCGCGGGATAGGCGCCCGCGTCGATCTGCTTGGCGTAACCCTCCACCCATCCGGCGACCGTACCGATGCTCGCCTGGGCGAGCGGGGCGAAGGCGGACGCGTCGACCCCGGCCGCCCGCAGCAGCGCGGCTCCCTGGAGGAAACCATTCAGAACGTTCCACATCAGGCTCAGCACGGCCACGTCGTGCAAGGCCGACAACCCGTGGTCCTCGCCCAGATACGTCGTCACGCCCGCCAGGACGCCCAGGGTCGCCTCATGCGCGTCGAAGGCCGCGCGCGGGCCGCTGTAGAGGATGACGGCCTCTGCCGTTCCGATGCCCTGGGGGATCGCCATGATCGCGCCGTCGAGGTAGGAGGTGGTCGACGCGCCCAAGGCCCTGGCGTCGGCGGAGGTGCCCGAGGTCAGGTTCACCACGACCCGCCCGTCAAGACCGAGAGGGCCCAGCGAGCGCACGGCGGCGTAGTCGGTCACGCAGAGGATCACCAGCGGGCTGGCCGCGACCGCCTCGGCGACCGAGGCCGCGAGCGTCGCGCCGGCCGCGACCAGGTCGTCGGCTTTGGAGGCAGTACGGTTCCACACGGTCGTCGGGTGCCCGGCGCGCAGGAGGGCGGCGGCCAGCGCCTGGCCCATCAGGCCCAGGCCGATCACGGTCACAGGATTCTTCTCGTTCATGGTGGTGTTGGGAGCCATGAAGGCATCTTCAACGTTCATACCGGTATGAAGGTCAAGGGGGAGCGTGCATGCTGATCGGCGAGCTGAGCAGGCGGACCGGAGTCAACCCGCACCAACTGCGCTACTACGAGGCCCAGGGCCTGCTGGAGCCGCGCAGGGGCGCCAACGGCTACCGGGACTACGGCGACGACGCCGTCCTGAAGGTGACGCAGATCAGACGCCTGCTCGAAGCCGGGCTGCCGACGGACGTGATCGCCTACATGCTGCCCTGCGCCATGGGCCCAGAGCCCACGTTCGAGTCCTGCGATGAGCTCCTGGACGTCCTGCGCGACCGCCTGCACGGCATGGACGAGCGCATCGGCACGCTCACCCGCTCACGCGAGGCGTTGCAGGGATATATCAGCAGTACGGCAGGCTGATCGTGAAGCACGCCCCGCCGGGGCTGGACGCCGTGACCGTGCCGCCGTGCGCCGTGACGATGCTCCGCACGATCGCCAGCCCGAGCCCGCTGCCCCCGCCCTGACGGCTGCGTGACTTGTCGGCGCGCCAGAACCGGTCGAAGACGTGCGGCAGGTCCTCGGGCGCGATGCCGGGCCCGGTGTCCCTGACCGCGATCTCCACGTGGTCGCCCGCGACCTTGCCGGTGACCGTGATGGTCCCACCGAAACGTACGGCGTTGCCCACGAGGTTGCCGACCGCCTGGCGCAGCCGTACCGGATCAGCGTCGAGCACGATGGGCGGGCACACGACCACGGCGGGCGCCTGGTGCGCGGTGACCGCCTGGTCGAGCAGCTCGTCGAGGGCCACGAGCGAGCGGTGCAGCCGCAGCCCGCCCGCGTCGGCGACGGCCAGGTCCTGAAGGTCGTCGACGATGTGCTGGAGCAGCAGCGACTCCTTGTGCAGGCGCGAGGTCAGCGCGGCGTCCATGGGCGCGACGCCGTCCTCTGCCGCCTCCAGCCAGCCCCTGATGTTGGTGAGCGGCGTCCTGAGCTCGTGCGCGATGTCGCTGACCATGGCCTTGCGCTGCTCGCTCACCTGCCTGCTGTGCTCGGACATCGCGTTGAACGCGGTGGCCAGCTCGCCGATCTCGCCGCCCGCCGCGACGTCCACGGGGGTGGGGGCCGCGCCGTCGCGCATCCGGTGCGCCGCGGCGGTCAGGGCGCGCACCGGGCCGACGAGCCGCCTGGCGAGCACCACGCTGACCGCGACGGTGAGCACGAGCACGAGCGCGGCGACCCCGGCGAGGGGGAGGAGCGCGATGCCCGCCCCTGACGCCTCGACGTAGAGGAGCGCTGCGGGAGCGACGGTGGCGGCGAGCTGCTCGCGCCTGCTGGTGTCGAGGCAGGAGTTGACGGCCTTGGTGAGGGTGCCGCTCATGATGGCCGGGGCGGACCAGGACCACGTCAGGTTCTGCTTCAGCGTGACGCGCTGGACGTCGCGGCGGTCGAGGCAGCTGTCGAGCAGCGTCTGCAGCCGGGCGAGCGCCTTGCGTTCCGTGGCGGTCGGCCGGTTGAGCGCGGCGATGCCGCACATGCGGGTGGCCACCCGCTCGGGGTCGGCGCGCTCCAGGTCGACGCGGGGGCGGCCGCTGGGCGAGGTGACGATCTTGGCGGCGAAGCTGTAGCGGGCCAGGCAGCTCACGGCGCGCTCGGCGGCCGCGGTGAGCGTGGAGCGTTCTGCGGCGGGGAGGGTGAAGGGGCCGGTGGCTCGGGGGTCGATGCGGTCAGGCCTGGCCGACGGCGTCAGCGCGGGGTCCACGGCCAGCGGATCGATCAGCGCCGACGGCTTGCCCGCCGCCTGCCCGCCCGCGATGCGTCTGCCGTCCTGCGTGGTCAGCGTGATCGCGCGGCCGGTCTGCTTCGACAGCTTGGCCAGGATCGGCTCAATGCCGTCCCAGCGGGGGTGGCGCGCGGCGTAGCCGACGAGGTCGGCGTAGATGAGCGCGTCGTCGGACAGCGCCCGGCCGCGCTCCTGGCGCAGCGCGCCCGAGGTGGTCTGGGCGGCCAGCCAGGCGGTGGCGGTGATGGAGCAGATCGCGACGAGGACGGAGCCGGCCAGCAGCTTGACCAGCAGGCTGCTACGCCGCATGAAGCTTGTAACCCACGCCGTAGACGGTGGCCAGGAGGCCCGGACCGATCTTCTTGCGCAGGTTCATGACGTGCATGTCGACCGTGCGCTCGGTGATGTAGCGGTCGAACCCGAGGAGCTGGCTGCGGGAGAAGACCCGGCCCGGCTCTGCCGCCATCGTGGCGAGCAGCTGGAACTCGCCCGGCGTGCACTCGATGAGCGCGCCGCCCCGCCGTACCTCGTGACGGATCGGGTCGACCGTGAGGTCGCCGACCACGAAGGCCTGGTCGGCCGCGCGCACGCGGCGCAGCAGCGTGCGCACCCGCGCCACCAGTTCGCGCGGGGAGAACGGCTTGGTCATGTAGTCGTCCGCGCCCAGGTCGAGGCCGAGCAGCAGGTCGTCCTCCGTCGATCGGGCGGTGAGCATCAGCACGGGCACGTCGGACTCGCCGCGCAGGATCCGGCACACGTCCAGGCCGTCGACGCGCGGCATCATCAGGTCCAGGACCACGACGTCGGGCTGTACGGCACGCGCCTCGTCGATCGCCGCCCGCCCGTCGTGGACCACGGTGACCGCGTGGCCCTCGCGCTCCAGGTAGCGGCGGACCAGCTCTGCCTGCCCTTCGTCGTCCTCCGCGACCAGTACATGTGCTGCCATGGCCACACGTTATGTGACAAAACCGGATCCCTATCGCGTCCTGACAGGTTCCTTAAAAGTGCGCGGCACGGTGAGGGGCATGACATTCACCAAGCGCCTGAGCGCTCTGACGATCCTCGCCGCCGTGTCCCTCGGGGGCGGCACCGCCGCCATGGCAGCAGCGGCGCCGCAGGAGCAGGGCGTCAGGCTCCCGATCGACTACACCGACGCGCAGGAGGCGAAGCTGGCGGCCGACTACAAGAAGTGCCTGGTCGAGAAGGGCGTGAAGTTCGTCGACCCGACCGGGCCCGCCGTCCTCGGGACCAAGGAGCCCGCGCCCGGCCAGGAAGCCAAGATCAAGCTGTGCGCGGACAAGAAGGTCCTCATGCCCGCGGAGATGGAGGAAACCGCGCCCGGCTACAAGGCCAACTTCAAGCAGTGGGTCAAGCTGCTGAACGAGGCCGGCGTCGGCGTCGAGCAGGTCTCCTGGGGCTGGACCTACACCGAGGCCTACGCCAAGCACCCGCTCCCCGAGGCCAAGCAGCGGGTCATCGAGCGCGAGACCCGCATCAAGGCCTTCTCGAACTAGGCGGCCTTGGCGAGCTCCCTGGGGGAGGGAGCCACCGAGCGGGCCTGCGGCAGGAACCGGGCGGCCACCGCGATCGCGACGCCGAGCAGCACCGCGATCCCGAGCGCTGTACGCAGCGAGGTGACGTCCGACAGGAAGCCGATGACGACGGGGCCGAGCAGGAGCCCGGCGTAACCCATGGCACCCGCCTGGGCGATCGCCGGCCCCGGCGTGTCCGTGGCGGCACCCGCCAGGGACACCGTCATGGGAGCGATCGTGGCCACGCCCAGTCCGACGAAGAACATCGCGGATACGGCCATCAGGGGCGTGGCCGCGGTCAGCACGACGGTGAAGAAGGCGGCCGTGGCCAGCCCGGACACGGTCATCATGCCCTTCACGCCGAAGCGCGAGCGCAGCCGGTCGCCGGTGAGCCTGGCCAGCAGCATGCCGGCCTCGAAGACGGGGTAGCCGAGCGCGGCGATCGCCTCGGTGGCGCCGAGGCCGTCGCGCATGTAGAGGCCGTTCCAGTCGGCGACCGTACCCTCGACCATGAAGGCGAAGAACATGATGGCGCCGAGCAGGTAGACGACCGGCGGAAGCTTCGTCCGGCTTTTTGCCGAAATTTCGCCCGAGACCTTCTCGGGCAGGTACGTGCGGCCGAGGTAGATCATCGCCGGCAGCGAGATCAGCGCCACGATCGTCAGGTTGGCGGCCAGCGACAGGCCCAGGGCGATCGACGCGGTGCCGATCAGGCCGGCCGAGATCGCGCCGACGCACCAGCCGGCGTGCATGCCGTTCATCAGCGGACGGCCCGCTGCCTGCTCGACCGTCGAGCCCTGGGCGTTCATGGCGATGTCGACCACGCCGAACGCCATGCCGAACAGCGCGGCGGCGGCGATCAGCAGCGGCAGGTTGGGGGCGTAGGCGATGCCGAGCAGCGTGATCGCGACAAGGGGGCCGCCGATCCGCAACACGGTCCTGCTGCCCACGCGGGCCATCACGCCACGCATGGACTGCATCGTGACGAGCGCGCCCAGACCCCACGCGAGCAGGACCACGCCGACCGTGGACTCGGCCAGGCCGAGCTTGTCGGTCAACGCGGGGATGCGGACGGTCATCGTGCCAACCATCAAACCGGACAGGACAAAAGTGAGGATTGCCCCGAAACGGGCAGTCCTCAGGGCGCGCGTCATCGCACAACCTTTCAAGGGGTATTTCAGAGCTGGATGAGAAGTCGTTCCTCGATGGCGGTCAGATCCGCCTCGGTGTAGAGGCCGGGGTCGTGGCTCGCCACATCCCACAGGCCCTCGCAGGCCAGCCGTACGATCTGGGCGGCCACCGGGTCGAGCTCGTCGGCCAGGCCGTCCTTGTGCCATCGGGTCATCGCCTCGCGAAGCGGCCCGAGCAGGAACATGTTGCCTGAAGCGCCCGTCACCACGGCCCACCGTCGCAGGCGGCCGGAGCGGATGGCGGCCATCGTGGCCGCCACGTAGCGTTTGGTGTAGGTGTCGTACGGCTGCGCGGCCATCAGGTCGTCGAAGTCATGGATCAGGCGCTCGACCATGCCTTTGATCAGGGCTTCCTTGCTGTTGAAGTGATACAGCAAGCCGCCCTTGCTCACGCCGGCGCGGTCGGCCACCGCGGCCAGGGTCAGGGAGTCCGAGCCCTGGTCGCAGAGCACGCTCTCTGCCGCATCCAGCAACTCGTCCCGTCTCATACCGTTTACTGTACCGTCCGGACGGTACAGTGGCAAACGAGATACCCTTGCCCTGTGAGCGCCTATCTTGATCACGCGGCGACGACACCCATGCTGCCCCAGGCGATCGAGGCCATGACGGCGCAGCTCGGCCACGTCGGCAACGCCTCGTCCCTGCACGCCGCGGGCAGGCGGGTACGCAGGGTGGTCGAGGAGTCACGCGAGAGCATCGCCGACGCCCTGGGGGCTAGGCCCAGCGAGGTCGTCTTCACCTCGGGCGGCACCGAGGCGGACAACCTCGCCATCAAGGGCCTCTACTGGGCGCGCGAGCCGCGCAGGCGCATCCTCGTCAGCTCGGTCGAGCACCACGCCGCCCTCGATCCTGCCCGCTGGCTGTCCGACCGGCAGGGCGCCGAGGTCGAGCTGCTCGACGTCGACGAGTACGGCAGGCTGCACCCGGACACGCTGCGCGCCGCGATCGAGCGCGACCCCGACAGCGTGGCGATGGTCAGCGTCATGTGGGCCAACAACGAGGTCGGCACCGTCCAGCCCGTCCGCGTGCTCGCCGCGATCGCCCACGACCACGGCATACCGTTCCACACCGACGCCGTGCAGGCGATCGGGCAGCTCCCCGTGTCGTTCTCCGGCTCGGGCGCCGACGCGCTGACGCTGACCGGGCACAAGGTCGGCGGGCCCATGGGGGTGGGCGCGCTGCTGCTGGCCAGGGGGCTGACGCCGGTCTCCGTGCTGCACGGCGGCGGTCAGGAGCGCGACGTGCGCTCCGGCACGCTCGACGCCCCGGCCATCGCGGGGCTCGCCGCCGCCGTCTCGGCCGCCGTGGCGGACCAGGCCTCCGAGGCCGCGCGGCTGACGGCTCTGCGCGACGACCTGATCTCCCGGGTACGGCTGGCCGTACCCGACGTCGTGCTGAACGGTGACCCGGACAACCGGTTGCCGGGCAACGCGCACTTCTCCTTCCCCGGCTGCGAGGGCGACGCGCTGCTCATGCTCCTCGACGCCAAGGGCGTCGAGTGCTCCACCGGGTCCGCGTGCTCCGCGGGGGTGGCGCAGCCGTCCCACGTGCTGCTCGCCATGGGCGCCGACCCGCTGCGCGCCCGCGGGTCGCTGCGGTTCTCCCTCGGGCACACCTCGACCAGCGAGGACGTCGACCGGCTCGTCGCCGTCCTGCCCGCCGTGGTGGAACGTGCCCGCAGGGCCGGCATCAGCTGAGGAAGTGCGCCACCGCGATCCAGCCGGGATCGGTGATGACGTCCACGGTCGGCTCGCCCTCTTCCCAGCTCACGATCAGCTCCTTGGCGGTGAGCGCGGCGTCGCTGGTCGGGTCGGCGTAGACGTGGATCACCCGGTGGCTCTCGGCGCTGACGTGCGCGGCGAGTACGGCGTCGCCCTGGAGCTTGGCGATCCTGGCGGCGAGGCGCTCCTCGAAGTCGCGCAACGAGGCCAGCGAGTCGCCCACCGGCAGGCCGTTCTCGTCGCGGTGCGCGTAAGGGAGGGTGATCTGGATGTGCTGGTCGAGCAGGGGGTAGTCGACCGGGCGCAGCGGGTACCTGGTGGTGGCGACCAGCGGGGCGCCGCTCGCGGTCTGGCCCTCCAGGAGCGCCCACTGCTCCTCGGCGAACTCACCGGCAAGGTCGGCGAGTACGGCGGGCAGATGGACGGCGGCGACCGCGTCGATCGGGGGGAAGGTGGCGGGGGTGATCTCGCCGACCCACCTGGCCACGTCGTCCTCGCCGAGCAGCCAGTCGAGGGCGAGCAGGGTCGCCTCCATCCTGCTGTCCTCGTCGAGCTCCTCGAAGATGGGGTGGAACGCTGAGACGTCCATGCGGGAGGTGCCCCTGGGGACGCGGAGGCCGAACATGAGCTGGTCGAGGGCGAACTCGTGGCCGCCGACGTCCACGGTGAGCTCCAGGGCCTGGGCGTTCACCTGGCGCGAGGGGTAGAACTCCCAGAGCAGGTCTGGTTCCGGGGCCGCCTTCACCAGGCGGTGGGCCAGTGAGCGGAGCTCGGGGTCGCCTGCGGCGGTGAGGACGAGGGCCTGCATGGCGTTCTTGCCGGGGGCGACCTCCCAGACCAGGTCCTCGTCCACGGCTTCGACGGCGGGGGCGATCAGGTCGGACAGCTTTTCCGGCTCACCGGCTGCTACGGCGGCGTCGATCTGGGGGCGGGTTTGGTCCCACCACGCCCAGAACTCGGCGATGCCGTCGCTGGGCTGGTCGGGCAGGTTCTCGTCGTCTTTGCGTCCGAACAGTCGCATAGGCCAAATCCTCCCAGACTCCACCCCCACCCGCGCCCCCGACACTTCCCACAACCCCCCAGACCCTCCGCCCCGCACTCCCACGACCCCCGCACTCCCACGACCCCCGCAACCCCCGACCCCACAACCCCTGGGCCCCCACACCCCGGCCCCCGGCCCCCACACCCCGGCCTCGCGGGACCCCACATCCTCGGACCCCCGGGATCCGCCCCCCGGAGATGCCGGAGCCCCTGGGGGCCCTAACACCCCGGGCGCCGCCCCCTCGTGCGCCTGCGGATCTCCCTCCTATGGGGTGAGAGGTGTGGTGGTGAGGGCTCGCGGCGTGTGTGCGGGGTGGGCAGTGAGGCGGTGGACCCGTGTGTGCGGGGTGGGTCGTGGGGTGGTGGACCCGTGTGTGCGGGGTGGGTCGTGGGGTGGTGGACCCGTGTGTGCGGGGTGGGTCGTGGGGTGGTGGACCCGTGTGTGCGGGGTGGTGGGCGCGGGGGTTCGTGGGTTGGGGAAGCGAGTGGGCGGAGGGGATGGGGGAGGAGGGTAGTCTCGATGGGTGGGAATGCGCGTGCTTGCCGCCATGTCGGGCGGCGTCGACTCGGCTGTCGCCGCAGCGAGGGTGGCCGAGGCGGGCCATGATGTCACCGGGGTGCATCTGGCCCTGTCGGCCAACCCCCAATCCCACCGCACCGGCGCAAGGGGCTGCTGCACCGTCGAGGACTCGCGCGACGCCAGACGAGCCGCCGACGTGATCGGGATCCCCTTCTACATCTGGGACATGGCCGAGCGCTTCCAGCGCGACGTCGTCGACGACTTCGTGGCCGAGTACGCCGCCGGCCGTACCCCCAACCCCTGCCTCCGCTGCAACGAGAAGATCAAGTTCGAGGCCGTCCTCGACCGGGCGCTGGCGCTCGGGTTCGACGCGGTCGCGACCGGACACCACGCCAGGCTGACCGACGGCGTGCTCTCCAGGAGCGCCGACGTCGCCAAGGACCAGTCCTACGTCCTCGGCGTCCTCACCCGCGACCAGCTCAGCCACGCGATCTTCCCCCTCGGCGACTCCACCAAGACCGAGGTGCGCGAGGAGGCCGCCAGGCGCGGCCTGACCGTCGCCAACAAGCCCGACAGCCACGACATCTGCTTCATCGCCGACGGCGACACCCGCGGCTTCCTCGCCAAGCGCCTGGGCACCACCCCCGGCGAGATCCGCGACGAGGACGGCACGGTGCTCGGCAGCCACGACGGCGCCTACGCCTTCACCGTCGGCCAGCGCAAGGGCCTGCACATCGACCGCCCGTCCGCCGACGGCCGCCCCCGCTACGTGCTGTCGATCGAGCCGGTCGCCAACACCGTCACGGTCGGCCCCCGCTCGTCGCTGGAGGTCACCGCGATCGACTGCGTGCGACCGCTCTGGAACGGCCCCGAGGTGCGGGGCCCGCTCACGGTGCAGCTGCGCGCGCACGGCGAGGTGTACGGCTGCCGCGTCGAGGAGACCCCCGACGGCCTCCAGCTCGCCCTCGACCGCGCCGCCACGGGCGTAGCCGCGGGTCAGGCCGCGGTCCTCTACTCGGGCGAGACGGTCGTCGGCTCGGCGACTATCTCCAGCGCGCGTTAACAACGAGCGAAGTCTCCGCAATAAGCCCTGAGGCCTACCCGACCTCACAAGGCACCTCATGCAGGCTGAATCGCATGATCAGGGACATGGCGGTCGCCTTGACGGCGCTGGCCTGCGTGATGAGCAGTGTTGGCGTGGCCGCCGCTGCAGCGGCGGAATACGCCGAGTGGGAGCTGTCGGGTAAGTCCGGCACGGTCGAGGTGCCTGCGGTCGGATTCCCGGCAGCCACCTTCGTGACCGACGCGGGCGGCCTCCAGGTTCCGAGCGGGGCGTCGACGTTCCTCAACGCCGAGACCCCCTTCGGCGCCGAGTTCGGCAGCTCCAAGGATCACGGGTACCTCAAGTTCGGCACCGCGTCCGGCGGCAAGCCGTCCACCACGACGGTCACCTTCGACGCCCCCACCACCCCGGGCGACTGGGGTTTCGCGCTGGGCGACATCGACGCCGACAGCGTGAAGATCGTTGCCAGGGGCGCCGACGGCAAGGTGCTCACGGCCGAACAGCTCGGCTGGCAGGGCGCGTTCAACTACTGCACCGGCAGCCCGAAGCCGAGCAGCTGCGGCCGCACCCCCGGCACCGACATGCCGACCTGGGACGCGGCGACCAGCACCCTGCGCGGCAACGTGGTCGACACGAGCGGCGCGTCAGGCTGGTTCAAGCCCACCGTCCCGGTCAAGTCGCTGGAGCTCGTCTTCACCGTCCAGTCCGGCATCCCGGTCGGCCAGCTCTGGATCGCGGCGAAGTGGTCGGAGAAGAAGCCGGACATCGTCATCACCAAGTCCGCCTCACCCCACGACGTGAAGCCCGGCGGTACGGTCACCTACACCGTCAAGGTCGCCAACCAGGGGGACGCCGACGAGGATCACGCCGAGTTCTCCGACGACCTCAGCGACGTGATCGACGACGCCCGCTACAACAACGACGTCAGCGCGGGCGGCACCTACTCCAAGCCCATGCTCACCTGGGAGGGCCCGGTGAAGGCGGGGGAGACGGTCACCGTCACCTACTCGGCGACCGTCAACGACCCGCCCAAGGGCAACAGGAGCATCCTCAACGCGATCATCGGCAACGGCCCGCGCATGACCTGCCAGGACGGCAAGGGCGAGGGGTGCGCCGTGGCGGTAACCGTAGAGAAGCCCAAGCGTCACAAGCACAAGCACCACCACCACCGCCCGCCGGGCAACGCCTGCCGCGGCTGCGTGGATCAGCCGTCGATCTCCTGGTAGGCGACGGTCCAGAAGTCCTGGAACACCTTGGGCGGCATCGGCGAGTCCATGTAGCGCTGGGTCAGCAGGATGCCGATGAGCCCCTCGGCCGGGTCGGTGTAGGCGGTGGTGCCCGTGCCGCCCGTCCACCCGAACCGGCCGGGCGTGTCGTAGATCTCCGTGCGCCTGGTGACGACGTTGAACCCGAGGCCCCACCCGCTGCCCTCGCCGAAGAACACCTCGTTGCCCGCCTTCTGCTCCTCGGTGAGCAGGTCGGTGGTCATCAGCTCCACGGTGGGCCGCGACAGGATGCGGGCTCCGCCGTACCGGCCCTTGTCGAGCATCATCGTGCAGAACGCCAGCAGGTCGTCGGCCGTGGACACGAGCCCGCCCCCGGCCGACTGCATGGGCCGCGGCCGCGCCCAGAGCGAGTCGCGCGCGTCGTCGACCACGCCGTCTCCCGAGTACGCCGTGGGCAGCCGGTGGAGCTGGTCGGCGGGCACCTGGAAGCCGGTGTCGCGCATCCCGAGCGGGTCGAACAGCCGCTCGCGCATCAGGTCGTCCAGCGACTGCCCGGTCAGCCGGGACATCAGCACGCCCAGCACGTCGGAGCCGGTGTGGTAGCGCCAGCCAGCGCCCGGCTGGTGGGCCAGGGGCAGGGCGCCGAGCCGCTTCATCCACTCGTCCGGCCCCCACGGCGTCCCGCTGGGCCCCTCGGACAGCCGCGCCTCCGCCATGGCCTCCCGCAGCGGCGACGGCGTCATGACCGCGCCGATCCCCAGGCGGAAGGTGAGCAGGTCGCGCACCGAGATCGGCCGCTCGGCCGGGACGGTGTCGTCGAGGTCTGCGTCCGGATGCCGCAGCACCTTGCGGTCGGCCAGCTCGGGCAGCAGGTCGTCGACCGGGTCGTCCAGCCGGAGTCGGCACTCCTCGACGAGCGTCATCGCGACGGCGGCCGCGAGCTGCTTGGTGATCGAGGCGATGCGGAAGATCGAGTCGCGCCGCATCGGCCTGCCGCCGCCCGCCTCGTGCGTGCCGAGCACCTCGACGTCCGTCTCGCCGTGCCGCGACACGAGGGCGACGAGGCCGGGCACCTCGCCACTGGTCACGTGCCGTTCCAGAACTTCGCGCATCCGTAGGCTCATGAACTCAAGACCGTACGGCGGGCGAAAAGTCATCGCAGGAGTTCGCGAAGTTTCGCGGCGAAAGCCGTTGGGTGGGTGACATGGCCGGAATGTCCACCGGGGACGAGTTCGGCTTTGACGCCGAGGCGGGCGGCCAGCTCCAGCCCGGTGTCGTGGGCCAGTTGCCCGGCGGAGCCGTCCCCGACCGCCACCACGATCCGTGCGGACATGTCGAGGTCGGGCACATAGGTGGCGGCGGGTCTGGCGATGTGGGTGAAGAAGAACTCCACGTTGGCGCCCATGCGCGCGAACTTTTCCGCCATCCGCGCGTTCGCCTCGGGGCTCTCCGGAGCAGGGCCGCCCGCCATGCCCGCCCCCTGCGCGAAGACGCCCATCGCCGCGCCCACGCCGCCCTGCCGGTAGGCCTCGTCCACCTGGTCGGGCAGCGCGCGGCGCGGGTCGGACTCGGGCAGGAGCAGGACGGCCGGCGGCTCGTGCGCGACCACGGTGGTCACGGCGTCGGGATGCGCGGCGGCCAGGGCGAGCGCGATCTGGCCGCCGCTGCTGCTGCCGAACACCGCTGCCGGGGTGCCGCCGACGGCCTGGAGCAGCCGGTGCGCGTCGTCCGCGTGCGTCTCGATCGGCAAGTCGAGCGACGGATCGTCCACCCGGCTGCGCCGTCCACTCCCAGCTCGCTCATGTCCCGCTCTCCTCGTCGTAGGCGGCGGCGACCGCGCGCCGCCACTGCTCGTTCCAGGTCAGGTTGCCGGTGCGCAGGTCCTCGACCACGCCTTCGACCCAGGCGAGCTCGGCGGCCAGGACGGCGGCCCGCGCGGAAAGGTGCGCGAGGGCGTCCGAGGGGGAGAGGGCGACCAGCACGGAGATCGCGGCGACGAACTCGGGGTAGTCGTCGCCGGTGCTCCTGAGCATCTCGCCCAGCCACTGGGTGGCCGTCTCGCGCCCTTTCCCGGTGATGGCGTAGACGACCCGGTCGGGGTGGCTCGGCGAGCTCTCCGTCTCGCGCGCCTCGACGAGGCCGAGGCGTTCCAGGCGCTCGACCGCCTGGTAGAGGCTGAACCGCGAACGGACGTTGACCACACGGGCCTTGCCGTACTGCTCGATCAGCCGGCAAGGGTTACCTTCCGTGCTCAGGAAGGGCGCCGAGCTCTACCAGGCGTAGGATTCGCCGGACTTGAGGCGCCTGATGTCGGTGCCCTGCTTCTCCGACTCCATCCTCAGCCAGTTGTCGATCAGCCCCAGCCCGGACTCGTTGTACAGGCCGTCGTGGGTGGAGAAGGCCCTGGCGGGCTTGATCTCGCGCAGGTAGGCGATCGTCTCGGCCAGCCTCAGCCACGGCGCGCCCGTCGGCACCAGCAGCGTCCCGACCCGCGCGTCCGGCACGGTGAAGGAGTCGCCCGGGTAGAACACCTCGTCCTCGACCAGGAAGCCGACGTTCTCGACGACCGGCATGTCCGGGTGGTTGGCCGCGTGCCACTCGCCGAACGCCTTGACGCCGAAGCCCGCCGCCGTGAACGTGTCGCCGTGCCGTACCGCCTGGATCTTGGCGGGGACGCCCTCCAGCTCCTCCAGGACGCCCTCGCAGGTGTAGATCTCCAGGTCGGGGCCGAGGGCGCGCAGCCGGTCCGCCTCGACGTGGTCGAAGTGGGCGTGCGTGATGAGCACGGCGTCCGCGCCGTTCACGGCCTCGGGCTCGCTGAAGACGCCCGGGTCGATGACCAGAACCTTGCCGTCTTTCTCCAGGCGTACGCAGGCATGTCCGTATTTGGTGAGCTCCATATCCATCACCTTAGAGAAGCTCTAGGATCCAGCCTCATATGGGGCGAAAATACCTGCCCGGTGTCGCGGCGCACACGGTGCTCGTGGTGGTCATCGGGGCCGTCTACTTCGGACTGATCGCCGTCGGCGGCCCGCTGGGCTCGGCGAGGGGCCTGGTGGCCGCGCTCGTCGCCGGCGCGCTCTTCCATCCCGTACGGCTGCGCCTCCAGCACCTGGTCGACCGCCTGTTCAAGGTCGAGCGCGACCCGTACAAGCTGGCCGACCGCGTCGGCGAGACCGTCCAGGCGGCGGGCGGCTCGGCGCAGGCCCTGGCCTCCGGCGCCGTGGCGATCAGGCAGGCTCTGCGCGCCGACGGCGTCGCCGTAGAGGTGGACGGCGTCGATCCGATCGCCGACGGCGCGCTGGACGGCGAGGTGCACGAGACGCCGCTCGTCTGGCACGGACGCCCGGTAGGCCGGCTGCTGGTCGCGGGCAGGCGGCCGGACCCGGCGCTGCTCGACATGCTGGCCAGGCACGTGGCCGAGGTCGCGCACTCCGTACGCCTGACAGAGGACCTGAAGGCGTCGCGCGAGCGGTTGCTGGCCGCGCGCGAGGAGGAGCGCGCCAGGCTGCTGCGCGTCCTGGACGACGGGCTGGGCTCCACGCTGGCCGTTCTGGTCGGCGAGGTCGAGGGCGCGGGGCGGGCGAAGGACCCTGACCCGGTGCTGTCGCGGGTGCGCGAGCAGCTCACCGAGGCGATCACCAGCGTCCGCGACCTCGTGTACGGCCTGCACCCGGTGCTCGACGAGCCCACGCGCGCCCGCCCGCCCAAGCCTGCGCCCCCGCCCCAGCCGCCCGCGGCGCGGCTGAGCCCCGTCACCGTGATCGCCTGGGCGGGTGGCGTGCTGTCGCCGCTCGCCGTCCTCGCCGCCACCTGGATGGCCTGGAGGACCGACTGGTCCGGCGGCCTGCAGCCGATCGACCCGCTGGGCACGCTGTTCCCCGCCGCTGGAGCGTTCCTCATCACCTACCGGCCCAGGCTGCTGGTGCCGTGGCTGCTGTGGAGCATCGGCGTGGCGTGGGCGTTCTACGAGCTGGTCTTCTGCCTCGCGCACTATCTGCACATGGTCGACCCGGGCCATCCGCTGCTGCCGTACATCGCGTGGGCGGCGATCTGGACGTGGGTGTGGCCCGTCATGGCCTTCGGCGGGGTGCTGCCGCTGGTCTTCCCCGACGGGCGGCTGCCGTCCAAGTGGTGGCGTCCGGTCCTGTACGGCGTGCTGATCCTCACCGTCACGCACTCCGTGCTGATGTCGCTCATGCCGAACCCGGAGAAGGAGATCTACCTCGACATCCAGAACCCGTTCGGCGTCGAGGCGCTCGGCGGGCTGCCGTGGTTCCTGGAGACGAACATCGGCTTCGCGATGATCCCGCTCTGCTTCGCCTCCGTGGTCGCGCTGACCGTGCGCTACTGGGGCGCCGACCGGGTCACCAAGCAGCAGATCGCCTGGTACACCGCGACGATGGTCGTCTACATGGGGTTCTGGCTGGGCAGGCAGGTGATCCAGCAGGGGGTCACGGGCACGGCCGACGTGCTCGTCGCCATCCACCTGCTGATCTCGGCAGGGGTGCCGATCGCGGTGATCGCGGCCGTGCTGCGCCACCGCATCTACGGCATCCGGGTCATCCTGAACCGCACCCTGGTGTACGGCACGCTCGCCGGGCTGCTCGCCCTCGTCTACGCGCCGCTCATCTGGGCCGGCGACCTCGTCGCGGGCGACCTGGGACCGACGGCCGGGCTCGTGGCCGCGCTGTCGGTCGGCGCGATCTTCCATCCCGTACGGCTGCGCCTGCAGAGCTCCGTCGACCGGCTGTTCGGCGTCGAGCGCGACCCGTACAAGGCGGCCGACCGGCTCAGCCGCAGCGTCCAGGAGGCGGAGGACCCGGCGGAGGCGCTGGGCACCGCCACCTCGATGCTGCGCTGGGCGATCGGCGCCAAGGGCGCGGGCGTGGAGGTCGAGGGCGAGCTGTTCGCCGAGGGCGAGCTCGGGCACCGCCCCAGGTCCGTCGAGCTGGCCTGGCACGGTGAACCCGTCGGCCGCCTCCTGCTCGCGGGATCCAGGCGCGAGCCGCTCGCCGTCATGGCGAAACACCTGGCGGAACTGGCCCACGCCGTACGGCTGGCAGCCGACCTGCGCCGTTCCCGCGAGCGGATCGGGGCGGCGCGCGAGGAGGAGCGCAGGCGGCTGGGCAGGGAGCTGCACGACGGGCTCGGACCCGCGCTGACCAGCGTCACCATGACGCTCGACGCGGCACGCCGATCGACGGACCCGCAGGTCACCGCGGAACTTCTGGGGCAGGTGCGCGAGGGCATGAGTTCGACCATCGTCTCCGTGCGCGAGCTGGTCGACGGGTTGCGCCCGCCGTCGCTCGACGACCTGGGGCTGGCCGGTTCGCTCAAGGTCTTCGCCCAGGCGCCTGGACCGGCGGTCGAGGTCATGGCCTCCGGGCTCGGCGAGATCCCGGCGGACGTCGAGCTGGCCGCCTACCGGATCGTTCAGGAGGCGCTGACGAACGTGCGCAAGCACGCGGGAGCGCGCTCGGCTCTCGTCAGGCTGGCGCTGTCGCAGGGCGAGCTGCTGGTCACCGTGTCGGACGACGGGGTCGGGCTGCCTGCCGTACCGGATCACGGGGTGGGGCTGACGTCCATGCGCGAGCGCGCGGCCGAGGTCGGGGGCCGGTTCGAGGTGCGCAGGGGGGCGGGCGGGGGGACGGAGGTTCTGGCTCGGCTGCCGCTCTAGGCTGGGCGTATGTTCCCGTGGCAAGAGGCTTCGTCCACCGGTGTCGGTTCGCATCCCGGTGAGGACCATCTCGAGGCGCTCCGCGTCGTCTTCGGCGAGGCCGCGGCTCTGCCGTACCTGCCAGAGCTGCCGGCCAGAGGGGTCGGGGCCGACATGATCGGCAGGACGGCAGCCCTGCTCGTGGACCTGCCGGTGGAGGTGCAGCCGTCCGGCTGGCGGCTGGCCGGGCGTCCCGGACGCGACCACCGGCGCGCGGCCGACCATCTCGCCCGCGACCTGGACGGGCTGGAAGAGGTCGGGCACGACTACGCGGGGCCGCTCAAGCTCCAGGTGTGCGGGCCGTGGACGCTGGCGGGGGCGATCGAGCTCCACTACGGGGACAAGATCCTGGCTGACCAGGGTGCCGTGCGTGACCTGACGGCCTCGCTGGCCCAGGGGGTGGCCGACCACGTCGCCGAGGTGCGCAGGCGCGTGCCGGGGATCACCGAGGTAGTGCTGCAGCTCGACGAGCCAGGGCTGCCCGGGGTGCTGACCGGCACCGTGCCGACCGCCTCGGGGTTCGGGCGGCTGGCCGCCGTCGAGCCGTGGCGGGTGGAGGAGTCGCTGAAGCTGTTCCTCGACGGGGTCTACCCGATCGTGCACTGCTGCGCGCCCGCGCTGCCCATCGCTTTGCTGCGCCGTTCGGGGATCCGGGGGATCTCGATGGACGCCTCGCTGCTGCGCAGGCGCGACGACGACGCCATCGGGGAGGCCATTGATGCGGGGGTCGCGTTCTTCATGGGCGTCGTGCCCGGCGTTTCCGCGACATTGCCTGATATCGGGGTGATCGCTCAGCCGGTGATCGACCTGTGGCGGCGGCTGGGGTTCGCGCCCGACCGGCTGGCGTCGCAGGTGGTGATGACGCCCGCGTGCGGTCTGGCCGGGGCCTCTCCTTCGTACGCTCGCGCGGCTCTTCGTGCGTGTGCCAAGGCGGCTGAGGTGCTCAGGGACGATCCTGCAAGTGGGCTGCAAACCGGCTGACTACGCTTTTTCTCATGATAATTCGTACGTTAGGGGCCGCTGGAGTGGCCCTCGCGCTGATGGCCGCGCCCGCCTTGGCGTCCAACCCGGAGACGTGGAGCTGGGGGTCGGTCTACTCGGCCGACCGGGCGGGCAAGGCCAAGGGCAAGGTCGTGCTCGACCGGCCCGGATTCGTGGTCTCGGGCAAGCTCTACGACTTCCCGGGCAAGGCGGGGTGCTCGTGGCTGAAGTTCCGCTGGGTGAAGGACGGCGGCGGGCACGGCAAGAAGACCTACAGGAACTGCTCGGGCACCAAGCCCCTGGCGTTCTCCTTCGATCCGGGGCGCATGCTGTCCATCGAAGCGATGGTCTGCCGCGGTACGTCCGTCAAGATCACCGGGAAGTGCTCGATCTGGGAAGGTGTCTGGGCGCAAGGAGGCTGACCTTCTGTCGGTCTCCGGCGATAACGTTCTCCCAGGCTGTTGTCGTGGGAGGAGACCAGGATGGACGCTGACGTTGCCCGGGGGCGGCACGCCGAGCTGAGCGAGCGGGTCGAGGAGGCGCGCTGGCGCTACTACGTGCTCGACGAGCCGACCGTCAGCGACGGGGAGTTCGACAAGTGGTTCAACGAACTGCTGGCGCTGGAGGAGTCCTTCCCCGAGCTGCGCACGCCGGACTCGCCGACGCAGAAGGTCGGGGCGCCCGTCTCGGGTGACTTCGCCAAGGTGCAGCACCTGCAGAAGCTGGAGAGCCTCGACAACGCCTTCAACGCGGAGGACATGGCGAGCTGGCAGGCCAGGGCAGAGCGGCTGGCCGAGGGCAACCCGGGCCCCTACCTGTGCGAGCTGAAGATCGACGGGCTGGCGATCGCCCTGGTCTACCGCGACGGCAAGCTGGAGCGCGGCGCCACCCGCGGCGACGGGCGCACGGGCGACGACGTGACGCCCAACGTGCGCACGATCAAGGGCATCCCGCACCGGCTGTCCGGCGACGACATCCCCTCGCTCGTCGAGGTGCGCGGCGAGGTCTACATCCCGGTCGAGGACTTCAAGAAGCTCAACGAGCAGCTCGTCGAGGAGGGCAAGCCGCCCTTCGCCAACCCGCGCAACGCTGCGGCGGGCACGCTGCGGCAGAAGGATCCGCGGATCACCGCCCAGCGGCCGCTGCGCATGCTCGTGCACGGTGTGGGCGTGTGGGAGGGCGCGCCGGAGCCCAAGGCGCAGTCGCAGGTCTACGACCGCCTGCGCGAGTTCGGGCTGCCGGTCAGCGACCTCTACCAGGTGGTGCCCGACCTCGACGGCATCAACTCCTTCATCGCCCACTACGAGGTGCACAGGCACGACCCCGCCTACGAGATCGACGGCGTCGTGGTCAAGGTCGACGACATCCGCACGCAGCGCGAGCTGGGCTCCACCTCGCGCGCCCCGCGCTGGGCGATCGCGTTCAAGTACCCGCCGGAAGAGGTCAACACCAAGCTCGTCGACATCCAGGTCGGCGTGGGCCGCACCGGGCGGGTCACCCCGTTCGCCGTGATGGCCCCGATCATCGTGGCCGGGTCCGAGGTCGAGCGTGCCACGCTGCACAACGGCGACACCGTCAAGCGCAAGGGCGTGCTCATCGGCGACACGGTCGTGCTGCGCAAGGCGGGCGACGTCATCCCCGAGATCGTCGGCCCTGTGGTCGCGCTGCGCGACGGCTCCGAGCGCGAGTTCGTGATGCCGACCCACTGCCCCGCCTGCGGCACCGAGCTGGCCTTCGAGCGGGAGGGCGACGCCGACCTGCGTTGCCCCAACGCCAAGACCTGCCCGGCGCAGCTGCGCGAGCGCGTCTACTTCGCCGCCAGGCGCAACGCGCTCGACATCGCCGGTCTGGGCTACGTGGCGGCCACCGCGCTCACCCAGCCGGTGGAAGGCCAGGAGCCCGTGCTGAAGACCGAGGCCGACCTGTTCGACCTCACGCTCGACAAGCTCACCCCGATCAGGTCCGTCGTCCGCGACCAGGAGACCGGGGTGCCCAAGCTCGACGAGAAGACAGGCGAGCCCAAGGTCGTCTCCCTCTACTCCAACGCCAACGGCGAGCCGTCCCAGGCGGCGCTGCTGCTCCTCGACGAGCTGGAGAAGGCCAAGGACAAGGAGCTGTGGCGGGTGCTGGTGGCGCTGTCCATCAGGCACATCGGCCCACCCACCGCCCGCACGCTGGCCGCCGCGCTGCGCTCGATCGACGCGGTCATGAACGCCTCGGAGGAGGAGTTGGCCGCCGTGGAGGGCATCGGCGGGCAGACGGCGATCACGATCAAGGAGTGGTTCGCCGTCGACTGGCACCGGGAGATCGTCGAGCGGTGGCGGGCCGCCGGGGTGCGCATGGAGGACGAACCGGCGCCAGAGAAGGGCCCGCAGATCCTCGACGGCCTGACCTTCGTGGTCACCGGCACGCTGGAGCACTTCACCCGCGACTCGGCCGCCGAGGCGCTCACGAGCCGCGGCGGCAAGGTGGCCAGCTCGGTGTCGAAGAAGACGGCCTTCGTGGTGGTGGGGGAGAACGCCGGGTCGAAGTACGACAAGGCGGTTTCGCTCGGCGTGCCGATCCTGGACGAGGCGGGGTTCCAGGTTCTTCTGGAGCAGGGGCCGGAGGCGGCCGCGGGTGCGGCGGTGACTCCGGAGGCGTGAGTACGGCGCGCGCGCTCGCTGGTGCGGCTGATCGTCTCGGGGCGTTGATCTGCGACGTAGTGGTTCCGCTCGCCTGCTGCGGCGGGCGGGCGTCCGTCCCAGCCCTCCTTTGGGCGGCAGCCGTACAAGATCAGTTATTTCGTCATAAAGGCGACTCGGGGTGACGGAACGTGCGCGGATGGTTTCGCGAAGTGGGGTAAAGGTCGTACCCTCCCATAGTGACCTGATGGGGGCGCTGTTACCGATGACCGACCCGAATGACACCCGTGACACTGGACCACGCGTCGGCACGCCGTTGTGGGGCTTTCTTGCCCTGATCACCGCGATCGGCGCGACCGCGCTCCTCGTGTCCCTGCTCAGACTGGACGTGACCGGGCTGGCCGGCCTGGCCCGCACGCCCCTGTTCTGGGCGCTTTGCGTGCTCGTGGTGCTCGGCGAGCTGCGCCCCGTCATGGTCTCCTCGGCCGCCCCCGTCGGCGGCACCTACCCGTCGACCATGTTCACCTTCGCCGTCCTGCTCCACTACGGCCTGCCGATCGCGATCCTCATGCAGGCCGTCGGCGTGGCGATCAACGGGGTGGTGACCCGCAAGTCCTGGCACCGGGTGACGTTCAACGTCGGCCAGTCGACGCTGGCGCTGACCGCGGCCGCCGTCGTCCTCGGCGTCTTCGGCATCGTGCCCAGCCCGACCGCGCCCTGGACGCCCGGCGGCGCCGACCTCGTCGCGATCGCGCTGTCCGGGGTGGCCTACTTCCTGGTCAGGGCCACGCTGGTGTGCAGCGCCGTCGCCCTGCACGAGCGCCGGTCCATCCTGCGTGTCCTGCGCTCCACCGTCGGGCCGCAGGGCCTCGTCTACGCCGGGCTGCTGGGCCTGGCGCCGCTCGTCGTGGTCGTCATGGACGACTCGCCCGGCCTCGTGCCGCTGTTCGTCGCGCCGCTGGCCGCCGTCTACTTCACCGCGACTCTGTCCATGCGCCACGACCACCAGGCCATGCACGACGAGCTCACCGGCCTGCCCAACCGCAAGCTCCTCGCGGTCAGCACCGAGGAGGCGCTCGCCGAGGCGCGCGACGGCGAGCGGGTCGGCTTCTTCCTGCTCGACCTGCACGGGCTCAAGCAGGTCAACGACACCCTGGGACACCCCGTCGGCGACCGCCTGCTGCAGCTGATGGCCCACAGACTCACTCATTCCGTACGGCCGGGCGACGTCGTCGCACGGCTCGGCGGCGACGAGTTCGCCGTGCTCCTCCCCAAGATCAGGGACACCGCCGCGGCCCGCGAGGTCGCCGCGCGCCTCCGCGTCGCCCTGACCGAGTCCGTGCGCCTCGAAGGCATGTCGTTCGACCTCGACGGGGCCGTCGGCATCGCGCTCTACCCCGACCACGCGCCCGACTTCGAGCTGCTCCTGCAGCGGGCCGACGTCGCCATGTACCTCGCCAAGCAGCAACGCACCGGCGTCGAGCTCTACCAGGCCGACAAGGACCGCAACTCGCCAGAGCGCCTCGGCCTCTTCGGCGACCTGCGCAGGGCGCTGGACAACCGCGAGCTGCGGCTGCACTACCAGCCGAAGGTGGGGCTGGCCGACGGGCACGTGCACGGCATGGAGGCGCTGCTGCGGTGGCGGCACCCGGTGCACGGGCCGATCCCGCCGGACGACTTCATCCCGCTGGCGGAGCAGTCCTATCTGATGCGGCAGCTGACCGAGTACGTCATCGACAGCGCGCTCGAACAGGCGGCCCGGTGGTGGCACACGGGGTTGCGGGTGCAGATCTCGGTCAACGTGTCGGCGCGCGACCTGCTGGACACGGCGCTGCCCGACCAGCTGGAGGCGGGGCTGGCCCGGTTCAGGCTGCCTCCTGAGGCGATCCAGCTGGAGGTCACGGAGCGCATCCTGACCGGCGACCAGGCTTACACCCACGAGACCATCAAGGCGCTGGCGGCGCTGGGGGTGCCGTTGGCGCTGGACGACTTCGGCACGGGGTACTCCTCGCTCATCCGCCTGCAGCGGCTGGCCGTCTCCGAGGTGAAGATCGACGCCTCGTTCGTGTCGCGGATCGCCTCGTCGCCGGACGACGACCGTATTGTCCGGTCGATCGTGGAGCTGGTCAGGTCGTTGGGGATGCGGTCTGTGGCGGAGGGGGTGGAGTCGGACGAGGTCGCGATCCGGTTGGCGGAGATGGGGTGCGACATGGGGCAGGGGTGGCTCTTCTGCCTGCCCATGTCACCGGCTGATGCGACGGTGTGGTTGCGCGAGCGGCTCGAGGGCACTCCGGAGATAGAGCGGGGCTACCGCCCAGCCGAAGCCTCCACCGCCTGACCACGCTTCGGACTCCCTTCATCGGTTGGCCAGGCCCTCCGGGACTCCCCTCCAGGACTCCCCACAAGCGGGGACTCACCACAAGCGGGGGTGACCCCCATCCGGGGGGTGCCCCGCCTTGCGGCGGTGGCCCGCGCCTGCGGGGGTGCCCCCGCCTCTGCGGGGGTGGCCCGCGCCTGCGGGGGGTGGCCCTCATCCGGGGGTGGCCCCTATTCGGGGTTAGCTCCCAGCGGGGCGACTCCCCATCGGGCATGGCCCCTCAGGCGGGGTGCCCCCTAGCGCGGGCGACTCCCCACCGAGGGTGGACCCCAGGCTTCCCCACCCGTCGCTCTCCTGGCGGTGGCCTCTAGTGCGCCACCAGCGGGGCGTTCTGGGCTTCGGTGATGTGCCACTTCCATGCGCACCACGTGATGTACGCCGTGCAGGCGATCTCGATCACGCTGAAGAACACGTAATACGTCGTCGGGGTCCCCATGAAGAGGGTCGCCGACTGCACGACGGTCATGAGGACTCCCGCGGCCAGGTTGAGCAGCCGGGCGGTGCGCGGCCCGGCCAGCCTGGAGACGACGATCATGGCGATGGGGATCTCCATGAGGACCGCCGCGCCCAGCAGGAACCCGGAACTGATGTCCAACCCCCCGACATGTCCGGTCAGGTACTGCTTCAGCAGCCCCGAGTCCATCAGGCCCACGATGTCGCAGTACAGATAGTTGAAGAGCGCGAAAACCCATAACGTCGAGAGCCTTGCCCCCATGGTTCCTCCTGTGGTCGTCGGCGTGCCTCGAAGGTAGGCGTGGACGTGAGGGAGACGGCACCCGCCCAGGAGTGGTTCGTCGGTAGCTCTCCCGGGGGAGTGCTCCCCCGTTGGGGCGATGACGCCGCCGTCGCCCCCGGGACACAATGCGAGGTGTGGCTCTCCTCCGGGATTCGACCTCCCGTCGCGACCTCCCGGCCGCCTACCTCCTGCTCGGGCTCGTTTTCGGCGCCCTGTGGTTCACGGTCGTCGGCGGGATGTACGTCGCCGGGCTCGCCGGGCAGATGGTGCTGATCAGCGTCCCCAACGTGTTGTGGGCCCAGCTCCTGCTGCGGCCGATCGGGCGCTGGGAGCGGCACCTGCTGGCCTCGCTCCTGGGCCAGGACGTGACGGCCCCGGAGCCGGTCCGCTACAAGCGCTCGGCGTCGGTCGTGGTCAACGTGGTACGGCGATGCTTCGCGGTCTTCCAGGACGGGCCCAGCTGGCGGGTGCTGGCCTGGATCATGGTCCGTTCCGTCACCGGGCCGCTCGGTTTCCTCCTCGTGGCGCTTCCCGCGCTGCTCGTGCTGGTGCCGCTGGCCGCGATGGTCGACGGGGTGCCGATCGACTTCGCCGGTGAGCGCTGGCTGCTGCTGTTGTGCCCGGTCGGTCTCGCCCTGTTCCCCGCCCTCCGCAGGGCGACGTGGGCATTAGCCGCCTGGCACGGGAGGCTCGCGGTGTGGGCGCTCGGTCCAGGACGCGACGAGATCGTGGCGGCGGCGCTCGCCCGCGCCGCGAGGGCGGAGGAGCAGGTTCGCATCGACCAGGAGCTGCATGACAGCATCGGGCACATGCTGTCGATGATCGTCGTGCAGGCGGGTGCCGGCACGCACGTGTTCGACAAGGACCCCGACTTCGCCCGACGCGCGCTCGGCGTCATCGAGCAGCGCGGGCGCGCCGCCCTCGGCGAGCTCGACCGCATCCTCGCAGACCTGCGCGGCGACCACGCGGCCGACGGGGGATACACGCCGCCGCCCGGCGGCGAGCGCGTGCCCGCCCTGATCGCCGACGCGCGGGAGGCGGGCATGGAGATCGAGTCGCGGATCGCGGTCGGCGAGCTGTCCGCCGCGCTCGGCCGTGGCGTCTATCGCATCGTTCAGGAGTCGTTGACGAACGCCGCCAAGCACGCGCCTGGAGGGGCCGTCAGGGTCGACATCGCCGCGGAGGGCGAGGCGGTGACCGTGTCCGTCACGAACGCGTTGCCCGGCACGGGCCGGGGGCTGGCGTCCATCAAGGACCGGGCGGCACTGCTGGGCGGTGAGGCCACCGTGGGCATCACGGAGGAGGACGAGTTCGCGGTGCGTGCCGTACTGCCTCTGTCCACGCACCTTCCCGAGGGGACGACGACCCGGTGTGACCTGAGCCGGGGGTGTGCGTGCCTGGGGTGCGCGACCCGGCGCGGGGCGCTGTGATGAGGATCGCCATCGTCGACGACGACCCGCTCGTGCGGGTGGGGTTGCGCGCGATCCTGTCCTCAGAGGACGGCTGGGAGGTGGTCGGCGAGGCCGGTGACGGTCACGGCGCGGTGGTGACGGCGCGTGGCTTCGATGCGCCGGACCTGATCCTGATGGACATCCGGATGCCGGGGATGGACGGTCTGGAGGCCACCCGGCGCATCACGGCGCGTGAGGGGGCTCCCCGGGTCCTGGTGCTCACCACCTTCGAGGTGGACGAGTACGTCTTCGAGGCCATGCGGGCGGGGGCCAGCGGGTTCGTGCTCAAGCGCATACCGCCCAAGGAGCTCATCGAGGCCGTGCGGCTGGTGGCGTCGGGTGAGTCGCTGCTGTTCCCCGCGTCCACGCGCAGGCTGATCGAACGGTTCGCCGCGCGGTCCAGCAGGGTGCTGCCCGAGCTGTCCCAGCGCGAGCAGGACGTTCTGCGGCTTCTCGCGCGCGGACTGTCGAACTCCGAGATCGCCGACGAGCTTTCCGTGGCCATGCAGACCGTCAAGTCCCACGTGGCGGCGGTCCTCATGAAGCTCGGCGTCCGCGACCGCACCCAGGCCGTGATCGCCGCCTACGAAACGGGATTCGTCATCCCCGGCTCACCCTGACCCCCACGGGCCCGCCCGATCACGCTGCTCCGCTGACCATCTAGAAGGCCATCGGCCGCTGGGGCTGGCGCTCGCGGAGACCTTTCGGACGCTGTCGCTGCAGGTCGTCAAGGACTCGCCGGATCAGCTCTACGGGGAGCAGGCGGGTGATGGCGCTGTACCCAGCCATCCGTTCCGGACCAAATACCTGGACGTGGGTGGGGTCATGAGGAGCGGCGAGATCGCTGGGGGGTGCGCGACTGGGTGAGGCGGTAGTGGGACGGTGGGATGCCGTAGCAGTCGACGAACGCCTGGCGGAGCGTCTCGGCGGAGCCGAAACCGCATCTCGACGCCACGGCGGCCATCGGCAACGAGGTGGAGACCAATAACTGCGCCGCCGCCTCCGTTCTGGCCTGCCGTACGAACTTGCCCGGGGTCTGGCCCAGGTGCTTGAGGAACAGGCGGGTCAGGTGGCGCTCGCTCACCCCCGCCTCGGCCGCCAGCGTGGCCGCGGTCAGGTCGGCGTCCGGGTGGCCGACCACGTAGTCCACCACCCGCTTGACCAGGCTGCTGGACGCCGGGGGCGCGGCGGTGAACATGCTCATCTGCGACTGGTTACCCGGCCGCTGCAAATAGGTCACCAGCTGCCTCGCCACCACCCTCGCCAGTTCCGCGCCGTTGTCCTCCTCGACGAGCGCCAGCGTCAGGTCGAGGGCGCTGGTCACGCCCGCCGAGGTGTAGACGTTGCCGTCCCTGACGAAGATGGGGTCGGCGTCGACGCGCACCTTGGGGTGCCTGGCGGCGAGCTCGTCCGCCCACCGCCAGTGGGTGGTGACGCGCCGGCCGTCCAGGAGCCCGGCGGCGGCCAGGATCCACGCCCCGGTGCACACCGAGGCCACCCGCCGGCTCTCCCGCGCCAGCCGCCGCACGTGGGCGAGGACGAACCGGTTGGCCGCCGCGTCCTGGCTGCCGATGCCGCCGGACACGAGCAGGGTGTCGATCGGCCCGGTGATCCGTTCGAGCGTCTCGCCTGGCTGGAGCGCCACGGTGGGGTTGCACTCGATGGAACGGCCGCCCGGCGTGGCCAGGCGGACCTTGTAGTACGGCTCGGCGCCGTACCAGTTGGCGCATTCCAGCGCCGAGACCACGCAGGCGATGTCCAGTAGCTCGGCGGCGTCGTAACCGACCACCACGAAATGCCGCTCGCTCATGGGTCCGACTCTAGGCAGGAAAGACCCGACACCCAAGATTACGGACCGGCCTTCTCAGCTTTCTTGGGTACGCCGGAGGGGTGCCGGATGGTCGAGACATGACACAGACACGAAGGTTCGCCCTCCACTACATCGAGATGGTCATCGCGATGTTCGTCGGGATGTTCGCCCTCGGGTTCCTGCAGGAGGCCGTCGGGCTGAGCTTCTCCCACCACGCGCAGCCCGAGCTGGGCTACCTGGTCATGGCGTTCAACATGTCGGTCGGGATGGCCGCGTGGATGCGGTTCCGCGGGCACGGCTGGCGGCCGACGCTGGAGATGTGCCTGGCGATGTTCGTCCCGATCGTTCCGCTCTTCCCGCTGTTCTGGCTGGGGGTCATCGACGGCGGCGGGCTGATGGTCCTCGCGCACGTGGCGATGTTCCCGCTGATGCTCGGCGCGATGCTCCTGCGCCGCTCGGAGTACACGGGCTGCGCCACCAAAGCGACCGAAGCGGCCTAGAGCGCCTCACCTTAGGATCGCCCAAAACCCCCAGAAAGGGCTTTCCCCCACACGGCCTCTCTTCGCGAGAGAAGAGGTCATGGGGGGTCTTTCTGTTGGTGGCCCTTGGAGCGCCTGGAGATCGGGTGGGAGGTCCGCCTGAGGAAGCGTGAATGTGCATTTGTGCATGGCGGAGTGAGGCGGTTGCCCGCAGAGTACGGGCAGCCGCCTCGCCATCTCCCACGCTTTCGAGAAGGGAAAGCACATGCGCGTCACCTTTGCCCTGGTCACGATGGGCGCGGCGTTACTCGTCAGCATCCCACCGGCGCAGGCAGCGGCGGCTCCGCCGTACGAGAGCAGGTCGGTCATCGTCAAATACCGCACCGACACCGCGCCCCAGGCGCGCCGCGACCTCGAGCGCCGCTCCGGCGGCGTCCGGCTGCTGCGCACCCTGCGCGTGGGCGCCGACCTGGTGGAGACCGCCGAGGACCCGGCGCGGGTCGTGGCCAAGCTCGCCAAGGACCCGTCCGTGGAGTACGCGGAGCCGAACTACCTGGTCACGCTCGACTCCCCGCCGCCGCTCTTCCCCGGCGACCCGCGCTTCGACGACCAGTACCACCTGCACCAGAGCAACGACGCCGACATCGACGCCCCCGAGGGCTACTTCACCCTCGCCCAGGCGGGCGTCCCCGGCGCGCCGGTCAAGGTCGGCATCGTGGACTCCGGCATCGACAAGGAGCACGAGGACCTGGCCGCGAACGTGATCGGCTGCGCCCGCTCCACCGGCCTGTTCAACGACGGAATCGTCGAGGGCAGCTGCAAGGACGGCCTGGGCCACGGCACCCACGTCGCCGGGCTCATCGCCGCCAGGGCGGGGAACGGCAAGGGCGGGGCAGGAGTGGCGTTCAACGCCCGGATCATCATGTGCAAGGCGTTCGACAACAACGGCGACAGCAACGTGGCCGACGTCTCCGACTGCATCGTCTGGACGTGGCAGCAGGGCGCCAAGGTGATCAACATGAGCTTCGGCTTCGCCGCCGACTCCGCCACCCTGCACCAGGCGATACGCAACGCCTGGCAGCTCGGGCTGGTCCAGGGCGCCACCCTGATCGCCTCGGCGGGCAACGTCACCCAGGCCCAGCGCGGGACCGAGTTCTTCCCCGCCGCCTACGACGAGGTGGCCGCGGTGTCCGCGACCAACGCGCTGGACCAGCTCGCCACCTTCGACAGCGGCGCGGTCTCCAACACCGGGCCGTTCGTGGAGGTCGCGGCGGCGGGGGACGAGGTGCTGAGCACGATCCCCGGCAACCAGTACGCGAGCTTCGACGGCACCTCCATGGCCGCGCCCATCGCGGCCGGTGTCGCCGCCGCGATCCGCGCCCGCTTCCCGGCGCTGTCGGCGTCCGGGACCCGCACCCGCCTGGGGGCCACGGCGGACGACCTGGGGCTGCCCGGCCGGGACAACAACTTCGGCTTCGGCCGCGTCAACCTCTGCAACGCCCTGGCGACCACCACGGCGCAGCAGTGCTCGTGATCGTCATTCCCAGGACGGTATTGCCCGCGTGAGCGGGGTGATCCAAGATCGCCAATCGTGAATCCCATGCGCATGCTTGCCGCAGGCACGTTCGCGGCGATGGTCGTGGCGACGCCGGCCCACGCCGCCGCCCCGTCCGCCGGCGACCTGGTGGTCAACGGCTCGTTCGACAGCGGTACCAAGGGGTGGTGGAGTTCGAAGAACACGCCGATCAAGGTTGACGGCGGACGGCTGTGCGCCGAGGTGCCCGCCGGTGGCGAGAAGTCGTGGTCGGCGCAGCTCGGCCAGAGCCGCGTCGCGTTCGAGGCGGGCCAGTCGTACAAGGTGAGCTTCGAGGCGACCGCCACGAAGACCGCCAGGATCAGGTCGGTGATCCAGCGCGGCAGCGAGCCGTACACCGCTGTCGTGGACGGCTGGCCCGAGGTCGGACCCGCGTCGAAGAAGTTCAGCTTCGTGGGCAGGCCGAAGGCGGGCGACCCTGAGGGGCAGCTGCTGTTCCAGGTGGGCGGCGCGGCTGAGGCGTACACGCTGTGCCTGGACAACGTGTCGGTCGTCCCGGTGGTCGAGCACGTGGTCAACGGGTCGTTCGACGCTGGGACGAAGGGGTGGTGGAGTTCGAAGAACACGCCGATCAAGGTGGACGGCGGACGGCTGTGCGCCGAGGTGCCCGCCGGTGGCGACAAGCCGTGGACCTCGATCGTGGGGCAGAGCCGGATCCCGTTCAAGGCGGGCCAGCCGTACCGGCTGAGCTTCAAGGCGTCGGCGAGCAAGAACGTCAAGATCAGGTCGGTGGCCCAGCTCGGCGCCGAGCCGCACACGGGCATGGTGGACGGCTGGCCGGAGCTGGGCGCCGGCCAGCGCACCTACGTCTACAACGGCGTAGCCAAGGCGACGGACGCCGAGGGCCAGGTGCTCTTCCAGGTGGGCGGCGCGGCCGAGCCGTACACGCTGTGCCTGGACGATGTCTCCTTCACCGGCGGCGAGTAGCCAGCAGCCGCGAGGTCTCGGCGTCGGCGGGCAGGAAGACCTCCAGCCGGTAGCCCGCCAGCGCCGGCGTGGCGAGCGAGGTGACCGTCGAGATCAACCTCAGCTCGCCGCGCGCGCTGCGCAACCTCAGCGGTACGGCGAAGCCCGGCTGCCCGGCGTCCGGCCGGGCGGCGGGCACGTACCTGGCCAGCTCCGTGATGAGCTCGTGCAACTGCGGGCTGCGCCCACCGCACCTGGCCAGGTCGCGCAGCCCCTCCAGCACGTGGTGCCCCCAGCTGTCCAGGTTGATCACCCGCGGCGCCATGCCGCGCGGATGCAGCATGAGGCGGCGCAGCGAGGCGGGCTCGCGCAGCAGGTCGGGCGCCGCCCCCTCGGTGAGCACCGCGACGGCGTCGTTGGCCGCCACGACCTGCCCGTGCGGCCCGGCGATCAGTGCGGGCGCCGGCAGGTGACCCCTGACGACCATCTCCAGCATCCGGCGCACAGGTTCGCCCAGCGGACCGGCCAGGTCCGGCTGCTCGGGCGCCAGCCCGACCGTGAGGAGCAGGTCGTCGCGCTCGCTCTCGGTCAGCGCGAGCGTCGCGGCAAGCCGCAGGACCAGCGCGCGCCGCGGTTGGGCCAGCCCGCGCTCCAGGTAGCTCACGTGGCGCTGCGTGGTGCCCGTGCGGTCGGCCAGCTCCATCTGGCTCAGGTCGCGCCGCAGCCGCCAGCGGCGCAGCTCCGCGCCGAACGTCTCCCCGCTCATGGCGCGTCGTGGCGGACCAGGGGCCAGTCGACGGCGACGCGGCCGGCCTTGCCGAGGTAGGTGGTGAAGATGTTGAGCGCGACGTTGGCGACCACTTCCGCGATCTCGCCGTGCGTCAGGTGCGCTCCCGCGACGGCGAGGTCGGCGTCGGTGACCGCGCCCCTGCCGCGCAGGAGGGCCGTGGCCAGCGCGAGCGCCGCCGACGCCCTGGCGTCGGAGGCTCGCCCTTCGCGCGCGTCGGCCATCTCCTCCCGCGTCAGTCCGGTCACCTTGGTGCCGATGTGGATGTGGGCGGACAGGCCGTAGTCGCACCGGTTCTCCTGCGCGACGAGCACGGCGATCCGCGCCCTGATCGACTCGGGCAGCTCGCCGCCCCTGAGTGCTCCGGCGCTGTCGAGGTACGCCTTGAGCACGGCTGGGCTGTTGGCCATCGCCAGGGCCAGGTTGGGTGTGACGCCCAGAAACCGGTGGACGTCGGCGAGCAGCTCGGCCGCCTGGTCCGTCGCGGTTTCCGGCTGGATGGGTGGAAGCCCGAACATGTCGCCAATCATCAGTGAGGGTCTTGCTACATTCCTTATGCGTTCGCCATGGATGGACCATCGGGGGGTGGGGTGTGCTGCGGTTCACGGTGCTCGGCCCGGTCGGTGCGTCGTTCGACGGCCGCGAGGTCCCTCCGGTGGCGCCGCGCCACCGGGCGGTGCTGGCGTACCTGCTGCTGCACGCCAGGACGGCGATCAGCGCCGACCGGCTGGTCGGCGCGATGTGGGGGCTCACCCCGCCGGACACGGCCCGCGCGCAGGTCCAGGCGTCCGTCGCGGTGATCAGGCGGGTGCTGCGCGAGGCAGGAGCGCCCGAGCTGCTGGTCACCAGGAGCGCGGGCTACGTCCTCCAGACCGAGCCGGGACAGCTCGACCTGGAGGAGTTCACCGGCGCGCTCGCCGGGGCGCGGACGGCCGGTGAGGTCCGCGCGGCGCTCGGCCTGTGGCAGGGGCAGGCGCTGGCCGACGTGCACGCCGACTTCGTCGAGGAGGCCAGGACCCGGCTGGAGGACCGCCGGTTGGGCGCCGTCGAGCGCCTGGCCGAGCTGGAGCTGGAGGCGGGCAACCACGCGAGCCTCATCGACGAGCTGGCCGCCCAGGTCGCCGCCCACCCGCTGCGCGAACGGCTGAGCGGCCACCTCATGCTCGCCCTGCACCGCGCGGGACGGCAGGCGGACGCGCTGGCCGTCGCCCGCGCCTTCCGCGCCGCGCTGGCCGAGGACCAGGGGCTCGACCCCAGCAAGACCTTCCTCGCCCTGGAGCGTTCCGTCCTGCACGACGACGAGCCGGCTCCGGCGCAGCCCACCACGCGCCAGTCCCACCTGCCCTACGACCTGCCCGACTTCACCGGACGGGCCCCCGAGCTGGCGCGGCTGGTCGAGTCGCCGACGCGCAACCGCAGGGTGGTGACGATCTCCGCGATCGACGGCATGGCAGGGATCGGCAAGACCGCGCTGGCGGTGCACGTGGCGCACCGGCTGGCCGAGCACTTCCCCGACGGCCATCTCTTCGTGGACCTGCACGGCCACACCCCTGGCCAGGTGGTGTGCCAGGCCAGCACCGCGCTGGAGATGCTGCTGCTCCAGCTCGGCGTGACGCCGGACCGGCTGCCGGTCACCCTGGCAGACCGGGCGGCGCTGTGGCGGTCCGAGCTGGTCAACCGGCGCGTCCTGGTGGTGCTGGACAACGCGCTGGACGCCGACCAGGTGCGCTCGCTGATGCCGGGCGCGTCCAACAGCTTCGTGCTCATCACCAGCCGGCGCCGCCTCGTGGACCTCGACGGGGCGTTCACCCTGTCGCTGGACGTGCTCCCGGCGGACGAGGCGGTCGAGCTGTTCACCACGATCGTCGGCGACCGGGCCGTGGCGGATCAGGACGCCGTCATGACGGTGCTGCGGCTGTGCGGGTTCCTGCCGCTGGCCGTACGCATAGCGGCGGCGAGGCTGCGGCACAGGAGCACGTGGAGCGTGGCCTACCTGGCCGAACGGCTGGGGGAGCAGGGGCGCAGGCTGCCCGAGCTGTCGACGGCAGAGCGTGGGGTGGCCGCCGCGTTCACCCTGTCCTACCGGCAGCTCGACGAGGACCAGCAACGCATGTTCCGCCTGCTCGGCCTGCATCCCGGCGCGGACGTGGACGCCTACGCGGCCGCCTCGCTGGCCGACCTGCCGCTGTGGCGGGCCGACGAGGTCCTGGGCGACCTGCTCGACGCCCACCTGCTGATGCAGCACGAACCAGGCCGGTTCACCTTCCACGACCTGCTGCGCGAGCACGCGGGAGCCACGGCGCTGGAGCACGGGCCGGAGGAGGACGCGCTGGCCCGGATGTTCGACCACTACCTCTACACCGCCAGCCAGGCCATCGACCTGCTCTTCCCCGACGGCACGGCACGCAGGCCGCGCGTCCTGCGACCGGGCACGCCGCGCCTGGAGCTCGCCGACCGGGACGGGGCCGCCGCCTGGCTCGACGCCGAGCGGGTCAACCTCGTGAAGGTCGCCGTACACGCCGCTGACCTGGGACGGCCCGGCTACTCCAGCGCCATGTCCATCACGTTGTTCAGGTACCTGAACAACCACGCCCATTTCCTCGACGCCTCCGCGCTGGCCAAGGCGGCGCTGCGGGCCGCCGAGAACGACGGCGACCTCGCGGGGGAGGCACGCGCGCTGATCGACCTCGCCGTCACCCAGAAGAGGCTGGGCCTGACCGGGCCGGCCGTCGAGTACGCCAGGCTGGCCGTGTCCCGGCACGAGGAGCTGGGCGACCGGTTCGGCGAGGCGCGCTCGTTGCTGGCGCTCGGCCGGTTCCGCCTGGAACAGGGCGCCTACGACGAGGCGTACACGTTCAGCCGCCGGGCGGCCGAGGCGTTCGACGAGGTGGGCGAGCCGATCAACCGGGCGGCGGCGGAGTGCGGTTACGCGGCCGCCTACCGGGAGCAGGGACGCTACGAGGAGGCGCTCGCCGTGCTCGACCGGGCGCGTGCGGTGTTCCGTTCCCACGGGCACACCTCGGGCGAGGCCCACGTGCTGCACTCGATCGGGCTCGTGAACCACCGGCAGGGCCACAACGCCGAGGCGATCGACCACCATCTCCAGGCGCTGGCCATCTACCGCGAGCTGAGGATGAAGGCGGGGGAGATGGAGGTGCTCAACTCGCTCGGAGAGGCCTTCCGCTCGGCCCACGACCCGGCGCGGGCCGTGGAGGACCACACGCTCGCGCTCGACCTGGCCTCCAGCATGTACGACCGGTGGGCGCAGGCGCAGGCGCACGCGGGGCTGGCCCACGCGCACCGCGACCTCGGCCGCTCCGACCTGGCCAGGGCGCACGCCGCCCAGGCCCTGCACCTGCTCACCGAGCTGCGCAGCCCGGAGGCGAACGGCGTGCGCCTCCTCCTCGCGGCCCTCTAATCAGCAACGAGCACCCGCGCTCTTCCCCTCGGCGCTCATCGACAGGTTGCGCGGCGACGCAGCGCCGGTCCACCCCGAATACCCGGAGGCGTTGCGTGCCTTCCGCTCGGTCGGCGATCGCCTCGGCGAGGCCGTCACCCCTGTCCGACCTGGGCAGGTCAGGAGTACGAGCGGTCGGAGAAGGTGCCCGACGAGGCGCTGGAGCGCGTGGGCGCCGTGGACTCACCGAGGTGGGTTCTGCGCTGCGGCTTCAGCTGCCGAACGGGGTCGGGTAGACGGCCTCGCCCTCCAGTTCCGTGAAGACGATGGCCTGGAAGACCTCGTCGGGCCAGCCGTACGTCTGGGTGATCTTGTGTTCCGTGGTGAAGCCCGACCCGCTGTAGTAGGCAGGGTCGCCGACGACCACGACGCCGGGCACCCCCATCTCCTCGGCGCGCTTCATGCCCGCCGCGATCAGCGCCCGTCCGAGCCCCGCGCCCTGGTTGCCCGGCCGTACGGCCAGCGGTGCCAGCGCGAGCGCGCGGACCGAACCCACCGGCAGCCAGGTGAACATGATGTGCCCGACGATCTCCCCGTCCTCCTCGGCGACGAGGGAGTACGCGAAGGCGTCGTGGTCGCGCAGCGCGTCGACCAGGTCCGCTTCGTCCGGGCGGCCGAAGGCGGCGGCCTCGACCTCGTAGACTCCCGCGCGGTCGGTCGGGCGCTCGTCCCTGATTACGGGCACGTTAATGGTTCGGCCACTCTCCGTCATGGCCTCTAGGATGACACTGACCAAATTCCATCCACGAAACGGGTTCAACGACTCATGTCCGCCATAACCCGCGACGAGGTCGCACACCTGGCCAGGTTGTCCAGGCTGGCGCTGTCCGACGACGAACTCGACCACTTCGCCACGCAGCTCGATGTGATCATCGGGGCTGTCGCGAAGGTGGCCGAGGTAGCCGCCGACGACGTGCCGCCTTCGTCGCACGCGCTTCCGCTGACCAATGTCTTCCGTGCCGACGAGGTGCGACAGTCCCTGACGCCGCAGCAGGCGCTCGCCGGCGCCCCGGCCGTCGAGGACGACCGCTTCCGCGTCCCGCGCATCCTGGGGGAGGAAGCATGAGTCTGATCCACAAGACCGCCGCCGAGCTCGGGCAACTGATCGCCGCGGGCGAGACGTCGGCCGTCGAGGTCGCCACCGCCCACCTCGACCGGATCGGCGAGGTCGACGGCAAGGTCAAGGCGTTCCTCCACGTCGACCGCGAGGTCACCCTGGAGCAGGCCCGCGCCGTCGACGAGCGGCTGAGGGCGGGGGAGAAGCTCGGCCCGCTGGCCGGTGTGCCGATCGCGCACAAGGACATCTTCTCCACCCACGACATGCCGACCACGGCCGCCTCCAAGATCCTCGAAGGCTGGCGCCCGCCGTTCGACGCCACGGTCACCGCGCGGCTGCGCGCCGCCGGGCTGGTCATCCTCGGCAAGACCAACCTCGACGAGTTCGCGATGGGCTCCTCCACGGAGAACTCCGCCTACGGCGACTCGCACAACCCGTGGGACCTGACCCGCACCCCCGGCGGCTCGTCCGGCGGCTCGTCCGCCGCCGTGGCCGCCTACGAGGCGCCGCTGTCGACCGGCACGGACACGGGCGGCTCGATCCGCCAGCCGGCCGCCGTGACCGGCATCGTGGGCATGAAGCCGACGTACGGAGGATCCTCCCGTTACGGCGTGATCGCGTTCGCCAGCTCGCTGGACACGCCAGGCCCGTTCGCGCGCAACGTGCTCGACACGGCGCTGCTGCACGAGGTGTTCTCCGGCCACGACCCGATGGACTCCACCTCCATCGACGCCCCGGTGCCCGCTGTGGTCGAGGCCGCGCGCAACGGCAACATCGAGGGCATGCGGATCGGCGTCGTCAAGGAGTTCGCCGGCGACGGCTACCAGCAGGGCGTGCTCAACCGGTTCCACGACACCGTCGAGCTGCTCGAGTCGCTCGGCGCCAAGGTCGTCGAGGTCTCCTGCCCGTCGTTCACGACCGCGCTCCCGGCCTACTACCTGATCGCGCCGTCCGAGGCCAGCTCCAACCTGGCCCGCTTCGACGCCATGCGGTACGGCCTGCGCGTCGGCGACGACGGCACCCGCAGCGCCGAAGAGGTCATGGCGCTGACCAGGGCGGCCGGGTTCGGCCCCGAGGTCAAGCGGCGCATCATGCTCGGCACCTACGCGCTGTCGTCCGGCTACTACGACGCCTACTACGGCCAGGCCCAGAAGGTGCGCACGCTCATCTCGCGCGACTTCGAGAACGCCTTCGGCCACGTCGACGTGCTCATCTCGCCCACCACGCCGACCACGGCGTTCAAACTCGGCGAGCGCACCGGCGACCCGATGGCGATGTACCTCGCCGACCTGTGCACGATCCCGTCCAACCTGTCGGGCAACGCGGCGCTGTCGGTGCCGTGCGGCCTGGCCGACGAGGACGGCCTGCCGGTCGGCCTGCAGATCATGGCCCCGGTGCTCGGCGACGACCGCTGCTACCGGGTCGGCGCCGCCGTGGAGAAGGCCCTCGAGAGCCGCTGGGGCGGCCCGCTGCTGAAGGAGGCACCGGCACTATGACCGTCATGCCCTATGACGAGGCGCTGGAGCGCTTCGAGCCGGTGCTCGGCCTGGAGACCCACGTCGAGCTCGGCACCCAGTCGAAGATGTTCTGCGGCTGCTCGACCACGTTCGGCGCGCCACCCAACACCCAGGTGTGCCCGACCTGCCTGGCCTTCCCCGGCGCGCTGCCGGTGGCCAACGTGGCGGCCATCGAGTCGACGATCCGCATCGGCCTCGCGCTGAACTGCTCGATCGCCGAGTGGTGCCGCATGGCCCGGAAGAACTACTTCTATCCGGACATGCCGAAGAACTACCAGATCTCGCAGTACGACGAGCCGCTGTGCTTCGACGGCTACCTCGACGTGCTGGTGGACGGCGAGACCGTGCGCATCGAGATCGAGCGCGTGCACCTGGAGGAGGACACCGGCAAGTCCACCCACGTGGGCGGCGCGACCGGCCGCATCCAGGGCGCCGACTACTCGATCGTCGACTACAACCGCGCGGGCATCCCGCTGGTGGAGATCGTCACCAAGCCGATCCCCGGCACCGACCGGATGGCGCCCGAGGTGGCCAGGGCGTACGCGACCGAGCTGCGTGAGGTCATGCGGTCGCTGGGCGTCTCCGACGTGCGCATGGAGGAGGGCTCCATGCGCTGCGACGTGAACGTCTCGCTCATGCCGCGCGGCGCCACCGAGTGGGGCACCCGCACCGAGACCAAGAACGTCAACTCGCTGAGGTCGGTCGAGCGCTCGGTGCGCAGCGAGATCGAGCGGCAGGCGCGGATCCTGGCCGACGGCGGCAGGATCGTGCAGGAGACCCGCCACTTTCACGAGGACACCGGCGTCACCACCGGCGGAAGGTCCAAGGAGGAGGCGCAGGACTACCGCTACTTCCCCGAGCCCGACCTGGTGCCCATCGCGCCGGACGTGGCGTGGGTGGCCGAGCTGAAGGCGGCGCTGCCCGAGCTGCCGTCGGTCAAGCGCAAGCGGCTGCAGGACGAGTGGGGCGTGTCCGACCTCGACATGCAGGCCATGCACAACGCCGACGCCATCGACCTGGTGGAGGCCACCGTCGCGGCCGGCGCTCCGGCGGCCGACGCGCGCAAGTGGTGGATGGGCGAGCTGGCCAGGCGGGCCAACGAGTCGGGTACGGCTCTCGCCGACCTGGCCATCACGCCCGCCGACATCGCCCGCGTGACGGTGCTGGTGGCGAGCGGATCGCTGAACGACAAGCTGGCCAGGCAGGTCCTGGAGGGCGTGCTCGCCGGCGAGGGTACGCCCGACGAGGTCGTCGCGGCGCGCGGCCTGCAGATCGTGAACGACGAGGGCGAGCTCTCGGCGATCATCGACCAGGTGCTCGCCGACAACGCCGACGCGGCGGAGAAGGTGCGCTCCGGCAAGATCGCCGCGGTGGGCGCGCTGGTCGGCGGCGTCATGAAGGCGTCGCGCGGCAAGGCGGACGCCGGTCGCGCCCGCGAGCTCCTCCTGGAGAAGCTCGGCGTGTCCGAATAAACGAGAAGCCCCGCCGGCTGGACAAGGCCGGCGGGGCCTTCGCGAAGGTCGTATCCCAAGAACCACCTAGGTGATGCCCGGGGGCGGGTCGTTTACGCCGCCCGAGACTCAGGTGTGATCCCTTCGTGTCCAGAGCTTCCTGAACACCGGCATGAGCAGGGCCAGCGCGGCCACCACGAGCAGGACCGCCGCCACCGGGCTCCTGACCAGGACGGTCACGTCGCCCGCGCCCAGCGCCAGGGCCCTGCGGAGCTGGACCTCGGCCATCGGGCCCAGGATGAGACCGATCACCGCCGGCGCCACCGGCAGGCCGAAGCGGCGCATCGCGTAGCCGAGCACCCCGAGCAGGAACAGCACCACGAGGTCCACCACGGACCCGTGCAGCGAGTACACGCCCAGGGCGGCGAACACCACGATCCCCGCGTACAGGTAGGCCCGGGGGATGTGGAGGATGCGCGCCCACAGCGGGGCCAGCGGCAGGTTCAGCACCAGCAGCATCGTGTTCCCGATGAACAGCGACGCGATCATGCCCCACACCAGCGCCGGATTGTGGTCGAAGAGCTGGGGTCCCGGCTGCAGGCCGTACTGCTGGAAGGCGGCCAGGAGGATCGCGGCGGTCGCCGAGGTGGGCAGGCCGAGCGTCAGCAGCGGCACCAGCGTCCCGGCGGCCGACGCGTTGTTGGCCGCCTCGGGCCCGGCGACGCCCTCGATGGCGCCCTTGCCGAACTCCTCGCTCCTGGCGAGCTTCTTCTCCACGGCGTACGACAGGAACGTGGGGATCTCGGCGCCGCCGCCGGGCAGCGCGCCGAACGGGAAGCCGAGCGCGGTGCCGCGCAGCCAGGGTTTCCACGACCGCGCCCAGTCGTTCCTGCCCATCCAGGCGCGGCCGACCGGGACCACCTCGGGGGCGGTGTGCCGCAGCCGGGAGGCGACGTAGAGCGCCTCGCCGAGGGCGAACAGCCCCACGGCGACGATCACCACGCCGATGCCGCTCTGCAGCTGCGGGATGCCCAGCGTGAGCCTGGCCTGACCGGTCTGCTGGTCGATGCCGACCAGCCCGATCGCGAGACCGAGCACGAGCGAGGCCAGGCCGCGCACGATCGAGCGGGACAGTACGGACGACACGGCGGTGAACGCCAGGATCGCCAGCGCGAAGTAGTCCTCGGGCCCGAACGCGATGGCGAAGCTGACGATCGCCGGGGCGGCGAGCACCAGCGCGCCGGTGGCCAGCGTGCCGGCGACGAACGAGCCGATCGCCGCCGTGGCCAGCGCCTGGGCCGCCCTGCCGCGCCTGGCCATCTTGTTGCCCTCGAGCGCGGTGATCATCGAGGAGGACTCGCCCGGCGTGTTGAGCAGGATCGACGTGGTCGACCCGCCGTACATGCCGCCGTAGTAGATCCCGGCGAACATGATGAAGGCGCTCGCCGGTTCCACCGAGAACGTGATCGGCAGCAGCAGCGCGACCGTCATGGCCGGGCCGATGCCGGGCAGGACGCCGACGAGGGTGCCGAGCGTGACGCCGATCAGGGCGTACATGAGGTTGACCGGGGTCAGCGCCGAGGCGAAGCCGTCCATGAGGAGCTGGAAGGAGCTCATCCGAGCAGCCCTCCCGGCAGCGTGACGCCGAGCCCCTTGACGAACGCCAGGTAGGTGCCCACCCCCACGACGATCCCGATGACCGCCGCCCTGATCGTGGAGGAGGCCCCGAAGGCCCAGGCGATGCCGAAGAACAGCAGGCTTGAGGCGATGATCCAGCCCAGGAAGTCGACCACCCCGACGAAGGCGAGGAAGATCCCGGCGACCTTGAGCACGCTGCGCCAGTCGGTGGCGGCGGCGACGTCGATGTCCTCGCTCTCCTCAGGGTCGCCGTGCCCGCCGCGCAGCACGTCGACCACGTAGAGGGCGCCGACGACGACGGCGGCGCCGCCCACCAGCATGGGGAAGAAGCGGGGTCCCACCCCGAGGGCGGAGGTGGCGGCCGTCACGCCGAGCGTGCCGACGATGACGAACACCCCCACCGCCAGGACGACCAGGGCGAGCCCCAGTTCGGAACGCGAGGACATCAGGAGACGAGCCCCATCTCGGAGATGATCCCCTTGACCCGGGTCTGCTCGGCGTTGAGGTAGTCGGCGAACTCCTGGCCGGACTTGAAGGAGTCGATCCAGCCGTTCTTGGCCAGCGCGTCCTTCCAGGCCTGCGAGTCGTGCATCCTGGTCACGGTGTCGGTCAGGGCCTTCTTGTCTGCGTCGCTGAGCCCGGGGGGAGCGACGAAGCCGCGCCAGTTGGCGATCTCGACGTCGAGGCCGCCCTCCTTGACGGTCGGCGCGTCGACGTTGGGCAGCTTGGCGGGCGAGGTGACGCCGAGGGCGCGCAGCTTGCCGGACTTCACGTGCTCGGCGAACTCGCCGACGCCGGAGATGCCGATCGAGGCCTTGTTGCCGAGCAGGAGCTGCAGCGCGTCGCCGCCGCCCGAGCCGGGCACGTAGTTGATCGCCTTGGGGTCGACGCCCGCAGCCTTGGCCATGAGCCCGGCGGTGATGTGGTCGGTGCCGCCCGCTGAACCGCCCGCGATGGAGACCTTGGCCGGGTCGGCCTTCCAGGCGGCCACGAGGTCGGCGAGGCTCTTGAACGGCGAGGCCGCCGGAACCACGACGATCTCGTACTCCTCGGTCAGCTTGGCGATCGGCGTCGTCTGCGCCAGCGTGACCTTCGACTTGTTCTGCTCGATCGCGCCGACCATGACCAGGCCCATGGTCATGAGCAGGTTGCCGTTGCCCTTCTCGCCGGCGAGCTGGGCCAGGCCGATGGTGCCGCCCGCCCCCTCGACGTTGAACACCTCGACCTTGCGCTTGGCGTCGACGGAGGTGAAGGCCTGCGCCGCCGTACGCGAGGTCGTGTCCCAGCCGCCACCGGGCGCGGCTGGGGCCATGATCCGCAACGACGAGGCCGCGGTCGTGCCGCCGCCGCCCCCGCAGGCGGACAGGGCCGCTGTGACGGCGAGGGCCACGGCGATGGTCCGGATACGCATGGGTACTCCAATGAACGCACAGTGATGTGCACTGGATCGTGAGGCCCGCTCGCCCGCCAGTCGAGGCTTAATGTGATTGGCGTCATAAAGGTCGTAATGGTCGTGTGACCTCGTGCTGCTTCCATGCGAATGGTGAGACTCGGCACCCAGCTCTTCGTGTTGCAGATGGTGATCGTGCTGCTCGCCGTCGGTGGCACGGCGGGGGTGTGGCTGCAGCACACGCGCAAGCAGCTCGACTTCCGCTACCAGCAGCGCGCCCTGGCGATCGCCCAGTCGGTGGCCGGGATGCCGCAGGTGCGCGCCGCCTTCGACGACGAGCACCCCGAGACGGTCCTGCAGCCGCTCGCCCTCGGGGTCCAGCACGCCACGGGCGCCGACTACGTGGTGATCGCCAACCGCGACCAGACGAGGTACGCCCACCCGAACGCCGCGCTCATCGGCAAGCGCCTGTCCACCGACGGCAGCACGGTCCTGGAGACGGGCAGGACGTGGGTCGGCACCGAGACGGGCACGATCGGCACCACGGTCAGGGGCAAGGCGCCCATACGAGACGAGTTCGGCGCGATCATCGGCCTGGCCTCCGTCGGCGTGCTCGAAGAGACGGTCACCGGGCAGCTCGGCCTGGCCCTGCCGCCCCTGGTGTGGACGGCGTCGGCCGTCCTGTTCGCCGGGTGCGCACTGGCCGCGCTGATCACCGCCAGGGTGCGCAGGCAGACGTTCGGCCTGGAGCCGCGCGAGATCGCCGAGCTCCTGGAGCAGCGCGAGGGCGTGCTGCACGGCGTCAAGGAGGGCGTGCTCGCCCTCGACCTGACCGGGCGTGTCACCCTGATCAACGACGCCGCCAGGGAGCTGCTGGGCGAGGTGGGCGAGCACCTGGACGACATGCCCGTCTCCGACCGCCTGCGCGACGTGCTCGGCGGCGCCGACCCGGGCGAGGACCGGGTGGTGCTGCACCGCGACCGGGTGCTGGTGCTCAACCGCACCCCGGTCGCCGTGCGCGGCCAGCACCGCGGCTGGGTCATCACGCTCAGGGACAGGACCGAGCTCGTACGGCTGGCCCGCGAGCTCGACGACGCCAGCAGCACCACGGGCGCGCTCCGCGCCCAGGCGCACGAGTTCGCCAACCGCATGCACACGGTGGTCGGCCTGCTGGAGCTGGGCGAGCACGACGCCGCCATCGGCTTCATCACCAGGACGACCCGCGGCACCTACGCGACGGGCATCAGGGAGCGCGTCGCCGACCCCACCCTGGCGGCGCTGCTGCTGGCCAAGTCGGCCGAGGCGGCCGAGCACGGCGCCGAGCTGGTGCTGGCCGACGACACCCACGTCACCTCGCTGAAGGATCCGGAGGACGCCGTGCTCGTCGTGGGCAACCTGGTGGCCAACGCGATCGACGCCCTCGACGGCGCGCCGGGGACGATCGAGGTGTCGGTGCGCAGCGAGGCGGACGGGCTGCGGGTCAGGGTGGGCGACTCGGGGCCGGGCATCACGCCCGAGCTGGCCGAGGAGGTCTTCAGGGAGGGCTTCACCACCAAGGCGGCGCAGTCCGGCCCGCGCGGGCTCGGCCTGGCGCTCACACGGCAGGCGTGCCTGCGCAGGGGCGGCTGGGTGCGCGTGCACAACTCCAGCGGCGCGGTCTTCACGGCGCTGCTGCCATGATCCGCGTCCTGGTCGTCGACGACGACTTCATGGTGGCCCGCATCCACGCCGGATATGTCGCCCGGATCCCTGGATTTCAGGTGGTCGCCACGGCCCACAACGGCGCCGACGCGGTGAAGGCGGTAGCCGAACACCGCCCCGACCTGGTCCTGCTCGACATCTACCTGCCCGACATGTCCGGCCTCGACGTCCTCAAGTCCCTCAACCACGTCGACGTGCTCATGATCAGCGCCGCCCGCGACGTGCCCACGGTCAGGGAGGCCATGCGGGCGGGCGCGGTCAACTACCTGATCAAACCGTTCACCGCGGCTGCCCTGGCGGAACGGCTCGCGCAGTACGCCGACACCCGCAGGCAGCTCACCTCGATGGGCGCGCAGGTGCGCCAGGACGACGTGGACCGCCTGTTCGGCGTGGCCAAGCACCAGACCGCGCTGCCCAAGGGCCTGTCGGCGGCCACGTGCGCCCTGGTCGCCGAAGCGCTCAAGAACGCCGAATCGGACCTGTCCGCGGTCGAGGCGGCCGAGGCGACGGGCCTGTCCCGGGTAAGCGCCCGCCGCTACCTGGAACACCTGTGTGCGGACGGAAAGGCAGAACTCCGCCCAAGGTATGGCACAGCCGGACGACCGGAACATCGCTATCGGTGGATCGGATGAAGGTCGTGCCTTACTGTTGCCTGAGGGAGAGGCTGTGGAGCGCGAGGAGATTGAGGCGTGAAGAACGCCGGACCGATCGATTCACCGACGGACCCGTTCGCCTCGGTGCCGCTTCCCATGTCGAAGAAGGGCAAGCGGCCGAGGATCGCAGGTCTGCCCGCAGGCGTGTCTCCCGACATCTTCGGCCCTCCCGAGCAGCCCGTCGCCTCCCTGCAGCCCCCCGTCGCGCTCCCGCCCGTCGCACCGCCGCCGCAGCCGTGGCCGATGGCGGAGGACCAGGGCCACGACCCGCCCGCCCCGCCCGCGCCCGTCTTCGGCATCGTGCACCCGCCGGAGATCGTGCTCGACCGCGAGCCTGAACGGCGCGGCCGCGCGCTGCCCAGATTAGGCCTCGTCCTGCTCGCGCTCGCCGTCCTCGCCTACGTCGTCCCGGCCATCTTCATGTCGGGCTCCGTCCTGCGCGGCACCAGGGTCGGCGAGGTCGACATCGGCGGCCTGACCGTCACCCAGGCGGCCGAGAAGGTGCGCGCCGAGATCTCCACCAAGATCGAGCAACCGCTGGTCGTCGACGTCGGCGGCAACAAGGAGACCATCCGGCCGGACGAGGTGGGGCTCGACCTCGACGTCGTGGCCACCATCGACCAGGCGCCCAGCGGCTTCCCCACCCCGATGGAGGTGTGGCGCGGGCTCACCGGCACCACCCAGCTCACCCCCAAGCTCACCGTCGACTCCGCGCAGCTCGACGCGACCGTCGAGGCCCTCGCGGAGGAGGTCGACAAGGCGCCTCGCGAGGGAAGCGTCTACTTCAAGGGGCTGGAGCCCGTGGCCGTGGCGCCGCGCGACGGCGTGCAGCTCGACCGCGCCGCGGCCGCCACGGCGATCGCCGACGCGTTCCTGCACTCGACGGGCGCGATCACGCTGCCGCTGCAGCAGGTCAAGGCCAAGACCCAGCCCGCCGTCGTCAACCAGGTGGCCGCACAGGCGGGCAAGGCGCTGTCCGCTCCCATCGTGCTCACCATGGGGACCAGGCAGGCACAGCTCCCCGTCGCCACGATCGCGGCCAACCTCTCCTTCGTCGCCGACGACAAGGGCTGGCTGCACCCCGAGTTCGACGCCAGGAAGGCGCTGGCCGGGATCGAGGGCTCGCTGATCGACGCGGCCCAGGCCCCGCGCGACGCCACCCTCGACGTCGTCGGCGGCAAGCCCGTCGTCGTGCCGGCGGCGCGCGGCAGGGGAGTGGACGACAGGAAGCTCGCCCGCGACGTGGAGGAGCTGGTGACCTCGGGCGGCAGCCGCACGATCCCGGTCGGGCTCGCCGTGGTGAAGCCGGAGATCACCGAGAGGGACCTCACCCAGCTCGGCGTCAAGGAGCAGGTCGGCTCGTTCACCACCAGCTTCGACTGCTGCCTGCCCAGGGTGACCAACATCAGGGTGATGGCCGAGCGCTTCGACGGATACCTGGTCAAGCCTGGGGAGACGTTCTCGGTCAACGAGGTGGTCGGCAGGCCGACCAGGGAGGCGGGCTACGTCGAGGCCGCCCAGGTCGTCGCCGGGCGGATCGTCGACCGCGTCGGCGGCGGCACCGGGCAGTTCGCCACCACGATGTACAACGCCGCCTACTTCGGCGGGTTCGAGGACATCGACCACACGACGCAGGACTACCACATGGTCCGCTACCCGGACGGGCGCGACGCCGGGCTGCTCTACCCGAGCATCGACCTCAAGTGGCGCAACGACTCCCCGTACGGCGTGCTGATCAAGACCGCCTCCACCTCGACGTCCGTGACCGTCACCCTGTGGAGCACCAAGCGGTACGACAAGGTCGAGGCGCTCTCCACCGGGCGCAAGAACATCGTCCCGTTCGAGCGGCAGACCGTCACCGGCCCGGGATGCGCGCCCACCACCGGCCAGCCCGGCTTCACCATCGACGTGACCAGGGCGTTCTACAAGGACGGCAAGGAGGTCAAGCGGGACGAGAAGCTGACCGCCACCTACAAGCCGCAGATGCAGAGAAGCTGCTCGGTCAAGGAGTGACGCGGAGGATCCGGTCGTCGCCGTCGCGCGGCGAACCTCTGCCGTCCTTGTTGCTGGTGCCCACCCAGAGGGAACCGTCCGGCGCTGTCGCGATCGCGCGCAGCCTGCCGTACACGCCGTCGTAGTGCCCGACGGGCTCGCCGCCGCCGAGCGGCACCTGCCACAGGCGCTGTCCGCGCAGCGCGGCCACCCAGAGCGAGCCGTTCGCGAAGGCCAGCCCCGAGGGGGAGGCCTCGCTGGTGTCCCAGGTGACCAGCGGGTCGATGTACTTCGGATCGTGCCCGACGCCCTCGACCTCGGGCCAGCCGTAGTTGCCTCCCGCCTTGATCTGGTTGACCTCGTCGTAGGTGTTCTGGCCGAACTCCGTGGCGTACATCGTGCCCTTGCCGTCCCAGGCCAGGCCCTGCACGTTGCGGTGGCCGTAGCTGTAGACCAGGGTGCCGAACGGGTTGCCCGGGGCCGGCTGGCCGTCCGTGGTCATGCGCAGGATCTTGCCGCCGAGCGACGCCTTGTCCTGGGCGAGGCCGCGCTGGCCCGTCTCGCCGGTCGAGGCGTACAGGAAGCCGTCGGGGCCGAACGCCAGGCGGCCGCCGTTGTGGATGCCGCCCTTCGGTATGCCCTGGACCAGCACCTTCGCCTCGGTGAGCCGGTCGCCGGCCAGCCGGTACCTGACGACCCTGTTGTCGCTCCCTGCGGTGAAGTAGAGGAAGACGAGGTCGCCCTTGACGGCCACGCCCATCAGCCCGCCCTCGCCGTCGGGGCGGACGCCGTCCACCTCGCCGAGCTCGGTGACCTTGCCGTCCTTGGCCACGCGCAGGAGCCTGGTGGTGTCGCGCTCGGTCACCAGGGCGTCGCCCGCGCCGGTGAAGGCGATGCCCCACGGCACTGCCAGCCCTGTCGCGAGGTCGGCGCTCCTCTCCGCCGTCTGAGGGGCCGCCGCAGAGCACGCGGCCATGGCCAGGAGTGGGATGATCCATAGCAACCTCATACGTCCCATACAAGCACCACGCCCGTAAGGTTCTGCGCATGAAGATCTGGGTGCCTTCACAGGCCGTCGCCGATGTGTTGTCCGACCTGCCGAGGGTGGAATGCGCCGTTTTCGACGGCACCGGTCCGGTGCCCGAGGGGATCGGCGAGGTCGAGGTGTGGATCCCGCCGCTGCTCACCGTGGCGGACGTGCCAGGCACGCTGGCGGCGATGACCTCCCTGCGCCTGGTGCAGACCGTCACGGCGGGAGTGGAACCGTACCGGCCGCACATGCCAGCGCAGGCGGTGCTCTGCAACGCGCGCGGCGTGCACGACGCGGGAACGGCCGAGTGGGCGGTCGGCGCGATGGTCGCGGTGCTGCGCGACTTCCCGGCCTTCGTGGACGCGCAGCGGCGCGGGGAGTGGACCTACCGCCACACCGGCGTCCTGGCCGACTCCACGGTGCTGATCGTCGGCTACGGCTCCATCGGCGCGGCGCTGGAGCGCAGGCTCGAGGGGTTCGAGGTGGACGTGGTCAGGGTGGCCAGGAGCGCGCGCGACGGCGTGCACGCCATGGAGGAGCTGCCGGGCCTGCTGCCGTCCGCCGACGTCGTGGTGCTCCTGGTGCCCGCGACCCCGGCGACGGCCGGGATGGTGGACGCGGGGTTCATGGCGCGGATGAAGGACGGCGCGCTGCTCGTCAACGCGGCGCGCGGCCCGGTCGTGGACACCGACGCGCTCGTCGCCGAGCTGAAGACGGGCAGGCTGCGCGCCGCGCTCGACGTGACCGACCCCGAGCCGCTGCCCGCCGACCACCCGCTGTGGAGCGCCCCGGGCGTCTTCATCACCCCGCACGTCGCGGGGAGCACGCCCGCCTCCATGCGGCGCACGCTCAAGCTGATGCGCTCGCAGCTTTTGCGTTACCTCGCAGGCGAGCCGCTCAAGAACGTCATCTCCGACGCCTATTAAGAGAATCCGGAACGTGGCTGGCCCGTGACCTTCGGTGCGTACGGTTGTCGACTACCGAGGGTTCCGCGACCGCAACGCATGACTCGCAGTCAAGGAGTTTCTCGGAGAATTCGGTCTGTGTGGTTATCAGATCGGTGACGACATCGGCGTTGTCACCACCCCCGCACCCGGGACCGCACACACTGGCGATGTGACCAGTCGTCGATGGGCCGGTCACGTGACGCAGAGTCGACGGGATGGGCAACGACATTGATCCGCTGGCGTGATCCACGAGCGCCGCTGGCAGCCGCTGCGGCGGTGGGCGTGGCAGGCCTCGCCGCCGCGCTCGCGGCCGGGGGCCGCTCCCTGGTCATCGGGACGATCGCGGGCGTCATCACCGCGCTGGTCGCCGCCTTCTCGCTGCTGATGGCCTCACGCGCCATGACCGCGCACCGCCCGGGGGCCGTCGGCGCCCGGTGGCTGGCCGGTGGCGCGCTGGTGTGGGCCACCGGGGCCGGGCTGCGCCCGCTCGCGGAGAGTTCGGGCTTCGTGGTCAACTTCGTCGACCTGCTGGTGCTCGTCGGCGTCGTGGTGCTCGCGGCCGGCGCGCTCATGACCGCCAGGCGGCAGCTCACGGCGCGCGCCGTGCTGCGCAGGCTGGTCGACGCCTACCTGTGCACGGCCGCGCTGTTCATCATCGGCTGGGTGGTCGTGCTCCGCGACGTCTACGCCGACGTGGCCGAGTCGCCCGTCTTCACCTTCACGCTGCTGCCGCCGATGATCTGCCTGCTGGTCACCTGCGCGGTGGCCCCCGCCGTGATCATGGGCAGGTCGACGTCCTGGCCGATCGGCCTGGCCGGGGTCGGCGCCCTGGTCGCCACGACCGTCGGCGAGCTGGCCTCCGCCGTGTCCAGGCTCGGCGGCGGCGAGCCGCCCGCCTGGAGCATGGCGCTGGCGCCCGTCGCCCTCCTGCTGCTGGCCGCCGTCCCCTGGAGCGGGCGCACCGGCCGGGTGGTCGAGGCGGACGCCGAGGACTCCAGGCCGGACGCGGGCGGCGGCGTCGCCAACCTGCTCGCCCTGCTGCCGCTGGCCCTGGTGGGCGCGGCGACGATAGTGCTGCTCGCGCACGTGGCGGGCGGCCGCGACCGCTCGCCGGTCTCCGGCGTCGTCGTGGTCGCGGCGTCCGTGGTGCTGATCCTCATCGTTCGGCTGTTCGCGCTGCTCACCGCCAACGCGCGGATGCGCCACCTGGTCGCCCTCGGCGACAAGCAGCTCAGGGAGCTGGCGGAGAGCACCGGCGACGTGGTGCTGATCTGCGACTACGAGGGCCTGGTGCACGAGATCGGCCAGGGCGTCGAAGAGGTGTACGGCTACCGCCAGTCCGACGTCGTCGGCGCCTCGATCTTCGACTACATCCACCCTGAGGACGTCCCGGGCATCCAGGCCGCGCTGAGCGCGCTGGTCGCCGACGAGGACGGCGTCGAGCCCGGCGCCTGCCTCGTCGCCTGCCGCGTCCGCGCCTCCGACGGCACCTGGCGGCCCACGGAGTCGGTCGCCACCCGCCACGTGGGCGGCGAGGAGCTGCTGCTGGTCACCACGCGCGACGTGAGCGACCAGGAGGCGCTGCGCAACCAGGTGGTGCACCTGACCTTCCACGACGGCGTCACCGGGCTGCCCAACCGCGCCTACTTCGAGGAGCGCACCCGGGAGGTCATGGAGGGCCGAGTGTCCGGCCGTACCGCGGTGATCTTCCTCGACCTCGACGGTTTCACCTCGGTCAACGACTCGGTGGGCCACGCCAGCGGCGACTACCTCCTGGGCCAGGCCGCGCGACGCCTGCGCGGAGCCGTACGGTCGGACGACACGCTGGCCCGCTGGGGCGGCGACGAGTTCGCCGTGCTCGTCGAGACCGAGGCGCAGTCGGCCGTCGACCTGGCAGAGCGACTGGTGCGGGCGGTCTCGCAGGAGCCGTTCCGCGTCGCCGACCGCGACATCGCGCTGACCGCCAGCGTCGGGGTGGCCTTCGCCGAGGAGGGCGTGCCCTCCGCCGACCTGCTGCGCAACGCCGACGTGGCCATGGCCAGGGCCAAGGAGCTGGGCGGGCGCCGGGTCGAGGTGTTCGCCGCCCACATGCACGCCGACGTGGTGCGCAGGCTGGAGCTGGCAGCCGACCTGCAGCGCGCGCTGATGGAGAACCAGTTCGCGATCGAGTACCAACCGGTGGTCGACCTGGCCACCTCGCGGGTGACCGCGGTCGAGGCGCTGGTGCGCTGGTGGCGCGGCTCGGTGTTCGTGCCGCCCGACCAGTTCCTCGGGCCGGCCGAGGACACCGGGCTGATCGTGCCGCTGAGCGAGTGGATCCTGCGCGAGGCGTGCCGCGAGGTCGCCGCGTGGCGCGCCTCCTCGTGGGACATCGGGCTGTCGCTCAACCTGTCGGCCAGGCAGATCACCGCGCCCAGGTTCGTCGAGACCGTCTCCCAGGCGCTGGAGGAGAGCGGGCTGCCCGCCTCGGCGCTGACGTTAGAGGTCATCGAGGAGATGCTGGTCGAGGACGCCGAGGAGACGATCAGCCGCCTGTCGGAGCTGCGTGCCCTCGGCGTACGGCTGGCCATCGACGACTTCGGCACCGGCTACGCCTCGCTCGCGTTCCTCAGGCAGCTCCCGGTCGACATGATCAAGATCGATCCGTCGTTCGTGTCGGGGCTCGGCCGCGACGAGACGCTGACGCTGCTCACCAGGACGATCGTGCGCCTCGGGCATGATCTGGGTCTCATCGTGGTCGCCGAGGGCATCGAGCGGCCTGAGCAGCTCGAGCTGCTCAGGGAGATGGGATGCACGCGTGGGCAGGGGTTCCTGGTCGCCAGACCGATGGCGGCGCGGGGCGTCGACTCACTGATGCGCACCAGTCTCCAGTCCGCCATGTGAGACATGCGTCCCACCAAGTTGACACTGGACCGGGAAAAGCGGCTATGGTGAGGCCATGCTTCGCAGTGAGATTCTCGTAGTACTTCGCCGGCGCGCAGGCCGATAGCGAAGCACTACGACCTGCGCGCCGCCCCGGTCCCGCACTCTGCGGGAGAGGGGCATTTTTTATGTCCTCTCGTATCAAGGAACGAGCCGATGACCGAACGCATGACAGGTGCACAGTCCCTCGTCAGGGCGCTGGAGCAGGTCGGGGTCGACACCGTGTTCGGGATCCCCGGCGGAGCGATCCTGCCCGCCTACGATCCCCTCTACGACTCCGCCAAGGTCAGGCACGTGCTTGTACGGCACGAGCAGGGCGCCGGCCACGCCGCCGAGGGCTATGCCCAGGCCACGGGCCGGGTCGGGGTGTGCATGGCCACGAGCGGTCCCGGCGCGACGAACCTGGTGACCCCCATCGCCGACGCCTACATGGACTCGGTGCCGATCGTGGCCATCACCGGCCAGGTGGCCAGTGCGGCCATCGGCACGGACGCTTTCCAGGAAGCTGATATTTCCGGCATCACCATGCCGATCACCAAGCACAACTTCCTGGTGACCAACGCCGACGACATCCCGCGGACGATCCTCGAGGCCTTCCACATCGCCTCGACCGGGCGTCCAGGGCCGGTCCTGGTCGACATCTCCAAGGACGCGCTGCAGGCCGACACCACCTTCAGCTGGCCGCCGACCATGCAGCTGCCCGGCTACCGCCCGGTGACCAGGCCGCACTCCAAGCAGATCCGCGAGGCGGCCAAGCTGATCCTGGAGGCCAAGCGCCCCGTGCTCTACGTCGGCGGCGGGGTCCACAAGGCCCGCGCCTCCGCCGAGCTGCTCGAACTGGCTGAACTGACCGGCATCCCGGTCGTCACCACGCTGATGGCGCGGGGCACCTTCCCCGACAGCCACCCGCAGCACATGGGCATGCCCGGCATGCACGGCAGCGTCTCGGCCGTCGGCGCGCTGCAGAAGTCCGACCTGCTCATCGGCCTGGGGGTGCGGTTCGACGACCGCGTCACCGGCCAGCTGTCCACGTTCGCGCCGAACGCCAAGATCGTCCACGCGGACATCGACCCGGCCGAGATCTCCAAGAACCGCCACGCGGACGTCCCCATCGTGGGCGACTGCAAGGAGGTCATCAGGGAGCTCATCGCCGCGATCGACGCCAAGGGCGACTACGCCGAGTGGTGGAACCTGCTCAACGGCATCAAGGAGACCTACCCCCTCGGCTTCGAGGAGTTCGAGGACGGCACGCTGGCCCCGCAGTACGTCATGCAGCGGCTCAGCGCCATCGTCGGGCCCGACGCCTACTACGTGGCCGGGGTCGGACAGCACCAGATGTGGGCGGCCCAGTTCGTCGACTACGAGAACCCGGGCACGTTCATCAACTCCGGCGGGCTCGGCACCATGGGCTTCGCCGTTCCCGCCGCCATGGGCGCCAAGATGGGCAGGCCGGAGAGCACGGTCTGGGCCATCGACGGCGACGGCTGCTTCCAGATGACCAACCAGGAGCTGGCGACCTGCGCCATCGAGGGCGTGCCCATCAAGATCGCGGTTATCAACAACGGTAACCTCGGCATGGTCAGGCAGTGGCAGACGCTGTTCTACGACAAGCGCTACTCCAACACCGACCTGAAGACCGCGACCCGGATTCCCGACTTCGTCAAGCTCGCGGAAGCCTATGGTTGTGCGGGTCTGCGGTGCGAGCGCGCGGAAGACGTGGACGCCGTCATCAAGGAGGCCATGGAGATCAACGACCGCCCCGTGGTCGTCGACTTCGTGGTCCACGCCGACGCCATGGTCTGGCCGATGGTCGCGGCGGGCACCAGCAACGACGACATCAAGATCGCCCGGGACATGGCGCCGAAGTGGAGTGACGATGAGTAAGCACACCTTGTCGGTGCTTGTCGAGAACAAGCCGGGTGTCCTGGCCAGGGTGTCCGCGCTGTTCAGCAGGCGGGGGTTCAACATCGACGCCCTCGCCGTCGGGCCGACGGAGCACGACGACATCTCCCGGATGACCATCGTCGTCAACGTCGACTCGCTGCCTCTGGAGCAGGTCACCAAGCAGCTCAACAAGCTCATCAACGTACTCAAGATCGTCGAGCTCGACCCGACGCAGTCGGTGCAGCGCGAGCTGATGCTGATCAAGGTCAAGGCCGACGCCGACAGCCGCTCCCACGTCCTCGAACTCGTCTCGCTGTTCAGGGCGCGCTGCGTCGACGTCGCGTCGGACGCGGTGACCATCGAGGTCACCGGCACGCCGGACAAGCTCGAAGCCTTCGTGAAGGTCCTAGAGCCGTTCGGCATCAAAGAGCTTGTCCAATCGGGCATGGTGGCCATCGGCCGCGGCGCCCGCTCCATCACCGACCGGTCCCTCAGGGCACTGGACCGTACCGCCTGAAAGGTTTTCCTCAAGTGACTGAGATCTTCTACGACGACCAGGCTGACCTGTCGATCATCCAGGGTCGCCACGTGGCCGTGCTTGGCTACGGCAGCCAGGGCCACGCCCACGCCCTGTCGCTGCGCGACTCCGGCGTCGACGTGCGCGTCGGCCTGCCCGAGGGGTCGAAGAGCCGTGAGAAGGCCGAGAACGACGGCCTGCGGGTGCTCACCCCGTCCGAGGCCGTCGAGGAGGCCGACCTCACGATGATCCTGGCGCCGGACCACATCCAGCGCCACCTCTACGCGGACCACGTCAAGCCCAACCTGGTCGAGGGCGACGCGCTCTTCTTCGGCCACGGGCTGAACATCCGCTACGGGCTCATCGAGGCGCCCGAGGGCGTCGACGTCGCCATGGTCGCGCCCAAGGGGCCCGGCCACCTGGTCCGCCGTCAGTACCAGGCCGGGCGCGGCGTGCCGTGTCTGGTCGCGGTCGAGAAGGACGCCTCTGGCAAGGCGTTCGACCTGGCTCTCTCGTACGCCAAGGGCATCGGCGGCACGCGCGCCGGTGCGCTCAAGACGACGTTCACCGAGGAGACCGAGACGGACCTGTTCGGTGAGCAGGCCGTTCTGTGCGGTGGGGTGTCGGAGCTGATCAAGGCGGGGTTCGAGACGCTGATCGAGGCTGGGTACCAGCCGGAGGTCGCCTACTTCGAGTGCCTGCACGAGATGAAGCTGATCGTCGACCTCATGTACGAGGGCGGGATCTCGAAGATGTACTGGTCGGTGTCGGACACCGCTGAGTACGGCGGCTACACCCGCGGGCCGCGCGTCGTGAACCCGGAGGCGAAGGCGGAGATGAAGCGCATCCTCGGGGAGATCCAGGACGGCACCTTCGCCCGGCAGCTGGTCGAGGAGTTCGACGGCGGGCAGAAGGAGTTCAGCAAGTACCGCGAAGAGCTGGCTGAGCACCCGATCGAGAAGACGGGCGCCACGCTGCGGCCGATGATGAGCTGGCTGAAGAACTGATTCTTCGGTTCACGGGGCGGGCGTCGCATCTTTGCGGCGCCCGCCGTCGTTCGTGCGCCTGCCTCTCCTTCACCACGCGTGCTCCCTCGGGCTAGGGGCGGGCCTTTCTTTGGGGGTACGGCAGGCCGGGGCTGGGCGCCTTTACGCGCGCCTGGTGTCTGCGGGCTGCGTCTCCGGGGTGATGCGGTAGGTGAGCAGGGCGATGGCCAGGGCCGCGCCGGTGAGTACGGCCAGCGTCACGCCCAGGCCACCGGCGAAGAAGATCATGCCTGCCACCGTCACGCCCGCCACCCCACCGGCCTCCTGCACCGTCCCCAGGACGCCCGCCGCGTCGCCCGACCCGTGGGCCATGACCATCGACAGCAGCGGCGACATCGTCAGCCCCATGCCCGCACCCGCCAGGAACAGGCCGGGGATGAGCTGCGTCGGCTCCGCCGTAAGGCTGATCAGGAGGAACCCGCCCGCCAGGGCGATCGCCCCGGCGATGGGGGTTTCCGTCTTCGCACGACGAGCCAGGAGCGAGGCGGTGAAGAACCCCGCGTTCAGAGCCGTGAAGATCGCGCCAGAGTGCAGCGGGGTGAGGCCCATGGCGTCCTGCAGGTGGAGCGCCAGCACGAACGACAGCGCCGACGAGCTGCCGAACAGCAGCGCCACCGCCACCAGCCCAGGCACGAAGCCACGCCGTTCGAACACCCGCATGTCCAGGAGCGGCTCGCCGCCGACCCGCCGCAACAGGCGCTGGCGGCTGACGAACGCCCCCATCAGCCCCGCCCCCGCCACCAGGCTCAGCCACGACCACAGCGGCCAGCCCTGCTCCCTGCCCTGGGTGAGCGGCAGCACCACGGCCACCAGCGCGGTCGCGATCAGCAGCGCGCTGGGAGCGTCCACGCGGCCCTTGGTTGTCCTGCCATCGGCGGGGAGGAGCCGGGCACCCAGGAGGAGGCCCGCAGCGCCGAGGGGGAGGTTGATGAGGAAGCAGGCGCGCCACCCCGAGCCCGCGAGGTCGGCGGCCATCAGGAGACCGCCGACCACCTGCCCGGCGATGCCCGCCAGGCCGACGGCCGTGCCGTACCAGCTGAAGGCCTTGACCCGGTCCGTTCCCTGGTAGAGCGCGCCGAGCAGGGTGAGCACCTGCGGCGCCATGAGCGCCGCGGCCGCGCCCTGCACGATGCGGGCGGCGATCAGGAGTGACGGTGAGGGGGCGGCGCCGCACGCGGCCGAGGCCAGGGTGAACAGGGCGAGTCCGGCCAGGAAGATCCGGCGCGGGCCGTGTACGTCGCCGAGGCGGCCCGCGATGATCACACCGGCCGCGTAGGCCAGGCCGTACCCGGCGATGACGAGCTGGGTCTCGCCCTCGCTCGCCCCCAGGTCCAGCCGGATGGCGGGAAGGGCGACATTGGCGATGAAGAAGTCGAGAGTGGTGACAAAAGCGGCGGTGAGCAGCACGGGGAGCGCCCACCACCGTGAGGTGTGCGACATTTCCTGATTCCTTGGGGGTGGGCGCTCGGGGCTTAGATCGTGTCGATCGCGGCGGACAGGTCGTCCGCGCCGCGGCCCTGGGCGACGAGGCGTTCGAAGGCGCGGAGCATGGGGGCGAGGAGGTCGGTCTCCGTCCCCTGCTCCTTGCTCGCGAGCAGGATGTTGGCGAGGGAGGCCCTGTTGACCTCGGCGTTCGCGTCCTGGGAGGTGAAGTCGCCGGTCTCGATGGAGGTGGCGAGGCCGGGCAGCAGGCCGATCATCGCGGTGACCCAAGGGACGAGCAGCTCCTGGGTGAAGGCGGTGGCGCCCTTCGGGCCGACCATGGCGACCGCCTGGAAGAAGCCGCCGAACATGCCGTACATGCCGCCCAGCAGGGCAAGGTCGTGCAAGGCGGCCAGACCGGGGTCCTCACCGACGTACCTGACCGCCGCGAGGTGCTCAAGAGTGGCCCGGTGCCCGTCCAGCACCTTCTCGGGGCCGCTGTAGAGGATCAGGGCGCCGGGGTTGCCGATCATCGGCGGCACGGCCATGATCCCGCCGTCCAGATATTCGGCGCCGTTCTTGCCGACCTGCTCCGCCGTACGGCGAGCCTCGACTGGCCTGCCGTTCGTGAGGTTCAGGATCGTCCGTCCCTGTACGGCTTCGCCCGCCTCGGCCAGCAACGCGTCGACGGCGGCGTAGTCGAGGACGCAGAAGATCACCAAAGGGCTGGCCATTACGGCCTCGGTGGCGGTGGCCGCCTCCGTGGCGTTCTTGGGGGCTTTGCCCGCCGTACGGTTCCACACGGTCACCTGGAGGCCCGCGCCGAGCAGGGTCCTCGCCAGCTGGCTGCCCATCGAGCCGAGTCCGATCACGCTTACGTCTGTCATGGCGTTCACCCCCCCGAGGGGGAGTTATGGGGGAGTTTGGGCAGAGTTATGACCGCGGCGAAATCTTGTCGGTGGCCTCGACTAGCTTGTCCGTATGCGATTCGGTGTGCTCGGTCCCCTGGTCCTCTGGGCGGCGGACGGAAGGCAGGTCACGGTCCCCGAGGCGAAGGTGCGTGCGCTGCTGGCCGCGCTGGTCGTGCAGGAGGGGCGTCCGGCCACCGCCGACCGCCTGATCGACGACGTGTGGGGCGAGCGGCCGCCGGGCAAGCCGGAGGCGGCGCTCCGGGTGAAGGTCTCCCAGCTCCGCAGGGCGCTGGCCGACGCCGAGCCTGGTGGCAGAGACCTGCTGGCGTTCCAGGCGCCCGCCTACCGGCTCGCGGGCTCCTCCGACGCCGACCGCTTCGCCGAGCTGCTTGCCGCGGCCAGGCAGAGCACCGACCTGGCGACCAGGGCGGGGCTGCTGTCCGACGCGCTGGCGCTGTGGCGCGGGCCTGCGCTGGCCGAGTTCGCCGACTTCGACTTCGCCAGGCCGGTGATCGCGCGGCTGGAGGAGCAGCGCCTCGTCGCGCTCGAAGAGCACGCCGAGGTCCGCCTTGAGCTGGGCGAGCACGGCGCGCTCGCGGCCGAGCTGGCCGACGTCGTGACCGAGCACCCCTTGCGCGAACGGCTGCGCGCCGTCCACCTGCGCGCCCTCTACCGGGCCGGGCGGCAGAGCGAGGCCCTCGACAGCTATGCCGAGCTGCGCGACAGGCTGCGCGACGAGCTCGGCCTCGATCCGGGCCCCGAGCTGGTCGCCCTGCACGGCGCGATCCTTGCTCAGGACCCGGCGCTGGCCCCGGAGGAGCGGTCGCGCGGCAACCTGCCTGGCCCGGTCTCCGAGCTCATCGGCAGGGACGGCGCGCTGGCCGAGGTCACCGCGCTGCTCGGCGACCACCGGCTGGTCACGCTCACCGGGCCGGGCGGCGTCGGCAAGACGCGGCTGGCGCTCGAAGCGGGCGCGGCCGTCGCCGCCGACCATCCCGACGGGGTCTGGCTGGTCGAGCTGGCCGCGATCGACCAGCCGTCCGTCATGGCCGTCTACGACGCGATGACCAGCGCGCTCGGCGTGCGCGACGACGTCACGCACCACCCCGGGGAGGGCTGCCGCCTCATGGACGCCGTGGGCGACCGGCGGCTGCTGCTGATCCTCGACAACTGCGAGCACCTCATGGATCCGGTGGGGACTCTGGTCCAGGAGCTGTTGAAGTCATCGCCGCACGTGACCATCCTGGCCACCAGCCGCGAGCCGCTCAACATGACGGGCGAGGTGCTGCGGCCGGTGCCGCCGCTCGACCTGCCCGGCTCAGCGGCCCTTCACGGCGTCGCAGGTTCCTCTGTGGACGTCGCGTCCTCCAGCGCTGTGCAGCTCTTCGCGGCCCGTGCTCGGGCGGCCGCGCCCAGCTTCGTGGTCGACGAGGGCAACGCCGCCGACGTGGCGGCGATCTGCGTCCGGCTGGACGGGATTCCGCTGGCGCTGGAGCTGGCGGCGGCGCGGATACGGGTGCTCAGCCCAGCCCAGCTGCTCGACCGGCTCGACGACAGGTTCCGGTTGCTGGGGGCAGGGCGGCGGGACGCGCCGGTGCGGCAGCAGACGTTGCGCGCCATGATCGACTGGAGCTGGGAGCTGCTGTCGGACGCGGAGCGGGTGGTGTTGCGCCGGATGTCGGTGCACTGCGACGGGTGCACGCTGGAGACGGCTGAGGCGTTGTGCTCCGGGCACGACGTGGAGCCCTATGACGTGCTCGACGCCCTGGCCCGCCTGGTGGACCGCTCCCTCGTGGTCACCGTGGCGAGCCGTACCGGGGGCTTCGTTCCCGCTCCCCAGAGTGTCGCCCTTCCGCCGAGCGGGTTGCGTTACCGGCTGCTCGAGTCCGTGGCCGCCTACAGCGCCGAGCGGCTGGAGGAGGCGGGTGAGGCCGATCTGATGCGGCGGCGCCACCTCGCCCACTACGTCGCGTTCGCCGAGGAGGCCGAGACCCACCTGCGCGGTCACGGCCAGCGCGCCTGGCTGTCGGCGCTCGACGCCGAGAGCGCCAACCTGCGCTCCGCCCTCGACACCGCCGTGCACTACCTCGCGGCGGAGGAGGCGTTGCGCCTGGTCAACGCCCTGGCCTGGTACTGGACGCTGCGTGGCCGCTTCGACGAGGGGCGGCGCGCGCTCGACCTCGCCCTGTCCATCCCCGGCGCCGCGCCGACCGCCGCCAGGGCTGAGGCGATGGTGTGGCACGCCGGGCTGACGATCAAGCTCAGGGGCTGCCCGCAGCAGGGCGTCAAGGGCATGGAGGCGTTGCGCCTACTCAGGGAGTCCGGCGAGCGGGGGCGGGTGGCGCGCATGGAGTGGTTCCTCGGCTTCGCGCAGTGGGGCCAGGGCGAGCTCGGCGCGACCGGGGCGCTGCTGGCGGACGCGCTGGCCACCTTCGAGGACATCGGCGATCGATGGGGCACCGCGGCCGCGCTCAGCATGCGCGCCTCCCACGCCATGGTCAGGGGCGACTTCGCGGCCGTGAAACGCGACAGCGAACGCGGCGCCGCGCTCTTCCAGGAGCTCGGCGACCGTGCCGGGCTGTTCCAGACGACCAGCCAGCTGGCGGCGCTCGCCGAGATCTCCGCCGACTACCGGCGCGCGGACGACCTGCACACGCAGGCGTTGCAGGTCGCGGAGGAGCTCGAACTGTGGCCCGAGGTGTCGCGCGGGTTGTCCGGGCTGGGCCGTATCGCGTTGCTGACCGGCGACTGGGCGCGCGCCGACGAGCTGCACGAGCGGGCTCGGGAGCTGGCCGTCCAGCAGGGTGACCTTTACGCGGAGCACTTCGCCGACATCGGCCTCGCCCTGTCGGCCAGGCGGCAGGGGCGGCTGGACGAGGCGGAGACGCGGCTGCGGTCGTGGATGGAGTGGCTCCTGAAGATCGACGGGGAGATGGGGACGGCGCTGGTGATGGCCGAGCTGGGCTTCATCGCCGAGCTGCGGGGTGACGCGGCGGCGGCGCTGGCGTTGCACCTGGAGGGGTACGAGCTGGCGGGCTCGACCGGCGACCCCAGAGCTATCGCGTTGGCGTTGGAGGGGTTGGCGGGGGCGGAGTCACTGGCCGGCGAACCCACCCGCGCTGCCCGGCTGCTGGGGGCGGCGGCGGCTTGCAGGGACTCGGTGGGCATGCCCTTGCCACCGGCGGAACGCACGGACGTCAACCGCATCACCACCCGCACGGTGGCGGCGCTGGGGGAGGCCGCCTTCCAGACCGCCTTCGAAGACGGCGCCCACTCCACCCCACCCTTGGCCACCCACTCGTAACACCCTCCCGGGCAGGCCGTACAGGAAAGCTCTCGTGAGCTTCCTGCACGGCTCTTCCTGTACGGCAGGCCGCCGTACCGCCCACCGGCCGACCGTGGCCGCCCTGATCTTCCAGGGAACACTCCTCACCTACACAGCTACGCCCTCCGCAACGTCGCCTGTGATACCCCACTCACACTCGCCCACTCGCTACCCAGGGGCGACGAGCCCGCCTGCTACGCCCCACGCGCTCACTCAGGGGTGCTCGCCACTCACTGCAAGCCCGTCCACTACGCCAGCGCTCGTATGCCACAGCCCATCTCCCAAGGGGTTCGCGGGAAGGTGGGCGGGCCCGTCGGCGGCGCGTGCGGGGGCTGCGGACGGGCCCGCCCAGGGGAGCGCCGGGTGGGCGGTGGGGACCGGCGCGGCACGAGGGCCGCGCGGGGAGGGCCCGGCGCTCCCAGGCCCAGTGACCAGTCCACGGAGGGTGTATGGCCGGTCTCATGGGCGTTTCTGGGGTGGATGAGGGGTGTCGGGGAGGGTGGTCCCTTCGGTGGATGGATGGAGGTCGGTGGCTGGAGAGCAGAGGTCTGGGTCTGATGGATGGCGGGTCGGCTGCTAACCCACCATCTGCCAGCCTCCGGAGGGTCAGAGGCTGGGAGACCATTCGCCAACCTCCGGAGGGCCCGAGGCCGGGGGACCATCCACCAGCCTCTGGCCTACGTGGGTGGCCCTCACGACCCTCGCGTTCGCGGGTCAGTGGGCGGCGAAGACCTGGGTCCAGTGGGGGCCCTTGGGGTCGTGGCCGACGCCGATGTGGGTGAAGGCGCAGTTCATGATGTTGGCGCGGTGTCCAGGGCTGTTGAGCCACCCCTGCACCACCGACTCGGCCGTCCTCTGGCCCATCGCGATGTTCTCGCCCCACGTCCGCACCGGGGAGAAGCCCGCCGCCTTGATGCGGTCGCCGGGGTTGCGGCCGTCCTGGGAGGTGTGGCTGAAGTAGCCCTTCGCGGCCATGTCCGCCGAGTGTCCCTCGGCGGCGGCGCGTAGCTGCGGGTCGTGGGTGAGCGCCTTGCAGCCGTTCGCCGTCCTGGCCTCGTTGGTGAGCTTGACGACCTCGTCCTCCACCGCTGTGCCACCGCCACCCGGGGTCGTGGGCGTCGGGGTCGGCGTGGGTGCCGAGGTGCTGGTCGTTGGCGTGGGGGTCGGGGTGGGGGTGGTGCCGCAGGCCAGCCGTACCGCCTTGGACCGCTTGACCGCCCCCTGGTAGTCGAGCGCCACCACGTAGTAGACGCGGCCGTCGTTGGTGCAGGGGACGCCGACGACGATCCGGCCGTTGGTCACGAGCCTGGAGCCGCTCTTCAGCGTGCGGTCGGGGCCGCTGACCGCCTGCTTGATCCTTACGCGCAGTCTTGTGGATTCGTCGCAGCCGCTTCTGGCGCCCGCGCCGCGGATCATGCCCTTGGCGTCGATGTAGGGGGCGGCGGCGACGACGCGGCACGCTCGTTGCTGTGCGGCGGTCTCCGCGTGAGCGGTGGCGACGGGAGTGCTCAATGCCGCCAGACTCCCTAGGCAGGCGAGTGCCTGGAGCTGTCTGCGCACGATGTCCTCCGAAAGGGGGTTAGACGCTGCTTCGAACCCGCATTCTGGTGTGCGCAGATGGGACATGTCTCTAGAAATCTCCCGATATCTGGAGCTCCATGTGTCCCATTCGTAACAATCAACCCACCGACCTCGGTAAACGCATCCCACCCCTCAAGCGTCCAACTTCCTCACCTCTCCCACACGACCGCCTTCGTCGGGGCATGCCTCCTCTCGGTGGGTAGCCGTTCTCGGGTGGAAGGGCGCTGTCGCGGGTGGCCCCCTCCCGCGAGACTTGCGGCCTCTTCTGAGGAGGTTGGCCGTGTAGTGGGCGGGCGCCCGCTCGGGGGGATCTCGCGAGTGGGCGAGTGGGCGGGCGCCCATTCGGGGTGGGTTGCGCGCGTGGGTGAGTGGTGCAGCCGCTGTTGGCGGTGGGTCTCTTCTTGGGAGGTCGGCCGCGGGGTGGGCGAGTGCCCGCTTGTGGTGGGCCGCTTGCGCGCAGAGAGCGGGCGGGCGCCCGCTCGGGGTGGATCTCGCGAGTGGGCGGGCGCCCGCTCGGGTGGGTTGCGCGCGTGGGTGGGCGCAGTCGCCGTTGGTGGCTGGCCCCTCTCGACGGGGTTGGCCACCTCTGCGGGAGGGTGGGCGTCCTCTCGGGTGGGTGCGTGTATGGGGCGGTCTTGTGGGCGCCTCCTTCTTCGGGGGCGCGGGCGGTGGGGGTGGTGGGGGTTGGCGTTATGGTTGGGGCTTTGTTTGGACGGTTACGTGGTCGATGAGCATGGGCTGGCCGGGGAGTGTTGCGTCGGTTGGGCCTCCGCCGAAGGCGGTGGGGAAGCCGCCGCCGATCGCTACGTTGAGGATCAGGAAGAAAGCGCCTGGCAGGCTGCGGTTCAGGGAGAAATACGGCTTGTTGTCCAGGAACCATGTGGTCCTGGCTTCGGTCATCTCTACGGCGTAGGTGTGGAAGGTGCCGTGGCAGTTGGGGCAGGGGTGTTCGCCTGAGCTGAGGCCCTGTGGTTCCTGGCAGGGGCCGCCGGGTGTCACGCCGCAGTGCATGGCGGCCAGCACCGATGGTCTGCCGTTCACTGCTTCCAGGATGTCGATCTCGCCTACGGCTGGCCAGCCGGTGTAACCGTCGCGGAGCTTGCTGCCGAGCATCCAGAAGGCGGGCCAGTAGCCGGCGCCGGTTCGGGGGTTCACGGCGGGCAGGGCTATGCGGGCCTCTACGCGGAGCGTTCCTCCCGGTGGGATGGTGAAGTCGGCGCGGCGGGTTTCGATTCTTCCTGACGTCCACTGGCCGTTGCGTAATTGTGGGGTGATGGCCAGGTGGCCGCGGCCGTCCAGGGCCACGTTGTCCAAGGCGTCGGTCATTGTCTCTATCTCGCCTGTGCCCCACTGGGGTGCCGGGCATCCCGGGTAGCAGGTGCCGAGGTCGTGTAGCCAGTTGGATGAGATCTTGCCTGTGCCGGTGAAGTCGTCGCGGAACACCTCGTGCCAACCCCCTCCACCTCCACCGCCGCATCCGGCGGTGGAGAGGAGCAGGAGGAGGCTTAGCAGGACGCGCCTCATAGGACCGTGGGGATCAGGTCGAGGTCTTCGAGGTCCTGTTCCAGCCTGGGGGCCAGGCGTTCTACCGCTGTGTTGGTGAGGTGGGAGTCGTCGCGGTAGAGAACCACACCGTCCAGTTCTGCGGGGCAGGTGGGGGTGGTGGCTGGGCAGAGTACGTCGTTGGCCTGGATGTGCCAGATTCTTGGGCGGCTCGTCTTGGACAGCGGGTCTTCTCGCTGGGTGCGGGGGAAGGTGCACTGGGCGGCTGGTTTGGTGGACAGGCAGGCTGGGATGTCCAGGCCGGGCATGGGGGTGTCGCGGAGGTATACGAGCGGGGGGCCTATGCGGCCGAGGCGTTCGAGGGTTGTTGCCCAGGCCTTGGTTGTGGTTGCGGGGTCGGCGTAGGTGTCCAGTGAGGTGAAGAGGATCAGGCGGGGTGCGGGCTCGGATTCCAGGCGTCGCAGGGTGTTCTCGCGCCACGTGTCGCATTCGTGGTATTCGCGGCCCAGCCTGGGGTCGATGACGGTGAGGGTTGGTAGGGGGCAGCCTGGTTTGGTCAGCATCTCCAGCGTCCAGCCGCGTCGCTGGGCTATGCGTCTGGCCATGGTGAACCACTGTCCTGCGTGGGAGTCGCCGATCAGCACGATTCGCTCGCTGCCAGGGGTGGTCCCGGTCCTTGTGCTCGTCCCGGTGCTAGCGTCCGTCCCCGCGCTGGCGTCCGTTCCGGTGCCAGAATCCGTTCCGGTGCTGGTCCTGGTCCCGGTGCCGGTGTCCGTCCCGGTCCCCGGGTTGGTCCCGGTGCCGGTTTCTGCGGAGCGGCCGTAGGTGGGGGTGGGGGTGAAGAGGCAGGGTGGGCTGATGGTGGCGGTCAGGGCGACCTCGCAGCCCTGTGATGGTGGGTAGTCGGTTCTGGCCGCGGCCGCGTTCACGGTGGGGGCGGTGGCGGCGACCGTGACGGTGGTCGTCTGGTCGGGTACGGCGGCGCGGCCCAGCAGCAGTGCTGCGGTCACCGGGATGATCATGGCGGCGGTGCCCACGGCCAGGCCGCTGCGTGGGCGGGCGGACACGACTGGCGAGAGCCGTACCGGATTCTCGATCAGGTGGAGGGTCAGCCAGGAGGGCAGCACCGAGGCCAGGGCCAGTGCGGCCTTGATCGGCCATGGTTGCTGGCCGAGTGCGGCTTCGGTGAGTACGAGAACCGGCCAGTGCCAGAGGTACCAGGAGAAGGAGAGTTTGCCCAGGAAGCGCAGCCATGGCAGGGAGAGCAGGGTGGAGATGGGGGAGCGGAACAGGATGATCGCTGCGGTTCCGAGTGTCGGGGCGAGTGCCTCGGGGCCTGGGTAGGCGGTCTCGCCGAGGGGCAGGGACCAGGCGAGGGCCACCACGCCTGCCGTTCCGAGCAGGGCCGCGAGAAATCGGGGCAATGTCCCGATTGGGGAAGTGAGGGCTGGCGTTCCTGGGCGGGGTGAGGTGAGGGATGGGGTTTCAGAGCGTGGTGGAGTGAGGGCTGGGGGTTTGTCGGTGAAGAGGCGGGTTACGTGGGGTGTGGCCAGGGCGGCCAGGGCGCCCACGCCGAACTGCCACGCGCGGGACGGCGAGGCCAGATAGGCGGCAGGGCCGTCCCACGTGAGGCAGAGCGCGAGCGACCCACCGGTCAGCACCACCGCCAGCACACCCACGAGCCGACGCCCAGCCACCCAGAACGCCAGCAATGCCAACGGCGCCCACACCAGGTAGAACTGCTCCTCCACCGCCAGCGACCAGTAATGCAGCAGCGGGCTGGGATCCCGCTCAGCGGCGAGGTAGTCGGTCTGCTGCCCGATGAACCGCCAGTTGGCGATGTAAAGGGCAGCGGTGAGCACGTCGCCCGCCAGGTCCTGCAGCCGCACGCCGGGAAGCAACACCCATCCCGCGACAGCCGTCACGACCAGCACCACACCCGCCGCGGGCAGGATGCGCCTGGCCCGCCTGGCGTAGAAGTCCGCCAGGGAGAAGCGCCCCTGGCCGAGGTCGCGCAGGATCAGCCCGGTGATGAGGAACCCGGAGATCACGAAGAAGACGTCCACGCCGACGAACCCGCCCCCCAGCCCGGGAACGGCCGCGTGGAACCCCAGCACGAGCAGGACCGCGACCGCGCGCAGCCCCTCGATGTCGTCCCGGTGCGCCCACCCGCTCATGGCGCCAGGGGCGGGAGTACGGCCCAGCCGGAGGCGAGGACGGCGGCGAACAGCAGCAGCGCGGTAATGGCCAGAGCCTCGGGCCAGCGCAGTCGGTGGTTCATCGGAGTGATCTCCAGAGATCGCGGATCAGCGGAACGGCGATGTAGGTGCTGGCCACGGCGAACGCGGTGAGCGCCCAGTAGTGGTCCCAGCCGTACTGGGGTGCGCGCCAGGCGATGCCCGCCCAGGTCGCGGCGGTGGTGAGGGCCAGCCAGGCGAGCGCGATCCGGCTCACGGTGCGGACCAGTCGCGAGCGCGCCTGCCCTGCGCCGCTGGGCTCCCACGCGGCGACCTGGTTGCGTACGGCGTGCCAGATCGCGAACAGATGGCAGTACGCGTAGAGCGTCTGCGCCCGGAACACCTCGAACCGGTAGCGCCCCACCGAGACCGCGGGCAGCAGCACGAGCGAGACCCACAGCGGCCCGATGAACGGGATCATGTGCCAGGCCCGGACGTCCCCCGGATACCCGAACAGCATGATCAGCCCAGGCAGCGGGATCGCCGCGATGTTGATCGCGGACACGAAGTAGGACAGGAACCCGCTCCAGTAGGAGACCCGCACCCGCCAGGGCATCGGCGTGGTGTGGAAGTCGCGGCTGAACAGCAGGCTCAGGCACCCCATCGCCCAGCGGTACTGCTGGGCGACGTAGGAGCTCACGTTGTCCGGCGACAGCCCCTTGGCCAGTAGGACGGGCACGTACTTGGTGCGCAGCCCGTGCCGCATCAGCGCGACGCTCGTGTAGATGTCCTCGCTGTGGTCGATCTTGGGGAAGCCGTCGATCTTGTCCAGCGCCTCGCGCCGGTAGACGACGTTGCTGCCGACGCAGATGGCGCCGCCGTCCGCGTCGCGCGAGGGCTGCAGCCAGCGGTAGAACAGTTCCTGCGCCGCGCCCGCCGTGCGCTGCACCCACGGCATGTCCGGCTCGGTGTCGAAGAACTGCGGCGACTGCGCGATCGCGACCTGCGGGTCCTCCAGGTAGGGGACCAGGTGGTGGAGGAAGTCGGGCCGCGGGCAGAAGTCGGCGTCGAAGACGGCGATCAGCGGCGCGTCGCTGAGGCCGAGCCCGTGGTTGAGGTTGCCCGCCTTCTTCAGGTGGCCGCGGTCGGGGCGCGAGTCGTAGCGGAAGCCGTACTCATCAGCAAGATCGGCGACTTCCGGCCGGGCGGCGTCGTCCAGGACCCAGGTGGTGAGCGGACCGTTCCACTCCATGGCGGCCACGTGGACGAAGGTGTTGCGCAGCACGTCCAGGGGTTCGCCCAGCGTCGGCAGGAAGACGTCGACAGCCGGTACGGCACGCGGCCGCCACGACCGGACCAGCAACAGGTGTGATTCCCAGGTGGTGGAGCGCTGGCGCTGGCCGTCCACGAAGGAGAGCAGCCAGCCGGTGAGGTTCGCGACCAACGCCACGAGAAAGGGGATGAGAATCGGATGGCGCAAGGAGAATAAGAACAATGTTCCAGCGGTAAAGGTTAACGATAAGGGGATCGCAAGCAACACCCAACGGCGCTGGGGCCCAAAATAGAGCGATATTTCGGAATCAGTTGGTGGCTGTGGAAGGAAATTCTGCTTTTCTGTCCGTGCGGCGACCATGGTGGATGACACGCCACGAACCCCCTGTTTCTCAGGCATCCCGCGTCCTACAGTAAAGAAACCTACCTATAGGGACGGGGGTGCTGAGAGAACGGACGGTTAAGAGAACGGTTGTTGTGGCGTACTTCACACGATAATGAAAAGAACCCGGCCACCATCGGTGACCGGGCTCCCGTCAATGGGAAATCAGCACTCTGCTGGCTTGAGCCACGAGCACTCGAGGTCCGGCGAGTCGGCGGCCGGAGTTTCCGACCGGAGCTGGACCGTGTTGTCCGGGTTGGCCCGGCTGAACTTCGCGAGCCGTACAGCGATCTTGTCCTCGATGTCCTTCGGCGAGCCCGAGAGGTACTGGTTGAGGAGGATCGAGAAGACCAGCGGCTCGCCGTCCGCGCTGGTGACGTAGCCGGACAGCGACGTCACGCTCGTCAGCGACCCCGTCTTCGCGTGCACGTTGTTCGCCGCCGGGGTGTTGCGCATGCGGTTGCGCAGCGTGCCGCCGGTGAAGCGGTCGGCGTTGCCCGCGATCGGCAGCGCGTCGTACCAGGTCTGGTACCACGGCTTGCCGCGCACCGCGAGCAGCAGCTGCGTGATCGAGGTGGGCGTGACGCCGTCGCGGCGCGAGAGGCCGGAGCCGTCGCGCAGGTTGAGCACCTTGACGCCGTTGGCGGCCGCGAAGTCGCTGGTCACCTTGAGCCCGGCCGACCACGTGCCCTGCCCGGAGACCTTGCGGCCCATGGCCTTGGTGAGGATCTCGGCGTGCATGTTGTTGCTCAGCTTGAGGAACGGCACGAGCAGCTGGCTCAGCGGCATCGACTGGTGCTTGGTCAGCTCGGTGGCGTTCGCCGGGGCAGCGCCGGTGACCGTGGGGCCGAGGACGCGCACGCCGTGCTTGGTCAGCGCCTTGCGGAACAGGGAGGCGCTGTAGGCGGTCGGGTTGTCGACGGCGACCCACTCGTCGTAGGGGTCGGCCACGGTGCCGGTGATGACGACCGTGTTGGTGCTGTGCTGGCGCTCGATGAGAACGTCGGTCTCCGCGCCCACGGTCGCCTTGTTCACGATCTTCAAGTAGTCGGTCTCCGGCGTGGTGGTCACCTTGACCTTGTCGCCGTCGGCGGCCACCGAGACGATCACCGATCCGGCGTCGTAGTCGGTGTCGGGGGAGGCGGTGAGCGCGGAGATCTGCGCCGCGTAGTAGGCGGTCTCGTCGTCCCAGGCCCAGTCCTGGCCCAGTCGTACGGAGTCGAACCAGGTGTCGTCGGCGACCAGCTTGCCGGTGACGAGCTTGACACCCGCGTCGGCCACCTTCGCGGCGAGGGCGTCGTAGTCGGCCGCGAGCATGGTCGGGTCGCCGGTGCCGCGCAGGACGAGGTCGCCGGTCAGGGCGGACCCCACGCGACGGCCACCGGCCAGCACGCTGGTGTCGAAGCGGTAGTCGAGGCCGAGCGTCTCGGCGGCCGCGGCCGAGGTGAACAGCTTGGTGTTCGAGGCGGGCGTCATGAGCTTGCCCGCGTCGGTGGCGTAGAGCTCCTCGCCGTTGGCCGCGCTCTTGACCACGACCGCCGCGCGGCCGACGGTCAGGCGGGAGTCGCCGAGTATCTGGTTGATGTCCTGGACGAGGTCGGCCACGCCAGGTGAAGGGTCGAGGGCGGTCGCCGGCGACGTGGGGCTGGACGCCCACGCCAGGGTCGCGACCAGCGCGCCCGCGACGAGAGAGGCAGAGGTGCGCCGCATGTGGGTCTCCAAATGGGGCTGGGGGTTCTCCATCGGATCATGAGCCGGGCGCGCCGGGCTGTAATCCGCAAATTTCCGTATCTTTAGGTACCGAACGGACGCTCGTTCGGCTGTAATGTGGCAATGGCCACAGCCCTCGCCACCGTGCCGCGCAGCGTGCGGGTCGGTTACGGCATCGGATCGTTCTGCACGGGCACCTTCTCCACGGTCCCCGGGCTGCTCCTCCTCTTCTACATGACCAATCAGCTGGCCGTACCCGCCTGGCTGGCCGGGCTCGTGGTGTTCCTGCCCAAGGTCTGGGACATGATCATCAACCCGTGGGTCGGGCAGCGCTCGGACCGCACGGTATCCAGATTCGGCGCCAGACGCCCGTGGTTGCTGCTCGGCGCGCTGACATTGCCGCTGACGTTCGCGCTGACGTTCGCCGGACCGCCGCTGACCGGCGTGCCCGCCGCGCTGTATGTGGGGTTCTTCTTCTTCCTCACGGCTACGGCTTTCGCCTTCTTCGAGGTGCCGTACAAGGCGATGCCGCCGGAGATGACCGACGACTACCACGAGCGCTCGTCGCTGCTGCAGTGGCGGATGATCTTCCTGGGCGTCTCGATCCTGCTCTCCGGCGCGGTCGCCCCGATCATCGCCAACGGCTCGGGCGGCTACCGGCTGATGGGCATCGTCATCGGGACCATCCTGCTCGCCGCCATGCTGGGCACCTTCTTCGGTACGGCCAAGGCCCCGGTCGTGAGCCACGCGGAGGCGGAGCCGTCCATCAAGGCCCAGCTGGCCGTGGCGCGGACCAACAAGCACTTCCTGATCCTGCTCGGGTTCAGCTGCGCGCAGATGTTCGCCGCGGGCACGATGCTGGCCGGAGCGCCCTACTTCGCCACCTACACGCTCGGGAACCCGGACGCCACCACCACGCTCTTCGCCTGCCTGGTCGGGCCGATCCTGCTGACGATGCCGCTATGGGTGTGGCTGGCCAAGCGGCTGGACAAGCGCGGCGCGATGGTCCTGGCGTCGGTGCTGTTCATGTCAGGCGCGGCGGGGATGGCGCTCACGCCGCAGTTCGGCTCGATCTACGCGCACGTGTGCGTGTTCTTCGTCGGCGTCGGTTACGCCGGGATCCAGCTGCTGCAGTTCTCGATGATGTCCGACGTGATCGCCCACGATGCGATGACCACGGGCAAGCGCAGGGCCGGGGTGTTCACCGGGCTGTGGACGGCGTGCGAGACCGTGGTGTTCGCGTTCGGCGCGCTGGTGCTGAGCTGGGTGCTCGGCGCTGCCGGGTTCGTGGAGTCGGACGCCAAGACGCGCATCGAGCAGTCGGACTCGGCGCTGCAGGCGGTGCTGTTCGGCGGCACGCTGCTGCCCGCCCTGTTCATCGCCGTGGCGATCGTGCTGACCCGGCGCTACCAGCTCAACGCGGAAGTGATGGCTGGCCGGAGCTGACCAGGAAGCCGCAGTCGCCGAAGGAGATCTCGTCGCCCGACCTGACCCGGGCCGGGCCGACGAGGCGCCAGCCGTTCAGCCTGGTGCCGTTGAGCGAGCCGAGGTCGACGAGCATCCAGCCGCCGTCGCCCTCGCGGCGCAGCTCGGCGTGCACGCGGGAGACCGTCAGGTCGGACAGGACCAGGTCGCAGGCCGAGCCGCGGCCCACGACGTAGCGGAGCCTGCTGTCGTCGGGCAGCGCCAGCCTCGGCAGGCGCGGCCTGCGCCACGCCGACTGCAGGCGGGTCGTGAAGTCGGAGACCGAGGCCACCATGTCGGTCAGGCGTTGCCGGAACGTGGCAGGCGGGGGCAGATCGGCGACGAGCTCGTCCAGCTCGTAGCGGTTGCGAGCCCTTAACGCCTGGTCCACCCGGCCCAGGAAGGTGTCGTGGGACAGCCTTCCCTCGACGGCGCGGTCGCGGAGCTCGCCGATCGCGCGATCACGTTCCCCATCGGAGGCGCGAAATGGGGGTTGCGTCGAGCTCATCTCCCGAGTATCGGGCGGAACTGTGTTCCGTGTCCAGAATACGGGGATCTCTTGCCTTCAGCATACTGCGTATGCATACTCAGTATTCATGTCGATCAGGCACGGGCTCCTGGCCCTTCTGAGCCGCGGACCGCACTACGGCTACCAGCTGAGGTCCGAGTTCGAGTCGTCCACGGGGGCGACCTGGCCGCTCAACATCGGCCAGGTCTACACGACGCTCTCCCGCATGGAACGCGACGGTCTCGTCGCGCCGGGAGAGGCGGATGACCAGGGCCGGGTCGTCTACACGATCACCGAGGCCGGTCGGGCCGAGATGGAGCGATGGTTCAGCACCCCCGTCGCCCAGTCCGACCGGCCCCGGGACGAGCTCGTCATCAAGCTCGCGATGGCCATCGCCGCCAGGTACGACGGGGTCGAGGCGGTCGTCAGGACGCAGCGCACCGCGACCATGCGCACGCTGCAGGAGCTCACCCGGGCCAAGCGCGCTGCGGAAGGCGCGACGGGGCAGCGGCTCGTGCTCGATTCCATGATCTTCCAGGCCGAGGCCGAGCAGCGGTGGCTGGACCACTGCGAAGCCGTACTCAAGGAGGCTCTTCAATGACTGTTGTCCGGCTGAGCGAGGTCGGAAGGGTGCACGACGAGGGGGCGGCAGCCGTGCACGCGCTGCGCGGGGTGAACCTGGAGGCGGCCGCGGGCGAGCTGGTCGCGGTCATGGGGCCGTCGGGGTCGGGCAAGTCGACCCTGCTCAACCTGGCCGGCGGGCTCGACCTGGCCACCACGGGCACCGTACTCGTCGAAGGCCAGGACCTGGCCGGGGTGAAGGACCTGGCGGCGCTGCGGCGCAGAAGCGTCGGCTACGTCTTCCAGGACCTCAACCTCATCCCGTCGCTGACCGCCGTGGAGAACGTCATGCTGCCGCGCGAGCTCGACGGCGTGCGTTCGGGGCAGGCGCGGGCCGAGGCCCTGGCGGTGCTGGCCGAGGTGGGCATGGAGCACATGGCGGAACGGTTCCCCGAAGAGGTGTCCGGCGGGCAGCGCCAGCGCGTGGCCATCGCGCGGGCGCTGGTGGGGGAGCGGCGGTTGTTGCTCGCCGACGAGCCCACGGGGGCGCTCGACACCAGGACGGGCGACGAGATCCTGCAGATCCTGCGCGCCAGGGCGGACGCGGGGGCCGCCGTGCTGCTCGTCACCCACGAGCCGCGCTACGCCGCGTGGGCGGACCGGGTGGTGTTCCTGCGCGACGGGCAGGTGGCGGACTCGACGGACACGCCGCTGGAGAGTGCCAGATGAGGGCGCTACTGCGCCTGTCGTGGCGCGACATCCGGCGGGCGAAGGGCCGCAGCGCGCTCGTCATGGCCATGATCGGCCTGCCGGTCCTGGTCATCACCTGTGCCATGACGATCATGGCGACCGTCGACGTCAACAGCCGCGAGGCGCTCGGCGGAAACCTCGGTGCCGTCGCGGAGGCCGCGGTGTTCACCACGGGTACCCAGGGCCCGATCGAGCAGGATCCCGACGCCAACGGCTACTCGTCGGGAGAGCGGCGGTCAGGCGCCCCGCTCACGGGGGAGCAGGTGGCGAAGCTGCTCGGCGCGCGGCGCGTGCTGCCCTACAACGTGGGCTTCGCCGAGGCGTGGCTGAAGGACGGTTACGACGAGGTCGGCGCCGTCGAGCTGGACGTGCGCGACCCGCTCACCCGGGGGATCCGCACCCTGGTCAGCGGCGCCTTCCCGGCCTCGCCCGGCGAGGTGATGGTGTCCGAGGGGCTGGCGGAGCGCGGCGTCGGGGTCGGCGACACGATCAAGGTCACCCGCGAGCCGCGCCAGGTGCGCGTGGTCGGTGTCTACAGGCACCCCCACATGACCTCCGTCCTGGAGGTCACCGGCATGCCAGGCGTCCTGCTCCCGGCGCGCCAGGAGGACCGCGGCACCGGCTGGCTCGCCGACACGGCGGCCCCGGTCACCTGGGAGGCCGTGCAGAGGATCAACAAATCGGGCCTTCGCGTCGTGTCAAGGGCGGTGATCAACGACCCGCCGGGCGCCGTCCCCTGGAGGATGGCGATCAGCCATCGGGAACTCGTCGTCGCCGTCGCCACCGGGGTGGTCATGGCCGTCCTGGAGACGGTCCTGCTGGCCGGGCCCGCCTTCGCCGTGGGGCTCAGGCGCAGGCGCAGGGAGCTGGCGATGCTCGCCGCGCACGGCGCCTCGCCGTCCCACCTGCGTACCGTCGTGCTGGCCGACGGGCTCATCCTGGGCGGCTCTGCCGCCGTGCTCGCGACCGTGCTCGGCGTCGTGCTCGGGATCGCCGGCTCGCCCGTCGCCGGGCGGTTGGGCGGGATGCTCGGGCCGGTCGAGGTGCCCTGGCTCTACGTGCTCGGCGTGGCCGCCCTCGGGCTGGTCAGCGGGTTGCTCGCGGCGCTCGTCCCCGCCGTCCAGGCGGGCAGGCAGCCGGCGGCGCTCGTCCTGGCCGGCCGTACGCCGGAGATCCATGCCAGGGCGGGGCGGCCGCGCATGGGGCTGGCGCTGGCGGTGGCCGGGCTCGCCGCGACCTACCTCGCGCTGCGCGAGGACGACGCGTGGGTGCTCGCGGCAGCCGTACTCATCCAGCTCGGCCTGGTCGCGCTCATGCCCTGGCTGGTCAAGACCTCGGGGCGGCTCGCCGCCCGTCTTCCCCTCCCGATGCGGCTGTCCGTCCGCGACGCGGCACGACACCGCATCCGTACGGCTTCCGCCGCGGCGGCCGTCATGGCCACCACGACCACGGTCCTGGCCATCGCCATCAGCGTGAACAGCAACGACGTGGCCGCCCGTGACGCCTACTACCCGGGACTTCCCGCAGGCACCACGATGGTCGGCGCGCGCGGTGCCGACGACGCGGGCTGGGACAGGGTCAGGAAGCTGGTGGCCGAGCGGCTGCCCGCGCGCACGGTCGAGGCAGGCGCGGCGACCGACGCCCGCGGCAGGCAGCTCATGCTCGGCCTCACCACGGAGAACCTGCGCGGCTACCACGACAACAGCTACGGGCGGAACGGCGCCGACCTGCCCATCGGCGACCCGTCGCTGCTCAGGCTGGTCCAGGGGCGCGACGATCCAGTTGCCGCCGCAGCGCTCGCCGGCGGCAGGGCGGTGGTGTTCGACCAGGAACTGGTGCGGAACGGGCGGCTCATGCTGAGCGTGTCCGCGCTCGGAGAGGGGGACAGCCCCCCGTCGTTCAGCGTGCCGGCGGTCTACGCGCCGTCGGCCGACCCCCACCAGGGCGGCGCCGTACTCGCGCGCCAGGGGTTGGAGCAGGCAGGGCTCAAGATCGTGAACCGGCGCCTGTACGCGGCGGCCGTCCCGGCCGAGCCCCTCAGGTTTGAACGCGACCTGGTCGGGGCCGCCAGCGGGGCCGACCTCTACGTGGAGGACGGCTACGATCCCAACGCCCCGCTCCCTCTGCTGATCATGCTGGTCGGCGCGCTGGTGCTGGTGGTGGGCGGGACGCTGGTCGCCACCAGGCTCGCGGCCGCCGACCTGCGCCCGGAACAGGCCGCGCTGGCCGCGATCGGCGCGCCCGCGCTGACGCGGCGGCTCGTGCTCGCCACCCAGGCCGGGTACATCGCCGGGCTGGGGGCGCTGGTGGGCGTGGTGGCGGGTACGGTCACCGGGGTGGCGTTGGCCTGGCCGTACGCCATGGATCCGCGGGAGCACGCCGTGTCGGTGCCCTGGGGGTTCGCGCTCGCCGTGGCCGTCGGCCTGCCGCTGCTCGCCGCCCTGGTGGGTGGGTTGCTCCCGATCCGCGTCCGGCTGACCAGGCGGCTGGCGTGAGCTAGTCTCCGCGAGATGTGGATCACCCCCGCGCTTCGCCTCTCGCGACGCGGACTCCTGCGATCCAAGCGGCGCAGCGCGCTCACCATGGTGATGATCGGGCTGCCGATCTGCCTGATCACCGGTGTGCTCACGCTGCGGGCGACCCTGGCGGTCTCGCCGTCGGAGGAGGCTCCCGCGCTGGTCGCCGAGAGCGCGGTCGAGGTGCGGCTCGACCACGGGTTCGAACGGGTCCACGGCATGGAGGTGGACCTGCGGACGACAGGGGGCATGCGCACCCTGTCGTCGGGGCGCCTGCCCTCGGTCAAGGGGGAGGTCGTGGTCACGCCGCGGCTCTCCGGACGCCAGGTCCTGGAGACCAGGCAGGGGGCCAGGCTGAGAGTGGTCGGCGTGATCGACCACCCGAACAAGCCCAACACCCGCGAGATCGTCGCGCTGCCCGGCACGATGACCGCGAACACCTCGCCCCAGTGGCTCCCCCAGCCGGTCACGGGCCCCTGGCTGACGGCCGACTACGTCGACCCGCTGACCGTGATCATGGATGGGGCCGAGGCGGTCATGGCGATGCTGGTCACCGTACTTACGGCCGGGCCCGGATTCGCCGTCGGGTTCCGCGGGCGGCGCGACGAGCTCGCCGTGATCACCGCCCAGGGCGGCTCCGCGCGGCATGTCCGGATGGTGGCGCTGGCCGACGGCCTCACCCTCGGCGGACTGGCCGCGCCGCTCGCCGGAGCGCTCGGGATCGGGGCGGCGCTCCTGGTCGCGCCCCTGGCCGCCCGGTGGACCGGCACGATCGGACCGCCCGACGTGCCCTGGTCCTCGGTGCGGTGGATGGTGGTGCTCGGCCTGGTCAGCGCGGTGATCGCGGCACTGCTCCCGGCGCTGGGGCTTCGGGTCCGCCCGCGTGGCTGGTTGCCGGGGTTGGGGCTCTTCCTGCTGCTCGCCGGGGTCGCGGTGGCTGTGGGCGCGCTGTGGTGGACATGGTCTTTCGACTGGTTCAGGTGGATCTTTGCTGCCGCTGTGCTGGGGCAGCTCGGGCTCGTGGCGTTGACGCCGTGGCTGGTGGGGGTTTCCGGGCGGATCGCCGCGCGGCTGGGGCTCCCGCTGCGGCTGGCCGTACGGGACGCTGTCCGTCATCGGGTCCGTACGGCTTGCGCCGTCGCGGCGGTGTCGGCGGCGACGGCCTCGGCGATCGCCGCCGGGGTGGCGATCAGCAGCAACCAGCGGCACTACCGGGAGTCCTACGTGTCGTCGGTGCCCTTGGGAACCCTGTCGATCAGCGGGCGTGGGCTGGACGACGCGGGGTGGGCGCGGTTGCGCTCCGCCGTGTCTGCCGCGCTTCCCGGGGTGCCCGTGGTGGCAGGCCGCGAGGCGACGGCCATGCTCGCGTTGGAGCCGTTGACCTGCGTCGATCGGTGCAGGAGCTTCGCCGCGGACGAGCTGCCCGTCGGGGACGCGTCGCTGCTGGAACTGCTCCAGGGGAGGCGGGATCCGGTCGCCGTCGCGGCGCTGGCCGCGGGGAAGGCCGTGGTGTTCGACGGGCGGGCGGTGCGCGGGGGGCGGGTGACCGTGGGGCCGATCACGTTGCCCGCCGTGGTGGCTGTGGCGGCCGATCCGGCTCAGGGCGGGGGTGTGCTGCCCGCCGGTGCGGTGGAGGCTGCCGGACTCCGTACGGCGGAGCGGCGGCTGTATGTCGCGGGCACCTCCCGGGTGGCCGACCCGGAGGGGGCGCGGCGGGCGGCGAGGGTCCTGCAGGGGGACCTGCGGGCTGCTGCGGGGCGGGCCACGGTCCGGGTGGAGCTCGGGTACCAGACGCAGGGGATCCCCTACCTGTGGGCCGTTCTGGGGGCCGCGGCGGTGCTGGTGCTCGGGGCGACGTTCGCGGCCACGGGCCTCGCTGCGGCGGACCTGCGACCCGACCTGGAGGCCATGGCGGCCGTCGGCGCTCGGCGGGGGACCCTCAGGCTCGTGGTGGGCGCTCAGGCGGGCTACATCGCCGGGCTCGGGGCGCTGGTGGGTGCGGTGGCGGGTTTGGTGACCGGTACGGCGTTCGCGTGGCCGTTCACGGAGTGGGAGCCGGTCGGGGTCAGCGTGGACATGTCGGCTCCGCCGTTCACCGAGCCAGGGTGGCCCACGATCGGCGTCCCCTGGCTGCTCCTCGTCGCCGTCTGCGTGGGGTTGCCGGTGCTGGCCGCGCTGACGACCGCCGCCCTCGCGAGCCCTCCACCTCCCGGCACCCGCCGCCGCTGAGCTAGTCGGTGACGTCCGCGCAGACGACGTGGGCGCCGATCTCGATCATGCGGCGTTCGCTGCGTGAGTCCGCGACCCTCGCCATGAGGATCGGGGCCTCGCTCGCGGCGAGCTGCGGCAGCCGGGCGCGGACGCCCCGGTGCAGGTCGCGCACGACGTCCTCGGCGGCCGACATGTGCACCTTGACGTGGAGCATGATGCCGGGAGCCCCCGAGGCCGTGCGGGCCTCCGAGATCCACACGTGGTGCACCAGCGGGAAGTCCATCAGCAGGTGCGCGATCGCCTGCCTCAGCGCCGGGAGGATCGGGTGCGCGCACCGCCGGTAACCGGGGTCCACCTGCTGCATAGGGCCCGACAGGTGCGGGCGGGGCGCCGGGATCCACGACTGCGGCGGCGCCTCGACGGGCGGGGCGGCCTGGGCGACAGCCGTACCCCTGGAGACCATCGCCATCGCGCCCGTCGCATAGGCGGCGGGGACGGCGCCGGACAGGACCGGGGTGGGTCCGGTGCGGGTGGTCAGCAGGAAGCGCTGGAGGTCCTCGATCGGTACGGCGGCGGCCGCGGGTCCTGCCGCGTTGATGACGATCTCCCGCACGCCGGTGACGCGCTGGATGTCGAGGATCGTGTCGGCGTCGCAGGCCGAGAGGGAGTGGCTACCACGGTGCCGCGCGTAGGTCTGTGGCCCGGTGTAACCGAGCAGCACGCGGTCGCCGGCCTGGGTCGTGCCCAGGACCACGGACCGGTCGGGTCGCACGGCCACCAGGATTCCCCCATCGGCGAGGGCTGCCAGCAGGCGGTGGGGGCTGCCGTGCTGGACGAGCACATCCGCGAGAGCGGGGTTCCCGATGCTCATATGACGAACCATAGGTAGTTGCCCACGGCTTATCAGGCTAATAGCGAATAAATCTCTCGATCAAGACAAAGATGGGTGCAGTGTGGATGACTTTGCTTCCACCGGGGTACCCCCACCCCCTTCCCGCACCCCCCACAAACCCCTCAAACACCTCCCCGCCACCCCGCTTCGGGCCATCGGCTGCCTGGGCCTCCACTGGCCGCGGGGCTCATTGCCTCATGTGAGGTTCCCTCGTCTGCGGACCTCAGCTCATGAAGAGCCCGCCGGAAGGCGCGTGGCGGGTCACATGGTGAGCAAGGGGCCAGGCAGGCTCCAGGCACGGTGGCCGAGGAGAAGCGCGAGTGTCGGGGGCTGGGCGGCGACGGCGCGGGGGACGGCGGGCGGGGCAGGGCGAAGGGGGCGGGCGTCAGGGGGCAGGGTGAGCGCGGGGGTGGGCGTGGGGTGGCCAAGTGTGGGAGTTATTGGGGGCACCCCCGCATGTCATCCTGGAAAGGGAGGTCAGATGAGGGTTGAGGTTTCGGGCGGGGCCGTCTCAGATCCCGGGACCCTCGTGAATGCGTTCACAAGCGCGGATAGACTCATACGGATCCCGAGGGGCCCATCGCTGTGTCCCTCAGCCCGTCGCATGCCCCTAAGGATCCACCAGTGAACAAGCCCGTCGTCCTGGTCGCAGAGGAGCTGTCCGAGGCCGGCCTTGCCGTCCTCGGCGCGGACTTCGAGGTCCGTCACACCGACGGCGCCGACCGATCGCAGCTGTTGCCCGCTCTCGCCGGCGTGGACGCGCTCATCGTCCGCTCGGCCACGCAGGTGGATGCGGAGGCCCTGGCCGCGGCGCCCAAGCTGCGTGTCGTCGCCCGAGCCGGCGTAGGCCTCGACAACGTCGACGTCGAAGCCGCCACCAAGGCAGGCGTGATGGTCGTCAACGCCCCGACCTCCAACATCACCAGCGCTGCCGAGCACACCATCGCCCTCATCCTGGCCAGCGCGCGCAACGTGGCCCAGGGCCACGGCGCGCTCAAGGACGGCGAGTGGAAGCGCTCCAAGTACACCGGCGTCGAGCTCGACGAGAAGGTCGTCGCCATCCTCGGCCTGGGCCGCATCGGCCAGCTCGTCGCGCAGCGGCTCCAGCCGTTCGGCGTCGAGCTGATCGCCTACGACCCCTACCTGCAGCCGGCCCGCGCCGCGCAGATGGGCGTCAAGCTGGTGAGCCTCGACGAGGCCATCAGGACGGCCGACTTCATCACCGTGCACCTGCCCAAGTCCAAGGAGACCCTGGGTCTCATCGGTGACAAGGAGCTGCACGAGGTCAAGCCGTCCGTACGGATCATCAACGTCGCGCGCGGCGGGATCGTGGACGAGGGCGCCCTCTACTCCGCGATCAAGGAGGGCCGGGTCGCCGGGGCGGGCATCGACGTGTTCGCCAAGGAGCCCTGCACCGACAGCCCGCTGTTCGAGCTCGACCAGGTCGTCGTCACCCCGCACCTGGGCGCCTCCACGCACGAGGCGCAGGAGAAGGCGGGCACCCAGGTCGCGCGCAGCGTGAAGCTGGCGCTGGCCGGTGAGTTCGTGCCCGACGCGGTGAACGTCCAGGGCGGCGCCGTCGCCGAGGACGTCAAGCCGGGCCTGCCGCTGGCCGAGAAGCTGGGCCGCGTGTTCACCGCGCTGGCCGGCGAGACGGCCACGAAGCTCGACGTGGAGGTGCGCGGCGAGATCGCCGCCCACGACGTCCGGGTGCTGGAGCTGGCCGCGCTGAAGGGCGTCTTCACCGACGTCGTGGAGGACGCCGTCACCTACGTCAACGCCCCGCTGCTCGCCAAGGACCGCGGCGTCACCGTCGAGCTGGTCACCAGCGAGGACAGCCCCGACTGGCGCAACCTGGTCACCGTGCGCGGCGTGCTGGCCGACGGCCGCCAGGTGTCGGTCTCGGGCACGCTGTCGGGCTCCAGGCAGATCACCAAGATCGTCGAGGTCAACGGCTTCGAGATGGAGATCGAGCCGACCGACCACCTGGCGTTCCTCACCTACACCGACCGTCCCGGCATCGTCGGCGTCGTGGGCAAGATCCTCGGCGAGCAGGCGATCAACATCGCCTCGATGCAGGTGGCCCGGGACGTCAAGGGCGGCAAGGCGCTCATCGCGCTGACCGTCGACTCGGCGATCCCGGCCGAGGTGATCGACCAGATCGTCGCCGAGATCGGCGCGGACAGCGGCCGCTCGGTCGACCTGGAGGACTAGCGGCACCAGGAGCTCGAAGGCGGCTGCCACGTGGATCGTTCCCGTGGCAGCCGTTTTGCGTCTCAGCATGTGAGAAGTGAGGCGAATTTTCCGAGACGGCGAGGTAACGTGTTGGGAAATGCGCCAGGTACTCGTACTTATTACCTGCCGTGGCGGGGCCTGTTAGGGCAGGTCGACTACCCGCCACGGTGTGTGGCGTCGCGTCGGCCAGTAAGTCCCAGGTCGTCCGGTCCGTGACCCGGAACGCACGACATCAGGCCCGGTTGGATTCGAGACCGGAGTCCGGCAAGTCCTCATAACACGCCGATTCGAGACGAGTCACGTCATGTACGAGATGTACCCATGGAACCGCGCAGACGAGAACGAGGACCAGGCGGCCGAGGCCCTGCAGATGGCCCTGGACCGCAGGGACAACGGCGGCGCCCCCGACGAACGCTGACGGGCCGCCCGCCGTACGGCAGGCAGCCCGCGACGCGACCTAGAGCGCCGTCCGAGCCAGCGCCAGCGCGCCCAGCAGCGGTGCGTCGTCGGTGAACTGCGCCGCCCTGACCTCGGGCGGGAACGGTACGGCCCGCCGCAGCTCGGCCTCGAGCCGCGGGATGATCAGCTCCGCCGCGCCCATCATCCCGCCGCCCACGACCAGGCACGACGGGTCGAGCACCACGCACAGGTTCGCCACCGACATGGCCAGCGTGCCCAACGCGTCGTCCACCACCTCCCAGGCCTCGGACTGGCCGCGCAGCCCGCCGCCCCGCGTCCCTGAGGGCGTCGTGGCCGACGCGTGCGCGAGCAGCTCCGCCGCCGTCACCTCACGTCCGAGTACGGCGGAGCCGCGCGCTGCCAGCCCGCTGCCGGAGACCTGCTCCTCCAGCGGCGCCCGCCCGGCGTCGAAGGCGGGCTCGCCCGGGTCCACCAGGAGGTAGCCGATCTCGCCCGCCGCCCCGTGCGCCCCGGAGATCACCCTGCCGCCCACGATGAGCGCCGCTGCCAGCCCGGTGCCGAGGTTGAGGTAGATGCCGTCGGTGACCCCGCGCAGCGCCCCCCACCGCAGCTCGGCGGCCGCTGCCGCGTTCACGTCGTTGTCGATGGCGACCGGCGTGCTGCCGTACGCCTCGTGGAGCAGCCGGGGCAGCTCCAGCCCCTCCCAGCCGGGTACGTTCGGCGCGAGCCGTACGCGACCATCTCTGATCACCCCGGTCGTGGAGAAACCGACCGCTGCCGGTGAGCCGTCGAGGTCGCGGGCGGCGGCCAGCGCCGTCGCCAGCGGGTCGGCGCCCGTCTCCATCCGCACGTGCTCGGTGAGGAGCGGCCCGTCGGCGTCGGACAGGCCGATGGCGATCTTGGTGCCCCCGATGTCGATCCCCAGGACCCTCATCGGAGGCTGCCCCGCCTGGCCAGCGAGTCGATCGCGACGGCCAGCGCGAGCACGGCCGCCGTCACCATGAAGCGCACCGAGGAGTCGACGCTGAGCAGGAACATCCCGCTGGTGATCGACTGGATCACCAGGACGCCGAGCAGCGCGTCGTAGGAGCGCCCGCGCCCGCCGAACAGCGAGGTGCCGCCGATGACCGCGGCCGCGATCGCCATGAGCAGGATGTCGGAGCCGCCGGAGCCCTGGTTGACCGCGGAGAGCCGCGAGGCCGCGAGGATGCCGCCGAACCCGGCCAGCGTCGAGGCCAGCACGAACGCGCTGATCCTGATGAGCGTGACGTTGATGCCGGCCCGCCTGGCCGCCTCGACGTTCCCGCCGACGGCGAGCATCCAGCGGCCGAAGGCGGTGTTCCGCAGGATGATGTCGAACCCGACGACGAGCGCCCCGAAGATGATCAGCAGCAGCGGCACGCCGCGGTCGGCCGACATGACGGCGACAGCGGCTCCCAGCGCCAGGAACAGCCCACCGGCCCGCGCCAGCATCCACCAGAGCGCCGTCACCGGCAGCCCAGCGGCCAGCCGAGCCCGCCTGTTCCACCACCCGGTCCCGGCCAGGGCCAGCGTCAGCCCGGCCACGATGAGCCACGACAGCCAGGACGGCAGCCAGGTGTCGCTCAGCTTGGAGACGAACCCGGTGAACGGCAGGTTGATCGTGCCGCCCTCGCGCAGCAGGAAGAGCAGCAGCCCGAGCCAGCCCATCAGCCCGGCCAGCGTCACCACGAACGACGGCATCCTGAGTTTCGTGAACATCAGCCCGTGTAACAACCCGATGAGCGCGGCGACGCCCAGCGCGGCCAGGATGGCGAGGAGCGGGTTCCACCCCTGCTTGACGTGCAGGATCGTCATCACGACCGCGCACAGGCCGCTGACGGACCCGGCCGAGAGGTCGATCTCGCCGAGCAGCAGCACCATGATGATGCCGAGCGAGATCGTCCCGGTCGCCGCCATCTGCAGGGCCAGGTTGGTGAGGTTCTCCGGGGACAGGAACCGGTCGTTGAGCGTGCTGAACACGATGGCGATCGCGATCAGCCCGCCGACGACCGGCCACGCGCCCAGATCGCCCTGGCGCAGCCGCTCGACCGCGACCTTGGGGGTGTACGGCTTGCGCACAAGAGTGTCAGCCACTGGATGCTCCCGTGATCGCCGCGACGATCGCCTCCTGCGAGGCGTCAGCCGTACGGAACTCTCCCGCGTTGCGCCCCAGGCGGAGCACGACCACGCGGTCGCTCACCTGGCGCACGTCGGCGAGGTTGTGTGAGATGACGAGCACGGCGAGCCCGCGCTCGCGCAGCCGTCCGATGAGGGCGAGCACCTGCGCGGTCTGCTCGACCCCCAGGGCGGCGGTCGGCTCGTCCAGGATGACCAGCTTGGGTTCGCCGATGAGCGCCCTCGCGATGGCCACGGACTGCCGCTGCCCGCCCGACAACATCGAGACGGGCACTCTGATGTCGCGGATGCGCACGTCGAGCTGCCCGAGCAGCTCGCGCGTGGCACGCTCCATCTGGATGTGGCGCAGCCAGCCCTTCTCCCTGCCGAGGAAGAGGTTGGCCACCACGTCGAGGTTCTCGCAGAGCGCGAGGTCCTGGTAGACGGTGGAGAAGCCGAGGGCCTGCGCGTCGTGCGGGGAGGCGATCCTGGCGGGGTTGCCGTCCACGGTGATCGTGCCCTCGTCGGGCACGATCACCCCTGAGATCGCCTTGACCAGGGTGGACTTGCCCGCTCCGTTGTCTCCGACGAGCGCGACCACCTCACCGGAACGCAGGTCCAGGCTCGCGCCGTCGAGAGCCTGGACCGCGCCGTACCGCTTGGTGATGCCGGAAGCTGAGATCATTTACTGGATGCCCGCCTTCACGCAGGCTTCCTTGACCTCAGCCGTGCAGATGTCCTCGACCTTGTAGAACTTGTCCTTCACGATCGTGTCCTTGATCTTGTCCGCTGTGACGGCGATCGGGTCGAGCAGGAAGGCCGGGATGTCGGCCGTGCCGTTGTTCGCCTTGGTGGGCGCGGTCGGCTTCTCGCCCTTGGCCAGCGCCACCGCGAGCTCGGCGGACTTCTCCGCCTCTGCCCTGATGTCGAGGTAGATGGTCATGTTCTGCTCGCCGGTGAGGATGCGCTGGACGGCAGCGAGCTCGGCGTCCTGGCCGGTGATCGGCGGCATCTCCTTGTAGCCCGCCCGCTTCATCGCCGCGATCGCGCCGCCGGCCATGCCGTCGTTGGCCGACAGCACGCCCACGATCTTGTCGCGGCCGATGGCGGTGATCGCCTGCTCCATCTCCTGCTGGGCCTTGTCCGGGCTCCAGTCGGGGGTGTCGAACTCCCTGCCGACCTTGACCTTCCCGTCCAGGACGCTCTTGGCGCCCTTCTTGTAGTCGGCCGAGCTCGGGTCGGTGGGGGAGCCGTGGATCATCACGATCTCGCCCTTGTCCGCCGTGCCCTTGGCGTTCATGGCGTCGAGCAGGGCCTGGCCCTGCATCTCGCCCACGCGGACGTTGTTGAAGGAGACGAAATACTCGTAGTCGATGCCGGAGATCAGCCGGTCGTAGGCGATGACCGGGACCTTCTTCTGCTTGGCCTGGTTGACCAGGGGCGCCACCGCCGCCGCGTCGACCGCGTCGAGCACCAGGACGTCGGCGCCCTGGGTGAGCGCGGCCTCCACCTGCTGCTGCTGCTTGGCCGCGTCCTGGTCGGCGTTGCTGTACAGGATCTCGCAGTCGGCGCAGAGCACCTTGACCTTGGCCTCGAACAGCGGCCGGTCGAACGCCTCGTACCGGGTCGTCTTCGACTCCGGCAGGAACAGCGCGATGGTCTTCTTCTCTTCCTTCGGCTGGGCGGACTGCGTAGCAGTTCCCCCCGATGAACCGCAGGCGGCCGTCATCATGACCGCCGTAATGGCGACCGCTAACCACTCTCGACGCATGGTTGCCCTCCTTGTTTGGTAAGAAAGGTAATTTACTATCAAGGGGATTGGCTAGCCTTTGCGAGATAACAAGAGGGGGAGGGCGACCGTGCGTGGTGAGCTGGGCAATCCGCGGCTGCTGCGGGTGATGAACGAGCGACGCCTGCTCGACCAGCTGCATGAGCACGGCCCCGCGTCCAGAGCGGACCTGGCCAAGATCACCGGGCTGTCCAAGCCCACGGTCTCGGCGGCGCTGGCGGGGCTGGAGGAGGACGGACTCGTCCACCTGGTCGGCGAGGTGTCAGGACGGCCTGGGCCGGTGACCGCGCTCTACGACATGAACGCGGCCTCGGCCCACGTCGCGGGCATCGACATCGGCCGCGACTGGATCAGGGTCGTCGTCGCGGACCTGCGCGGCACGCTGGTGGGGCGCAAGGACGCGCGCAACACCGCGCGCAGCTCTGCGGCGCTGGCGACCAGGGTCGGCGAGCTGGCGCGGGCGGCGGCGGCCGAGGCCGAGCTCGAATGGTCGGCGATCACCAGCGTGGTCGTCGGGAGTCCGGGCGTCTACGACCCGAAGGTGGGCAGGCTGGAGTTCGCGCCCAACCTGCCGGGGCCCGACCTGGCTGAACGGCTGCGCTCCTCGCTCGACGCCGACCTGGTGATCGAGAACGACATCAACCTGGCGGCCGTCGGCGAGCACGTGTACGGCCAGGGCCGGGGCAAGGCCAACTTCGCCCTGGTCAGCATCGGCACCGGCGTCGGCATGGGCATCGTGGTGAACGGCGAGCTGTACGTCGGAGCCAGGGGAGCGGCGGGCGAGGTGTCCTACCTGCCCGCCACCGAGGAGCCCTCGGACGACGAGGCGTTCGAGCACGGCGCGACCGAGGTCGTGGCCGCCGCGCCCGGCGTGGTCCGCGCGGCCCGCGCGGCCGGGCTGGAGCTGGACACGGCCAAGGAGGTCTTCGCCGCCGCCGCGGCCGGTGACACCGTCGCGCTGGGCGTCGTCGAGGCCGAGGGCAGGCGCATCGGCGGACTGATCGTCGCGGTGGCCGCCGTGCTCGACCCCGAGGTGGTCGTGCTCAGCGGCGGTGTGGGACGCAACCTGGACCTGCTCGGCGAGGCCATCGAGCGGCGCATCGCCGAGCTGGGCCCCCTGCGTCCCACGGTGGTGGCCAGCACGCTCGGCGACAGCGGCGTGCTCATCGGCGCCGTGGCCCACGCGCGGGCGCGGGCCTGGGACCTCATCTTCAGAGATAGGCGGTGAGCGTGGCCGGTGGCGGCTGCTTGCGCTGCTTGACCAGGTCGGCCCAGAGCTTGACGCCCTTCGGGTCCGGCCTGACGGCGCCGACGAAGGCGTCGTGCCGCCACTGGCTGAGCTTCTCCTCCTTGACCACGTCGCCGCTGTGCGGGGCGTGCACCATGTAGCCGGGCTTGGAGATCATCCCGACGTGGCCGAGGCCGCTGAAGAAGACCAGGTCGCCGGGGCGGAGCTCGTCCCAGGAGATCTTCTTGGAGTAGGCAGAGTACTGCTCGGAAGCGGTGCGGGGGAGCTCGATCCCGGCCTTCTCGTACGCCCTGAGCATCAGGCCGGAGCAGTCGAAGCCGCTGTCGGAGGTGCCGCCCCACAGGTACGGGGTTCCGCGCTTGTCCATGGCGTAGTCGAGCGCCTCTTTCCAGGCGGGCGTCGGCTGGCGGGCTTCCTGGACCTTCTTGATGTCGGCGCCGGTCATGGTGGTGGCATCGGGGGAGTTGCCCAGGAGGGTTCCGGCGGCGACGAGCATGACGATGGGGGTCAGGGGATTTCCTTCCATACGGCCGACCGGGTTAGCTGACGGGCTCGGACCTGGAAGTGGCCCTACGGCGGGGGAGCCGATTAGCCCCGGGGGAGATTGGGTCCCCGGCTCCACCGCAGCGGTGGATTAGGCGTTGAGGACTCTAACGAAATGGTCAAAACACCGCAAATCGGGCAAAGGGGATTGTCCGGAAAATGAGATGCGGTGTTCGTCAGGCGAGATGGGCCGGTAAGGTACCGCGCATGGAATCGAGCAACATTCGCCTGGCCGTCATCCCGGGAGACGGGATCGGCACCGAGGTCGTGGCAGAAGGTCTGAAGGTCATCGAGGCGCTCGGCATCAAGACCGAGCAAACCCACTACGACCTCGGCGCCGCCCGCTACAACCGCACCGGCGAGACCCTGCCCGACTCCGTGCTTGACGAGCTGCGCGGCTACGACGCGATCCTCCTCGGCGCTGTCGGCGACCCGAGCGTGCCGCCCGGCGTCCTGGAGCGCGACCTGCTCCTGCGCATCCGCTTCGAGCTCGACCACTACGTCAACCTGCGCCCGGTCAAGCTGTTCCCCGGCGTCGAGACCCCGCTGGCCGACACCAGGCCGGAGGACATCGACATGATCGTCGTCCGCGAGGGCACGGAGTCCCTCTACGCGGGCACCGGCGGCATCCTGCGCAAGGGCACGCCCCACGAGGTGGCCACCCAGGAGTCGATCAACACCGCCTACGGCGTCGAGCGCGTCGTGCGCTACGCCTTCAAGAAGGCGGCAGAGCGGCCGCGCAAGAAGCTCACGCTGGTCCACAAGACCAACGTGCTGACCTTCGCCGGCGACCTGTGGCAGCGTACGGTCAACCGGGTCGCGACCGAGTTCCCCGAGGTCACCACCGACTACCAGCACATCGACGCGGCCTCGATGTTCTTCGTCAGCCAGCCAGAGCGCTTCGACGTGATCGTCACCGACAACCTGTTCGGCGACATCATCACCGACATCGGGGCCGCCATCGCCGGCGGCATCGGTCTCGCGGCCAGCGGCAACGTCAACCCTGACCGCACCTCGCCGAGCATGTTCGAGCCGGTTCACGGCAGCGCGCCCGACATCGCCGGGCAGGGCAAGGCCGACCCGACCGCGACGATCCTGTCGGTCGCCATGCTCCTCGACCACCTGGGCATGAGCGCCGAGGCCGCCCGCGTCGAGCAGGCCGTGGCCGACGACATCATCGAACGCCAGACCGGCTGGGCCGCGCGCACCACGCACGAGATCGGCGACGACATCACCGCGCGAGTATCCGGGGGCTCCTGACCCGCCTCGCTTCCCCGAACGCCTGGTGGCTCAGAACGAGCCGCCAGGCGTTTTTCGTATATATGCAGTAAGTTCCCGTTACCCGGTCCGGCGCAGAATGGACCTAGGTAAACCACGCGACAAAGAGAAGGATCTCGTGATGAAGCTCGGCTTCGATGTGCAGCATTCCGACCACGCGCGCACCGCGGCGGAGCGCGAGCAAGTACTGGCCAACCCCGGGTTCGGGCAGTCGTTCACCGATCACATGATCTCGATCGACTACACCGAGGGCCGCGGCTGGCACGACGCCAGGCTCGAGCCGTACGGACCGCTCGTCCTCGACCCGGCCACGTCGGTGTTCCACTACGCGCAGGAGCTGTTCGAGGGGCTGAAGGCCTACCGCCAGACGAACGGCTCGATCGTCACCTTCCGCCCGTACGCCAACGCGGCCCGCTTCAACAAGTCGTGTCACCGCATGGCCATGCCCGAGCTGCCCGAGGAGACGTTCGTCGAGTCGCTCGAACTGCTCGTGCAGACCGACCGCGACTGGGTGCCGACCACCGAGGGCCACAGCCTCTACCTGCGCCCGTTCATCATCGCCACGCAGGTCGGGCTCGGGGTGAACTACCCGTCCAAGACCTACCGCTACATGGTCATCGCCTCGCCCGCCGCCTCCTACTTCTCCGGCGGCGTCAAGCCCGTCTCGGTGTGGCTCACCACCGAGTACACCCGCGCCGCCCCCGGCGGCACCGGCGCGGCCAAGTGCGGCGGCAACTACGCGGCCGCCTTCCTCGCCCAGCGCGAGGCCGTCGAGAACGGCTGCGACCAGGTGGTCTGGCTCGACTCGCACGAGCACCGCTACGTCGAGGAGATGGGCGGGATGAACCTGTTCTTCGTCTTCGGCAACAAGCTCGTCACCCCGACGCTGACCGGCACGCTGCTGCCCGGCATCACCCGCGACTCCATCCTGTCGCTGGCCGCCGACCTGGGCCTGGAGGCCGAAGAGCGGCTCATCACCACCGACGAGTGGCAGTCGGCGTGCGAGTCCGGCGAGCTGACCGAGGTCTTCGCCTGCGGCACCGCCGCGGTGGTCACCCCGGTGGGCTCGGTCAAGGGCGCCGACCGCGCCTGGACCGTCGGCGACGGCACCCCCGGCCCGGTGACGCTCAGGATCCGCGAGGAGCTCGTCGGCATCCAGTACGGCTCCCGCCCCGACCCGCACGCCTGGATCCACAAGATTTCCTGAAATCGCCTCAGCACGCATGTCGAGATTCCTCGCCTGGTTTCTACGTACCAGGAAAAGACAAGGAGTCCCGACATGCGTGTTCTGATGACCGGCCTGATGATGGGTGAGTCGCCCCGCTGGCACGAGGGGCGGCTCTGGTTCTGCGACTGGATGGCGCAGGAGATCATCGCGCTCGACCTCGACGGCAAGAGCGAGGTCGTCCTGCGCGTCCCGTTCAGCCTGCCGTTCTGCATCGACTGGCTGCCCGACGGGCGGCTGCTCGTCATCTCGGGGCAGGAGGGCAAGGTGCTGCGCCAGGAGCCGGACGGCTCCCTGGTCACCCACGCCGACCTCGGCCACCTGCCCAGGCCGCCGTGGAACGAGATCATCACCGACGCGTACGGCAACGCCTACGCGAACTGCATCGCCTACGACTTCCCCGGCGGCGAGCCCGCTCCCGGGTACATCGCGCTCGTCCGTCCTGACGGCTCGGCCGTACAGGTCGCCGACGGGCTGGCCTTTCCCAACGGGATGGCCATCGTCGGCGACACGCTGATCGTCGCCGAGTCGCACGGCGGCTGCCTCACCGCCTTCACCATCCAGGAGGACGGCACGCTGGCCGACCGCAGGGTCTGGGCCGACCTCGGCGACGACGCCCCCGACGGCATCTGCGCCGACCCCGACGGCAACATCTGGTACGGCAGCGTGCCCGGCCAGCAGTGCGTCCTGGTCAAGGAGGGCGGCGAGGTGCTGCGGACGATCGAACTCGACCGCGGCTGCTTCGCCTGCGCGCTGGGCGGCGACACGCTGTTCATGGTCACCGCCGACTGGTCCGACCTGTTCGGCTCTCGCTCAGGACAGATCGTGGCTGCCTTTACGTGACGTAAAGCATTCCCCATGGCTACACTCAGTAATTCTCAATGTGCAGTCTGTGTCCGTGGGGGATGGTCATGTTCGCGTATGTTGTCGCCGCCGCTTGCGCCGTAGCCGTGGTGGTTGTGGCGAGTCTGGTGGTCAGGCGGCTCAGGAGCACCTCCGACGACAACGATCCGGGTGGGCCGACCGTCGCCCACGCCGGGTCGATCATTTCGGCGCTGTTCCTGATCGCCTTCGCCATCGCGATCGTCGTCCCCTGGACGACGGCCGACGCCGCCAGGCTCAACACCTACTCCGAGACCCAGGCGATCGCCGAGGCGTCCTGGGCCGCCGCCGACTTCCCCGCCCCGGCCGCGCAGACCGTGCAGGCCGGGCTCAGGGACTACGCGCAGTTCGTACGGACCACGGAATGGCCGCTCATGGCGCACGGGCGGCTGGCCGGCGAGGGCTGGTCGCGCCTGGAGGAGATGCGGCGCGGCGTCTCCGCCCTCGCCATGGACGGCGACCAGGCCAAGGACGCGCAGGACGCGGTGCTCGGCCACCTCAGCGAGATCTCCGCCGCCAGGCGGCAGCGGGCCATGGACGCGGCGGCCAGCCCGCCGCCCGGCCTCATCGTCATCACCGTGCTGACCGGGCTCGCCGTGGTCGTGCTCCCGCTGCTCGGCGGGGCGCGGCCGCGCGGGTGGGCGCTGGCGCCGCTCACGCTCATGGCCGGGTTGCTGGGGGTGGGCATCTTCCTGACGATGGACATCTCGCACGTGTTCGCTGGGGCGCTGGCCGTGACGCCGGACGCGTTCGCCAACGTGCTGCCCGAGCTCCAGCGCATCTCGTTCAGCGGCTGACATGCGGGCAGCACTCACGCTTCTCGCGGTCCTGTTCTGCGCCGTGGCCGGTGCGCCCGTCGCCATGGCGGCCGCTGGACCTCTGCCACTGATCTGCCTCGATGTGACGGTGCTGGTGCACATCCGGCTCGACCTCGGCTGCCCGTGCCCCGAGGAGTGCGCCCCGGAACCCACCCCGACCCCGACCCCGACGGTGGCCCCCAGCCCGAAGCCCTACCCCTCGGCGAAGCCCACCCCGTCGGCGAAGCCGACCCCGAGCCCCCCGGCTCCCAAGCCGACCCCCACCCACCACCGCCCGATCAGGACCCCGGCGGCGATCCCGCTCATCCAGCACCACCCGACCCCGTCGGCGACCCCCACCACCCCGCGCCCCACCCCGACCGTGACCCCGGCGCAGCGGCGCCCGGTGGTCATAGCCGCCCCGCCCAAACGCCGCAGCCCGCTGGGGAGCGTGGTGGTCGTGGTGGTGCTGGTCTCGGTGATCGCTACAGGAACCTCACTCGCCTTCGCCCGCTGACGGTTCCGGCTCGACGAGCTCGCCGGTGTCCATGGTCAGGTTCCATGGCTCCGGCAGCTCCAGGGCTTCGCCGAAGGGAACCTCGTTCTGCTGCCGATAGCCGGTCTTCGACGGGTTGCTGTAGAGGCGGACGATCCCCTTCATCGGGTCGATCAGAAGGTAGAGGGGAACGCCACCGCAGGCGTAGTTGTCCGGCTTGATCACGTAGTCGTCGTGAACACTGCTGGGTGACACAACCTCGACGGCGAGCAGGGTGCTGTCGCCGTAGACGTGGTCCTTTCCCCACATACGGCGATCGCGCGGCACGATGGCCAGGTCGGGGATGTAGCGCTCTTCCTGAGAGCCCAGAAAGCACTTGATGTTCGTCCAGATGCGCCAGCCTCGCTCGGCCACCGTGCCGGCGATGAGCAGGATCAGGAACGAGACGATGTCGTTGTGGTCGTCGGTGGGCACGGGGTTCACCACGATCCGGCCGTCGACGAGCTCGACGCGGTGGTCGGGTAGGTAGGTGCACACCGCGCGATACGCCTCCAGCATGGTGGGCGTCTCTTCTGGTGGTTCCGCTTCCATCTCCGACTCCGTGGGTCGGTCGAGCACCTTGGCCATGGCTCCATCATCCCCTCCAGGCGGGCGAGCGCAACGTGTTTGCGGCACCACGTAAGGTAGTCGACGGAGCAAAGCTTTCGCTAGTTCTTTCGAATCATCGTCAACCCATCAGCAATGGGAAGCAGCGTCGTGGTAACGCGCGGGTCCTCCATCACCAGGTCGTTGAACTCCCTGATCTGCATCGTCGTCGCCGCGCGGTCCGCCGGGTCGGCCACGCTGCCGCCCCACAGCGTGTTGTCCACCATGATCAACCCGCCCGGCCGCAGCCGAGCCATCACCAGCTCGTAATACGCCGGATAGTTCACCTTGTCCGCGTCGATGAACGCCAGATCCACCACCCCGTCGAACCCCGCCACCGTCTCCACCGCTGGCCCGATCGTCAGCGTGACCCGGTCGGACACCCCCGCCTTCTCCCAGTAACGCCGCGCGATCGACGTCCACTCCTCGCTCACGTCGAAGCAGTGCAGCCGCCCGCCCGCCAGCCCCCGCGCGATCGACAGCGACGAGTAGCCGGTGAACGTCCCGATCTCGACCGCCACCGCCGGCCGTACGAACTGGGTGACCATCGTCAGGAAGCGCCCCTGCTCGGGCGAGATCTGCATCCCGGCCGACGACCCCGTCGCCGCGAGGGTCTCCGCGGCCAGCTCGTCGAGGAGCTCGTCGGCCGGTGTGGTGTGGTCCAGGATGTACTGCCCGACAGCCGGGTCGATGTATGTCGCCTTCATGCCTGTCATTGTCCTCCCAGGGATCTTCGGTAGTGTCGCGGGCGTGGAAGTTAGCTTCGAGGAGGAGCGCGCCAAGGCCAGGCGGGTCAGGATGACCGTCTTCGGGGCCGGTGTCGCGGTGCTCGCCGTACTCCTGTCCGTCATGATCATTCCCGCCAAGGCGCAGCAGGGTCCGGCGCGCGCGAGCCTGGCCAGGCAGCCCGACGGTTCGCTGGTGCTGGCCGTACCAGGGGTGACCCAGCCCGTCCTCGACCTCTACGAGGACTTCGACTGCCCCGTGTGCAACGAGCTGCACGGCAAGGTCAACACCACGCTGGTACGGCTGGCGGGAGAGGGCAGGGTCAAGGTCGTCTTCCATCCGGTGACGATCTTCAGCGACGAGCCCATGCGCTCCAACTCCATCCGCGCCGCGGCGGCGGCCCGGTGCGCGCCGGTGGAGAGCTGGCTCGCCTACCGCGACGAGCTGTACGCCATCCAGCCCGCGCCGCACGGCACCGCCTCCGGCTTCACCGTCGAGGAGCTCGTCGCCGCCGGGCAGCGGGCCGGGGTGAAGTCGCCGGGATTCGACAGGTGCGTCACCTCGCAGGAACGGGCCGAGTCCCACCTGAAGGACACCGCGACCATCAGGATCGAAGGCACGCCGACCGTCAGGCTCAACGACATGGACCTCGGTGACCTGGCCTGGAGCCCGGCCACGCTGGAGAAGGCGATCGACTCCGTCGGCGGAAAGCTTCTCGAATCGTGAGATCGATGTGCCAGATGGTGAATACGTGTGGCAGACTCGCAAGCACCATGTTCTACGGTCTGCTCATTATCTGCAGGCGCGCTGGCTGACAAAGGACAACGCCAGCGCGCAGACCTCTCACGTCCGTGAGGGGTCTTTTTCGTTTCTATGGGAGATCCCAGATGGCTGACGACCGCTTCCACGTGTACGACACCACGCTGCGCGACGGCGCACAGCAGGAAGGCCTCAACCTCACGGTGGCCGACAAGCTGGCTGTCGCGCGCCACCTGGACGGCCTGGGCGTCGGTTTCATCGAAGGAGGCTGGCCAGGAGCCAACCCCAAGGACACAGAGTTCTTCAGGCGTGCTCAAACAGAGCTGGACCTGAAGCACGCGCAACTCGCCGCGTTCGGTGCGACCCGCCGAGCCGGTGCGAAGGCAGCCGACGACCCGTTGGTAGCCGCTTTGCGCGAATCCGGCGCGCCGGTCGTGACCCTTGTCGCCAAGAGCCACGACCGGCACGTGGAGCTGGCCCTCCGTACGACTCTCACAGAGAACCTCGCGATGATCCGCGATACGGTTTCTCATCTTCGTGCGGAGGGACAGCGAGTCTTCCTCGACGCCGAGCACTTCTTCGACGGCTACAAGTCCAACCCAGCCTACGCGCTGGAGGTGCTCCGTACCGCGGCTGAAGCGGGAGCCGACGTCATCGCGCTCTGCGACACCAACGGCGGGATGCTCCCCGACGAGCTGGCCGACGTCGTTTTCGCCGCCGCTGAGACGAGTGCCCGCATTGGCATCCACTGCCACGACGACACCGGCTGCGCCGTGGCCAACACCCTGGCCGCGGTTCGCGCCGGGGCCACCCACGTGCAGGGCTGTGCCAACGGGTACGGCGAGCGGTCAGGCAACGCCAACCTCTTCACCGTGGTCGCGAACCTGCAGCTCAAGCGGGGTTTCGACCTCGTGCCGCCGGAGGCGCTGGCCGACATGACCCGGATCGCGCACGCGATCACCGAGGTCACCAACGTCACGCCGAACTCGCACGCCCCCTATGTCGGGACGTCCGCTTTCGCGCACAAGGCCGGGTTGCACGCCAGCGCCATCAAGGTCGACCCGAACCTCTACCAGCACATCGACCCGGCGGCCGTCGGGAACGACATGCGCATGCTGGTCTCCGACATGGCAGGGAGGGCCTCGGTAGAGCTGAAGGGCCGCGAACTGGGCTACTCCCTGACCCCGGACACCACCAAGGAACTGGTCGAACGCGTCAAGGACCTGGAGTCGAAGGGCTACACCTTCGAAGCGGCGGACGCGTCCTTCGAGCTCCTGCTCAGGGACACGGTGTCCGGCGAGCGCCGACGGCATTTCGAGGTGGAGTCGTGGCGGGTGATCGTCGAACGCACCAAGGGCGGCGACATGGTCAGCGAGGCGACGGTGAAACTCCACGCCAAGGGCGAACGCATCGTGGCCACCGGTGAGGGAAACGGGCCGGTCAACGCGTTGGACAAGGCGGTACGGCTGGCATTGGAGAAGCTGTATCCGGAGCTGGCACGGTTGGAGCTGATCGACTACAAGGTCCGCATATTGGAAGGCACCCACGGGACCGGGGCGATCACCCGCGTGTTGATCACCTCCAGCGACGACACGAGCGAGTGGGCGACGGTGGGGGTGGCGGAGAACATCATCGAGGCGAGCTGGCAGGCCCTCGAACAAGCCGTAACCTACGGCCTCCTGAAAGCCGGCCGCCAGCTCTAGCTCTCCAGGACCATAAGGGCTCGGGCTCCCCTTCTTTGGGGGCCGAGCCCTCCCAAGACCCCCAGCCGGGCGGCCTACCGGCCCCCGGACCCCCGAGGTCTCAGGCCCCTCCCGCCCAGTCGGAACCGCGGACCCGGATGTCCGATAGTGCAGCGGATCTCCGCTTCCCCGGACTTCAGTTTGAGCAGGACCTCGCGGTCACTACGGGACGAGGCTAGGTATTCAGTCGGAGAGCCTTCTCACGCGGCATACGCCCAGCCGCTCCACGACTCCACGGTGATCAGCACAGCAGGTCCCTGCGGTGGGTTCTCGCGATATTGGGCGTACCGGATCCCAAGGCGCTCAACGGCACGGTCTCGGCGCGGACCACTCTCGTGGATCTCGGCCCGCCCGTCGGCTCGGACCCACCACAACCGAGCCCAGTCATCGTCGTACTCGTCGACCAGCAGGCAGACCCGGTCGTTCGCCACGATGTTCCGCAGCCGCCGCAGGTCCGTCGATCGCTTCGGCTTGTGGTCGACCACGAACGAGACGACGTCACCGTCCACGTCGAAGGTGATCGGCACCAGATGCGGGACGCCCTCGCTGTCCGCGGTCCCGAGCCGGGCGACCCTCGCCGTCGAGAAGAGCACCTTGGCCCTGGCCTCGTCCATGCAGCCATTCAACCCCGCGAGTCAGAAGCGGGCGGGCAAGGGGATGGCGGCGGAAACGACCGTGCCCTCGCCGAGCACCGACTCCACGGTGAGGGTGCCGTCGAGTTGTTGCACGCGGGCTCGCATACCAGGCAGCCCATGCCCCCGCTCCCCGCCCGACCTCTCCCCAGGCTCGAAGCCCCGGCCGTCGTCGGCGATGTCCAACGCGACCTGGTCGTCGAAATAGCTGAGCGTCAGGGTCGCGGTGCCTGCGTTGGCGTGTTCGCGGACGTTGGCGAGCGCCCCCTGCGCGATCCGCACCAGCGTCGACTCCACCCGTTCCGGCAGAGCCGCCGGCGTGCCGTACTCGTGGAAGCGCACCTCGAAGGCGGTCTCCCGTTCTGCAAGCGTGCGCAGGGCGTTGCTGAGGCTGACGCCGTTCGCGAGGTCGGCCGGGGCGAGGTCGTGGATGAAGCGCCGCGACTCGGCCAGGTTGTGGTCGCCGATCAACTCGGCGGCGCGGACATGGCCGCGGGCGGTCGCCGGATCAGTGTCCCAGAGCCGGTCGGCCGCCTGGAGCAGCATCTGCTGGCTGGACAGCCCCTGCGCCAGCGTGTCGTGGATCTCCATGGAGAGCCGCTGGCGCTCGGCGAGCGTGCCCTCGCGGCGTTCCGTGGCGGCGAGTTCGCGCCGCGTGCTGACGAGGCGGGCGGTCTGGCGCTTGGAGTAGATGAACACGGCGGCCGCGACGGCGGCCACGGCCGGGGTGCCGAAGATCAGGTTCGGGTCGAATCCGTACGGCATGCGCAGCTTGACCTGCGCGGCCACGACGAAGGCAGTGAGCAGCGCCACGAGAACGATCGCCGACCGGGTGCTCAGCGACCGCAGTCCGGTGTAGAAGAGCGAGACGGCGCACCAGCCGAAACTCGGCGCGAGGATCACGAGCGCGAGCCACACCCCGATGACGCCCGCCAGCCAGAGCCTGGCCGCCGCGCTACGACCACCGAGAACCGGCCCGAGGACGTAGAGTAGTGCCAGCACGACCGCGAGAACGATCACCCACGGGGTGGCCGGCGCCCGGGGATGGATCATCAGATAGCGCGTGAGCGACGAGCACAACAGCACGAAGAACGCGATGTGCATGACGACCGCGAGCCACCGCGCGTCGGGATCAGCCACCTCGACGTCGGCCGCAGACATCACTCGCGCATCCACCCGCCCATCCTCCGGAGCCGCAGCCGTGACCGTAACGCACCACTTCACAGCGTTGTCCGGTCATTCCCGCGACTTGACCACCCCGGGACATCAATGACATCAAAAGCCGCACTCGACGGATGGTTCAGGCGGGTTTGACCACCTCGTCGAGGTTGTCGGCGTAGTACGCGATCGCCCTGGCGTACCCGCCGGTCTGGTCTCCCTCTGACACCAGGGTCAGCAGTCCACTGATCGCCTCGCGGTCGCGGCCGAGGTTGTGTAGGGCCATCGTGCGAAACGCGCGCAACGCCGGGTCGCCGGGGAACTCCGTCAGGCCCTGGTCGAAGATGGCCAGTGCGTCGGCATATCGGCCTATGACGCGCAATGTGCTGCCGAAACCCGTCAACACGCCGATCCGGTCCTCCGAGCCCAGCTCCAACGCACGCTCGTAATAAGGCACAGCCTCGTGCTCGAGGCCCAGGTAGTCATGCACGTACGCCGCCGCCCGCGCCACCTCGCCGTCGTCGGGGTGCTGCTCGGCGAGGGCCGCCAAGACGGAGCGTGCCTCCTCGTGGCGGTCCTCGCCGCGCAGCGTCGCGGCCCGTGCCAGTTCCTCATCTCTCATGGCCAGCATTCTGACAGGGGCACATCAGCGTGACGGCGGGGTGTCGGTCCAGGTGGATTCGAGGACGACGTACGAGCTCCTGGGGGATTCCTGGGCCAGCGGCACGCCTGCCGCCTCGTCGATGATCAGGCGTTCGCCGTCCAGGGCCACCGCCGTCCCCCGGCGTCCCTCGGCGTCCGCCACGTCCGGGGTGACCTTGATCGTGTCCAGGTCGGCGAGCATGCGGAAGGCGGCGCCACGCACCCGCGGGGTCACCGGCATGTCCATGACCAACCCGACGGTCACGGCGAACAGCCACTTGTCGGATCCCATGGGCCGGTCGGACTCGGTGTCGTGGCCCTTGTACGAGCGGAGCAGCCACGCCTTCAACCCGTCCGGGGAGGAGGGCAGGCCGCGCAGGTCGTCCATCGTGACGTTCCTGCCCAGCCAGAACACCTTGTCCCCGTCCACCAGCGGCGCGTGCCCGACGTCCACCTTGCCCGGCTCGACCGACAGGGGAAGGGGCTTCTTGCGGTCGACCTTCACCACGATCTCCCGCGGAGACCCGGCCCGTTCCCAGGCCGCTCTGTCCACCGGTTCAGCGCCCAGCGTCTGGGTCCTGCTCCACTGGTCCTTGCCGGTGGCGGACGGTGTCCAGGACTCGATGCGCTGCCGGTCCATGACCGTGTAGTCGCCGTCGACCGCCTGGAACAACGTTCTCCGTACGCCCACGGTGTGCCACCAGTCGCCGGAGGCGGCGGGCGCGCGCTCGGCGCGCTCCGCCGCCGCGAGCAGCACGGTCCTGGCGGAGAAGGCAGGGAACGTCGGCGATGGCAGCGCGACGGAGGGCGCCCGTGGAGCCGGGGAGCCGGCGACGAGGACCGCGACGGCTGTCGCCGCTGCCGCGGCACCGCCGAGACCGAGCCCCCAGACGGGGAGCCGGACGGAACGGCGACGACGCTGCCGCGGCCCCGCCATCGCGTGGGTGAGTTCCGCGGTACGGGTGGCCGGGTCGAGCGGCGTGTCCAGATGGGCCGGACGGGCCGCACGAAGCTGATCGATGGGGTTCATGACCTCTCCTCGCTGAGCATCCTGGGAAAGGAGACGGACCCCATGGCCTGGGTGAGCCGCTTGCGCGCCCGGTGCAGCCGTACCCGGAACGCCGCCTGCGAGCAGCCCACGACGTGCGCCGCCTCGCGCGGCGACAGTCCCTGCCAGGCCACCAGGATCAGGATCTCCCTGTCCTCGTCCGACAGCGCGGTCAGCGCCTTGAGCACGCTGAGCCGTTCTGTCACGGAGTCCGCGACGTCCTCGGAGATCCACGACCGCAGTTCTGCGCCGAGCGACTCCCTGCGCGCCGAGGCGCGGATGTTGTCGCGCAACACGTTGCGCGCCACCACCAGCAGCCACGGCAACGCCGGGTCGGGAATGTCGTCGAGCCGCCGCCACGCGATGGCGAACGTCTCGCTCACCACCTCGTCGGCCAGCTGGCGCCCGGCCCGGCTGACCGCATAGGCCCAGACCCGCTGCCGGCTTTCGTCGTACATGCGGGTGAACCGCTGCTCGTCATCCGTTCTACCTTTCACACCAGGTAGTGGTACGGCGGCGCCGGTTGTTACAGCAGCTTCGCGGAGAATGTCACCGGCCCCTGCGCGGCCTGCACGCTCACCTTGCCGCCCGCGCACGACACCTTCGGCGCGTCCGTGCCCGGCACGATCACGGTCAGCAGCGACGACCGGGCGGGCGAGACGACCACGTTGGTGGGCCGCTTGGACATGTAAGACGGGGACACCCAGCCGAGCTTGCCGCCCCGGTCGATCTTCTGCCCGCCGACCTGCTTGCACGACGGCATGTCCAGCTGCACCAGCGTGACCTTGAACTTGCCGTCGCCCAGCACGACCTGGCCGCCGCCGTTCGACACGACCTTGAGCGCCGAGTCGAAGCGCCACAGGTTGCTGATCTTCTTGCCGGACGAGGCGGTGTCGAGCACGGCCATGACGTCCTGGTCGTGGTTGACGAGGACCGAGCGGGTACGGCTGGCGCCGTACGCCCGGTCGGTGAGGCGGTAGGCCTGGCGGTCCTTGCCGTACGAGGACTTGGTGAGCTGCGAAGCCGTACGGGGGCGGAAACGCTCGCCCACGACGGTCGGCACGTTGTGCGCGGAGGGGGAGAGCGTCCAGTAACGGTAGGAGCTGCGCTCGTAGGAGTGGAATCCGCCGTCCACGAGGATGTCGCGGCCCTGCGCGTAATAGGTGACGCCGAGGTGGTCCTCGTGGCCGTGGTACTTCATGCCGGGGCCGAACCTGATGGAGTAGTACGAGGCGTCCGGCTTGCCCCAGGCGCTGCGGCCGTAGACGTATCCGGCCCGGTAGACCTTCGACTTCTTGCTCGGCGTGCCGGTGTCCATCTTGGGCTCGGTGTCCGCGGTGCCGTCGCCGAGGGGAACCATGTACCCGTTGGGCATGGTCGAGTGGGCGATGAAGTCCTTGAGCGACTCCGTACGCTTGCGTATGTCGCCGGGCACCGAGCGGCCGCACGAGCTGATGTTGGCCATGATGACCTGCAGCCGGTCGTACACGTAGACGGCGTAGCGCGGCGCCTGCTCCCTGAGCGCGCCCTGCGCGTCGACGTCGAGCTTGACGGTGCCGGTCAGCCGCTTGATCGCCAGGTTCTGCCAGCTCTTGTTGCCGTAGCGGCAGCCGATCGCGAACAGCGCGTTGTCCTGGTCCATCCCGTGGTTGTGGCCCTTCTTGTACAGGGCGGGGTTGGACAGGAGCTTGGCGTGCTCGCTCAGGCTGTCGCGCAGCCAGCCGTCCTTGACGTGCATGCTGAGGCAGACCAGCGCCTGCGTGCGCAGGGAGACCGGGTGGTCCTTCCAGACGTACGGCTTGGTGCCGCGCGCGCCGCGCCGGTTGTGCTCGGCCCAGTCCTTGGCGATCTGCTTGGCCCGGTCGAGGTAACGCTCCTGGCCGGAGTTCTCGTAGGCGACCACGAGCGTGCCCATCCAGCGCAGCGAGTGGAAGACGTACTCCCACGAGCGGTTCCTGTACGGGCTCGCGTTCCAGTTGATCTTTTCGCCGATCTTCACGGCGGGCAGCCCGACCAGCGACAACTCGCCGCGCATCACGTCGTCGGCGGTCGGGGTGCCGGGAATCCAGTCGCCCTGGCACTGGCTCGTGCGCTTGACCGTGACGGCCTGCGCGGGCGCGACAAACCCTCCTGAAACCAGCAAAAGGGCGAGAGGGATCGCGAGGCGGCGCACGAGGGTCCTTCCGGGCACGATGAGGCGGCGAGACATCGTGTCCGGATCACGAACCACCGGTCAAGTTGATCGGCTACATCGTTAGCGCGTCGATGCCCAGATGCTCGGCTTGTCCAGCGGCTTCTCGGCCTTGACCGCCTCGATCCAGTCGGCGGTGGAGACGACGGCGGCGAAGTTCGACTGCATGACCACCAGCACCCCCTCGTGCACCTCCTGCGCCGAGCGGCTGCCCGCGCCGTTGTGCAGCGCGACCGTGCCCGTCGCGTCGGACAGGAACTCGACCCGCTGGCCGCGGTGGTAGGCGTCGCGGGCGGTGGACTCGTCGCAGTTCTGGGTCATGTAGCCGACGATGCTCACCGTGTCCACGCCCTGCCCGTCCAGCCACTCGCCGAGGTCGGTCCTGGCATAGGAGGAGGCGAGGGTCTTCTCGACCAGCTTGTCGTACGGCTTGGCCGCGACGTCCTCGTGCAGCTCCCAGGAGTGCCCGCCCTTGCCGAACAGCGGCGACTCGGCCGGGGCGCTGTGCTGCACCATGACCACGGGGATGCCGGCCGCGTTGGCGGCGTCAATGGCGTCGACGATCCTGGCCAGGCTTTCCTCGCGCGGCGGGTAGGCGATGGGCAGGTTGCCGGTGAAGTACTCGTTCTGAACGTCGATAACGACCAATGCACGCTTCATGCCCCAGAGCATGACATTTCCGGTTTTGGGGGTGTGAGAGCGGTCCTAGCCAGGCACCGAAAGAATCGCGCCAAACGACTCGCGGTAGGTGGCGGGGGAGACGCCCACCTGGCGGCGGAAGTGCGGGCGCAGCGCCACCGCCGAGGCGAACCCCACCCGGCGCGCCACCCGCTCCACCGGCTCGTCCGTCGTCTCCAGCAGCCGCTGAGCCCCCAGGATGCGCTGGTGCAGCAGCCACTGCGTGGGCGTCGTGCCGGTGACCTGGCGGAAGCGGCGGTCGAAGGTCCTGCGGCTCATCGTCGCCCGGCTCGCCAGCGCGTCGACGGTGACCTCCTCGTGCAGGTGGGCGACCGCCCAGTCGAGCGCCTCGCTCAGCGGGTCGCCGGAGACCGGTGCAGGGACCGGGTGGTCGATGTACTGCGCCTGGCCCCCGGCCCGGTGCGGGGGCACGACCATGCCTCTGGCGATGTCGTTGGCCGCCTTCGAGCCGTAGGCCCGCCGTACGAGATGGAGGCAGAGGTCGATGCCGCCCGCACTGCCCGCGCTCGTCAGGATCCTGCCCTCGTCGACGTAGAGGACGTCCGGCCGCACGTCCACCTGCGGGAACGTGCGTGCCAGCAGAGGCGCGTAACGCCAGTGCGTGGTCGCGGGCAGGCCGTCCAGCAGCCCGGCCGCCGCCAGCACGAACGTGCCCAGGCACAGGCTCACCACCGTGGCGCCCCTGCGGTGCGCGGACACCAGCGCGTCGAGCGCCGCCCGCGGCGGCCGCTCGTCCGGCGGCCTGCGCCACGTCGGCACGATCACGAGGTCGGCGTCCTCGACCGCGTCCAGCCCGTACGGCGCGGCCAGCGAGAGCCCCACGTCCGTCCTGACCGGGCCGCCCTCCGCGGCGATCGCCCTGACCTCGAAGTCCGGCAACTCACCCCGGCCCTCGCCGAACACCGCGATCGGGACCGAGGCCTCGAACAGCGGGATCTCGTCGAACAACACGACGGCCACGGTGCGGAAACTCATGGCTGGATTCTATCGACCGCTGTCCTTCCAGCCATTCACACTGTGCCCATATTTCCAGACATGCTTGGAGTATGAGACTCGACGACCTCGTGATCCCCGACACCGCGGCCTGCCGTACCTCCCTCGAGGTCGCCACGGCCTTCCAGACGCCCTCGCTGCTCAACCACTCGATCCGCGCCTACCTGTGGGCGGCCGCCTACGCGGCCGAGCGGGGGATCGGGTTCGACGCCGAGCTGCTCTACGTGTCGGCGATGCTGCACGACCTGGGCCTCAGCCGCGACTTCGACAACCACAGCGTGCCCTTCGAGGAGGCGGGCGGGCACGTGGCGTGGGTCTTCGGCGCGGGCGCCGGATGGCCGGTGGAGCGGCGGGTGCGGGCGGCCGAGGTGATCGTCCGGCACATGTGGGCCGAGGTGCCCCTGGAACTCGACGTCGAAGGGCACCTGCTCGAACTGTCCACCGGCATGGACATCTCCGGCCGCCGCACCGAGGACCTCCCCGAGCCGCTGCGCACCGAGGTGCTCGCCCGCCACCCGCGGCTGGAGATCGCCAAGGAGTTCACGGCCTGCATCACCGAGCAGGGGGAGCGCAAGCCGTCCAGCCTCGCGGGACAGTTCGTGGGCAGCGGGATCGCCGACCGCATCGCGGCCAACCCGCTAGACCGCCTTGGGACCTGAGCTCTGGACGACCTCGAAGGACCACAGCTCGGACCCGGAGGCGGCCGGCTGCCGCTGGCCGCCGCCGTGGCCCGCCTGGAAGGCGCGGCCCGTCTGCCACGCCTGGAAGTCCTCCTCGCTGCGCCAGCGGGTGTAGACGAGGTAGCGGTCCGTGCCCTCTTCCGGGCGCAGCAGCTCGAACCACTCGAACCCGTCGGCGGAGTCGACCATCCCCGCCCGCGCGGAGAAGCGCTTCTCCAGCTCCTCCCGCATCTCGGCGGGGACGGTCAGCACGTTGATCTTCACGACAGCCATGGGATCACGCTAGCCGGTTGCCCCACGAGCCGTGGTGCACGACGTCCTCGACCGGGCGGCGGCCCCGCTTGAGCGACGGCGACGGCACGTCCTTGGCGCGGTAGCCGACGCTGATCACGCCGATCGGGGTGTAGTCCTCGGGAACGCCGAAGGCCTGGCGGAAGGCGTCCATGCGGTCGCCGGGCGGGATGCCGAAGAAGCAGGCAGCCAGCCCCTCGTCGACCACGGTGAGCAACATGAGGAGGGAGGCGAAGCCGGTGTCGATGTCCCAGTACGGCACGGGCCAGTGTGACTCCGACTTGTCGGTCAGGCCCTTGTCCGCCTCGGCGTACCTGTCGAGGTAGGCCTGCTTGTGGGAGAGCGGGATGATCAGCATGGGGGCGCGGCGCAGGCCGGCGCCCCAGGGGTTCTCCTGCTCCTCACCGCCGTCCGACACCTTCCAGAACGTCGCCACGTCGCCTGGCTCGTCGAGCACCAGGAAGGCCCAGCCCTGGGAGAACCCGGCGGAGGGGGCGTGGAGGGCGTTCTGCAGGATCCGCTCACGCACCTCGGGCGGGATCGGCCGGTCGGGGTCGTAGTTGCGCACCATCCGGCGGCGGTCCACTACTTCCTGAAATTCCATGACATTCTCCTTAGTCACACGTCTGCGTACTGACAACCTCGGTGGCGGTCGTCCCCTGCTCGGCGGCCCGCCGAGAGCACGTCGCTGGTCAGCCTGTAGGCGGTCCGCTCCTGCCACGAAGACCCTCCCGTCGGCGCTGATAAGGGGAGCGCCGCTCTGCCCCCGGTGATATGTCCACGTCGGTGAGTGTGAACACCTCACAGGTGATCGTGGCCTTTTTCACACCCGCAGCCTCGGGCACGCCGATCTGCGGAGCTCGGCGTGCGGCCTCGGGAGGGAGCCCGCAGCCGGGCGGCAGGAGAAAGGAGCGCCAGTAAGAGGGCGCTTCACGCGGCCTTCACCCGCCTGCCCGCCTTCCAGACGCCGGTGATCCGCGTGGGGTCGGCGAGGACGTTGATGTCGTCCAGCGGGTTCGCCGCCACCGTGATGACGTCCGCGTCGTACCCCGTCGCCAGCACCCCGCTGCGCGGCCCCTGCGGTCCCAGGGTCAGCGGGCCGTTGGCCGTGGCCGTCCTGATGGCCTCCAAGGGGGTCAGACCGCACGCCACCAGGTGGGCGAGTTCGCGGCCGTTGCGTCCCCACGAGTTCGGCCGCCCCGCCCCGCTCACGAAGATGTCGGTGCCCATCGCCAGCGTCACCCCCCGTGAGTGCGCCAGCGCCACCGCGTCCGCGTGCACCTCAGCCACCCCCTTCAGCTTCACCATCAGCGGCGCGGGCAGCGTCCCGTCCGTCATCAGCTCGTCGATCACCGTGCGCGTCGCCACCAGCACGGCGTCCGTCTCCCGCATCGCGTCGCAGACCTCCTCGTCCAGGTAGGTCCCGTGCTCGATCGTCCGCACCCCCGCCTCCAGCGCGGCCATCAGCCCCGGCTTGCCGTGGCAGTGCGCCGCCACCACCCGGTCGGCCATCCCGGCGACCTCCACGATCGCCTTCAGCTCCGCGACCGTGAACTGCTGGTGGATCGGGTGGTCCAGTTCCGACAGCACCCCGCCGGACGCGCACACCTTGATCACCTTGGCGTTGCGCCTGAGCTGCTCGCGTACGGCACGCATGCACTCGTCCGCCCCGTCGGCCAGCCGGAAGTCTCCACCGGAGTGCCCGAAGTCGGCGACCCAGTGCAACGGCAGCCCGTGCACGTCGCCGTGTCCGCCCGTAGCGGACAAGATCGAGCCGGAGGCGTAGATGGCCGGCCCCTCCACGGACCCCTCAGCGACCGCCTGCGCGAGGTAGACCCCCAGCCCGCCGACCTCACGGATCGAGGTCACCCCGGCGTCCAGCGCGGCACGGAGATCGGGCACCGAGCGGGCGGCGCGAAGCGGCATCGGCACCGTCGCGATCCGTGAGGTGTCCAGGTCAGTCAACCCCAAGAGGTGGTTATGGCAGTCCCAAAGTCCGGGCATGACGACGGCCGCCCTGGTCTCCGTGACGCCGCCTGGAGGCGCCTCCTCGGCAGGTCCCGCGTAGCGGATGATGCCCGCTTCCAGCAGGACTACAGCGTTCCGTACGGGGTCGCCGTCGCCAGGAATGAGGAGGTCTGCCGAGATTCGTTCCATGGTCCAGAACCTAGCGACGGTTTCCCTCTCGGACCAGGTTTGATAGTCTGTGGAAGTTGCAGTCGCAGTTTCCGCGTACGTTTTGCACAACGTGAACGCCCGCAGGAAGTTTTTTGACAGCGGGCTTTTTTGCTTCTCCGGACTGGTTCGGCGGATGCAGGGTAAGGTCCGCAGCGCAGCCCCTGTCGCCACCCTGGCGGCGGGTGAGGCTCCCTAGAAGGAGAAGCAGTTGTCTGAAGGCACCGTTAAGTGGTTCAACGCCGAAAAGGGCTTCGGGTTCATCGCGCCGGACGACGGTAGCGCCGATGTCTTCGTGCACTACTCGGCCATCGCCACGAACGGCTACCGCAGCCTCGAGGAGAACCAGCGCGTCTCGTTCGAGACCACCCGTGGGCCCAAGGGCCCGCAGGCCGAGCAGGTTGTTCCTCTCTAAGTAATCACGAGAGAAACGAATCGGGCCCCGCACCGCAAGGTGCGGGGCCCTTTTTCACTTCCTGGACATCACCACGGCCGCGACCAGGCCCACGACCCACCCGGTCAGCAGCCCGAAGGCGGCGCCGTCGCCGAGCTGCGTCCAGTAGAACGGGGCGTCCTTCTCCCCCTTGACCAGCTCCCAGATCAGCACCGCCACGTTGCGGACGATCCCGACGCCTCCGGCGACGAGCACGGCGAACCCCCAGCCGAGCACGAACGCCCCGCCCACGCCGCTCCTGCGCAGCGCGACGCCGAGCAGGAGGGCCAGCGCCACGAAGCCGATGATGATCATCAGGGCGAGCAGGACGAAGCTGATTCCTGGGGACGAGCCGCTGACCGGGTCGGGAAAGTAGATCATGCCGGGGAGGTCGAGGCGCAGCCGCGCGTGGCCGAGGCTGCCGAAGACCCCCAGCAGCACCGCGAACGCGGCGGCGGCGAGCCCCGCCGACACGGCGGCCCTGCGCCCGTCCGCCGCGAGGACGGGCGCTGCGTTACGTGCGGTGGCCGAGTAGGCGACGGCCGCGCCGACCCCGCCGACCCAGGCGAAGGCCAGCGCCCACACGCCGCTCCTGGGCAGCAGGTAGCCGATGGCCTGCGAGCTGAACTCCAGGCCCGGCCACATGAGGCGGTCCGCGCACATCGAGAGGTAGCCGCCCGCGAAGACGGCCAGAGCCGTACAACACCAGCCGAGCAGGAAAACCGTCAGCGCGCCCTGCCTGGCGGGAACCGACCTGCGCAGCCCGGTCAGCGACCCGTAGAGGATCAGCGCGATGGCGGCGAAGGTCACCAGGACCCACAGGAGCCTGGGCAGCGTGAGGTTCTGCGGCAGCGGGAAGCGCACGACCAGCGCGACGAGCTCCGCGACCTCCGACTGCCTGGCGTCGCGGTCGGTACGCAGGCCGATCAGCCGCCCCAGCAGGCTGAGCAGGAGCAGGAGGCCGACGACGGCGCAGACGGCGGTCGCCGCGACGACGCGTGAGCGGCGCAGATCGACGTGGGTGAGCTCAGCCACAGTACGTGTTCACCACTTCCCACCCGTGCCCGGAGGCGACGATGGTGCCGAGCGCGTTCGCCAGCTCGGGGTTGGCCGCCTCCTTGGCGAGCGCCTGGTAGCGAAGGGCGCGCTCCTTGATCTCCCTGTCCCTGGCATCCTTGCGACGGGCGAGCCAGGCGTCGAACGCGGCCATCCGCTTCTCCATCTCCTGGGCGCTGGACAGGGACGTGGAGATCACCGGCGGCGGTTCGCTGTCGTAGTCGATGGACATCGCCGCACCGATGCCCGCGCACGTCTCGCCGTCGCTCCACAGCGACGGATGCGTGCCCGACGCGATCAACGCCAGCACCAGCGCCGCGGCCCCGCCCACCGCGAGCCCCCGCCACCGCCTCGGCTCCTCGACGCGTTCCTGGGCGGGCGCCGGTAACGACCGCGCGGGCGCAGGAGGTACGGCGGCGCCGTACCTGGAAATGCCCTCGGCCATCTCCTGCGGCAGCCAGGCCAGCCCGTCCGGCATCTCCACGGCCGCCAGCCGGTCCATGACCTCCTGCGGCGACGGCCGGTCCGCTAGGTCCTTGGCCAGGCAGGCAGCGAGCACGTCGCGCAGCCCCGCGTCGGCGACGCCGTCGAGCTGCGGCTCCTCGTGCACGATGCGGTAGAGCACGACGTGGGCGGCCCCCTCGCCGAACGGCCCGCGCCCGGTGGCCGCGTAGGCCAGGCAGGCGCCGAGGGCGAACACGTCGCCCGGCGGCTCGACGACCTCCCGCTGCACCCGTTCCGGCGGCAGGTAGTGCGACGGTCCGCCGGTCCTGCCCAGATCGGTCACCCGCAGCCCGTCGGTGGTCAGCCTGACCGTGGCCGGGCCCAGCTCCCCGTGTACGGTGCCCGCGCGGTGGACGGCGATCAGCGCCTCGGCCAGCCCCACCCCCAGCGTGCGGACCGCGGGCGCGGGCAGCGGGCCGTACACGCCGACGGCGTCGTGCAACGACAGCCCGGGAAGGAAGACGGCGGCCAGCCACGGCAGCGGGGCCTCGGTGTCGGCGTCGACGACGCTCGCGACGTAGGCGCCCCTGACCGCGCGCGCCAGGTCGACGTCGCGGCGGAAGCGGGAGCGGAAGGCGGGATCGCCTGCGAGGTGCGGATCGGCGAGCGTGATGGCCACCGGCAACCCGCGCGGCGTCCTGGCCAGGAAGACCTGCCCGATCCCGGCAGCGCCGAGCCGGCCCTCGACCAGATGGTCCCCGATCCGCCCCGGATCTCCAGGACGCAATGGCTCCATGGGCGGCCCTTCCCGTCAACGGGAGTGATCGCTGCGAGGATAACCGCTTCGAGGCACAGGCGGAACGGCACTAACCTTGTCACGTGCGTATAGCGAGGTTCTCCACAGGCGAAGGCGTCTCTTTCGGCGTGGTCGAGGATGATTTCATCTCCACGATCGCCGGGCATCCGTTCGGCCAGGTGCAGTTCACCGGCGACCGGTTCCCGCTGGCCGAGGTGCGGCTGGTGGCTCCCATGCTGCCCAGCAAGGTCGTCGCCATCGGCAGAAACTACGCGGAACACGCGCGCGAGCTGGGCAACGAGGTGCCAGAAGAACCGCTCATCTTCCTCAAGCCGTCCACGTCCGTCATCGGGCACGGCGAGGCCATCGCGTACCCGACCGGGCAGTCGGAGCGGGTCGACTTCGAGGGCGAGCTGGCCATCGTGATCGGCAGGCTGTGCCGCGAGGTGCCGCGCGAGCGGGTCAAGGACGTCATCTTCGGCTACACCTGCGCCAACGACGTCACCGCCCGCGACCTGCAGAAGAAGGACGTGCAGTTCACCCGGGCCAAGAGCTTCGACACGTTCTGCCCGATCGGTCCCTGGATCCAGACCGACCTCGACCCGAGCGACCTGGCGCTCACGACCGCGGTCAACGGCGAGATCAGGCAGAGCGCACGCACCAGCCAGCTCATCCACGACATCCCCGCGCTCGTCTCCTACGTGAGCGCGGTCATGACGCTGATCCCCGGCGATGTCATTCTGACCGGCACCCCGGCGGGCGTGGGCCCGCTCGAGATCGGTGACGAGGTCAGCGTGGGCATCGAGGGCATCGGCACCCTGACGAACAAGGTGGTCTCCCGTGACTGAAGTACGGGTGCGTTTCGCCCCGTCCCCGACAGGCATGTTCCACGTGGGCAGCGCCCGCGCGGCCCTGTTCAACTGGGCGGTGGCCGAGCAGAGCGGCGGCCGTTTCATCCTGCGGATCGAGGACACCGACGCCACGCGCAACCGGCCGGAGTGGACGGAAGGCATCATCTCCGCCCTCGACTGGATCGGCATCAACGGCACCAACCCGGTCTTCGAAGGGCCCTACTTCCAGTCGGCCAACGAGCCTCAGCACCGCGAGGCGGTGGCCAAGCTGCTCGCCGACGGCAAGGCCTACTACTGCGACTGCACCCGCGAGCTGCTGGTGGCCCGCACGGGCTCCGAGCACAAGGGCTACGACGGCTTCTGCCGCGACCGGGGCCTGACCTCGGGCGCCGTGCGCTTCCGCACGCCGGACGAGGGCGTCACCGTGGTCGACGACCTGGTGCGCGGCCGGGTGGAGTTCCCCAACGACGCGCAGGAAGACTTCGTCATCGCCCGCACCGACGGCTCGCCGCTCTACGTGCTGGCCAACGCCGTCGACGACATCACGCAGGCCGTCACCCACGTCGCGCGCGGCGAGGAGCACCTGCCCAACGCGGTCAGGCAGGAGATGTTGTGGCCCGCGCTCGGGGCCAACCCGCCCGTCTGGGCGCACCTGCCGGTGATCGTCAACGAGCAGCGCAAGAAGCTGTCCAAGCGCCGCGACAAGGTCGCGCTGGAGGACTACCGCGCCGAGGGCTACCTGGCCGAGGCGATGGTCAACTACCTCATGCTGCTCGGCTGGGGTCCCGGTGACGACCGCGAGATCATGCCGTGGGCCGAGATGGTGCCGCTGTTCAAACTGGAGGACGTCAACTCCTCCAACGCCTTCTTCGACGAGAAGAAGCTGAAGGCCTTCAACGGCGAGTACATCAGGGCTCTGCCGCTGGAGACCTTCGAGGAGCGCTGCCTGCCCTACCTCGACCCGTCGTGGGACGCCGAGACGTTCAGCAAGCTCGCCCCGCTCGCCCAGACGCGCCTCGGCGTGCTGAGCGAGATCAGGCAGAACGTCGACTTCCTGTTCCTGGACGAGCCCGTGTTCGACCAGCCCTCGTGGGACAAGGCGATGAAGGCGGGCGCCAACGACGTCCTGCGCGCCTACCTCGACCGGCTCGACCTGGTCAACTGGGACACCGAGTCGCTGAAGACCGCGCTGGAGGAGGTCGGCACGGCCCACGGGCTCAAGCTCGGCAAGGCCCAGGCCCCGATCCGCGTCGCGATCACCGGCCGGACGGTCGGGCTGCCGCTGTTCGAGTCCATCGAGGTCCTCGGTCGCGAGCGCGCCCAGGACCGCCTGCGCGCCGCCCTGGCCCGCCTGGAAGGCTGACCGCCGCCCGTGGGGCGAGGGCGAGGCTGAGCCCCGCCCCCGCCGCCATGGCGAGCCACACGCCCGTGAGCCCCAGCCAGGCGCTCAGGCCGTAGGCGAGCGGCAGCTGTACGGCGAAGCCGGCAAGGGTGGCGGCGAGCAACCGCCCGCCCCGCCCCGAGGCCTGCGCCGCGCCGCCCCCGGCGATCAGGCCGCCGAAGGGGATGAGGTAGAGCGTCATCCACCTGAGGAAGGTCACGGCCTCCTCAGGTGAGCCGGTGAACAGGCCCGTCACCGGCTCGGCCACGAGGTTGAGCACCAGGGCCACCAGCGCGCCCGCAGCCAGGCCGATGAGCACGGGCGATCCTGCCGCCTCCGAGCGCGCGGTCTGGATCATCGACGCCTGCCGTAGCGCGTAGAACACCATCACGCCGGCCAGCATCACCTTGAGCCCGATGCCGTACCCGGCCTGCGCCGCGACGCCGAACCCGGCGACGACGTCGACCAGCACCATCCCGACCAGCGCCCGTGCCAGGAAATCTCCGGACATGGGCAGCCCGGGGCGGAGGATCTCGCGCGCCTTCACGAGGCCCGGCGCGTCGCTGGGCGCCAGCCGTACCAACGTCTTCAAGGAGACGGCCAGGGTGAGGGCGCGGGCGAGGACGGTGGCCAGGGCGGCGCCCTGGACGCCGAGGTCCAGCCCGTAGATGAACACCGGGTCCAGCGCGATCACCAGCACGTTGCAGATCAGCGCGTTCCGCATCGGGATCTTCGTGTTGCCCTTGCCCTTGACGACCGCGTCCACCAGGCCCTGGGCGAAGAAGACGGGCAGCCCGGCCAGCGAGATCAGGTAGAAGTCCGCGGTCAGCCCGGCCGTAGGCGCGTCGGCGGCGAAGAGGGCGGCCAGCGGCTCGCGCAGTAACACCCCCGGCAGAGCCACGGCGAGGCTGACAGCTGCCCACAACGCCCATCCGGTCCGCACCACCGGTGCGATGGGGGCGGTGCCGTCCCGCCTGCCGACCAGGACGGTCACCCCCGTCTGCACGCCGAGGAACAGGCCGAGCGCCAGGTACTCGGTCGTCGTCGCCACGGTCACGGCCGCGATGGCGCGCTCGCCGAGCCCGGCCACCCACAGCAGGTCGATGACGCTCACCGCGACCACGGCCGTGAGCAGCTCGACGTAGACCGGCAACGCCAGGCGGATCAAACGCATCTCAATACCTCGATTCGAGTTATCTCTAATAGAGGTATAGCGATACGATGCATCCATGGCAAGTGGCGGCGACCTCACGCTGATGATCCTCGGCTTCCTCGAACGGCAGCCGATGCACGGGTACGAGCTCAAGGCGCGGCTGGCCGCGCTCACCGGGCACCTGCGCCAGGTCAGCGACGGCGCCCTCTACCCGGCCATCGCCAGGCTGGAGGCCAGGGGCCTGGTCGACCGGCGCGAGGAGGAGGGCGCGGGAGCCGCGCGCAGGCAGGTGCTGACGCTCACCGGCGCCGGGCGCGAGGAGCTGATGCGGCGGCTGCGCGAGCCGACCGAGCTGGAGATCAGCGACCAGACGAAGTTCTTCGCCCTGCTGACGTTCCTCAGCGCCCTGCCTGAGGCCGACCAGGTGCGGGTGCTGCAGCGCAGGCTCGACTTCCTGGACGCGCCCGCGAGCTTCTTCTACGACGGCGAGCGGCCGGTGAAGGCGGAGGAGGTCACCGACCGCTTCAGGCGCGGGATGCTCCTGATCGCCAGGGCGACCGGTACGGCGGAGCGGGAGTGGCTGCGTCAGACGATCGGGGAGCTGACCCGGGTGTAGTCGGCGGAGCCCCGGTAGACGACCTTCCAGTCGCCCCTGCGCTTCGCCTTGAAGCTGAACCCGCCGTGCCCCCTGGTGACCACGGTCGACCTGTGATGCCAGGTCGAGGAGCCGTTCCTGCGGAAGAGCAGCTCCACCTCGGCGTCGTTCAGGTGACCGTACGCCGCGCCCGTCCCGTCGACCGCGTACAGCGAGCCGGTCAGCCTGCCGTCCTTGAGCTTCAGCTCCTTGAACGTCGTCAGCCGCTTGACCTTGACCGTCACGTGCTTGGGCGGCGAGCTGAGACCGGCGGTGTCCATGGCCTGGACGGCGCAGTCGAGCTTGCCCGGCGAGATGTCCGGCGGCAGGCTGATCGTCTGCCTGAAGGTGGGGTCGGACACCCGCGTCATCGTGGTCTGGGTGTCGCCGCACTGCGCGAGCACGCGGTCGATCTCGCCCTTGGCGGTCGCGGTGAGCGTCAGCATCGCCCAGCCGGGCGAGACGGTCAGCGTGCCGGGTCCCGACACGTCGGACACCTTGGCGCTGACCTGGTCCACGACGCGGAGCGTGAGGTCGCGCTGCGCCGTACGGCCGTTGACGTCGGTGACCGTCAGGGTGACGGTGTAGTCGCCGACGCCCGGCGGCGTCCAGACGCCCTCGTAGCCGCCGCGGTGCGCGTTCCCCGACGTACGGCTCAGCTCCACCGGGCGCGAGTCCGCCACGTCCAGCCACGCCCGCTTCAGCCCTGGCCCGCTCTCGGCCTGCAGGTCGAGCTCGATCGGCTGCCCGGCCAGCGCGGCGCGGTACGGCGTCAGCGTCGAGGACAGGATGCGCGGCCTGGTGGCCTTGCCGACGGTGAGGTCGAGCGGCAGCGCGGCCGACCGCCTGCCGTTGGCGTCCTCGGCCACGGCCGTCAGGTGCAGGGGCCCGCTCTTCTGCTCGTCGGAGATGTAGACCTTGCCGTCGAACGCGCCGTCGGACGGCTTGAGCAGCCCCACCCCGCGCGCGCCGTCGAAGACCAGCACCCGCTGGACGCCCAGGTGGCTGTCGCTGGAGACCTGGGCCTCGACCTGGAGCAGGTCGCCCGGCTCGACCTCGGTGGCGGCCGGGGTGACGGCCTTCACCACGGGGTCGTGCGCGGGCCAGACCGTGCTCTCGTCGAGCGTCTCGCTGACGGTCTGGCCGTTGCCGTCGGTGACGGTGATCGTCGGCGTGGTGACGGTCTTCTCCGCCACGGGTGGGACGGTGAACTCGGCGCTGTAGCGGCCGTCGGCCGCGCGCAGCATCGGCACGGAGGCGCCGAGCACGTCGAGGCGCACCTCGGCGAGGCCCTGGGGGCTCTCGCTGCGTACGGCCGCGCTGATCGTCTGTGGATGCCCGCTGTCCATGACCTTCGGTGACACCACCGACGAGATCAGCGGTTCACCGTCCTCGGCGAAAGCCGCCCCCGGCACGAGAAGCGTCGCAGCCACCGCGAGGCTGCCCCATCGAACGAACACCGCACACCCCGAGGTCGGACATAAAGGACTTGAGGAGCATACTCGTACCTTTATGTCCGCTTTAACCTCTGGGGGGTGATTTTTTAGCTCAGACCGCGGCGCTCCAGCAGCGGCTCGATGCGCGGGTCGCGGCCGCGGAAGTTGCGGAACGCGGTCAGCGGGTCGAGGCTGCCGCCGCGCGACAGCAGTTCCTTGCGGAAGTGGTCACCGTTCTCCCGCTTGAGCCCGCCGTTCTCCTCGAACCACAACACGCTCTCCGCGTCGAGCACCTCGCTCCAGATGTAGGAGTAGTAGCCCGCGCTGTAGCCGCCGGAGAAGATGTGCTGGAAGTAGTTCGTCCGGTAGCGCGGGCGGACCAGGGGGAAGGCGATCTGCGCGTCCTCCAGCGCCTTCGCCTCGAACGCCTCGGCGTCCTCGACGACCTCGCCGTCCGCCAGCTTGTGCCAGGCCCAGTCGAGCAGCGTCGCGGCCAGGTACTCCACGGTGGCGAAGCCCTGGTTGAACTTCTCCGCCGCCTTCATCTTCTCCACCAGCTCGACCGGGACCGGCTCGCCGGTCTCGACGTGCTTGGCGTAGTTGGCCAGGACCTCGGGCCAGGTCGTCCACATCTCGTTGACCTGCGACGGGTACTCGACGAAGTCGCGCGGCACGTTGGTGCCCGAGACCCGCGGGTAGCGCACGTCGGAGAACAGGCCGTGCAGCGCGTGGCCGAACTCGTGGAAAGCCGTGTTGACCTCGTCGTACGTCAGCAGCGTCGGCCCGCTGGCCGGCTTGGTGACGTTGAGGTTGTTCATCACGACCGGCTTCTCGCCGAACAGGAACGACTGGTCGACCAGGTTGTTCATCCACGCGCCGCCGCGCTTGGTGGGCCTGGCGTACGGGTCGAGCAGGAACAGGCCGACGGCCGAGCCGTCCTCGTTGAACACCTCGAAGACCGTCACGTCGGGGTGGTAGCCCTTGAGGTCGGGGCGCTCGGTGAAGCTCAGGCCGTACAGCTTGCCGGCGGCGAAGAAGATGCCGTCCTTGAAGACCCGGTTCAGCTCGAAGTAGGGGCGCAGCGCGTCGGCGTCGAAGTCGTAACGCGCCTTGCGCACCTTCTCGGAGTAGAACGACCAGTCCCAGGGCTCGATCGGGAACCCGGCCTGCTCGGCCAGCGCCTCGGCTTCCTTCTTGGCATTCCGTACGGCGGGGCCGACGAGCTGGCCCAGCATCGCCTCGACCGCGTCGACGTTCTTCGCCGTCTGGTCGGCCACCGTGTAGGCGGCATGGTTGGGGAAGCCCAGCAGGGCGGCGCGCTCGGCGCGCAACGTGGCCATCCTGATGGCCAGCGGGAAGTTCTGCCTGGCCCGCTCGACGCTCAGCTTGTACAGCTTCGCGCGCGTCTCCCTGTTGGTGAGCTGTGCCAGCGCGGGCTGGTTGGTGAAGTTCAGCAGCGGGAGGACGTACTTGCCGTCCTTGGCGATCGCCGCGAGCCGCTCCTCGGGGAGGCCGTCCAGCTCGGCCGCGTCCTCGACGACCAGCGCCTCCTCCGTCGAGGCCTTCAGCAGGTTCTGGCCGAACTCGGTGGAGAGCTTCGACAGCTCCTCGTTCAGCTCCTTCAACCTGGCCTGCTCCGCCTCGCCCAGGTCGGCGCCCGCGCTGATGAAGTCCTCGCGGTATTTCTCCAGCAGCCACGCCTCTTCAGGCTCGCCGGTGTTGACCTGCTTGATGCGGGTCCAGAGCGCGCGGTTGAGCTTGACCTCGTCTTGCTGCTTGGTCAGCTTGGGGGAGATCTCGGTCTCGATCGCCATCATGCCGTCGGTGGAGTCCGAGGCGGCGACGTTGAAGAAGACCGTCGCGGCCCGCTTGAGCACCTGGCCCGAGCGCTCGAGGGCGGCGATCGTGTTGTCGAAAGTCGGCGGCTCGGGGTTGCCGGCGATGGCGTCGACCTCGGCGAGTTGCTCGGCCATGCCGCGCTCGAAGGCCGGCAGGTAGTGCTCCTCGCGGATCTCCGCGAAATTCGGCAGCAGGTACGGCAGGCCGCTGGGTGCGAAGAACGGGTTCTCGGCCAACGCTCAGGCTCCTCACATGGTGGTTTGTCCCCTTCAGCTTGGCATGTCCCCGCGTGCGCCGCGCGTCGCGGAGGGGCAGTTCGCTATTCGTTTTGGTCCTGGCCCGAAGCTGGGCTATTCTTTCGGACGTCGCCACACGAACCCTCAGGGGTCCGGTGCGGTGGGGTATGGTGTAATTGGCAGCACGACTGATTCTGGTTCAGTTAGTCTAGGTTCGAGTCCTGGTACCCCAGCATTTAACGGATGTCTTTCTGAGACATCCGTTTTTTGATTTCCGGGGGTTGATCCCGCGGTTTGGTTGTGGTCCTCGGGGTGCGGTAGAGTTACCTGCGTTGCCGGGGAGATCCGGCACGATCGCATGTGACAGGGTCCCGTCGTCTAGTGGCCCAGGACGCCGCCCTCTCAAGGCGGTAGCGCCGGTTCGAATCCGGTCGGGACTACCACTGTCATAGAGCATCGAAGGTCCCGTCGTCTAGTGGCCCAGGACGCCGCCCTCTCAAGGCGGTAGCGCCGGTTCGAATCCGGTCGGGACTACACCTTCAAGGTGCGTCGCCTCCGGCAACGCAGGACGCCGCACGTGCCACCCATTCGGCAAGGCGGCAGCACCGGTCCGAATCCGATCGGGACTACACCTTCAAGGTGCGTCGCCTCCGGCAACGCAGGACGCCGCACGTGTCATCCATTCGGCAAGGCGCCAGCACCGGTCCGAATCCGATCGGGACTACACCTTCCTCTCTCAGAAGCCGTGATCAATTTGATTGCGGCTTTTTGCGTTTATGATCCCGGTCGTGAATCTTCTTGCCGCACTTCCTCTCGCGCCCGTGCTCGCCGTCCAGGCGCTCAGGGTGCGGCGGAGCACCCCGCGGCTGCCCGAGGCGGCAGGATCGCGGCGCGGCGTCACCCAAGGGGACGGGGAACCGTACAGGCTCGGGGTTCTGGGGGAGTCCACGGCGGCGGGCGTGGGAGCGGCGACGCAGGACGACGCCCTGGCCGGGCATCTCGCCAGAGAGCTGGCCCAGCGGCTGAAGAGGCCCGTCGAGTGGCAGGTGGCGGCGCGGACCGGGGCGCGGGCCAGGCGGGTGGCCGACGAGCTCGTGGCGCTGCTCGACCCCGCCGACCTCGTCGTCGTCGCGCTCGGGGTCAACGACCTGCTGGAGCTCACCAGGCTGCGGGTCTTCGAGAGCGACCTGACCGAGGTCCTGAAGAAGATCCCGGCGAAAAGGGTGCTCGTGGCCGGGATGCCTCCGGTAGGGGAGTTCCCGTCGCTGCCCCGCCCGCTCCGCACCGTCATGGGCCGACGCGCGGCCGCGCTCGACCAGGTGATCAGAAAGGTCGCGGGGGACCGCTACACCCCCATGGAGACCCCGGAGCCCGACATGTTCGCCGAGGACGGATTCCACCCGTCCAGCAAGGGCTACGCCCGATGGGCAGAAGGGCTCGCCACCCACTGGGCGGCGAGCCCCCAAGGCTAGGAAGCCGAGCGCACCTTGAACAGCGCCCGCTTGGCCGCCTTGGCGACCTGCTTGTCCGGATGCACCTGCGCGATCAGGTCGAGCAGCTCCTCCATGTGCGCGTGCGGGATCTTCCAGCTCACTTCAAGCAGGTTGTTGAGCAGGTCGGGCCCGACGTCGCGCAGGCTGCTCACGAACTCGGCGCGGCCCAGACCCGCAGAGATCGTCCACATGTCGAGAATCAGCCAGTGGGTGTCGTCCTGCGTCGGCTCCGGCGCGTCCTCCACCTCCAGCTGCGTGAGGTGCGTGGCCGCGTAGGGGCGCAGCGACGGCTCCTTGAGCGCCGCCTGCCACGCCGGGATCGCCGCCTCGCCCAGCGTGCCGACGACGCTGGCCGCCTGCACCCTGATGAGCGCGTCGCTGTCGTCCTCAGCCGCCGCCTGGAGCAGCTCCTCGGCGGCCCTGGCCGGGTCGCGCAGCTCCATCCACGCGCCGAACTCCGCGTCCGCCTCGTCCTCTGGCAGCTCGGCGCTGAGCGAGAGCAGGTCGTGCGCGCTCATCGACTCGATCGCCGGACGCGCGTCCACCTCGATGTCGGCGTCGTCCACCAGGTGCACCACGCCCTCGGTGCCCAGCGGCGTGAGGGAGACCGTACTGCCGGAAACAGTGACCATGCTGTAGCCGACCAGCCAGTCGAGGACGGGGGCCAGCGGGTCGCCGTAGTGGTCGACAGCCGCCGCCCACGCGTCGGCGCCCAGCTCGTCGAGGTCGGAGGCCGCCTCGGCCAGCTCGGCGCGCAGCTCGTCGAGGTCGCGCGAGCCGTCCGCCAGCAGCAGCCTGACCAGCAGCGCCCTGGTGAGCCCGGCCAGGACCAGCGTGAGGTCCTCGTCGCCGAGCTCGGGGTCGCCGTAGTCGACCGAGTGCAGGCCGAGCATCCAGGCGTCGAGCACGTCCTCGTCGTCGTCGAACGGCCACGCGTCCGTGTCGTCGTCGACGCTGACCGTCTCGTGGTCGTCGGGGGTGATGAACTCGAGGTCGACCGCGAGGTTCCAGATGTTCCAGAGCTGGGGTACGGCCTGGCCGAGCGGAAGCTGCGTCTGCGGCCTCGGCAGCCCGACGATCGCCAGCGCCTCCTCGACCTCGGGGTCGGACAGCAGCGTCTCCTCGCCCACCGAGCGGGCGGAGCCCACCCAGACGGCCAGGTCACGGGCCTTGGCGATGAGAGGTACGGCACGCGCGGCCGTCGCCAGCTCGGCGTCGGGACGCAGCCTGATCGTGGGCAGATCGGCGAGCTCGTCGGCGAAGGGCTCGAAGTCGCCCAGGTCGCCGGTCTCGTCCTCCTCCTCGCCCTCCTCGTCCTCGAGATCGCCCTCGTCGATGAGGTCCTCCATCGCGTCGACGAAGTCGTCCTCCAGATCGTCGAGCTCGTCGAGCAGCTCGTCGAGGGAGTCGGAACGCTTGGTGAGCCGCTCCGTCTCGGACAGGAACGTCAGGTAGGACCTCACCGCGCCGATCATCCCGTCGGCCGCGGCGTCAGGGTCCTCGACGGCCTGGGGCATGCGCTCCAGGAGCACGGAACGGAGGTCGGTGCGCCTCCACCTGCCGACGTCGTCGGAGGCGGAGAGCCTGTGCCACAGGGCCACCGGCCCCACGAGGTCGGGGTCGCTGCCGGGGGCGTGTTCCTGCGCCCACAGGATGAACTCTTGGAGCAGGGGACGCAGCTCCGTGGCGGCTACCTCGATGCGATCTGTCACGCACTCAGGCTAGTGCGCCCGGGAGGCACTCGCCTCCCCAAATCAGCGGGTTTGCTGATCATGACGAGCGGCGCATAGCCTCCGTGATCCGTTCAGCAGCCGCCATAACGGGCACAGCGTGCAGTCGTCCAGGGGTTCTGGTGAGCCGCTCTATGGGGCCGGAGACCGAGACGGAGGCGATGACCTTGCCGCCCGCGCCCCTGATCGGTGCGGAAACGCTCGCCACACCCTGCTCGCGCTCGCCCACGCTGTGCGCCCAGCCCCTGCGGCGTACGGAGGCCAGGGTGGCCGCGGTGAACTTGGCCCCGCGCAGGCCCCTGTGCAGGCGGTCGGGTTCCTCCCAGGCCAGCAGGATCTGGGCGGCGGAGCCCGCCGTCATCGGCAGGGCGGCGCCCACGGGTACGGTGTCCCGCAACCCGCTCGACCGCTCAGCAGCGGCCACGCAGACCCGCTCGTCGCCCTGACGTCTGTAGAGTTGCGCGCTTTCTCCCGTCAGATCGCGCAACTGCGTCAGCACGGGGGCGGCGACGGCCAGGAGCCTGTCCTCACCCGCCGCCGTGGACAACTCGCTCAAACGCGGACCAAGGACGAACCTGCCCTGGGTGTCGCGAGAGACGATCCTGTGGTGCTCCAGGGCGACCGCCAGCCGGTGGGCCGTGGGGCGGGCCAATCCGGTCGCCTGAACGAGCTGGGCCAGCGAAGCGGGACCCGCTTCGAGCGCATTGAGTACAAGAACGGCCTTGTCGAGTACTCCGACTCCGCTAGAGTTGTCCATACACCGATACTGCCGTCTCGACATATGAGAAAGCAAGTCGGCGGTTCTCAAGGAGGAGAAATGGGCCGCACACTCGCGGAGAAGGTATGGGAACAGCACGTCGTGCGGCGTGCCGAGGGCGAACCTGACCTGCTCTACATCGACCTTCACCTCATTCACGAGGTGACCAGCCCGCAGGCGTTCGACGGTCTCCGTCTCGCCGGCAGGGCCGTGCGGCGGCCCGACCTCACCATCGCCACCGAGGACCACAACGTCCCGACCGTGCTCGGCCCGATCAAGGACCCGGTCTCCAAGACGCAGGTCGAGACGCTGCGCAAGAACGCCGCCGAGTTCGGCATCCGCCTGCATCCGATGGGCGACGCCGGCCAGGGCGTGGTGCACATCATCGGCCCGCAGTTCGGCCTGACGCAGCCCGGCATGACCATCGTGTGTGGCGATTCTCACACCTCCACGCACGGCGCGTTCGGCGGCATCGCGTTCGGCATCGGCACGTCCGAGGTCGAGCACGTGCTGGCCACGCAGACGCTCCCGGCGTACCGCCCCAGGACCATGGCCATCGAGGTCTCCGGCGAACTGCCGGTCGGCGTCACCGCCAAGGACCTGATCCTGGCCATCATCGCCAAGATCGGCACCGGCGGCGGGCAGGGCTACATCGTCGAGTACCGCGGCGAGGCCATACGCAAGCTCTCCATGGAGGGCCGGATGACGGTCTGCAACATGTCCATCGAGGCGGGCGCGCGCGCCGGCCTGATCGCCCCGGACGAGACCACGTTCGCCTACCTCAAGGGCCGCCAGCACGCCCCCACCGGCGACGCGTGGGACCAGGCCGTCGCCTACTGGGAGACGCTGCGCACCGACGACGACGCCGTCTTCGACAAGGTCGTCGAGATCGACGCCACGACGCTGTCGCCGTTCGTCACGTGGGGCACCAACCCGGGCCAGGGCGCGCCGCTCAACACGGCCGTGCCCGCGCCGCGCGGCGGCGAGGACCAGCGCGCGCTGGACTACATGGGGCTGACCGCCGGGACGCCGCTGAACGAGATCGAGGTCGACACCGTCTTCGTCGGCTCCTGCACCAACGGGCGCATCGAGGACCTGCGGGCGGCCGCCGAGATCCTGCGCGGACGCCAGGTCAAGACGCGCACGCTCATCGTGCCCGGCTCGATGCTGGTCAAGCTGGAGGCGGAGAAGGAGGGGCTGCACGAGGTCTTCAAGGCGGCCGGTGCCGAGTGGCGCGAGGCGGGGTGCTCGATGTGCCTGGGCATGAACCCGGACACGCTCGCTCCCGGCGAGCGCAGCGCCTCGACCTCGAACCGCAACTTCGAGGGACGGCAGGGCAAGGGCGGGCGCACCCACCTGGTCTCGCCGCAGGTCGCCGCCGCGACCGCCGTAACCGGCAGGCTCACCGCACCCGCCGACCTCTGACCACCCCACCCACCTCACCTCCCCTTTTCTGACGGAAACCTCCCGGGGCTCGCCGTACAGAGAGGTTCTCCCTACGGGGAGAGGCGGCAGGTGTGCAGGACAACAGAAGGACCTGAAACCCATGGACGCTTTCACCACCCACACCGGTACGGCGGTGCCGCTGCGCCGCAGCAACGTCGACACCGACCAGATCATCCCGGCCGTCTGGCTCAAGCAGGTCAGCCGCACCGGCTTCGAGAAGGGCCTGTTCTCCGCCTGGCGCGAGGACCCGGCCTTCGTCCTCAACGACCCCGCCTACGCGGGCGGCACCATCCTGGTGACCGGGCCCGACTTCGGCACCGGCTCCTCGCGCGAGCACGCCGTATGGGCGCTGCAGCAGTACGGCTTCCGCACCGTGATCGCCGCCCGCTTCGGCGACATCTTCCGCAACAACTCCACCAAGATGGGCCTGCTGCCCGTCGTCCTGCCCGAGGACAAGGTCGAGGCGCTGCAGGCGGCCATCGAGGCGGAGCCGTCCCTCGAAGTCACCGTCGACCTGGCAGAACGCCAGGTCCGCTGGGCCGGCGAGGTCGTCGGGTTCGAGATCGACGACTACACCCGCTGGCGGCTCATGGAGGGCCTCGACGACATCGGACTGACCCTGCGTCACGCCGACGACGTCGCCACGTACGAGAATGGTCGGCAGCCATGGCTGCCGACGACCGACTAGAAGATCTGCTGGCCCTGCGGTTGCGCGAAGCGCACCGCCGCGTCCGCGAGCTGCCCCTCTCCGCCGAGGAGAAGGGGCGGCTGGCGCGGCGTTATCTGGCCATCTGCGACCTCGCCAAACGCGATCCAGAGCGGGCGGCGAGCCGTCTGGAAACGTTCATCGAAGGCCTGGACGACACGCCACGCGCACGCGAAAACACGCTTGGTGATTGAGTTCCCCGCCAATCCCGCTTAATTTCGAGCGCGTAAGGGGTTTCTCATCGTTGACGTCTGTGTCCTGGAACCCCGAGCCATATCAGGGGGAAGCTAGATGAACAAGCGGGAACTCGTCGACGCCATCGCGGACCGGGTGGGCGACAAGAAGACGGCCACCGAGGCTGTTAACGCGATCCTCGAAGCCGTTCAGAAGGCGGTCGCGAGCGGAGACAAGGTCTCGATCACGGGCTTCGGCGCGTTCGAGATGGTCCACAAGCCTGCGCGTACGGCCAGGAACCCTTCGACCGGCGCCGAGATCAAGGTCGCCGAGAGCTGGGCGCCCAAGTTCCGTCCCGGGTCTGACTTCAAGGAGCTGGTGAACGCCGGCGGCAAGAAGGCCTCGAAGAAGAAGTAACACCAATAAGTCGCCCGGACCCGCTGCGTAGGGGCCCGGGCGACTTTCTTTTTCCCTCATAACCCACAAACAGCTTCTCCACCTCCCCCTCTCACCACCCCCCGTCCTGCACCTCCCCTCTCACCATCGCCCCCGCCCGCCCGCCCTCCGCCCGCCCACCCGCCCGCCCCTGGTCCTGCACGGGCTGGCCACCTCTGGCAGTTTCCGTCCGCGCGGGGCATGCAAGGCGAGCGCCCTGTTCGGGCTGGCCACCTTCGAGGACGGCTGAGGAGCTCTTGGCGCTCGCCGACCGGGCCAACGACCGCCTTACATGCCACGGCATCGCTGATCGCGGGCTGGGTTACTGCGCGCGGCTCCGGCGTGGGCCGACATGCCTCGTGTGGCCGCGGGAAGGGGGTGCGCTCTCCTGATGGGCCCCGCCGTCGTCGAGAGGGGTCAGGGGACGGGGAAGGTGGACAAGGTGATGTAAGTGACCTGGCCCCCCGTGAGGCCGAGGTTCACGCGCTGCCCCGACCGCAGCAGTCGCAAAGGCCCCGCGTCGAAGGCGGACGTCGGGAAGTCCAGCACCGTCCCGTCGTCCAGGAACAACGTCCCCGACCGGGTCACCGGATCGAAACTACGCACCGTCGCCTGCACACCGACCAGCGTAAATGGTTTGACCCCGTCAAAGCACCCCCGCAAGGATCGAAGACCGTGTTCAGACGGTTCGTCGTCGCCGATGCGCTCAGCCAGTCCGGTTCCCAGATCACCCTGGTGGCGCTTCCGCTGCTCGCGGTGGTTCAGCTGCGGGCCACCCCCCCTGCAACTGGGCCTGGTCGGCGCAGCGGGGATGGCCGCCTTCCTGGTGATCGGGCTGCCCGTGGGCGTCTGGGTGGACAGGCTGCGCAGGCGGCCGGTTCTCGTCGTCGCCGACGCCGCCAGGGCGCTCGTCCTGGCCACCGTTCCCCTCGGCGATCTCGCCCGCTCCATGGGCGTGCTCGAGAGCATCCGCAACCTCGCCGCCCTCGTCGGCCCCGGCGTCGGGGGATGGCTGGTCCAGCTGCTCACCGCCCCGATCGCCATCCTGGTCGACGCGGTCACGTACGCCCTGTCGTCCGTCCTGCTCTCCCGGGTCAGAGCGCACGAGACGCCCAACCCCGAGCGCGGCAGCGTCATGGAGGGCCTGCGCTATGTGACGGGCCACCCGGTCCTCCGCCTGGTCGCGATCGCCGGCGCGACGGTGATGTTCACCAACGGCATCTGGGCGATCGTCCAGCCCCTCCTCCTGGTGCGCGAGCTGGGGGTCAGCCCGGCAGCCTACGGCCTGATCGTCTCGGCGACCGGCGCGGGCGGCCTGGTCGGCGCGATCCTCGCGCCCCGGGTGGTGGCCAGGGTCGGGAACGGCATGGCCCTGTACGGCTCAGCCGTACTCCTCATGGTCATCCCGCTGATCACGGCGGGCACCGGGCCTGGCTGGCGGCTGGTGCTCTATCCGGTCGGCATGGCGCTGTTCTCTCTGGTCACGCTGGTCCTGGTGGTGGCGCAGGGCAGCTACCGCCAGGCGATCTGCCCGGAACACCTGCGCGGGCGCATGAACGCCAGCCTGCGCTTCCTCATGTGGGGCGCGCTGCCGGTCGGCGGCGTGCTCGGCGGGCTGGTGGCCGAGGCGCTGACCATCCAGCAGATGCTCTGGCTCGCCTGCTTCGGCAGCGCGGCCGCGAACCTCCCCTACGTGCTCAACCCCTTCCTCCGAACGGTCAGGATCACCCCGTAAATGCGTTTCTCCCGAGATTTCACCCGGTTCGCAGCGGCCAACGCGGTCACGCAGCTCGGCACCCAGGTCACGCTGGTGGCGCTGCCCCTGACGGCGATGCTCGCGCTGAACGCGGGCGCCTTCCAGCTCGGCCTGCTCACCGCGGCGGAGATGGTCGCGTTCCTGGTCATCGGGCTGCCGGTGGGCGTGTGGGTGGACCGGATGCGCCGCCGTCCCATCCTGGTCTGGGCGGATCTGATCCGTGGACTGGCCCTGCTGACGATCCCGGTGGCCGCCTGGCTGCACGTGCTGTCCCTGGCCCAGCTGTACGGCGTGGCCGTGGTGGTGGGCGCGGGGACCGTCTTCTTCGACGTGGCGCACATGAGCTTCATGCCGTCCGTCGTCGGCAGGGACCAGCTGGAGCGCGGCAACGGCGTGGTGCAGGCGTCCACCACGGTCGCGACGCTGGCCGGACCAGGGCTGGGCGGCGCGCTGGTCGGGCTGGTCACCGCGCCGGTCGCGCTCCTGGCGGACGCGGTGAGCTACCTGGTCTCCGGGCTGCTGATCCGCGGAATCGGCGCGCAGGAGACCGTGCCCGAGCGCCAGGACAGGCACCTGCGCAGGGAGGTCATGGAGGGCATCAGGTACGTGGCGGGCGAGCCGGTGCTGCGCACGATCGCGGTGCTGGGCGCCGTCACCCAGTTCGCGAACGGTGTGTGGAACGTCGGCCAGCCGCTCTACCTGGTCAAGGAGCTCGGGATCTCGCCCGGCGTGTACGGGCTGATGATCTCGGTCTCGTTCGCCGGCGCGCTGGTCGGTGCGGCCGTGGTCCCGCGCATGACGGCGAGGTACGGCACGGGCCGCACGCTGGTCGGCTCGGCGGTCCTGACGGCGGTGCTCTACCTGCCCGTTGCGCTGACCGCGCCTGGGTGGCGGCTCCTGCTGTTCCCGGTGTTCCAGCTGCTGGCCGGGATACCCAGCGTGGTGCTCGGCATCACGCAGCTCAGCTACCGCCAGCGCACCGCGCCGGAACACCTGCTGGGCAGGGTCAACGCGAGCATGCGCTTCCTCATGTGGAGCGTCCTGCCCCTGGGTGGGCTGGCGGGCGGGGCGCTGGGGGAGTGGGTCGGCGGCCGTGCGGTGTTCGTGTCAGGGCTGCTGCTGCTGGTGGTCGCGCACCTGCCGATCATCGTGTCCCGTGCGATCAGAAATCTGGACCGAGTAGCTCGCTGACGACCGCCGCCGTGTGCCTGCCCAGGCCGAGGGCGAGCGCGGCGCGCAGGTCGTCCGGGGTGTCCACGTCGCGCCTGACCGAGTCGACGTCGTCGGGCGCCAGTTCCTTGGCCCCGCGCGCCAGGTGCCTGGCGCGCGACTCCCCGCCGAAGCCCGGCGCGAACGGGATGCCGGGCCGTACCCCGTAGAAGGTCGTCCCCACCTCCTGCGCGTCCGGCACGAACGACTGGTCGTACTCCAGCGCGGCCGCCAGCACCCGCCCCAGCTCCTCGGGCCGCAACGCGGGCAGATCGGCCTGGAGGGCCCCCACGGCGTCCTGGGGTGCCAGCCGTACGGCATGGGCCGCTCCGGTGCGCAGCGCCGTGTTCAGCCCCTTGTCCGGGTCGTGCACCACGTCCGCCCCCAGCGCCGCGAGCGGTCCAGCGGCCAGCGGGTCGGCGGTCACCACGATGACCCGGGCGACGGAGGCGCAGGCCAGCGCCGCCGAGACGGTGTCGCTGGCGACCGCGACGGCCAGCGCGGCCCGGTGCGGCCCCGTGGCGGCCGCCAGCCGCGTCTTCGCCGCGACCAGCGTCTTCACAGGTATGACCAGAGACCAGCTGATGCTCACGATACTTCCGCCGAATTCTTAACTGATCTTCCAGTAAAATGTGAGATGTGGCGCAGACCGTGAAGCGGGCCTACAAATACCGTTTCTACCCGACGCCGGATCAAACCGCTGAGCTGACCCGGACGTTCGGGTGTGTGCGCCTCGTCTACAACCGCGCTCTTGAATCGCGCACCAAAGCGCATGCCCGGGAGGGGCGGCGGGTTTCCTACGTCGAGTCGTCGGCGGAGCTCACCGGCTGGAAGCAGATGCCCGAGCTGGCTTTCCTCAACGAGGTGTCGTCGGTCCCGCTCCAGCAGGCGCTCCGGCACCTGCAAGCCGCTTTCACGAATTTCTTTGCCAAGCGCGCGAAGTATCCCGTGTTCAAGTCCCGGAGGAAGTCGAGAGCCTCGGCGGAGTACACCAGGTCCGCGTTCCGCTTCCGTGACGGCGAGCTCACCCTGGCGAAGATGAACGCTCCGCTGTCCGTGGTCTGGACGCGGGAGCTGCCTCAGGGCGCGGATCCGTCCACGGTCACCGTGTCCAGGGACGCGGCCGGTCGCTGGTTCGTGTCGCTGCTGGTCGAGGAGGAGATTGCCAGTCTCCCGCCGACCGGGCGCAACGTGGGGATCGATGTCGGCCTGGTGGCGCTGGCAACGCTCTCCACTGGAGAGAAGATCGTCAATCCCCGGCACGAGCGGGCCGACCGCTTGAGGCTCGCCAGAGCCAGGCGACGTCTGGCTCGCAAGTCCGACGGCAGCAACAACCAGGCCAAGGCCCGGTTGAAGGTCGCCCGCGTCCATGCGCGGATCGCCGATCGGCGGAGGGATCACCTGCACAAGGTTACGACCCGGCTTGTTCGCGAGAACCAAGTGATTGCCGTGGAAGATCTGCCGATCCGTAATCTGGTCAGGAATCACAGCCTGGCTCGGGCGATCTCGGACGCGTCGTGGCGTGCACTACGCGGGATGCTGGAGTACAAGGCTGCCTGGTATGGGCGAGACTTGGTGGTTGTCGACCGCTTCTTCCCCTCGTCCAGACTGTGTAGCAAGTGTGGCAGCCTGCACCAGAAGCTGCCGCTGCACGTCAGGGAGTGGGTATGCGTATGTGGAGCGCGCCACGACCGAGACGTCAATGCCGCGAGCAACATCCTGGCCGCCGGGCTGGCGGACAGGTAAAACGCCTGTGGAGCCGACGTAGGACCTCAAGGGAGCCATCCCGGCGGGCAGTTGACGATGAAGCAGGAATCCTCACGGGTGACCGGGGGGCTCCCCTTCCGCGAGGAGAGGGAGGATGCCAAAGGGTAAGCATTGTGCCTCGACACCCCTGGTGGCCAACCGGGAGACTTGGGGCGCGTCCACGCACGTGTTGGAGGAGTCAATGAGTCGCCCAGGCAGGCCGTCCCGCTTCTGGGAAACCTTCGCCGTTGTGATCGTCAAGCCGCTCTCGCGACTCCTGGTCAAGAAGGACTGGCGGCACGGTGAGCGCATCCCGCGCCAGGGTGGCGTGATCATCGCGGCGAACCACCTGTCGTGGACCGATCCCGTGCTGCTGTCGCACTTCCTGTACAACAACGGGCGCTGGCCGACGATCCTGGCCAAGGCGGGGTTGTTCCGCGTGCCGTTCCTCGGCACCGCCGTACGGGCCCTGCAGGCCATTCCGGTCGACCGGGGCAGCGCCGAGGCGATCAAGTCGCTGCAGATCTCCGAGAAGCGGCTGGCCAAGGGCGCCGCCATCCTGTTCTACCCCGAGGGTACGGTCACCCGCGACCCGAAGCTGTGGCCCATGACGGGCAAGACGGGCGCCGCGCGGCTGGCGCTGGAGAGCGGCGCGACGGTGATCCCCGTCGCCCACTGGGGCGCGCAGGAGCTGCTGCCCTACGGCGAGAAGAAGCCCAGGCTGTTCCCGCGCAAGACGTTCAGGGTGAGCGTCGGCCCGCCGGTCGACCTGTCCAAGTACGACGGCCAGCCGGTGCGCGGCCCTGTGCTGCGCGACGCGACGGCCGACATCATGGCCGCCATCACCGTCCAGCTCGCCGAGCTGCGCGGGGAGAAGGCGCCGGAGACCCCGTGGGAGGCCAAGTGACCAAGGCGGCGGTATTCGGCTCGGGATCGTGGGGCACCGCCTTCGCCATGATCATGGCGAAGGCCGGTACGGAGACCACGCTGTGGGGCAGGCGGGCGGAGATCGTCGAGGCGATCGACAAGGAGCACGAGAACCCCGACTACCTGCCGGGCATCGCGCTGCCCGAGTCGCTGCGCGCGACGACCGATCCCGAGCGGGCGCTGGACGGCGCCGACTTCGTGGTGCTCGCCGTGCCGTCGCAGACGTTGCGCGTCGAGCTGACGAAGTGGAAACCGTACCTGCCGAAGGACGCCGTCCTGGTCAGCCTGATGAAGGGGATCGAGCTCGGCACCACCAAGCGGATGAGCGAGGTGATCTGCGAGGTCGCCGAGGTGCACCAGGACCGGGTGGCCGTGGTGTCCGGGCCCAACCTGGTGGGCGAGATCGCCATGGGCCAGCCAGCCGCGACCGTGGTGGCCTGCCCTGACGAGCACACCTGCGAGCGGCTCCAGGAGGCGTGCCACCTGCCGCCCTGGTTCCGCCCCTACACCAACCCCGACGTTGTCGGCGTGGAGTTGGGCGGCGCGGTCAAGAACGTGATCGCCCTGGCCGTCGGCGTGGCCGTGGGGATGGGCATGGGCGACAACGTCACCGCGATGATGATGACGCGCGGCCTGGCCGAGATCTCCCGCCTGGGCGCCGCGCTCGGCGCGGACCCGCACACCTTCGCCGGGCTGGCCGGGATGGGCGACCTGGTGGCCACCTGCAGCTCGCCGCTGTCCAGGAACCGCACCTTCGGCGAGAACCTGGGGCGCGGCATGACCCTCGAGGAGACGATCGCCGCCACCAAGCAGACCGCCGAGGGCGTCAAGTCCTGCGAGTCGGTGCTGGAGCTGGCCAGGAAGCACGACGTCGAGATGCCGATCACCGAGGTCGTCGTGGGCGTGGTGCACGACGGCATGCCGCCGGCCGAGGCGGGCGTGCTCCTCATGTCGCGCAGCCCCAAGCCGGAACGGTACGGGGTGTGAGGCGCGCGGGCGAGAACACCCGCTCGGCGCACCTGCCGGGCGAGGGCTTCGCCGACGCCGTGGCCGCGCTCGAAGGCGCCGCCAAGCCGGACGACGTGGCCGGGCAGGCGTTCGCCTCGGGCGAGGCGGCGCTGGCCGTGGTCCTCATGACGTTCCTGCGCGGCGGCACCCACGTGGTGGCCCCGACGAACGCCCCCGGCGTCCTCGGGAACGTCCTGCCCCGCTTCGGGGTGAGCGCGGACTTCGTCGACTTCGGCGACCTGGAGAGGGTACGGCAGGCCGTACGCCCCACCACGAAGATCATCTTCGTGCCGACGCTGTCGGAGCCGGGGATGACGGTCGCCGACATCCGCAGCCTCTACCGGATCGCCAGGCAGGCGGGGGCGCTGCTCGTGGTCGACTCCACGCTCGCCACGCCGATCGTCTGCCGTCCGCTCGAACACGGCGCCGACCTGGTGCTGCACTCCGGCGCGCTGCTCGGCGGCTGCGCGGGAGGCGTGGTGGTGGGCCGTCCCGACCTGGTCAGCAGGCTGCGGCAGATCGGCGCCGACCTGGGCGCCGGGCTCTGCTGCGACGAGGTGCCCAGGCTGCGCGACGGGCTGCACACGCTGCCGCTGCGGATCAGGCGGATGTGCTCGACCGCGATGGTGTTCGCCGCCGCGCTGGCCAGGCACCCGGGCGTGCGCAAGGTCGGGTACCCGGGGCTGCCCGACCATCCGGGGCACCAGCTGGCCAGGCAGCAGTTCGACTCCGGGCCGGAGGGGACCAGGTTCGGGCCGTGCGTCAGCGTGACGCCGGTCGACCCGGGACTCGTCGGCGCGCTCACCCTCATCAAGGAGGGACCGCCGGGCGGCGCGTGCACCAGGGCCACGGTTCTGGGGGACGAGGTGCGCTTCACGATGGGGTTGGAAGACGCGGAAGACCTGATCGCGGATGTCAACCGCGCACTTGACGCGCTCTCCCGGTAGATTCGGACCTCATGAGCAAGCCGCGTATCGCCGTCGTTTTCGGAGGTCGCAACTCGGAGCACGCCGTGTCCCTCATGGGGGCGGGGAGCGTGCTCGATGCGATCGACAGGTCCGCCTACGAGGTGATTCCCATCGGGATCGCCCAGGACGGCAGGTGGGTGCTCGCTCCTTCGGGTCAGCGCTTCTCGATCGAGGACGGCGAGCTGCCCGTCGTGGAGACCACGGGCGCCTCGCTGGCGCTGCCGTCGGGCGAGCTGGTGGCCTTCGAGCCTGGCACCATCCCGGTCGAGCTGGGTTCCGTCGACGCCGTCTTTCCCGTGATGCACGGGCCGTTCGCGGAGGACGGGACGATCCAGGGGCTGCTGGAGATGGCCGGGGTGCGTTACGTCGGCTCCGGGGTGCTGGCCAGCGCGGTCGGCATGGACAAGGCGCACATGAAGACCGTCATGGCGGCCGCAGGGCTGCCGATCGGGCGTTACGTCGTGGTGCGGGAGCGCGACTGGCGGCTGGAGCGGGAGCGGGTGCTGAAGGAGGCCGAGGAGCTGGGCTGGCCGGTGTTCGTCAAGCCGGCTCGGGCGGGGTCGTCGCAGGGCATCTCCAAGGCGCACGACCGGGCTTCGCTGGAGGCGGCGGTGGAGTTCGCGCGGTCGCACGATCCCAAGGTGCTGATCGAGGCGGCGATCTCGGGGCGGGAGATCGAGTGCGCGGTGCTGGAGTCGCTGGGGGACGAGCCGCCTGCCGCTTCGCTGCCCGGTGAGGTGAAGGTGGAGGGCGGGCAGGAGTTCTTCGACTTCGAGGCGAAGTACTACCCGGACCAGATGTCGTTGTCCGTGCCTGCGGACATTCCTGAGGAGAAGGCGGAGGAGCTGCGGGCGATGGCGGTGCGGGCGTTCGAGGCGCTCGACTGCGAGGGGTTGTCGCGGGTCGACTTCTTCTACACGCCTTCCGGTGAGCTGGTCTTCAACGAGATCAACACCATGCCGGGGTTCACGTCGCTCTCCGTGGCTCCCCAGCTGTGGGCGGCCACGGGGCTTTCTTACCCACAGCTTGTGGACCGGCTCATCCAGCTGGCCCTCCGCCGCTCACCCGGCCTCCGCTGACCGACAGACCAAACCCAAAGAGAGATCACCCCTCATGGAGGGGGTCTCGCATTGGGGGTTATTGGAGTTTTGCCAGAGGAGTGGAGAGGTCGACCAGCACCTTGGGGGCGTCGTGGGTGCGGGAGATCAGGGCCTCCACGTAGCCACTGGGCATGATGGCGGTGAAGAGGGTGGGCTTGTCCGGGTCCGGATACCAGCCCACCCCGTCGATCTCCGTCAGCTGGTCGGTGGCCGCCATCTTGGCCGGGCGTCGCACGCCGCAGCGCACCGCGATCTCGGCCTCCCCCCACACGGCGACATAGGCCGACTTAGGGGACGTCTCCGCCCGGTCGGCACCGTCGAGCCGCTGCGGCAGCAGCCCGGCCAGCCGGTCGCACATCGCCACCGCCTCGCCGTCCGGCTTGGGCGGCTCGACCTGTACGGCTCCGCCGGAGCACCCGGCGAGCGTCAGGACGGCCAGCAGCAGGACGGCAACGCGCATGTCGGGACTCTCAGATGTGGACGATGGGACACGTAAGAGTACGTGTGATCCCCTCGACCGCCTGAATCTGGGCCACGACCAGCTTGCCCAGCTCGTCGACGTTGCGTGCCTCCGCGCGGACGATCACGTCGTAGGGCCCCGTCACGTCCTCCGCCTGGGTGACCCCGGCGATCGCCGCGATCTCCAGGGCCACGCTCGCGGCCTTGCCGACCTCGGTCTGAATCAGGATGTAGGCCTGCACCATTGCGTCCTCCCGGGCGATTGGATCAGCGCCGAAGGGCCACCGTACCCTGTGTGCATCAGGAGGTGCGTCATCACAGTCGGAGATCTCGGCGAATTCGGTGTTGTAGCTCGTATTTCAGGGCGATTGCCGCAAGGGCCGACCATTCTGCTCGGACCGGGCGACGATGCCGCGATGGTCAGCGCACCCGATGGGCGCGTCGTGGTGTCAACGGACCTGCTGATCGAGGGTAGGCACTTTCGCCGCGATTGGTCCAGCGGCTACGACGTCGGCCGCAAGGCAGCGGCGCAGAACCTCGCCGACATCGCCGCCATGGGCGCGGTTCCGACGTCCATCGTGGTCGGGCTGGGGATGCCGCCCACGCTGCCCGTTTCGTGGCTGGATGAACTGACGGACGGCTTTCGCGACGAATGCGCGCTCGTCGGCGCGAGCGTGGCGGGCGGCGACATCACCCGGTGCGATCTGGTCGTCATCGGCGTGACCGCGCTGGGCGATCTGCAGGGCCGGGACCCGGTCACCCGCTCGGGCGCGGGGCCAGGCGACGTGGTGGCGGTCAGCGGCAGGCTCGGCTACGCGGCTGCCGGGTGGGCGCTGCACGAGGCCGGGGTGTCGGGCGAGGCGTTCCAGGAGGCTCTGGAGGGGCATCGCAGGCCGCGCCCGCCGTACACCTCGGGGCCTGAGGCGGCCGCGCTGGGGGCCACGGCCATGCTGGACGTCAGCGACGGGCTCCTCCAGGACCTCGGCCACATCGCGAAGGCCAGCGGGGTGGGGCTCGTCCTCGACCCGGCCGCGTTCGCCGTGGGGGAGCCGCTCCTGGCGGCAGCGAAGGAGCTCGGCGCCGATCCACTCGACTGGGTTCTGTCCGGCGGGGAGGATCATTCGCTTGCTGCGACATTTCCCACAAAAGACGGGCTGCCCGCGCATTGGCGCGTTGTCGGGGACGTTGTCGAGGGCGAAGGTGTGCAGGTCAGCGGGCGTGTGTACAAATCCGGTGGGTGGGATCACTTTCGGTGAGATTACTGCTGATTCGGCAGATACTCTCGTGAAAGTTGTGACAAACGCGTATTAAAGATGTTATGAAGATGGGCGGCCGCTGTACCCGGCAGAAAGGGCAGCCATGGGTCGCCACGGCACAGGTGGATCCGAGAACGAGCGTCAACGGGGGAATTTCTGGTCTGACGATCCTCAGGAGGAGGACCTCAGGTCCACCACCGACCCCGCAGCGACGTGGGCAGTACCGCAGGACCCGATCACCACAGGGGCGTTCTGGGCGCCAGGCTCGGCGGGGGAGGCCGAACAGCCTGGCTGGCCGTTGCCACCTGACCAGATAGAGGCGACGGGCCAGTGGGCCGCGCCGCCGCAGCAGCAGGGTCCGTTCGGAGCCCCACCACCACCACAGCAGCACATTCCGGAGACGACCGGCGCCTTCGCGCTCCCACCCCAGGACGATCCGCCCGCTCCGGGGGACGTCAAGGTGTACGGCGAGCCGACCGTCGTCGAGGGCCGCATGCCCGCCTGGGCCGACGCCGAGACCAGCTTCCTGGCGTCCGGCTGGTCGGGCCAGGAGGACCTGGGCGGTGACGGCGGCGAGCCGCCGTCACGCAGGCGCAGGGGACGCAAGCGCCCGCCCCGCGACGAGTGGAACGACCGGCCGACGTCCGGCGGCAGGACCCGCCTCGCCCTGCTGGGCGTGGCAGCGGTGGCCGTGGTCCTCGGCGGCACCGTCGCCGGTGTGAAGATCATGAGCTCCTCCAGCGAGACGCCCGCGCCGAGCGTCGCGAACCCGTCGATCTCGCTCAGCGTCACCCCGGAGACCGAGGAGACGGAACCGGCGGAGGATCCGACAGAGGACGCCAGCCCCGAGGCGGACGCGGCGGCGCCCACGCCCACCGCCACGGCCACGGCACCTGCGCCCAGGCGCAGCGCGACGCCGACCCCCACGCCGACCAAGACCAAGAAGAAGGCGCAGCCGACCAGCGACCCCGACCCCACGCCCACGCAGTCGGACACCCCGACCACCGAGGAGACCCAGCCGCAGACGCTGACCGACGACGACGTGTCCGTGCCGCCGACCGGCTCGGCGACCGACCCCGTGCCGTCGCCGACGACCGAGTCGCAGTCGGGCGGAGGTTCCGCCGGCCCGTCGGTGAGCGTGACGCTGGACGTCACCAAGCAGCTCGTCGCCGGATACACCGCCGAGCTCGTGGTGGTCAACGACTCGGCGAAGACGCTGCGCAGCCTGACGTTGTCCGTACCCGTGGGCGGCGAGGTGTACGACGTGAAGGGCGCCGACTGGACCCAGGACGGCGATCTGCTCATCCTCGACCTCAGCGGGGCCGTGCGCAGCGGCGAGGCCGTGACGCTGGACATCAGCGCCAAGGGGGCGCCGCAGCAGCCGGAGAACTGCGGACTGGTCGGGGGGCACTGCCTGATTCAATGAGGCGTATGACCTCATTGACCCCTCCACGCGTCCTTACCGTCGCCGGGTCCGACTCCGGCGGCGGCGCGGGCATCCAGGCGGACCTGAAGACCATGCTCGCCCTCGGCGTCCACGGGATGAGCGTGATCGCCGCCGTGACGGCGCAGAACTCGCTGGGCGTGCAGGGCTACTGGGAGCTGCCGCCGGAGGCCGTGCGCGCGCAGCTCGACTCGGTGCTCGGTGACATCGGCGCGCAGGCGGTCAAGACGGGCATGCTGGCCTCGCCCGTGCTCGTCGAGGTGGTCGCCGAGGTGCTTTCCCGGTACGGCGCGCCGATCGTGGTGGATCCGGTGGGCGTGTCCAAGCACGGCGACTCGCTGCTCGCGCCCGAGGCGGTCGACACGCTGAGGACGCGGCTGCTGCCCGTGGCCACCGTGGTGACGCCGAACCTGTGGGAGGTGGAGCAGCTGACCGCGGTGAAGGTCGAGGACGAGGGCGACCTGCGCAGGGCGGCCGACGCCGTTCTGGCGCTCGGGCCGCGCTGGGCGCTGATCAAGGGCGGCCACCTGCCCGGCGAGCCGGTCGACCTGCTGACGGACGGCAGCGCCGAGTACGTCTTCAGGGCGGAGCGCCACGACAACCGGCACGCCCACGGCACGGGCTGCACGCTGGCCTCGGCGATCGCCTCGTACCTGGCGCTGGGGCTGGAGCTGCCCGAGGCGGTGGGGAAGGCCAAGGAGTACGTGACCGGGGCGATCGCGCACGGCTTCCCGCTGGGGGACGGCATCGGGCCCGTGGACCACGCCTGGCGCCGGCGGGGTTAGAGGAGCCTGGCGGTCGGGTCCGTGGCGAGGTGGCGCAGCTGGTCGGCCGTGGGGCCCTCGGGCATCGCGGCGGCCAGGGCGAGGAGCTCGTCCGGCGGCAGGAGCGAGCCGGTGTTGTCGTGCAGGCGCAGCCGTACGCGGCGGCCTTGGTCCTGGGCGTACAGCAGGGGGATCCTGCGGCGGGCCGCCAGGGGCTCGTCGCCGCCGGGGGCCGGCTGGGTGCCGATCCAGGCGCGGGCGGTGGCCAGGTCGACGGAGCGGGTGCGGTAGGCGCCGGTCACCTGGAGGCGGCTGCCGTCGAGCGAGGCCTTGTGGCGGAAGGTGGCCACGATGACGGTCACGAAGACGATCACGATGGTCAGGAAGACCAGCGCGAAGAACCCGCCGATCGCGTACACCAGCCACGACGGAGGGCCGAAATCGCTCTCGGTCTCGGTTCCGAGGAACCCGGGAAGGATGAAAGTCGTCAGAATGAAGATCGCGCCGCTGAGGATCGCGACGAAGACCAGGGCGAACACGGAGATGAAGATCTTCTGGCCGCGGGTCGCGCCCACGCTGAGGGGAGTGGCCATGAGATCAAGATTAGGCAGCACAAAAGCCCGCCGCGCAAGAAGTGCGGCGGGCTTTCGCGAAAAGTCGAGAACTAGCGGGAGACCTTGCCCGCCTTGATGCACGAGGTGCACACGTTCATCTTCTTCGGCGTGCCGCCGATGACCGCGCGAACCGTCTGGATGTTGGGGTTCCAACGACGGCGGGTACGGCGGTGCGAGTGGGACACGTTGTTACCGAAGGTCGGGCCCTTACGGCAGACATCGCAGACGGAAGCCACGGTATCGCTCCTTAAAACAGTCGATATAGCCCTGTCCGCTGAAGCTGATTCCTGCGGAGGGCATGCCGGGACAACCGGCCAGCCAGACGAGGATATCCGATCCGCACCCGTGGGCGCGAACGGACAGCTTTGCTGCCCGTGAAATGGGGATATTCTCCACTTCAACGGTAGCGCATCCAGGCAGAGCCGGAGCCCACATGCAGCTGTTCGACCCGCCCGCCGTCCGTCGATGGGTACGGCTGGCGGCCGACTCGCTCGGCAAGGCCAGGACGGAGATCGACGCGCTCAACGTCTTCCCCGTCGCCGACGGCGACACGGGGACGAACCTCCACATGACCCTCCTCTCCGCGGCCGAGGCCGTGGAGGACCTGCCCGACCACGTCGACGCTGCCGTGATGTGGCAGACCCTCTCGTACGGCGCGCTGGTCGGCGCCAGGGGCAACTCCGGCGTGATCGTCAGCCAGGCGTTGCGCGGCATGGCCGAGGTGCTCCGCACCTCGGACGACCTCGCCGCCGGGCTGGTCAGGGCGGCCGAGCTGGCCAGGGGCGCGGTGGCCAGGCCGGTGGAGGGCACCGTGCTGAGCGTGCTGTCCGCCGCGGCTCTGGCCGTACACGATCTGGACGGCGACCTCGAAGAGGTCGCCAGGTCGGCGGCCGGTGCGGCGCGTGCGGCGCTGCGCCGCACCCCGGAGCAGCTCGACGTCCTGGCACGCAGCGGGGTCGTCGACGCGGGCGGCGCCGGGCTGGCGATCGTCCTGGACGCGCTCGTGGCGGTGATCACCGACTCCTACACCCAGCGGTACGAGGTGCCCGCGCCGACCTCCAAGGTGGCCGCGATGACGGAGGCGGGGGCGGGCTACGAGGTGATGTACCTGCTGGACGCCGAGGATCCGGCTGTGGACCGGCTCAGGGAAGAGCTCGACGCGATGGGCGACTCGCTGGTGGTCGTCGGCGGCGACGGGCTGTGGAACGTGCACGTGCACTGCGACGAGGCCGGTCAGGCCATCGAGGCGGGCATGCGGGCGGGGCGGCCGCACCGGATCAGGGTCACCTACCTCGCGGCCCCCGAGCGCACGCACAGGGCGGCCGACGGCAGGGGAATCGTGGCGGTGGCGGCGGGCGACGGCATCGCCGCGCTGTTCGAGGAGTGCGGCGCGGTGGTGGTGCGCAGGGAGCCGGGCACGACGCCCGGCCTGCCCGCGCTGCTCGAAGGGATCAGGCACGCGGGCAGCGAGGTGGCTGTGCTGCCCAACGACGACGCCGTGCGCGCGGTGGCCGTGGCCGCCGCGGAGATCGCCCGCGAGGAGGGCGTGGTCGTCAGCGTCCTGCCCACGGCCGCCACGGTGCAGGGGCTGGCCGCGCTCGCCGTACACGACCCGCTGCGGCGCTTCGACGACGACGTGGTGGCGATGACGGACGCGGCGGGCCACACGAGGTACGGACATCTCACCGTCGCGGACAGGGAGGCGTTCACCAGCGCGGGCGTGTGCCACCCCGGCGACGTGCTCGGCATGATCGGCGGCGACGTCGCGGTGATCGGCTCGTCGCTGCGCGACGTCGCCTTCTCGATAGTGGACCGGATGGTGGCCGGCGGCGGCGAGCTGGTCACCCTGGTCACGGGCAAGGACGCTCCTGTACGGCTGGCCGCCGAGATCGCCGACCACCTCGGGCCCTTCTTCGAGGTCGTGATCTACGAAGGGGAGCAGGGCGGTTACCCGCTGCTCATCGGCGTCGAGTGATTCCTGTCGGCCCTTCACGGTAGAACTAGGTGGCGTGAGCCGTTTCGACGAGCCCTTGACCAAGGCTCTGGACCCCAAGACCGCCAAGTTGCTGCACAGCGTGCTCGGCCTGGAGACGGTCGGCGACCTGCTGCGCCACTACCCGCGCCGCTACGCCGAGCGCGGCGAGCTGACCACGCTCGACGCGCTGGAGGTCGACGAGCACGTCACGGTGGTCGGCGAGGTGTCCAGGCTCATGCGCAAACCGATGCGCAACAGGGGCGGCACCTGGCTGGAGGTCGAGGTCACCGACGGCAACCGCAACAAGATCTACCTGTCGTTCTTCGGCAGGGGCTCGCACGTGGCGGAGACGCGCCTCAAGACCGGCAAGCGCGGCATGTTCGCGGGCAAGGTCGGGCTGTTCGCCAAGCGCTGGCAGATGTCGCACCCCGAGTTCGAGCTGTTCGAGGACGAGGCGGCCTCTGCCGAGGAGTTCGCGACCGCGCCGGTGCCGATCTATCCGGCGGGCAAGGACCTCACCCCGTGGGCGATCAGGCGGGCGATCGGCGTCGTGCTCGACACGCTCGGCCCGCTGGAGGACCCGCTGCCAGCCGCGCTGCGCTCCCGCCACCGGCTGACCGACCTGGGCGAGGCGCTGGTGGCCATCCACCGGCCCAAGGACTTCGCCGACGTGCAGCGGGCGCGCGACCGGCTGAAGTTCGACGAGGCGTTCGTCCTGCAGGCCGTGCTCCTGCAGCGCAGGAACGCGTCGGCGGCCTGGCCCGCCAAGCCGCGCCCGCGCGCGTCGTCCGGGCTGCTCACCGACTTCGACGCGCGGCTGCCGTGGTCGCTGACCGAGGGCCAGGCGGCCGTCGGCGAGGAGATCGCGGCCGACCTGGCGCTCTCCCACCCGATGCACCGGCTGCTCCAGGGCGAGGTCGGCGCGGGCAAGACCGTGGTGGCGCTGCGCGCGATGCTGCAGGTCGTCGACGCCGGGGGGCAGGCGGCGCTGCTCGCTCCCACCGAGGTGCTCGCCCAGCAGCACCACCGCTCGATCAGCGCGATGCTCGGCGACCTGGCGCAGGGCGGCATGTTCGGCGGCACGGCCGTCTCGCTGCTGACCGGATCCATGAACACGGCCGCCAGGCGCTCCGCCCTGCTCGACGCCGCCTCAGGTACGGCGGGCATCGTCGTGGGCACGCACGCGCTGCTGCAGGAGCACGTGCAGTTCGCCGACCTGGGGCTGGTCGTGGTCGACGAGCAGCACAGGTTCGGCGTCGAGCAGCGGGACGCGTTGCGGGAGAAGGCGGGGGGCGGGCGGCCGCACGTGCTGGTGATGACGGCCACGCCCATCCCGCGCACGGTGGCGATGACGGTGTTCGGGGACCTGGAGGTCTCGACGCTGTCGCAGCTGCCGTCTGGGCGGGCGCCGATCACCACGCACGTGGTGCCGGCCGCCGAGAAGCCGCACTTCCTGGAGCGGACGTGGGAGCGGGTGCGCGAGGAGGTGGGGCTGGGGCGGCAGGCGTACATCGTGTGCCCGCGCATCGGGGACCTGGAGGGGGACGAGGGGGACCTGACCGTCGCCGACGACGAGCGCAGGCCGCCGCTGGCGGTGCTGGAGGTGGCGGAGATGCTGGCGTCCGGGCCGCTGGCCGGGCTGCGGGTGGCTGTGCTGCACGGGAAGCTCGCGCCTGAGGAGAAGGACGCGATCATGCGGTCGTTCACTCGGGGGGAGGTGGACGTGCTGGTGGCGACGACGGTGATCGAGGTCGGGGTGGACGTGCCCAACTCGTCGGTGATGATCATCATGGATGCGGATCGATTTGGTGTGTCGCAGCTGCACCAGTTGCGTGGGCGGGTGGGGCGGGGTGGGTTGCCGGGGTTGTGCTTGCTGGTGACCGAGTTTCCTGAGGGGACGGCTGCTCGGATGCGTCTTGACGCTGTGGCGGCGACGTTGGACGGGTTCGAGCTGTCGCGGGTGGACCTGGAGCAGCGGCGTGAGGGCGACGTGCTGGGGGCGGCGCAGTCGGGGAAGAAGTCGTCGTTGAAGTTGTTGCAGCTCTTGCGTGATGAGGATGTGATCGAGACGGCTCGGGGGGAGGCGGCTGCGTTGCTGGCTGAGGATCCTTCGCTGGAGAACTATCGGCCGTTGCGTGCTGAGATCGTGCGGCTGCTGGTGGACGAGAAGGCTGACTACCTGGAGAAGACCTGACCCCATTGGGTTGTCGCGCCTTTCACCGGTAGCGTCACCCGCGGACCGGTCGCGCGCCCGCACTTGCCCGCCGCACGCTTTGCGCCGAGCTCCACCGCACCACGCCTCGCCGACCCGGCGCTTGAAACCCCGAGCACATGGACCCTCAGGCCCCTACGCCCTCACGCCCTGGGGCGCTTGGACCCTTAAGCCCAGTGCTTTCGACCCTCGGTGGGAAAGGCCCTCAAGGAAGCCCACTGGGAAGGCGTTCGGCGGTTGTGTGTTCCATGGTTGCGGTGCACATGGGAAGGCTCGCCGTACAGGCAAGGAAGGGGTTTTGGGGGTCTGCCCCCGGGTCACCGTGTGTTGGTGACCCGGGCCCAGCCGCGGGGACGGCCTCCCCCCGAATGCCGTCCCCGGCTGGGCCCACCCTCGGGTCAGGTGCCGAGGGAACCGGCGTGCGGAAGGGCTCACGATCACGCCGGTCGGCCTCCAGCTGGGTCACCTCGAAGGCCGCAGAACTCATCTTGCGGGTCCCGAGCGCCGAAGGGAATCACCCTTGCGCTCTTGAGGCCGACACTTGTCCACTCTTGACCTGCGATGACATGCGTAAGAATGGCCTGCATGACTCGGATCATCGCGGGGAGCGCGGGTGGGCGGCGGTTGGCCGTCCCTCCGGGGCGGGGGACGCGCCCTACCAGTGACAGGGCAAGAGAAGGGATCTTCTCGACCTTGGAGTCGCTGCACGGGCTGGACGGCGCCCGGGTGGTGGATCTCTACGCCGGTTCCGGCGCCGTCGGGCTGGAGGCGCTGTCGCGCGGCGCCGCCCATGCCTTGCTGGTCGAATCCGATCAGAAGGCCGCGAAGACCATCAAGGCGAACATCGACGCCCTGAAGCTCGACGGCGCCCAGCTCGTGGTGGATCGGGTGGAGCGGGTGCTGGCCAAGCCTCCGGCGCAGCCGTACGACATCGTCTTCGCCGACCCGCCCTACGCGCTCACCGACGACTCCATCCTGGAGGCGTTGCGTGACAACGGCTGGCTGGCGGAGGATGCGCTCATCGCGTTCGAGCGGGAAACCAGGGGGAATGCCCTGGTGTGGCCCCCCGGATTCGTTGAGGAGAGGGTCCGTCGCTACGGCGAAGCGTCCGTTTGGTACGGTCGCGCCGCCGGGAACCCGTAGACCTGGGGAGGCGTTTTGCGCCGCGTTGTCTGCCCGGGGTCATTCGACCCCATCACGAACGGTCACCTCGACATCATCGGCCGGGCTGCCCGGCTGTATGACGAAGTGGTCGTCGCCGTCCTGATCAACATCGAGAAGAGCAGCCTGTTCACGGTCGAGGAACGCATCGACACCCTCTCGACCGTGACCAAGCAGTACGAGAACGTGCGCGTGGCCAAGTTCCACGGCCTGCTCGTCGACTTCTGCAAGGCCAACGACATCCCCGCGATCGTCAAGGGGATCAGGGTCGTCAGCGACTTCGACTACGAACTCCAGATGGCGCAGCTCAACTTCCAGCTGTCCGGGGTCGAGACGCTCTTCATGCCGACCAACCCCAAGTACTCTTTCCTGTCGTCGAGCCGGGTCAAGGAAATCGCCCGGTACGGCGGCGACGTCTCGGGTCTCGTGCCCGATCTGGTACACAAGCTGCTCATAGAGCGGCTCAGGGGCTGACCAGCGCCTGGTATTCTTTCATTTCGGCCTTGTACGACGGCGAGTGTTTCGCCATGCCTAGCGAGAGCAGATGACTCAGCACCTCAACCCCCGCGCCCCGTGGGTGATCTCCACCCATGACCTGGGCAGGCGGCCAGGTTTGATGCGCCAGATGAAACTGTCCCTCACGGCACCGGCGGATATCGGCGTCGACATGATCGGTGTCCCCAAGGACGCCGAAGTCGAGCTGGAGCTCCGGCTCGAAGCAGTGATGGAAGGTGTGCTCGTCAGCGGCACCGCACACTCCCCGCTCGCGGGCGAGTGCGCGCGCTGCCTGGAGCCGTTGACCTCGGAGATCGAGGTCAACCTGCAGGAGCTTTTCTTCTACTCCGACGAGGACGCCTCGGAGGATGATTCACTGCTCGACGGAGAGCTGCTCGACCTCGAGCCGACGTTCCGCGACGCGGTGGTGCTCGCACTGCCGTTGAGCCCGGTCTGCAGTGAAGACTGCACGGGTCTGTGCGTGGAGTGCGGAGTCAGGCTGGCAGACGCCGGCCCTGACCACCGGCACGAGGTGATCGACGCTCGATGGGCGTCGTTGCAAGGTCTGGTTACCGAGAACGATAACGATCAGGAGAAGTGACGTGGCCGTCCCGAAGCGAAAGATGTCGCGGAGCAACACCCGCGCCCGTCGCTCCCAGTGGAAGACGACTGCTGTCGCCCTGGTGAGCTGCCCGCAGTGCCGTTCGCCCAAGCAGTCGCACATCGCCTGCCCGACCTGCGGCACCTACAACCGCCGCCAGGTCATCGAGCCGTCCGCCTGATCCACGCAGAATCACCCCGCTGAACGCGTGAAACCCACCCATCTGTGGGGCTGAGGTCCTTTTGAGAGGTTGCTCTCAGAAGGGGCTGGGGTCCCTTCAGCGGATGGTGGGGATCATAGGCGGGGTCGTAACTGAGTTGACGCGATGCCGATCGGGTGCCACAGTGCCCCGGTCGGCGTTACCGTCTCAGATGCGTGCGGTGGCGGTTCGCCCGCGGCCGTGGTGGACGCCGGGGCACGACCCCGACGCCCACCACGTTTTCGGGCATCTTTGCAGCCATCGCGCCATGTGAAGATGTCCGAGGAGGAAGCACGTGGGCGCAGGTCCCAAGCCGGTGGCCGTGGAGGTCGCCAGAGACGAGCTGGAGCGCGTACTCGAAGTCAGGCTTGACGCCGACATTCTCGAGCGAGCGCTGACTCACCGCTCTTATGCGTACGAGAACGGTGGCCTGCCCACCAACGAGCGCCTGGAGTTCCTCGGCGACTCGGTGCTGGGCCTCGTGGTCACGGACACCCTCTACCGCAACCACCCCGACCTGCCGGAAGGCCAGCTGGCCAAGCTCCGCGCCGCGGTGGTCAACATGCGCGCCCTCGCCGACGTGGCCCGCACGCTGGGCCTGGGCAAGTTCATGCGCCTGGGCAGGGGCGAGGAGGGCACAGGCGGCCGCGACAAGTCGTCGATCCTGGCCGACACCCTCGAAGCGCTCATCGGCGCCGTCTACGTGGACCGCGGCCTGGACGAGGCGTTCAGGACCGTCCACCTGCTGTTCGACCCGCTGATCACCCGGAGCGCCTCGCTCGGCGCCGGGCTCGACTGGAAGACCTCGCTGCAGGAGCTCACCGCCGCCGAGGCGCTCGGCGTGCCCGAATACCACGTCGACGAGAGTGGCCCCGACCACGCCAAGTCCTTCACCGCCATCGTGCGGGTGGGCGGCGAGTCGTACGGTTCCGGCAACGGACGCAGCAAGAAGGAAGCGGAGCAGCAGGCCGCCGAGGCCGCCTGGACCCGCATCAGGGCGGCGCGCGACAAGCGCGAGAGTCAAGATGCCCGAGCTTCCTGAGGTCGAGGTCGTCCGCCGCGGCCTCGAACAGTGGGTCGCCGGGCGGACGATCGCCTCGGCCGAGGTGCTGCACCCGCGCGCCATCCGCCGCCACGCGCCGGGAGCCGACGAGTTCACCTCGCGGCTGAAGGACCGCACGATCGTGTCCACGGCGCGCCGCGGCAAATACCTGTGGCTGCCCCTGGGCCAGGACGACGCGTTGCTCGCGCACCTGGGGATGAGCGGCCAGCTCCTGGTCGTCGCGCCGGACTCCCCGCTGGAGAAGCACCTGAGGGTACGGCTGCGCTTCGACGACGGCGGCAACGACCTGCGCTTCGTCGACCAGCGCACGTTCGGCCACGTGATGTACACCGAGCTCGTGGGCGGGGTGCCCGCGCCGATCGCGCACATCGCTCCCGACCCGTTCGAGCCCGCCTTCGACGACGAGGTGTTCGCGACCAAGCTCAGGGCCAAGCACACCGAGGTCAAGCGGGCGCTGCTCGACCAGTCGCTGATCAGCGGCGTCGGAAACATCTACGCCGACGAGGCGCTGTGGCTGGCCAGGCTGCACTGGGCCAGACCGACCAACACGCTGACCAGGCCCAAGATCGCCGAGCTGCTGGCCGGGGTCCGCGAGGTGATGGCCTCGGCCCTGCAGCAGGGCGGCACGTCGTTCGACAGCCTCTACGTGAACGTCAACGGCGAGAGCGGCTACTTCGACCGCTCGCTGGAGGCGTACGGCAGGCGCGACCTGCCGTGCTCCCGCTGCGGCACGCCGATCAGACGCGACCCGTTCATGAACCGGTCGTCCTTCTCCTGCCCACGATGCCAGCGAAAGCCGCGCTGACCAGCGCGAGCCCCGCCCCCACCCACATCACCGCAGAAGCCGACACCCCGTCGACGACCCGGCCGCCCAGGAACGAGCCGAGCGAGACGGAGACGTTGAAGGCGCTGACGAACGCCGCCGTGGCCAGCTCGCGCCCGCCCCACTGCATGATCCACAGCTGCAGGGCGACCCCGACGCCGCCGTAGGCCAGGCCCCAGATCGCCAGCGGCACCAGCGGCGTCACCGACAGCGCGAGCGCGGTCGCGGCCAGCCCGATCAGCAGCGCGCGGACCACCAGCGCCGCTCCCGGGTGCCTGGCGGTGATGCCGCTGCCGACGAAGGTGCCGATCACGCCGGCGCCGCCGAACAGCAGCAGCGCGGTGCCGATGAGGGCGGGGCCCGCCTGGGAGACCTGCTCCAGGAACGGCGCCAGGTAGGTGTAGGCGGAGAAGTGCCCGGTGATGACCAGCACGGTGACCGCGAGCAGCAGCTTGATCCGCCCCGTCAACGGCTCCCGCGCCCCGCCCGCCGCGTCGCCCGCCATCGCGGGAAGCGCCCTGAACAGGACGGCGAAGACCACCAGCGCCAGGGCCGCCACGATGAGGAACACCGCGCGCCACCCCAGCGAGGAGGCCAGGAACGTGCTGGCGGGCACGCCGAGCACCAGCGCCACGGACACCCCGCTCATGATCACCGAGGTGGCCCGCCCGACCGCCCCCTGGGGGACCAGCCGGGGCGCCAGCCCCGAGGCGAACGCCCAGAAGCCGCCGATGGCCACCCCGGTCAGCAACCGCGCCGCCAGCATCACCGGGTAGGTCGGCGCGACCGAGGACAGCACGTTGGCCAGCACCAGCAAGCCCATCATGGCCAGCAGGGGTATGCGCCGGTCCAGCCGCCGGGTGGCGATCGCCAGTACCGGGGCGGAGATCGCGGCCACCAGGCCGGGCACGGAGACCATGAGGCCCGCCGTACCATCAGAAACCTGCAAATCGGCGGCGATGGATGTCAAAAGGCCTACGGGCACCATCTCGCTGGTCACCACGGCGAAGGTGCCGACGGCCACCGAGGTCACCGCCAGCCAACGCGCCTGAGCAGGCGCAACAGTCAATGTCGTCATGGGCCTCACCTTGTCCCCGGCGGGGATACGGAACAATGGCGAAGTTTGAAGGCTTGGTTTAGGTGGGCTAAGCGATGGAGGCGGGATGGAGTTCAAGGAACTGGAGTGCTTCGTCGTGCTGAGCGAGGAGCTGCACTTCGCTCGTACGGCGGAGCGGCTCTACCTGTCGCCGGGCAGGGTGAGCCAGCTCGTGCGCTCCCTGGAGACCAGGATCGGCGGCAAGCTCGTGGAGCGGACCAGCAGGCGGGTCAGGCTCACCGCGCTCGGCGAGCACTTCCTGGCCGACCTGCGCCCCGCCTACGACGGGCTGACCAGGGCGGTGGTGACCGCCAAGGCGGCGGCCAGGGAGGTGACCGGCCTGCTGCGGGTCGGCTTCCTCGCCACGCCGACCGACGTCGTCACGGGCACGGTCACGCGGTTCGAGGACCGCTACCCGGGCTGCGAGGTGGAGCTCGTGGAGGTCCCGCTGTCCGACCCGTTCAGCAAGCTGCACGCCCACCAGGTGGACCTGGTGTTCACGCTGCTGCCGGTGGAGGAGCCCGGCGTGGTGACGGGGGCCGAGCTCAACCGGGTCCCGATGCGGCTGGGCCTGCCCGCCCGCCACCCGCTGGCCAGGCGGCGCGTGATCGACGCTGAGGAGCTCGCCGGCGTCGCGCTGATCGGGCTGGACGGCCCGGCCCCGCGCAGGTGGCGCGAGCACATCGCGCCCACGACGACGCCGTCCGGCCTCCCGATCGAGCAGGCGGGCACGGTCGCCACCAGCCAGGAGGGCCTGACCCAGGTCGCGCTCGGCCGGGGCGCGATGCTGATCTGCACGCCGACCGCGGCCAGCCAGACGCGTCCCGACGTGGTCTTCGTGCCGGTCACCGGGCTGCCGGACTCCATCCTCGGCCTCGCGTGGCTGGAGTCGGAGGAGACGGCCCTCGTCAGGGCGTTCAACGAGGCGGCGGAGCGCCACTCCCTTCACGTCGTGGCGGCGTGATGGAGACCGTACGGGTGACCGCCTGGGTGCGCGGCCACGTGCAGGGGGTGGGGTTCCGCTGGTGGACGCGGGCCCGCGCGCTGGAGCTCGGGCTCGTCGGCTGGGCGCGCAACATGGACGACGGCCGCGTCGAGGTGGTTGCGGAGGGTGATCGTGAGGCCTGCGTCAAGCTCCTCGACCTGCTCAGGGGTTGCGACACGCCCGGCAGGGTCACTGGAGTAGTAGAACGATGGAGCGAATCACGAGGTAGTTTGCGGGAGTTTGTGGAGAGGTAAGGGACTTCCGGTAAACGACCCAAATAGGGTATAGTTGTATATCGAGAGTGCCCACGGGTGGGTCCATGCGGTGCGTTCGACTTGACCGCCCACACCGGCGGTGCGACTCTTGTTAGGTACCACGCGCACCCCTCCCGCGGAATATGAAGTGCGCGAACCAGTCTGGTCACTCAGCGTGGAGGACCCTTTACCATGGCGAAGGCTCTACTAGGCCACGTCGGCGGTCCTGATCCTCGAATGGTCTCGGAGATGCGGCGTTTGCAGCAGCGGATCCGTGACCTGGAGGCAGAACTCATCCGGCTCCAGGCCCAGAATGACGCTCTAGCGGCACAAACCCGTGATGAGGCATTCAATCGCCTGCAGGAGCGGGAGCCGGCTCTCACCTGAGAGATCGGGCCGCAACGTCCAGGGACGCCTCAGAGAGGCGTCCCTTGTTATTTGTACCTGTTCATAAAGGACAGTTGACTCGCAAGCATCCGCCTTCTGAACGCGGCGTCATGGCAGCCGGGGGAGATCCCGCCCTCGACTGTGGCGCCGCGACGGCGCAGATTCGCGAGCATGGCGATGGTCTCCGGCGCGAGCGGGTCGGACTCGCCGCAGCTCAACCACACCGGCAGCCTGGCCAGCCCGCCCATCGGCGCCTCGGCCGCGGAGATCGCCGGAGAGGTCGCTGACACGGCGCTCACCCGATCGGGACCCAGCGCGGCAGCCAGTCTCAGCGCTCCGCCGCCGCCCATCGACCAGCCCATCAGGCCGACCCTCGCCGTGTTCAGGCCCAGCGTGGCCAGGTGGGGGATGAGGTCGCCGGCCAGGTCGGCGCCCGGCCAGTCGTCGACCGACGCGACGGCGAACCCCATACCGGCCAGATATGCCGCGATCCCATACACCTCGAACGGCGTGCGCGCGTTCCCCGCCGCCCCGTGGAGGAGTACGGTCACCGGCAGCCTGCGCGCCTCGGCGGTGGGGTAGCCGACCAGCACCCGGCGGGTGCCGAGTCGGCTCTGCCGTACCAGGCCCGGGGTGACGTCGGGCAGGGACGGCATGGTGCCGCACCTGACCGCGGTGTAGGCGTCCTTGCCGAACAGTCCGCCCACGCCCAGCACCGCGACACCGCCTGCGATCAGGAGATTACGGCGAGTAGTGCCTTGCATGGAGCGCCACAGTAATGCACCCGCGAGCGGCGGGCAGTGAGGACCAGTAGGCTTTCCCGCAGTCGGTAGGGAGAAGGGGGCTTGCGGCTTGTACCTGAAGACCCTCACCCTGCGCGGCTTCAAGTCCTTCGCCTCGGCGACGGCGCTGCGCTTCGAGCCCGGCATCACCTGCGTGGTCGGCCCCAACGGGTCCGGCAAGTCCAACGTCGTCGACGCCCTCGCCTGGGTCATGGGCGAGCACAGCGCCAAGTCGCTGCGCGGCGGCAAGATGGAGGACGTCATCTTCGCCGGCACCTCCAACCGCGCGCCGCTGGGCCGCGCCGAGGTGACGCTGACGATCGACAACTCCGACGGCGCGCTGCCGATCGACTACACCGAGGTGACGATCAGCCGCCTGATGTTCCGCTCGGGGCAGAGCGAATACGCCATCAACGGCGACACCTGCCGCCTGCTCGACATCCAGGAGCTGCTGTCCGACTCGGGCATCGGCCGCGAGATGCACGTCATCGTCGGCCAGGGCCAGCTCGACGCCGTCCTGCACGCCGGGCCTGAAGACCGCCGCGCCTTCATCGAAGAGGCCGCGGGCGTGCTCAAGCACCGCAAGCGCAAGGAAAAGGCGCTTCGCAAGCTCGACGCGATGCAGGCCAACCTCACCCGCGTGCAGGACCTCGCGACCGAGCTGCGCCGCCAGCTCAAGCCCCTGGGCAGGCAGGCCGAGATCGCCCGCAAGGCCGCCGTCATCCAGGCCGACCTGCGCGACGCCAAGCTGCGCCTGCTCGCCGACGACGTCGGCATCCTGCGCGCCACGCTGCAGCGCGAGGCGGCCGACGAGGCGGCCATCCTGTCCAGGCGGGCCGCCGTGGAGAGCGAGCTGGCCGAGGGCCAGCAGCGCGAGGCGCTGCTGGAGACGGCCGAGGCCGAGGCGCAGCCCCGCCTGAGCGCCGCTCAGGAGACCTACTTCCGGCTCTCCTCCCTGCGCGAACGGATCACCGGACTCGAACACCTCGCGGCGGAACGCCACAGGCACGCCCTCGACGCCGCCTCCATCGAGCGCCGCGGGCGCGACCCCGAGGAGCTGGAGCGCGAGGCGGCCGAGGTGCGCGAGCAGGAGCTCATGCTCGGCGCCGAGCTGGAGACCGCGCAGGAGCTGCTCGACGCGGCCATCGCGCGGCGCGAGGAGGCAGAGACCTCGTTGCGCGCCGAGGAGCAGCGGCTGGCCATGGCGGCCCGCGCGGCAGCCGACCGGCGCGAGGGCCTGGCCAGGATGCGCGGGCAGGTCGAGTCGGCGCGCAGCAGGTCCAGGGCGGCGGAGGAGGAGATCGGCAGGCTCAACCGCGCCGTCAGCGAGGCCCGCGAGCGGGCGCTGCGCGCGCAGGACGAGCTGGAGCTGCAGGAGAGCGAGGAGCCCGCGGTCGACCCCGCGCTGGCCGAGGAGCTTTCTGTCGCGCAGGAGGCCGTCGCGCAGGCGAGGGAGATCGCCGACGAGGCGCGGGCCGCCGTCGAGGCGGCGACCGCCGCGCTGGCCGCCCCCCGCGCGGCCCTTCAGGCTGCCAAGTCGGGTGTCGGTACGGCACGCGCGGCCGACCAGCAGGCGCAGCGCGCGGTGGCGGCGTTGCAGGCTCGGCAGGAGGCGCTCGAACTCGGCCTCGCCAAGGGCGCGGACGGCGGAGCGGCGCTCTTGGCCGCGTCGCTGCCCGGCGTGCTCGGGCCGCTGGCCGCCCACCTGACCGTCACGCCCGGCGCGGAGGCGGCGATCGCCGCGGTGCTCGGCTCCTACGCGGAGGCCGTGGCCGTCAAGTCCCTCGACGCCGCCTTGGAGTCCCTGGAGCATCTCCGCACGACGGACTCCGGTCACACGACCCTCGTCATCGCAGGTGGCCGGGGTGCTGCTTCCCGGCGCCCCCTTGCGGCGGGTCAGTGGGCCGCCGAGCTCGTGACGGTGCCCGATGACCTGCGCTCCGCGGTCGACTACCTCCTGGCTGACGTCGTGGTGGTCGCTGACCTGGCCGAAGCGCGGGCCGTGGCGGAGGAAGGGCTCAGGGCGGTCACCCGCGAGGGTGACCTCGTGGGGCTCCAGGCCGCAGCAGGTGGGCCGGGTGGCGGCAGTTCCGTGCTCCAGGTGCGCGCCGCCCTCGACGAGGCGATAGCCGTACTCGAAGAAACCCGTCAGAAGGCCGAAGAGACGGCCACCGTACTCGAAGAGGCACTGGAGGCGGAGCAAGCCGCCCAAACCTCCCTGGAGGCAGCTCAGGGACGCCTGACCGAGGCCCAGGCGGCCGCAGGCACCGCACAGTCCGGGGTCAGCTCGGCACAGGGCGCACTCGACCAGGTCAGAGGCCGCCAGCGCGAAGCCGACCAGCGCAACGCCGCGGCAGCCAAGCGCCTGGCCCAGCTGGGAGCCGCGGCCAAGGCGGCGGCCGACGAGGCCGACCGCCTGAGCGGCGGCGTCACGGCGGCCGAGGAGGCGCGGGCCGAAGGGCTCGAAGAGCTGGCCGAGCTCGAGATCCGGCTGGCCGAGGCCGAATACTCCCAGGAGCTGGAGACCGAGCCCACCACCGAGCTGCGCGACGAGCTGGCCGGCACCACCGCCGTGGCCAGGCAGAGCGAGATGGACGCCAGGCTCCAGGTGCGCACCGCCGAGGAGCGGGTCAAGGGCATCGCGGGCCGCGCCGACGGGCTCATGCGCGCCGCCCAGCGCGAGCGCGAGGAGCGCATGACCGCCGCAGCCCAGCGCGAACGCCGCAGGAAGCAGGCCGTGGTCGCCGAGGCCGTCGCCAAGGGCGCCAAGCAGGTGCTCAGGGCGCTGGCCGCCTCCATCGAGCTTGCCAGGCGCGAGCGCGACGAGGCCGACCTGGCCAGGGTCGCCATCGACGCGGAGCTGAAGCAGGTCCGCGTCCGCGTGCGCGAGCTGAGCGGCGAGCTCGACAAGCTCGTCAACCGCGTGCACGGCAGCGAGGTGGCCCGCACCGAGCAGCGCCTGCGTCTGGAGCAGCTCCAGCAGCGGGCCATGGACGAGTTCGGCGTCGAGATGGACACCCTGATCGAGGAGTACGGCCCGCAGGTGCCGGTGCCCGGCGACCCGCCGATCCCGTTCGTGCGCGAGGAGCAGGAGAAGCGGGCCAGGGCGGCCGAGCGGATGATGGCCCAGCTCGGCAAGGTCAACCCGCTCGCCCTGGAGGAGTTCGCCGCGCTGGAGGAACGGCACGCGTTCCTGACCTCGCAGCTGGAGGACCTCAAGAAGACGCGCACCGAGCTGCTCAAGGTCGTCAAGGAGGTCGACGACCGGGTCGAGCAGATGTTCGCCGCCGCGTACGAGGACGTGGCCAGGGAGTTCGAGCAGATCTTCAGCCGCGTCTTCCCCGGCGGGGACGGCAGGCTGATCCTCACCGACCCCAGCGACATGCTGACCACCGGCATCGAGGTCGAGGCCAGGCCGCCGGGCAAGAAGGTCAAGCGGCTGTCACTGCTGTCCGGCGGCGAGCGGTCCCTGACCGCCGTGGCGTTCCTGATCTCGATCTTCAAGGCACGGCCCTCGCCGTTCTATGTCATGGACGAGGTCGAGGCGGCGCTCGACGACACCAACACCCAGCGGCTGCTGACCCTGTTCGAGGAGCTCAGGCAGAGCTCGCAGCTGATCGTCATCACGCACAACAAGCGCACGATGGAGATCGCCGACGCCCTCTACGGCGTGTCCATGCGGGGAGACGGCGTCACCCAGGTGGTCAGCCAGCGGTTGCGCGAGCGCGTCTGAGTCCTGAGCACCCGGGATGATCTGGAAAACTGACATCTTGTGGATAGCTTGCTTCCCATCATCGTGATCGTGGTCGTCGTCGCCGTGCTGGCGGCGGGCGGCCTCTTCTTCCTGTTCCGGCCCGGAGGCAGGGCGGCCCCGCCGGTCGCGCCCCCGGACCAGGAGCCGCTGCTTCCCGGTCAGGAGGCAGCGCCCCAGGGGGCCGATGAATCGGAGGGTGGGGCGACCACCACCGTTCCACCTCCTGCCCCGGTCGTCGTCAAGCCCGAGATCGAGGTCCCGCCGCCTTCCGCCGGCCGGATGGTACGGCTGCGCTCCAGGCTCGCCCGCTCCCAGAGCGCGCTCGGCAAGGGCCTGCTCGAACTCCTCTCGCGCGACCGCCTCGACGACGACGTCTGGGACGAGATCGAGGAGAGCCTCATCACCGCCGACGTCGGCGTCGCCCCCACCAGGGCGATGGTCGAGGAGCTGCGCACCAAGGTCAAGGTCCTGGGCACCCGCACGCCGGAGGAGGTGCGCAAGCTCCTGCGCGAGCAGCTGCTCATCCAGGTCAACCCCGACCTCGACCGCACCCTCCACATCGACAAGCACGGCGAACGGCCGGCCGTGGTGCTGGTCGTCGGCGTCAACGGCACCGGCAAGACCACCACGACGGGCAAGCTGGCCCGCTCGCTGATCGGCGACGGCAAGAAGGTCGTGCTCGGCGCGGCCGACACGTTCAGGGCGGCGGCGGCCGACCAGCTCCAGACGTGGGGCGACCGGGTGGGCGCCGAGGTCGTGCGCGGCCCTGAGGGCGGCGACCCGGCGTCGGTGGCGTTCGATGCGGCGGCGAAGGGCATCGAGGAGAAGGCCGACGTCGTCATCGTCGACACCGCTGGGCGGCTGCACACCAAGACCGGGCTCATGGACGAGCTGGGCAAGGTCAAGCGGGTCATCGAGAAGAAGGCCACGGTCGACGAGGTCCTGCTCGTGCTCGACGCGACGACCGGGCAGAACGGCATGCGGCAGGCGCAGGTGTTCGCTGAAGTGGTGAACATCACGGGCATCGCGCTGACCAAGCTGGACGGGACGGCCAAGGGCGGCATCGTGATTTCGGTCCAGCGGGAGCTGGGCGTGCCGGTCAAGCTGGCCGGCCTGGGCGAAGGCCCGGACGATCTGGCCCCCTTCGACCCCGAGGTCTTCGTGGACGCGATCTTGGGCGAGTGATACAGGAAGGTTTAGGGCGCTCCGTGGCTTGCTGCGGAGCGTTTCCTTATTTATGCGGAATTGTCCGTTACCCGTCCGGCTATTGATCTCTGGGTTGACCCGTGTTCACATGAATCGGTCATCTAGATCGCGGGCGGCAACGCAGTCCGTTCGCGATCTTTTTCGTCGCCATGAGCGAAGAGGTACGCATGAAGAAGGTCGTCGTCCACAAGCCTGGAACCGTCAAGCCGGCCGGTGCTGCTGCGCCGAGGCACAAGGGCTGAGATGAGTGGCCGGCGTCTTCGGACAGGGCGCCGGCCCCCTCCGTGACGGAAGGTAGTGCGTGACCGGGATCACCCTCGACGCCGACCGACGCCTGCGCGGGCCGTACACGCTGGCGGCCGGGCTGCTCGACCTCCTGGTCCCCGAGGCATCGGGGGACCTGATCGCCAGGCACGACATCGAGATCAGGGTCGCGGCGCCGCAGCTGGCCGGCGTGGTCCCCCTCCGGAGGACCACGCTGGCCGATCGGCTACCGCGGGAGCAGCGCATCCTGATCCCCGGGGCTCGCCGCACGCTCAGGATCGCCAACGGGCTGGCGGAGTTCGTCCGCGACCATCTGGCGGCTCCGTTGACTTTGACCGTCGACAACCTGGGCGCGGCGGACCAGACGGATGTCGAGCTGATCGAGGTGCTCAGGCGGAGGGTTCCGGCGTTGACGATCGTCCCTGGCGTGGCCGCGCCGCGCCAGGGACCACCGGTCGCCGACTTCGACCGCTTTCGCGACGAGGGCTTCCACCACGCGATGGCCGAGGCCGGCCTTTACGCGCTCGACCGGCTCAGCCACGACGACGACCCGGACCGCTGGTGGACGCTGCTGCACAGGACGGCGGGCGCGCTGGAGGCCATCGAGCGCGAGGACGAGGCCTGCGAGCTCTACCACCTGGCCAGGCGCGAGGGCACCGAGCCGAAGAACCGCGCCACCGTCGCCTGCTCGCTCGCCACTCTCTCTGTGCGCCACCACGACCCGGCCAGGCGTGACCCGGACGAGGCGCTCGCCTGGATCAACGAGGCGATCACCATCACGAGCCTGCTGCCCGACCGCCGAGAGCGCGCCTTCCACCTGGGGTTCGACCTCAACACCAAAGCTCTGGTCGAGGTACGGCGGCGCCGCTTCGACGCCGCGCTGCGCCTGGTGGAGGAGGCCATCGAGCTGGCGGAGCGCGACCTGCCCGGCGAGCACCCGATCCACAAGCTGGTGCTGCTCGGCAACCGGGCGCAGCTCCTGGGCACGACGGAGGCGGCGCTCGCCGACTACACGCGCGCTGTGGAGGCCGATCCCGGCTACCCGGACTACTACCTCGACCGGGGCAACCTGCTGCACAAGCTGGGCAGGACGGCGGAGGCGCTCGCCGACTACGAGAGCGCGATGCGGCTCAGCCCGCCCTTCCCCGAGCCGTACTACAACCGCGCCGAGATCAGGTACACCCAGGGCGATCTCGACGGTGCCCTCGCGGACCTGGACTACGCGCTCGAACTGGACCCGGACTTCGCCCCGGCCTACGTCAACAGGTCCGGGCTGCTGATCGCGCTCGGCGAGGCCGACCGCGCCGAGCAGGACGTGCGGAGCGGGCTGGCGCTCGACCGGGACAACCCGTATCTGCTGTGCGTGCTCGGCCAGATCGAGGCCGCCGCCGAGCGGCCGGAGCGGGCACGCGCCGCGTTCGACGCCGCGCTGCGGTTCAAGCCCGATCTGGCGGCCGCCTGGGCGGGGCGCGGCGAGCTGGCCTTCACGCTGGGCGACCTGGAGGCGGCCGTCGCCGACCTGACCTGCGCGCTCAAGTTCGACGAGTCCGCCGAGCTGCTCTTCAACCGCGCGGTGGCGCTGCGCGCCTGCGGCCGGCCGGCGGAAGCGCACGAGGACCTGGCCAGGGCGGCCCGGCTGGTGCCCGACGATCCGGAAATCAGACGAGCTCTGACTGAGGGGTAGCCCATGGGGACGAGGTCCTGGTTGCTGCTCACCGGGTTTCTCGTCTCCTCCCTCGGCACCTGGATATACCGGCTCGCGCTGCCGTTGCTCGTGCTCGACCTGACCGGGTCGGCGCTGCAAGACAGGTCTGGTGTACGCGCTGGAGTACGTGCCCTACCTGGCTCTCGGCGCGCGGTCGCTGTGGCCGATCTACGTGCTGGCATTCCTGCTGGCCTGCGTCGATCCGCTCTACCAGCCCGCCTTCCGCGCCATCCTGCCGTCCCTGGTGCCGGTGGAACGGCTGCCGCCCGCCAACGCGCGCATCCACATCGGGGAGCACGCGGTCAACCTGTTCGGGCCGATCGCGGGTGCCTGGTTGATCGTCACGTTCGGCTACCGGGTGGCCGTCTTCGCAGACGCGGGCACCTTCGTGCTGTCGGCGGCGCTGATCTCGTTCGCCTGCAACTTCGGGGTCTGGCTGCTGCTGGCGAACGTGGTGTACTACCTCACCTCCTACCATTGCTTCACGCCCGGCCAGATCGGCGTCGTCTACGCCTTCCAGGGGGCGGGTGCGGTGGTCGGCGGGCTGTCCATGCTGCTGATGATCCCGGCGCGCGGGCCGGTGCTGATCGGGCTGGCCTGGCTGGGGCAGTTCGCCGGTGCGGGGATCTCCATCGTGGCCACGGCGACGCTGCGCCAGGTGCTGGTTCCCGACCGGCTGCTGGGACGGGTGCTGGGGAGCGCCCGCATGATCGCGTTCGCGTCCATTCCGCTGGCCGCGTTTGTCACCGGGGTGTTCGAGACCGTGGTGCGGGATGCCTATCTGCTGATGGGGTTCGCCGGGGTCAGTTGGTTGGTGGTTGCGGGGCTGGCGGCGCGGTCGTCGTTGCGGAGGGTGGAACTGGAGCCTTCTGTCCCATAATGGGCGCCGTGAAACTCCTGCGCAGGGCGCTGCTGGGGCTGGTTGCGGTTCTTCTGGCTGCTTTTCTGGTCAATCTGGCGATGTATTACGTCTTCGTGCCCGCGCGGCCGGTGGCGACGTTTCCCGGGGCCGCGACGCCGCTGTTCATCGCGCATCAGGGTGGGGAGGAGCTGGCGCCCAGCAACACGATGGTCGCCTTCGAGAACGCGGTCGCTCTGGGGGCTGATGTGCTGGAAACCGACATACATCAGACCAGGGACGGCGAGCTGGTCGCCATTCACGATGACACCGTGGATCGGACCACCGATGGCAAGGGGCGGGTGGATTCCTTCGCCTATGCGGATCTTGCCAGGCTGGATGCCGGGTACTCGTTCAGGGATCTGCAGGGGCGGTTGAGTTTTCGGGGGAAGGGGGCGAAGGTCCCGCGGCTTGAGGAGCTGTTCGTGAAATTTCCGGACAAGTTGTTCAACGTGGAGATCAAGGCTGCTTACCCGGGGATCGAGGAGAAGCTTTGGGGGTTGATCCGGCGGTATCGCCTTGAGGACAAGGTTGTCGTGGTGTCGTTCGATCAGGGGATCGTCGATCGGTTTCGGGAGGTCAGCGGGGGGCGGGTGGCGTTGGGGGCCGGGAAGAGTGAGGCCACCCTGTTCGCGCTCACGCACAAGTTCCGGGTGCCGGGGTTCTATCGGCCGCGGGCCAGCGTGCTGCAACTGCCGACCGAGAGCAACGGGTTCGATCTCGCCGACGAACGGCTGATCGAGGGGGCGCATCGGCTGGGGATGCAGGTGCACTACTGGACGGTCAACGACGAGGCGACCATGCGCGAGCTCATCGCCCTAGGCGCGGACGGGATCATGACCGACCGCCCCGACCTGCTGAAGAAGGTGCTTCAGTGACGGGTGCCGATGGGCACCACCAAGGGGGTCCCCGCGACCGGGTCGGCGATGATCTTGGCGTCCAGGTCGAACACCTCGCGCAGGAGGTCCTCGGTCAGGACCTCGTGCGGGGTCCCTGCGGCGATCACCCGACCCTCGCGCATCGCGACCAGGCGGTCGGTGTAGCGGGCGGCCAGGTTCAGGTCGTGCAGCACCATGACGACGGTACGTCCCGCCTCCTCGTGCAGGTGCCTGACCAGCTCCAGCACCTCCACCTGGTGCGCCAGGTCGAGGAAGGTCGTCGGCTCGTCCAGGAGCAGCAGGTCGGTGCCCTGGGCCAGGGCCATGGAGATCCAGGCGCGCTGCCGCTGTCCGCCGGACAGCTCGTCCAGCGGGCGGTCGGCCAGGTCTGACAGGCCGGTCATGGCCAGGGCGCTTCCCACGGCCGACTCGTCGTCTGAGGACCACTGGCGGTACCAGGTCTGGTGCGGGTGCCTGCCCCTGGCGACCAGGTCGGCGACGGTGAGGCCCTCGGGGGCCGAGGGGGCCTGGGGGAGTACGCCGAGGGTCTTGGCGACCTCACGGGTGGGGATCGAGGCGATGTTCCTGCCGTCGAGCAGCACCTCGCCGCCGGACGGCTTGAGCAGCCTGCCCAGCGCGCGCAGCAGCGTGGACTTGCCGCAGCCGTTGGGGCCGATGATCGTGGTGACCGTACCCGCCTCGATGCCCAGGTCGAGCCCATCGACGATGACCCGCTCGCCATACCCCAGCCTGACGCCGCGTGCTTCAAGTCTCATGCTTACTCCTCGCCTAGCGGCTCGTCGTCGCATGACACAAAGTTGCTGTGTTTATTGATGAGCTCGCTTCGCTCTCTCATGAGCGGCCCTTTCGCAGGCGGATGAGCAGGTAGATCAGGTACGGCGCGCCGAGGACGGCGGTGACGACGCCGACGGGCAGCTCGAAGGGCGAGAACGCCGTGCGGGCGATCAGGTCGGCTGCGACGACCAGCACGGCGCCCACGACCGCCGACGACAACAGCGGCGGCTGCGCCGACCGGACCAGGCGCAGGGCGATCTGCGGCGCGGCCAGCGCGACGAAGGCGATCGGACCCGCCGAGGCGGTGGCGACGGCGGCCAGGAGCACCGCGGCCAGGAGCATCAGCCCGCGCGCCAGGTTCATCCTGACGCCGAGCGCGATCACGGTGTCGTCGCTGAACCGCAACGCGTTGAGCGAACGGGTGCCGAGCAGCGCGAACGGCACCAGGACCGCCAGCGCCAGCCCCACGGGCACGACGTGCTCCCACCCGCGCCCGTTCAGCGAGCCGCTGATCCAGACCATGGCCCTGGTGGTGTCGTTGACGTCGCCCATGGTCATCAGCCAGTACTTCACGTTCGTGAAGATCGCCGCGACGCCGATGCCGACGAGGACGAGGCGGTAGCCGTCCAGCCCGCGCCGCCAGGCCAGGGAGTAGACGAGCAGCGCGCCGAGCAGCCCGCCGGCCATGGCGAGGAACGGGATGCCGAGCGAGGACAGCAGGCCGGAGGCTCCGCCGTACACGCTGCCGCTGAGCACCAGCCCGGCCACCACGGTCACGGACGCGCCGGTGGTCACGCCCAGGATCTCGGGGCTGGCCAGCGGGTTGCGCGCGATCGACTGGGTGATCGCGCCCGCCAGCGCGAGCGCGGCGCCGACCAGCGCGCCGGTGAGCGCCCTGGGCAGGCGCAGCTCCATGACGACGAAGTAGGCGCCGCCGGTGGGATGGAAGACCTCGGACAGGCTGAGCGGGATGTCGCCGATGCGCATGTTCAGCGCCATCAGCAGCACCACGGCGCACAGCCCGAGCACGACCAGCGCGACGCCGCGCGGGCGCACCCGCCAGGAGAGACCGGCCACTCTCACAGCCGCACCGGCTTCCTGCGCCTGACCAGCGCGATGAAGAACGGCGCTCCGATCAGGGCGAGCACCACGCCGACCTCCAGCTCGCCCGGCGGGGCGACCACGCGGCCGATCACGTCGGCGAGCAGCAGCAGGGACGCGCCGATGAGCCCGGAGAAGGGCAGCAGCCAGCGGTGGTCCGTACCGGAAAGTGGGCGGGCGAGGTGGGGGACGACCAGGCCGATGAAGGCGAGCGACCCGCACGCGGCGACCGAGGCCCCGGTCAGCAGGGTCACTGCCGCGATGCCGACCGCGCGGGTCCGGGAGACGTTCTGGCCGAGGCCGCGCGCGACGTCCTCGCCGAGCGAGAGCGCGTTGAGCCCCGGGGCGTTGAGCATGGCCAGGACCAGGCCGACCACCACGAACGGCAGCACCTGCCAGACGACGTCCGAGCCGCGCGCGGCGATGGAGCCCGCCTGCCAGAAGCGGAAGACGTCCATGGCCTGCTCGTCGAGCAGCACGATCGCCGAGGTCAGAGCGTAGAGGAAGGCGCTCACGGCGGTGCCCGCCAGGGCGAGCGTGACCGGGGTCGGCCCGCCCCTGCCGCCGACCATGCCGAGCGCGAACACGCCGACGCTGGCGACCAGCGCGCCGGCCAGGCCGAACCAGATGTAGGCGAACAGGCTGGTGGTGCCGAGCAGGATGATGCTGGCCACCATCGCGAACGCCGCGCCCTGGGTGACGCCGAGCAGGCCGGGGTCGGCCAGCGGGTTGCGGGTGTGCCCCTGCATGAGAGCTCCGGCCACCCCGAGCGCGAGCCCGGCGAGCACGCCGAGCGCCGTTCGCGGGATGCGCAGCGAGCGGATCACGATGTCGTTCTCCGTGCCGGTCGGCGCGGTGAGCGCGTGCCACGCGTCGGTGAGGGACACGGCCTTGGCGCCGATGGTGATGCTCAGCACGACTGCGACCACGACCGTGGCGAGCAGCGCAAGAAGCACTCGCTTGTGCGCCACGTTCCTCCTCATTTGCCCGAACTCGTAGAAGTATGCCAGGTTAGGCATGGCTAACCTAAATCCAGGTCTGAGAGGTCGTTGATGAGAGCGTTTCGTGCCGTATTTGTCGGTGCTGTCCTAGCCGTGGGGCTGGCCGCGTGCGGTACGGCGGAGCCGCAGGCCGCCGCCCCGGCGCAGCCGTTCCGCACGATCAAGCACGCGATGGGCGAGACGAAGATCCCGACCCAGCCCAAGCGGGTCGTCGCCCTCGACCAGAGCTTCGTCGACGCGGTGCTCACGCTGGAGACGCCGGTGGTCGGCTACACGAACTACCGGTCCATCGACGACAAGCTGCCCGACTACCTGGGCGCGGTCGCCACGACCTACGGCAAGGACGCCACCCCGGTCGGCACGCTGGAGCAGCCGAGCCTGGAGAAGATCATGGCGCTGAAGCCCGACCTCATCGTGTCGGCCAAGGTGCGTCACGAGGCGTTGTACGAAAAGTTGTCGCAGATCGCGCCGACGGTGTTCAGCGAGACGACCGGGGCGATCTGGAAGGAGAACCTCAAGCTGATGGGCCAGGCGCTCGGCAAGGAGGAACTCGCCGAGACCAGGCTCAAGGAGTTCGAGGGCAGGGCCGCCAAGATCGGTGAGGCGATCAAGGCGAAGGACGGCAAGCTGCCGACCGTGTCCGTGGTGCGCTTCGCCGGGGAGCCGACGACGCGGCTCTACGTGGAGACCTCCTACTCGGGCGTGGTGCTCAAGGACGTCGGCTTCCCGCGCCCGGCGACGCAGCCCAAGGTGACCGACGCGATCATGGTGCCGATCAGCGCCGAGAAGATCGCCGACCTGGACGCGGACCACATCTTCGTGTCGACCTACGCCGACCCGTCGTCCGAGGCGCCGAAGCAGAAGTTCGTCACCAACCCGCTGTGGGCCAAGCTCAAGGGTGAGCAGCACGAGGTCAGCGACCTCACGTGGATGAGCGCGGTCGGCATCCAGGGCGCGCACGCGATCCTGGACGACCTCGCGAAGTTCTTCGCGGTGGACCCGGCGAAGACCACCTGAAAGGGTCTTGTTCTTAACCGGTCATGAAAGCGCGCAGGTCGTCCAGGTGTGGCCCGATGTCGAGCCCCTGGGCGGCAAGCCACTCGTCGTTGTCGTAGGTGTGGCGGTAGCGGTCGCCGCCGTCGCAGATCAGCGTGACGACGCTGCCCTGCTTCCCGGCCGAGCGCATCTCCTGGATCAGGGCGACGGCGGCCGCGATGTTCGTGCCCGTGGACCCGCCCACGTCGCGCCCGGTGACCTCGCGGGTCCAGCGCATCGCGGCGATCGACCGGGCGTCCGGCACCGCGATCATGCGGTCGATCACCCCCGGCTGGAACGACGGCTCGACGCGCGGCCGTCCGATGCCCTCGATGCGCGACCCGTGCGCGGTCTGCGCGGCGTTCCCCGACACCCACGACGGGTAGAAGGCCGAGCCCTCGGGGTCGACGACGGCCAGGCGGGTGTCGTGGCGCCGGTAGCGGATGTAGCGCCCGATCGTGGACGACGTGCCGCCCGTGCCCGCCCCCACCACGATCCAGGTGGGGCAGGGGTACGGTTCCAGCGCCATCTGCGCGTAGATCGACTCGGCGATGTTGTTGTTGCCGCGCCAGTCCGTGGCCCGCTCGGCGTAGGTGAACTGGTCCATGAAGTGCCCGCCGGTCTCGGCGGCCAGCCTGCGCGACTCGTCGTAGATCGTTCCCGGGTCCTGGACGAGGTGGCACTTGCCGCCGTGGAACTCGATGAGGTGGCACTTCTCCGGCGAGGTGGTGGCCGGCATCACCGCGATGAACGGCAGGCCGACCAGCCTGGCGAAGTACGCCTCGCTCACCGCTGTCGAGCCGCTGGACGCCTCGACGATCGTGGTGGTGGGGCCGATCCAGCCGTTGGCCAGGCCGTACAGGAAAAGAGATCGGGCGAGCCGGTGTTTGAGTGAACCGGTGGGGTGGACGGACTCGTCTTTCAGATAAAGGTTCACTCCCCAATGTGTGGGCAGCGGGAAGACGTGAAGATGAGTGTCAGAGCTCCGGTTGGTGTCCGCCTCGACCTTGCGGATGGCGTCCGCCACCCAGCGCCGGGCCCCGTCGTCGTACCGGTCCACGTATTCCACGATCCCTACGCTATCCCATGTGACTCTGACCACTTTTGGTGGCAAATAGAAGGGAGAGTGTTATGATGATGTTACTTGTCCGGCCGTGGACGTACTCAGGCACGCCGCGAGCAAATGGACGGTTCACTCCCTGACCAGGCAGTACCACTAACGCGCCCCTTACACCGGGTTTGCGAAGATGGAGATGCCGTCAGCTGGCTCGTGCGCCGGCCGGGTAACGGGGGATAGCGCAAGGGGGAAGATTTTGATCACTATGACAGAAGAGCAGCGTCAGGACTGGTTCGAGCGGGACGTCGTGCCCGTGACCTCGCAGCTGTTCGCCTCCGCGATGCGCCTCACCCGTAATACCGCGGACGCCGAGGACCTCGTCCAGGAGACGGTCGCCAAGGCCTACACCTCGTACCACCAGTTCCGCGAGGGCACCAACCTCAAGGCGTGGCTGCACCGCATCCTGACCAACAACTTCATCAACGACTACCGCAAGAAGCAGCGCTCGCCGAAGCTCTCCGCCGCCGAGGAGATCGAGGACTGGCAGCTGCACGCGGCAGAGTCGCACAGCTCCACCGGGTTGAAGTCGGCCGAGATGGAGGCGCTCGAGCGGCTGCCGGACAGCGACGTGATCAACGCGCTGCGCGCCCTGCCCGAGGACTTCCGCCTCGCGGTCTACCTCGCCGACGTCGAGGGCTTCGCCTACAAGGAGATCGCCGACCGCATGGGCACGCCCATCGGCACGGTGATGTCCAGGCTGCACCGCGGACGCAAGCAGTTGCGCGGCATGCTCGAGGAGTACGCCAGGGAAGAGGGCGCGCTGCGCGTCCCCGACCAGCGGGCAGCCGCCTAAATACGCATGTGGAGGCGCACGCGCAGCGTTCCGCGCGTGGTGCGCATCTCCACCAGGTCACACAGCTGACGACTGATCCAGAGCCCGTATCCCCGAGGGGATTCGGGCTCTGGTGGTATATGGCCGGGAAGCGGGTCATCCCACCCGCCGCCGCCCGGGTCGCACACCTCGCAGATCACCTCCCCGGCCGTGCTCCACATCGTCAGCGTGCCGCGCCCCGCGCCGTGCTCGACGGTGTTGGCGGCGATCTCCGACATGCTCAGCACCAGCGAGGCGATGAGCGAGCGCTCCATGCCCGCCGCCCTGGCGTACTCGGCCACCGTCCGGCGCAGCCGGCTGAGTTCGGCGGCCGTGAACTCGGCGGTCACCGCCACGCCCTCGGGCTCCGGCAGGGGCTCCAGGTCGCCCGCGAGGACCAGGTCGTGCGGCTCGACGTAGTCGGCGTTCAGCCGCTCGCCGTCCGGCGTCAGCCGTACGGGATGGATCATGCCCAGGTGGTCGAGTACGGCGGGCGGCAGGTGGCGCAGGTCGTAGAGGCACAGGGCGACGCAGTCGTCGTCGCTGAAGGCGGCGTTGGCCACCGACTCGAACCTGATCCACTCGCGGATCTCGCGCTCGTCCCTGCCCGTCCACACCGGCTCGCCGACGATCAGCGTGCGCCTGCCGCGGACGTACTCCAGGTAGGCGGCCAGCGTGCGGTGGGGGTGCAGATACCACTCGGTCGCGACCTTGGTGTCGATCCTGCCGACGTCCGGCCCCAGCAGGCCGAGGTTGCGCGCGGTGGAGACCACGAGCACCCTGCGGCCCTCCGCGATGCCGCGGTGGAGGTAGGGGAGAACCAACCCGAGAAAGCCCTCATCGGAGTCGTACGGCACGGCCATGTGCCTGAACGGCTCGCTCTCGGAAAGTGCCCGCGACGGGTGCACGGACCGAAACGTAACAAGCGCTTGACTGGCTACGCAACGGCTATGAGCGCCACCGCTCCGAGCGCGCACGCGACCCCGGCCACCTGGATGGCGTGCAGCCGCTCCCCGAGCACGTATCTGGCCAGCAGCAGCGTGCTCGCCGGGTAGAGCGAGACGAGCACCGCGACCAGGCTGAGCAGGCCTTCCTGTACGGCGAGCAGGTAGAGCACGTTGGCCGCCATGTCGAGCACGCCGGCCGCGACGATGATGTGCAGCGCGCCGCCGCCGGGACGCAGCGTGCGCCTGGTGACCAGGGCGAGGACGACCACGATGCTCACTGAGGCGAGCCTGGCGCCGAACAGCGGCCACATGCCGGTGCCGTCGGGGGCCTGGGAGAGCAGGATGAAGAAGCCGCCGAAACCGGCGCCTGCGGCGAGCGCGGCCAGTATCGAGCCGAGCGAGCCGCTCTTCTCCGCCGGGCCGCCTCGGCTCACCAGGAGGACGGAGGCGAGCGCGAGCACCACGCCCACGAGGGCCTGAGCCTTGGGGCGCTCGCCGGACAGGAGGCCGAACAGGACGGGGAGGGCGGCCGAGGTGACGGCGGTGGTGGGGGCGACGACGGACATGGTGCCGGTGGCGAGGGCTCGGTAGAAGAGCACCAGGCCGGCGGCGCCCGCGACGCCCGCTGCCATTCCCCACAGCAGGGCTCGCTCGTCGAAGGAGCCGGGGAGGATGGGGATGAGGCCGAGGACCAGGACGAGGCCGGCGACCTGCGACAATGCCACGACGGACAGCACCTTCGAGCGTCGGGTGGCCAGGCCGCCGAAGAAGTCGGCCGTGCCGTACACGACCGCGCAGGCTGTCGCCAGGATCACTGCGAGAGTCACTTTTGCCCCATTTCTGGTTTGGTGCAATGCATTGAACCATAGGTCTACTACGATGTACTACGTGCAGGATCCAGAGACGATCACCGCGGCTATCGCGAACAACGTGCGGGCGTTGCGTACACAGCGTGGGCTGACCCTTGATGTGCTGGCTGCTCGGTCGGGGGTGAGTAAGGGGATGTTGGTGCAGGTGGAGCAGGGGCGGACGAACCCCAGCGTCACTACGCTGACCCGGATCTCTTCGGCGCTGGGGGTGACGGTGGCGCGGATCGTGGAGGTGTCGCAGGCGCCGGTGGTGCGGGTGGTGGAGGGGGTGGAGATGGTGACGTTCACTCAGGGAGGGAGTGCGGCGACGCTCCTGGTGGGGACTGATGCGCCGATGATCCACGAACTGTGGGACTGGCGGTTGGCGCCGGGGACTCATCACGATGGGGACGCGCATACGGCGGGGACCCGGGAGATGCTGACCGTGTTGGAGGGGACGGTCACGTTGGTGGTGGACGGTCGCAGCCATGTTGTGCGCCGGGGGGACGCGGTGCTGTTTTCCGCGGACCGTGTGCACAGGTATGCGAACGACGGGGAGGACGAGGTTCGATTCATCCTCGTAGTGGCAGAACCCCTGGCCACCCAAGACCACTAACCCACTCCTCCGCGCCGGGGTGGGCGCTGGGGAGCGCGGCCCATCGAGCCTTCCGCGCACGCCGCCCCCGGGGTGGGCCTCCTTTCGAGGTCTTCCGGATCTTGGGGCCTCGCGCTCTTCGGGAGCGTCACCGTCTCCTTGGGAGGCCTCAGGGTGGTCGCGGGGATTCGGGGTGTTTGTTCGTTTGTGGGTTGCTCATCCCTGCAGGATTTGGGTGGGGTTGGTGGTGGTTCGAGGGACGGGTTGGTAAGTCCAGACCAATAACAGCGATCTCCGGCGCGATCACCCCATGGAGTTCCATGATTACTCCATGTCTTGTGGGTGTGTCGCGCTCCGGGGCCCTCGATGGTGGGTACATCCCTGTCTGTGTGCGGCGAATCGTTCACAGGGGGTGGCGGGTGAGTGAGGCCGGTGCTGCGACGGAGAAGCTCCGCGCGGAGCTGCTTGGCCTCGGCGTCACCAGCGCCTATGAGGTGGGCGACGACGCCACCCTCTCGGTCTGGATCGGCTTGGTCGTGCGCTTCCGCGATGGTTTCTACCGATGGCAAGAAGGATCGGTGAAACGTCGGCATCTGGGTACGGATCCGGTTGGATGTGCCATAAGAGTGGCGCGTCGCTACACGGAACTGCAGGCGGATATCCCACTCTGGTGGGAAGACCTGGCCAGGGAGCTTCGGGGGGGCTCGGTCCAGGAATATCCGTGATCCCCCCTGTGCGCTTTCGGGGGGAAGCATGCGGTTGTGGGGGTGCCTGCTGGCGTTGGCGTCAGTGGCGGCCGGGTGTCACGCCCAGCCGACGATGTACGCCGACGTGGCCAGAACGCCCCCCGAGCTGCCACCGAAGGCGATGGCCAGGCGGCTCATGGCGGCCCAGCCCGACTGGCCGCGCCGCGTGCCGCACACCAACTGCAAGCGCACCAAGTGCGTCGCGCTGACGTTCGATGACGGGCCGGGCGACTACACCGCCCGCCTGCTCGACATCCTGGCCGCGCACCAGGTGAAGGCGACGTTCTTCGTCGTCGGCCAGATGGTCGCCGCCGACAGGGGCGTCAACGTGCGCCGCATCCTGGACGAGGGCCACGAGCTGGGCAACCACTCGTGGAGCCACGCGCAGCTGACCGGGCTGTCGTCCGGCGGGATCCACTACGAGCTGGAGCACACGCAGGACCTGGTCGAACACCTCACCGGCGTCCGGATGCGGGTGATGCGCCCGCCGTACGGATCGACGGACGGAAGGGTCGCCACCGAGACCAAGCATGAGGGACTCGCGCAGATCCTCTGGAACGTGGACACGCTCGACTGGCGCGACAGAGTCGCCTCGATCATCTCCAAACGCGCCTCCCACGCCAAACCCGGCTCCATCGTGCTCATGCACGACATCCACAAGACGACGGTCGACGCGGTGCCCAGCCTGCTCAAGAGCCTCGCGGGCAAGGGCTACACCTTCGTGACCGTCTCCGAGCTGTACGGCAAGCCGCCGGCACCCGGCAGGAAGTATTCGGAACGATGATCGACGATGTGATCAAGGGCTACACGTTCGCCGACCCGACCATCGACCTGGGCGCGCTCGTCGTCGACGGTCAGGGACGGCCCGAGGCCCAGGTGCGGCTGCCGCTGCGGATGCTCAACAGGCACGGCCTGGTCGCCGGCGCGACCGGCACGGGCAAGACCGTGACGCTGCAGGTCATGGCCGAGCAGCTGTCCGCTGCCGGGGTGCCGGTGTTCCTGGCCGACATCAAGGGCGACCTGTCGGGGATGGCCTCGCCGGGCGCGGGCAACGACAAGCTCCTGGCCCGTACGGCCGGCATCGGCCAGAACTGGGTGCCCGCCTCCTGCCCGGTGGAGTTCTACTCCCTCGGCGGGGTCGGCTCCGGGGTGCCGATCCGCGCCACGATGACCGACTTCGGGCCGACGCTGCTGTCCAAGGTGCTCGACCTCAACGACACGCAGGAGTCGTCGCTCGGGCTGATCTTCCACTTCGCCGACCAGCAGGGGCTGCCGCTGCTGGACATGAAGGACCTGCGCGCGGTCATCCAGTACCTCATCGACAACCCGGCGGCGCTCAAGGGCGTGGGCGGGCTGTCGAAGCAGACGGCCGGGGTGATCCTGCGCGCGCTGACGAACCTGTCGGCCGACGGCGGCGACCTGTTCTTCGGCGAGCCGTCGTTCGAGAGCGGCGACCTGATGCGCGTCGCGCCTGACGGGCGCGGGGTGGTGTCGATCCTCGAACTGCCCGCCGTACAGGATCGTCCTGCGATGTTCTCGACGTTCCTCATGTGGTTGCTGGCCGACCTGTTCAGCGACATGCCCGAGGTGGGCGATCCGGACAAGCCCAAGCTCGTCTTCTTCTTCGACGAGGCGCACCTGCTGTTCACCGACGCGTCCAAGGCGTTCCTGCGGTCGATCACGCAGACGGTGCGGCTCATCAGGTCGAAGGGGATCGGCGTCTTCTTCGTCACCCAGACCCCCAAGGACGTGCCGGCCGACGTGCTGGCACAGCTCGGGGCGCGGGTGCAGCACGCGTTGCGCGCCTTCACCCCGCAGGACGCCAAGGCCCTGAAGGCGACCGTCTCGACGTTCCCGAACTCCTCCTACGACCTGGAGGAGGCCCTGACCCAGCTCGGCATCGGCGAGGCGATGGTGACCGTCCTGTCCGACAAGGGCGTGCCGACCCCGGTGGCGTGGACCCGCATGCGCGCCCCGCAGTCGAACATGGGTCCGTCCCCGCAGGCCGTGGTGGACGGCATCATCGCCGCCTCCCCCCTGGCTCCGAAGTACGGCCAGGCCATAGACAGGCAGTCCGCCTACGAGATGCTCACCGCCCGCCTGGCCCCACCCCCTCCCGAGGCGCCCTCGGCCCCCGCGCCCACCCCGGCACCTGCACCTGCACCCGCGCCCGCTGCCCCCTCCGTGCTGGAGTCGGTGCTCGGTTCGTCGGTTTTCGAGTCTTTCGCCCGGTCGGCGGCCAGCTCGCTCGGACGCGAGATCAGCAGGTCGATCTTCGGTACGGCCAAGCGGCGTCGCTAAGTGTCGGTGCGCCGTGGCACCCTAGCTGCCATGGGATTCACCGGCTTCCCCGACGAGGCCTTCGTCTTCTACGAGGGTCTCGAGGCTGACAACTCGAAGACTTACTGGACGCGCCACAAGCACCTCTACGACGACGCGGTCAAAGCGCCCATGCAGGCGCTGACCGAGGAGCTCGCGGGGGAGTTCGGGGCCGCCCAGCTCTTCCGTCCCTACCGGGACGTGCGCTTCGCCAAGGACAAGTCGCCGTACAAGAACCACCAGGGCGCCTTCGTCGACCTGATGCCGGGCATCGGGCTGTATGTGGAGCTCAGCGCCGAGGGGCTCTACGCGGCGGGCGGCTTCTACACGCAGGCGACCGACCAGGTGGCGCGTTACCGCGCTGCGGTGGACGAGGACCTGTCGGGCAAGCCGCTGGAGAAGCTGGTGGACGGGCTCGCCGCCGCCGGCTATGCGGTCCAGGGGGAGAAGCTCAAGACGAAGCCGCGCGGGTTCCAGGAGGATCATCCGCGTATCGAGCTGCTGCGGCACAAGTCGCTGTACGCGGGGCGGCGCTTCGAGCCCGAGCCGTGGGTGCACACGCCTGAGGCGCTGGTCAGGGTGCGTGACTGCTGGCGCGACTTCGGGCCGCTGATCGAGTGGATCTGCACCCATGTGCGGGCGAGCGAACTCCCGAACCGCAGGTAATCTGAACCTTGCGGTTCAGGGCCCCTACGGGGCGATCACTGGTCGCCCCTTCGGGGCGGAGTGATGGTTTGCCTTGCGGGCTTGGGGTCCCGGGGGCGTCTCCAGGGGGCGTGGGTCTGGGGTTGTGGGGTGGCTGCTTGGGCGGTGGTTGCCGCTGCCGTGGGCCTAAAGAAGGGATGGGTTTGCGGCGGGAACGGCGGGTGCTGGCGGGGATTGTCGCGCTCGGGGTGGTTGTCTATTCGTGGTTGTCGTTTATTCGGCTTACCAACTACATGGCCAGTGCTTATGATCTGGTGATTTTTGATCAGGCTGTGCGGTCCTACTCCGAGTTCAAGCTGCCCATCGCGATCGTCAAAGGGGTGCACAACGGGTTCGGGCCTGGCTTTTCCGTTCTTGGGGATCACTGGTCGCCTATCCTTGCGACCCTTGCGCCGCTGTACTGGATCTATGACGGGCCGCAGACGCTGCTGCTCGCTCAGGCTGTGCTGTTTGCCTCTGCTGCCATTCCGCTCTGGGTGTTCACCAAGCGGGCGCTCGGGGTTGGGGTCGCGCATCTCGTCGCGCTTTCCTATGTGATCTCCTGGCCGGTTGTTGAGGCTGTGGCGTTTGATTTTCATGAGGCTGCCTTTGTGCCTCTGCTCACTGCCGTCATGCTCGAGCGTTGGCAGGCTGGTAAGAGGCTGGGCGTTGTGCTTGCCGCCCTGGGGCTGCTGTGTGTCAAGGAGGACATGGGGCTGCTGCTGGCTGGGTTCGGGGTGTTCCTGCTGACCCAGCGGTCCTGGCGGTGGATGGGCGGGGGGTTCGTTGCCCTCGGGCTGGGCTTTACATGGTTCGCTTCGCAGGTGCTCATTCCGCACTTCGGTGGGCGGGCTGACTACTACTGGGCCTACGGGGCACTGGGGGCCAATCCTTCCGGGGTTGTGCACACGGCGCTCACCGATCCGCTGGCGGTTGTCGCGCAGCTGGGCACGCCGCCGGTCAAGTTGCTGACCTTGGGGCTACTGCTTGCGTTGACGTTGGGGGCGGCGTTGTTCTCGCCGCTCATGCTCATGGCGGTGCCGTTGCTGGCGGAGCGGATGCTGGCCAGTGCGTTCGCCAACTGGTGGGTGCCTGACTTCCACTACAACGCCTTCATCGTCGTCGTGCTGTTCGCCGCCGGGGTGGACGGGGTGCGGCGGAGGAAGTTTCCCGCGCGTAAGTGGGCGGTCGGGGTGTTGGTGGTCGCGGTCGGTTGCGTGCCGTTCTTCTTCATGGCCCGGCTGTACAACACCACGTCGTACCACCTGGACGCGCGGGAGGTGGCGGCCTCCGAGGCGGTCGAGCTGGTGCCCGACGGGGTGACCGTCGAGGCGGTCAACAACCTGGCGCCCGCGCTGACCTCGCGCGACACCGTGCTGCTGTGGGATCGCACGCCGCGGTGGGCGCCGTGGGTGGTGGCCGACGTCGGGCACGAGACGTTCCCGTTCACCGGGCTGGCCGAGCAGCGCGAACGGGTGGCCTACCTGCTCGACCACGGTTACACGACGGTGTTCTCCAGCGAGGGATACGTGGTCCTGAAAGCTAGCGGTTCGCGCTGACCGAGGTGTCGCCCTTGAGCACCCGGTCGACGGTCTTGCCGGCGGCCGACGTCGCGGCCGTGGTGCCCGCGGCGATGACGACGGCCAGCAGCGGGGTGGCGAGGCTGCGCACGCTGCGGACGTTGCGCACCCGGCCCCACGGCTCGCCGGCCAGGTGCATGAGCCGCCACTCCCAGTAGAGGCCGAGCCCCACGCAGACCAGCGCCACCTGCCCGGTGACGATCGCCACCACCACCATCTTGTCCAGCCCGCTGAGGTCCGGGTCCACCAGCGCGGCGACGTACGCCGACAGCTCGGTGACCAGCACAGCGGCCATCAGGTACAGCGCCTTGGTCATCGGCTGCGTGCCGCGGATGCGCGGGTAGTAGAAGCCGAACAGGAACCCGTAGGCGGCCAGCGTGAACAGGTAGCGGGAGTTGTACACGACCGTGAACAGGTCCTTGCCCTCGGGCAGGCCGTACACGAAGGCGAACGGCAGGCTCAGCAGCAGGCTGATCACGAACGCGTGGAAGCCGTTGTGCCAGGGCGAACACGCCCCGGCCGTCGCGAACGCCGTCTCCGGGTGGTGGGCGCCGTCGGCCTCCAGGTCCTGCGCGATCGCGGAACGCTGCCGGTCGAAGTCCTCCAGGCTCAGCTCCCCGGTGGCCAGCCTGGTCCTGCTGACGCGGTAGAGCTCCTGCTCCGAGCTGCGCAGCAGCCTGCGGTGCAGCGCGCTCCTGACCAGGTCGCGGTGCTCCTCGGGCGTGGCAGGCTCGACGTGCGCCGCATGCTGTCCCGCCAGTAACCACAGCGCCGTCGCCCACGCCACGACCGAGGTCACCGCCAGCGACGGCAGCGGCACCTGCAGCCCGAACAGCGGCTCCTCGTGGCCCGAGGTGAGGTAGAAGACCATGAGCAGCGCGATCGCGGTGAACTGCACCTCCGGGCTGGTCAGCGCGGTGATCGAGGAGCCGAGCCGCCTGAGCCGCAGGACGAGCAGGATGAAGGCCACCAGCAGCAGGCCGAGCGCGCCGCGCACCACCGGATCGAGCGCGACGTCGCCGATCGTCAGCGGCACGGAGGGGACGATGTCGCTCTGCAGGCTCCACGACCCCGCGTCCAGCCAGTCGGTGGGCCACCCCTGCACCACCAGGGCGAGCGCCACGGCGGCGACGATCGCGACGCGCGACCACGCCCTGGTCGTCACCGCGATGCCGGCGATCGGGATCAGCGCCCAGATCAGCGCCATGACCAGCGTCACGCTGTCCGGCGGGTAGACGCCGGCCATCAGCGCCCTGGTCCACAGCGCGATCGCCAGGCAGCCGATCGCCGCGCCGGCCGACAGGGCGGCCAGCCGTACGACCACGATCCTGACGCCCAGGTCGGCGCTGAACGCCACGGCGGAGCCCGCGGCGGAGACGGCGGCCAGCGCGCTAGACGCGAGCAGGGTGTTCTGCTCGACCTGACCGTGCCGCAGCGACCAGAGCAGCATGCCTGAGGCGATGAGCGCGCCGAGCCCGATGACGACGAGCGCGTCGTTGGTGGTCCAGGGCGGGCGCGCGGACACGACCTTTCCCGCATGCCGTACGGCCAGCGCGGGCAACGCGCCGAAGATGATCACGAAGCCGACGTGCTCCCAGCTCCCGGTGAACCGGGCCACGAGCACGGCCGCCAGGGAGAGGGCCACGCCGAGGGCGAGGTCGCGGTTGGGCTGGCGACGCCACCACGCTGCGCCGAGCGCACGGGCCAGGTAGATCACCAGGACGACACCGGTGAGCAGGCCGAGCGCGGGCTCCCAGAGAAAGCGGACCGTTTCCTCCCGGTCGGGGATGCCGTAGGCGCCGTACGCGAGCGTGGCCTTCACACGGTAGGTGCCCACGTCGAAGGTCAGTTCCTTGGCATTTTCCACGTCCGCCTGAAGGCTCTCCGTCGCGGTGATCCGCCACTCGCCCGGCGTCAGGGTGATCGTGCGCTGGTCGGCCAGGATCTCGCCGGTCGGCGCCTCGAAGATGATCTCTGGCTGCGCCTCGACGGGGAACTGGCGCAGCAACACGACGGTGAACGTGGCCGTCGTCCAGTCACCCGTCGTGATGAGCTGCGGCGTGAAGCGGGTGGTGGGCGCGAGCACGACGCCGTTGATCTTGATCGCGCCGAACTCGGAGTCGATGAACGCCCGCAGGCCGTCGCTGTACTTGCGTGGGGCGAAGCCGTTGCGGATCAGCTGTGCGATGGGGTCGTCGGACGACATCCTCACCTTGTGCGTGACGGTGATCTTCGGCTGCTTCTGCCGTTCGTCGATCCTGCCCTGGGGGATCCTGCGCAGCTCGGCCGCCGAGGCCTGGTCGAACGTGATGCTGGTGGTCACCGTACGCTGCTCGGGAACCTCCGAGCCCGCCTGTAGCGCCTTGAGGAGGTCGGAGATGTCCATCTCGACGGCAGGGGAGACGGCGGGGGCCGAGCTCACCGGGCGGGTCGACAGGGTGCACCAGACGATCGACCCTGCCGAGACGGCGGCCAGCAGATACGCGATGACCAACCGGAACATCCCCACACGTGCATGATCCGCTCAGCGGGAGAAACGTTCCACCGCATGCGGTAACGGTGTGGTTACATCAAGGAAATCGGCGCGCCGATTCCCGGATTACGCAGGGCGTCCATGAAGCACGAAGGCCTGCCCGCGACGGGAGAGCGTCGTGGACAGGCCTTCGATCGGTTCGCTAGTTGGTGCGCTTGGCCCGCGCTGTGGTGCGGGCGCGGGTGGCGCCGTCGAGCACGACCTTGCGGATGCGCACCGTCTCCGGCGTGATCTCCACGCACTCGTCCTCGCGGATGAACTCCAGCGCCTGCTCCAGCGAGAGCTGGCGCGGCGGGATCAGCGTCTCGGTCACATCGGCCGTGGAGGAGCGCATGTTGGTGAGCTTCTTCTCCTTGGTGATGTTGACGTCCATGTCGTCCGACCTGGAGTTCTCACCGACGATCATGCCCTCGTAGACCTCGGTGGTCGGCGAGACGAACAGCGTGCCGCGCTCCTGCAGGTTCGTCATCGCGAACGCGGTGACGGGGCCCGAGCGGTCGGCGACCAGCGAGCCGTTGTTGCGGGTGCGCAGCTCGCCGAACCACGGCTCGTACGCCTCGAACACGTGGTGCACCAGGCCGGTGCCGCGCGTCTCGGTCAGGAACTCCGTACGGAAACCGATCAGGCCACGGGCCGGGACCACGAACTCCATGCGGATCCAGCCGGTGCCGTGGTTGGTCATGTGCTCCATACGCCCCTTGCGTACGGCCAGCAGCTGCGTGACCGCGCCGAGGTATTCCTCGGGGCAGTCGACCGTCAGGCGCTCGACCGGCTCGTGCAGCTTGCCGTCGATCTCCTTGGTGACGACCTGCGGCTTGCCGACGGTCAGCTCGTAGCCCTCGCGGCGCATCTGCTCGACCAGGATGGCCAGCGCCAGCTCGCCACGGCCCTGCACCTCCCACGCGTCGGGACGCTCGGTCGGCAGGATGCGGAGCGAGACGTTGCCGACCAGCTCCTTCTCCAGGCGGTCCTTGACCATGCGGGCGGTGACCTTGGAACCCTTGACCTTGCCCACGAGCGGCGAGGTGTTGGTGCCGATCGTCATGGAGATCGCGGGCTCGTCGACCGTGATCAGCGGCAGCGGGCGCGGGTCCTCGGGGTCGGCCAGCGTCTCGCCGATCATGATCTCGGGGATGCCCGCGATCGCGATGATGTCGCCGGGACCGGCCTCCTCGGCGGGCTTGCGCTCGAGGGCGTCCGTCATGAGCAGCTCGGTGATCTTGACGCGCTGGATCGTGCCGTCGGTGCGGCACCAGGCGACCTGCTGGCCCTTCTTGATCGTGCCCTGGTGGATGCGGCAAAGCGCGATCCTGCCCAGGTAGCTCGACGCGTCCAGGTTGGTGACGTGCGCCTGGAACGGGGCCGACGGGTCGTAGGTCGGGGCAGGGATGGTCGACTTGATGATGTCGAACAGCGGCTCGAGGTCCTCGGAGTCGGGCATGCCGCCGTCCTCGGGACGGTTCAGCGACGCCCGGCCGGCCTTGGCGCTGGCGTAGACGATCGGGAAGTCGATCTGCTCCTCGGTCGCGTCGAGGTCCATGAACAGTTCGTAAACTTCGTCCACGACCTCCTTGATGCGCGCGTCGGGGCGGTCGACCTTGTTGATGCACAGGATGACCGGCATCTTGGCGGCGAACGCCTTGCGCAGCACGAACCGGGTCTGCGGCAGCGGGCCCTCCGACGCGTCGACCAGCAGCACAACGCCGTCGACCATCGACAGACCGCGCTCCACCTCGCCGCCGAAGTCGGCGTGGCCGGGCGTGTCAATGATGTTCAGGGTCATGTCCCCGTGTTTGACCGCGGTGTTCTTGGCGAGAATGGTGATGCCCTTCTCGCGCTCGAGGTCGTTGGAGTCCATGACGCGATCGTCGACGTCCTGGTTGGCGCGGAACGCCCCGGACTGCCAGAGCATGGCGTCAACCAGCGTGGTCTTGCCGTGGTCGACGTGCGCGATGATCGCGATGTTCCGCAGGTCGTCGCGGCTGTTCAAAGGCATGATGGAGTCTCGCTCTGTGATCGTGGGGGCGGACCGCGGAACCTGCGGCACCTCCATTTTAGTTGATAACGCCAATCGCTCCGACGGGGTCCTCCATGGAAGACTCTCTGGAGTGACCCAGCACGCCGAATACGTTCATGATTTATGCGAGAAGGGCCATTTTTCCTGGGCCCATTCCTACGTCGACCGCCTGATCGCCGACCGGCCGGACGACCCGGAGCCCGCCGCACTCAAGGCGGAGATCCAGGCAGCCCAGGCCGAGCAGGGCACCCGAGCTCCGCGTTCGCGATCGTGGCCGTTCGGCGCCCTGACGAACGTCGGTGTCGCGCTGATAGCCCTGGCAACAGTACGCCTGGCGGACTGGGCGCTGTTCGGCAGGCCCTCTTTCCCCTCGGTCCAAGTCGGCGTCGGTGCGCTCGCGGCGGTCTGCCTCCTCTGGTCCCTGATCAGGAAGAGACGGCGCTCGCAGACGATGTAACGGCGGGACGTGGGACGGCCGCGTTCCAATGGGAGAAGGACGGTCACGCACGGCGGCTGGTGGCTGTCCGCTGGCGGTAGCCGTACGGCCAAAGGTTGTTGGGTTTTAGCAAGACTTCAAAGGGCCTTGCGGGGATCTTCGTGGGGGACGAGACTCCGGGTGATCGAGCTTCGAGCCTCGGGAAGAGGATGGCCCACAACCTCCCTATTGAGCCCAACCGCTTCATCGGCAGGGAACGGGACCTGGCCGAGATCAGCGGTCTGCTCGCGCGCCACCGCGTCGTGAGCCTCTGCGGGGTGGGCGGCATCGGCAAGACGCGGTTCGGCCTCCGCGTCGCCGGCCACGTGATCGAGAACTTCCCCGACGGCGTCTGGGTGGTCGAGCTGGCCCGCATCACCAGGGGCGATCTCGTCGTCCACGAGGTCGCCGGCGTGATCCAGGCGCTGGAGGAGGGCAACAGGCCCGTCCTCGACACGATCATCGGCCGCATCGGCTCCCAGCGCATCCTGCTCCTGCTCGACAACTGCGAGCACGTCATCGAGGCCTGCGCCGAGCTCATCGACGCCCTCGTCGCCGGCTGCCCCCAGCTGCGGGTCCTGGCCACCAGCCGCGAACCGCTGCGCATCGCGGGCGAGCTGGTCTGGCGGGTCCCGCCGCTCGACCTGCCTGAGCCGGGCTCAACGGAACGCAGCAGCGAGGCCGTCCAGCTCTTCCTCGACCGCGCCTACGCCGTCGGCTCCCGCTTCGAGCTCACCGACGACAACACCCGCGCCATCGGCGACCTGTGCCGCGCCCTCGACGGCATGCCCCTGGCCCTGGAGCTCGCCGCCGCCCGCACGAGCGTGCTGTCGCCCGAGCAGATCGCCGAACGCATCAGCGACCGGTTCAAGCTCCTGACCGGCGGCGAGCGTACGGCTCCCGCCAGGCACCGCACGCTGCTGGCCACGGTCGAGTGGAGCCACTCGCTGCTCCTGGAGAAGGAACGGGTACTGCTGCGCCGCCTGGCCGTGTTCGCCGGCGAGTTCGACCTGGAGTACGTCGAGCGCGTCTGCGCCGACGCCGCGCTCCCGGCGTACGAGACCCTCGACCTGCTGGCCGGGCTGGTCGACAAGTCGCTGGTGCAGTGCGACCAGCACGGCGAGGCCCGCTACCGGCTGCTGGAGACCATCGGTCACTTCGCGCTCGAACGGCTGCGCCACGCGGGCGAGGAGCGCGAGTTCCGCGACCGCCACCTGCGGGTGACCCGCGACAGGGCGCGCGACGACTTCTGGGTCGACATGCTGAAGGCCCTCCCGGAAGCGGCCAGGCTGACCGCGTTCAGGAAGGTGGCCGACCGCAACGCCGACCACCGCGCCGCGCTGTCCTGGGCGGTCGAGACGGGCCAGGCGGAGCTGGGCCTGGAGACGGCCTGCTTCCTGTACCCCATCTGGGCGGTGCGCGGCACGTGGCTGGAGAACAGGAGCTGGTACGAGCGCATGCTCGCCCTCGACCTGACCGGCGTGCCACAGGAGCTGGTCGGCGAGGCGTGGTCGCGCCAGGCCGACATGGCCTTCGGCCAGGACGACCTGGCCATCGCCGAGGAGTCCGCGTTGCGCGGCCTGGAGATGATGCGCACCAAGCCCGGCTACCGCTTCTCGCTGGGCCTGACGCTCAACAACGTCGCCATGATCTATCTGCGCACCGGCCGCCCGGAACCCGCACAGCTCCACGCGCAGGAGGCGCTCGACGGCGCCACCAAGGCGGGCGACCTGTGGAACATCGGCATGGCGCACAACGGCCTGACCCTCATCACCGGCCTGATGGGCAGGTTGCGCGAGGCGCAGCGGCACGCGGAGGAGGCGCTGACCGCGTTCCGCGAGGCCGACCAGACCTGGGGCATCGGCAGGGCGCTGACCAGCCTGGGCGTGCTGTGCAGGATCCGCGGCGACCTCGACACCGCCAGGACGCACCTGGAGGCCAGCCTGCCGTACCTCGAGTCCCTGGACGCCAAGCCCGAGATCGCCCGCGCCCTGTCCGAGCTCGGCCGGGTCGCCACCCAGCAGGGTGACCTGGAACGAGCCAGGGAACGCCTGGTGCAGAGCGCCGAGCTGAGCAGGAAGATCGGCCAGCGCCGCGGCATGACCCGCGGCCTCGCCGCCCTGGCCTCGCTGGCCGAGGCGCGCGGCGACCTGGACGGGGCTGTCCTGCTGTGCGGGGCGGTGGCCGCGCTGCGCGAGGCGATCGGGCAGAAGTCGTCGGTGGCCAAGGCGGAGGAGATCCTCAGCAAGGCGCGCGCCGCGCTCGGCGACGCCAGGACCGGCCTGCTCTACGCGCACGGCCGCGCGATGTCCGCCGACCAGGCGCTCGACCTGGCCAAGACGGGCGCGGCGATCGAGTCGCCGGTGAGCTCGCCGACCGACCCGGTGGCCATCCAGGCCGCCTCCGTGCTCACCGACCGGGAGCGCGAGGTGGTCGGGCTGCTGGTGAAGGGGATGTCCAACAGGCGCATCGCGGACGAGCTGGTGATCAGCCCGGCGACGGTCGCCAGGCACGTCGCCAACATCCTGCTGAAACTCGGTTTCTCCTCCCGCACGCAGGTCGCTGCCTGGGCTTTGGAGCACCGCATCGTGAATGGCTAGGCGCCTGCACATTCGTGTGCATGTGTGTATGTGGCCCTGTTCCTAGGTTGGAACCATGGCTACCTGGACCGATGTGGTGCTGGGGGACGCCGGGCGCCGCGGCGGCCGTCCAGCTGTGACCGACGTAAGGACAGGCGAGGTCCTCGCCTATGACATGTTGATGAAGAAGCTCGGCCGTGCCGCTGCCGGGCTGCGGGATCGGGGGCTCACCCCAGGCGATCCCGTCCTTGTCCACCTTCCGCCCGGCCAGCACTACCCGCTGGCCGTGCACGCGGCAGCGGCCGCCGGTGGGCTGGTGGTGCCGATCGAGGCCGACATGGACCTCGAGTTGTTCTACGAGCGGCTGTCGCACAGCAGGGCGCGCATGCTGATCACCAACGACGACCTCGCCCGCTGGTCGACCTCGGCCGTGGGTGACTCCAGGATCAGGCAGATCTTCACGTTCGGCGAGGTGCCGGGCGCCACGCCGTTCGCCGACCTGGACGGGCCGCCGCGCGAGACCCCCGGCGGGCCCGCGGTGACCTTCGACGGGTTCAACGTGCTCGATCATGACGAGGTCGTGCGGGAGTTGCGCAGGATGGCGGCGGAGATCAGAGTGAGAGAGCGGGACATCGTGCTCGTGGCGGCGACGGAGGCGCGCGAGCAGGCGGGGATGTTCGACCTGGCGCTGATGGCGGGAGCTCATGTGATCGCAGCCCCGGGGGCGACTCTGGGCGAGTGCCGCGAGCTCATCCGCGAGCATCGCGTCACCATCGTGGCCGCGCCGACGCGCCTGGCGCCGGTCCTGGGCGGCGAGCACGTCAGACCGACCATGTATGGCAGGACCCTGGATCTCGTCCTCCGAACAGGTATATGAATATGTAAAAAGAAGCCAAAGAGTAGTCCTCTCGCGACTCAGGGTGAACGGATGCCGCACAACCTTCCCGCAGAACCCAATCGCTTCATCGGCCGCGCCCGCGACATCGACGAGCTGCGCGGCCTGTTCGACGAGGACAGGATCGTCACCCTGGCCGGCGTCGGCGGCATAGGCAAGACCCGCCTGGCCACGCGGGTGGCCGCCGAGTCCGTGCCCGACTTCGCCGGCGGCGTCTGGCTGGTCGAGCTGGCCAGGATCAACCGCCCCGACCTGATCGCGCAGGAGATCGCCGCCACGCTGGGCGTGCGCGAGGACGGCGGCCGCCCGCTCATGGACAGCGTGGTCGTACGGCTGCGCGGCGCCAGGACGCTCCTCGTCATCGACAACTGCGAGCACCTGATCGAGGCGTGCGCCGACGTCGTGGGCAGCCTCGCCGCCTCGTGCCCCGAGCTCAGGTTCCTGGTCACCAGCAGGGAGCCCCTGCACATCAGGGGCGAGCTGCTGTGGCGGGTCCCGCCGCTGGGCGCGGCGACGGAGGCGGTGCAGCTGTTCGTGGACCGGGCGCAGGCGGCCGGTTCCAGGCTCGACCCGGTGGGTGAGACGATGGCCGACGTGGCCGAGCTGTGCCGGGCGCTCGACGGCCTGCCGCTCGCCATCGAGCTGGCCGCCGCGCGCACCACCGTGCTGAGCCCGCGCCAGATCATCGACCGCCTCGGCGACCGGTTCAGGCTGCTCACCACCGGCGACAGGGACGCCCCCGACCGCCAGCGCACGCTGCTGGCGACCGTGGAGTGGAGCCACTCGATGCTCTCCGAGCGCGAGCGGGTGCTGCTGCGGCGGCTGTCGGTGTTCGCCGGGCCGTTCGACCTGGCGCTGGCGGAGGAGGTGTGCGCGGACAGGTTCCTGCCCGAGTACGAGGTCCTCGACCTGCTCGGCGGCCTGGTCGACAAGTCTCTGGTGCTGTCGGAGGGCAACCCGTCGCGCTACCGGCTGCTGGAGACCATCAAGGAGTACGCGGCGGAGCGCCTCCGCTCGGAGGCGGAGGACAGGCGGCTGCGCGACCGCCACCTGCTGGTGCTGACGGAGCGCGCGGTGAGCGACTTCGAGGCGGGCATGGCCGCGCCCAAGGCGACGTGGCAGCAGCGCCGCGCGGCTCTGCACCGCTCGCTCGGGCTGCTCGACGACCACCGCGCGGCGCTCGACTGGGCGATCGAGTCCGGCCAGGCGGAGTCAGGCATGCGGCTGTGCTGCCACGCGGGGGCGTTCTGGGTGGTGAACGGCACGGTGGGCGAGGCCAAGAGGCCGATGGAGAGCCTGCTCGCGCTCGACCCCACCGGCATCGACCCGCTCGACCTGCTGCTGGCGCGGGGTTACTACGGCCAGGTGCTGGCCGAGGGCGACCAGGTGAACGACGCGCTGGAGATCCTTCCCGGCGTGGTCGAGGGGCTGGGCGCCATGCCGTACAACTTCGCGGGCGGCATCGCGCACTCGGCGCTGGTGCTCGCGCTGTTCAGGACGGGCCGGTTCGACGAGGTGAGCCCGCATCTCACCCAGCAGCTCGCGATGTCCAAGGAGAACGACGACCCGCTGAACGAGGCGCTGGCGCTGTTCGGCCTGTCCGCCCTGGCGATGATGACCGGACGGCTGCGCGAGGCGCAGCGCCACGCCGAGCAGGCGCTGGAGGTGACCGAGGCCAGCGGGCACCAGTGGGGCGTGGCGCGGGCGCTGGTGCAGCTCGGCGAGGTGGCGGCCAAGCGCGGCGACCTGGCGGCCGCGCGCGAGCACTACGAGGCGGCCATCCCGGTGCTGCAGGAGATCGACAACCGGATGGACCTGGCCAGGTGCCTCGACAGGATCGGCAAGGCGGCGGCGGCGCAGCGCGAGTTCGGCGTCGCCAGGACCAGGCTGGCCGAGAGCCTGGAGCTCAGCAGGCGCAACGGCCAGCTCAGCGGCATCGCCAGGGCGCTGGGCGGCATGGCGGTGCTGGCCGAGGCCGAGGGCAACCTTGAGGGCGCGGTGCTGGCCGCGGCTGCGGCGACCGCGATCCGCGAGTCGATCGGGCAGCACTTCACCGCTGTCAAGATCGACGAGCTGCTCGCCAGGGCCAGGGTCACGCTCGGCGAGGGGCGCACGGGGTCGCTCTGGGCGCGCGGCGGGCGGATGAGCCCTGAGGAGGTGTCCAGGAACGTCCTCCAGGAGGAGCGCGAGGAGCGGGGGCCCGCCGTCCAGGGCACGTCGGGGTCGCTGCTGACCGCGCGGGAGCAGGAGATCGCCGGTCTGCTCACCAAGGGCCTGTCCAACCGGGCCATCGCCGACGAGCTGGTGATCAGCCCGGCGACGGTCGCGCGGCACATCGCCAACATCATGGACAAGCTCGGCCACACCTCGCGGGCGCAGATCGCGGTGTGGGCCTCCGACCACGGTTTGGGATCTGCATAATCTTCTGCATATTCCGCCCCATGTCCGCCGGTCGGGACGTCTCTACGGTGGCCGTATGGAAGACCGCATCGTGGTGATCGATCCGGGCACCGGCGACACGCTGACCGTGGACCGCATGGACGCCAGGATCGCCGAGACAGCCATCCGGCTGCGCAGGCGCGGACTGCGCCCGCTCGACGAGGTCGTGGTGTGCCTGGAGTCGCATCTCGAACTCGTCGTCGTGGCCGAGGGCGTCATCGCGGCGGGCGGCGTCGTCGTGCTGCTCCCTCCTGGCGAGAAGCTGGCCGTACACGTCTGTGACAGCACGGCCAGGATGATGATCACCGACGTGCCCGAGGCGGTCGAGGTGGCGGAGCGCTCCCATATCCGGCAGGTCCTGCATCCGGCCGAACTCCGCCGTACCGGTTGCGCTGTGGAGTAACCGAAGCGAAACTCAACGTGATGGTGCACAACCTTCCTGCGGAGACCAACACGTTCGTCGGCCGCGAGCGGGACCTGGACGAGGTCTGCGGGCTGTTCGCCGAGACGCGCCTGCTGACCATGTGCGGCTCGGGTGGCATCGGCAAGTCGCGCTTCGCCCTGCGGGTGGCCACCAGACTGGTCCCCCGATATCCCGACGGCGTCAGAATGGTCGCCCTCGCCAAGATCAGCCGCCCCGAGCTGGTCGTCCACGAGTTCGCCGCCGCCCTCGGCCTGCAGGACGAGGGACGGCCGCTGACCGACATGATCCGCGACATGCTGCGCGACAGCCGCATGCTGGTGGTGCTCGACAACTGCGAGCACCTCGTCGACACCGTCGCCACGCTCGTCGACCAGCTCCTGTCGACCTGTCCCGACCTGCGCATCCTGGCCACGAGCAGGGAGCCGCTGAAGATCCCCGGCGAGCTGGTCTGGCGGGTGCCCGCGCTGCAGCTCCCGCCGCGGGGCAGCCGCGACGTGGCGGCCAGCGAGTCCGTGCGGCTGTTCATGGAGCGCGCGCAGGCGGCCGGGTCCCGGCTGTGGCTGACCGCGGAGAACGCGGCCACGGTGGCCGAGCTGTGCCGCGCGCTCGACGGCATCCCGCTGGCGCTGGAGCTGGCGGCAGCGCGCACGAGCGTGTTGTCGCCCGGCCAGATCGCGGCACGGATCAGTGACCGGTTCGTCCTGCTCACCAGCAATGACCGTACGGCTCCCGCCAGGCACCGCACGCTGCTGGCCACCGTCCAGTGGAGCCACGACCTGCTGGAGGAGCGCGAGCGGGTGCTGCTGCGCCGGTTGTCGGTCTTCTCGGGCTCCTTCGACCTCGACCAGGTCGAGGCGATCTGCCCCGACGCGCGGCTGCGCAAGGGCGAGATCCTCGACCTGATGACGAGCCTCATCGACAAGTCGCTGGTCGTGCGCGCGGGCGAGGCCAGATACCGGCTGCTGGAGACGATCAGGTCGTACGCCGACGACCGGCTGGCCGACGCGGGCGAGCGCGCGCAGGTCAGGCACCGCCACCTCGACGTGATGACCGAGATCGCCACCGCCTGGCACTGGGAGGCCATGGGCGCGCCGCGCGTGCCCTGGCAGCGCAGGCGCGAGGTGATCCTGGAGGCCGAGCACCACTACGACTCCCTGCGCGACGCCCTGAGCTGGGCGGTCGAGTGCGGCGCCACCGAGCAGGGCATGCGCGTCGCCACCGCGCTGATGCCCTACTGGGTGGCCAAGGGCATGTGGCAGGAGGGCAGGGGCTGGTACGACAGGGTCCTGGCGCTCGACCTCACCGGCGTGCCGTCCGGCGTGGTGGGCCGCACCTGGACCTCGCACGCCTGCGTCTGCTACGGCCAGGACCTGCCGGGGGAGATGCTCGCCTCGGCGCTGCGCGGGCTGGAGCTGCAGCGGGAGGAGCCGCAGGACTGGCACGTGGGCATGGCCTACAACCAGGTGGCGATCCCGTGCCTGCTGCTCGGCGAGCACGAGCGGGCCCTGCCGTACGCGGAGGAGGCCCTGGCGGTCGGCAGGCGGGTCGGCGACCCGTGGAACGTCGGCATGGCCATGACCGCGCTGTCCACGGCCGCCGCGCTGCGCGGGCAGCTCAAGGAGGCGCAGCGTTGCGCCGAGGAGGCACTGGCCGCCTTCGGCGAGCACGACCACGCGTGGGGCATCGCGGGGGCGGCGAGCAACCTGGCCAGGCTGGCCGAGGCGCGCGGCGACCTGGACGCGGCGGCCGACCACTACCGGGCCTCGCTGGTCAGGCTGCGCGAGATCGAGGCCAAGCCGACTCTCGCGCGCGGGCTGGCCGGGCTCGGCGCGATAGCGGCCAGGCAGCACGACTTCGAGACGGCCAGGTCGAGCCTGGCCGAGAGCCTGCGGCTCAGCAAGGAGACCGGGCAGCAACTGGCCGTGGCCAGAGGGCTGGCCGCCTGGGCGGGGCTGGCGCAGGCTGAGGGGGACCTGGAGCGGGCGGTGCTGCTCACCGGGGCGTCGACGGCGCTGCGCGAGTCCATCGGGCGGCCCCTGCCGCGCGCCCGCGTGGAGAGGCTCCTGGGGGCCGCGCAGGAGAGTCTGGGCAAGACGGCCGTGGCGGGGTTGTGGATGCGGGGGCGGACGCTCAGCACGGCCGGGGCGATCGCGCTGACCGAGGGGGCGCCGGCGCCGAAGCGGTCGGCCGTGCCGTACAAGGAGCCCGAGGACGCCTCGGTGCTGACGGCCAGGGAGCGGGAGATCGTCCAGCTGATCGCCAGGGGGCTGTCCAACAGGGGGATCGCCGAGGAACTGGTGATCAGTCCGGCGACCGCGGCCAGGCACGTGGCCAACATCCTGACCAAGCTCGGCTTCACCTCACGTACGCAGGTGGCCGCCTGGGTGATGGCTCGACATACATAGCCGGTTGCATATTCCTGCACATGTGACCCGGCCCCAACATCCTTACGCTGGCGGCATGTGGACAGAACTGGTACTGAGATCGGTTCCCGAGCAGGGCGACCGTCCTGCCGTGACCGACGTCAGGACCGGCGAGGTTCTGACGTTCGCCGCGTTCGAGCGCCGGGTCACCCACGCCGCGGCCGGCCTGCGCCGCCGCGGGCTGCGTAGCGGTGACCGGGTGGTCGTGGACCTGCCGCCGGGGGCGGCCCTGCCGCTCGCCGTACACTCCGTCGCCTGGGCGGGCGGGGTGGTCGTCTGCCCCAACTCCGAGGGCGACGCCACCGCCCGGATGATGATCACTCAGGGCAAGTGGTCGCACGTCGAGGGCGGCGAGATCAGGCAGGTCTTCACCATGGAGCCGACCGAGGGCGCGAGCCCCTTCAGCGACCTGCTGCGCGGGCAGCCGTGGGAGTTCGGCCCGATCTCCGGGCCGGCTGTCGACTGCGGCGGCCGGGTGCTGAGCGACAACGAGCTGGCCAGCGCGCTGCGTGACATGGCGGCGCGCGAGGTGGTGCGCGAGGGCGACGTCGTCCTGGCCGCGATCACCGACCGGCCGCGGCTCGTCCGGCTCATCGACCTCTCGCTCATGGTGGGCGCCAAGGTGATCATCGCGCACGATCCGACGCTCATCGGCTGCCGGGTGCTTGCCGAGGAGCACCGGGCCACCGTCGTGGTGGCGAACCGGGACCTGGCCAGGCGGATGGGGCTGCACCCCGGCCGCCGGATCCTCGAAGAGGCGGTCCTAAGCTCGAGGCATGCCTCTTGCGCCTAACCATTCCGTCATGCTCAGAACCAAGGACGGCGTGCGGCTCGACGCGGCTCTCACCGGCTCGCGGGGCCGCTCCGACCTGGGCATCGTCCTGGCGCACGGGTTCACGGGCTCCTGGCGCTGCAAGGACACGCGGCGCATCGCGCACGTGCTCAGCGGGTTCGGCGGGGTGCTCGCCTTCGACTTCCGCGGGCACGGCCGCTCCGGCGGGCTCACCACGGTCGGCGACCTGGAGGTGCTGGACGTCGACGCCGCCGTCAGCCACCTGCGCGCGACCGGCTACTCGACGGTGGTCACCGTGGGCTTCTCCATGGGGGCTTCAGTCGTCGTACGGCACGCGGGCCTGTACAGCGGGGTGGACGCCGTGGTTTCGGTCAGCAGCCCGGCCCGCTGGTACTACCGCGGCACCAAGCCCATGCGCCAGGTGCACTGGGCCATCGAGCAGCCCGTCGGGCGCTGGGCCGCGCGGGTCGCCAAGCGCACGCGCATCCAGCGCGGCCAGTGGGACCCGGTGCCGATGCCGCCCTACCAGGCCGCAGCGCTCATCGCGCCGACCCCGTTGCTGGTCGTGCACGGCGACGCCGACCACTTCTTCCCGCTCGACCACGCGCACCAGCTGTTCGAGGGGGCGCGGGAGCCGAAGGAGCTGTGGATCGAGCAGGGGTACGGCCACGCCGAATCGGCCGCCCGACCCGAGCTGATACGGCGCATCGGAAAGTGGGTCGAGAACGTTTCGAACCTTTCCTGAGTAAAAGGCGTCTACCTAAGGCGGATGGATGAAACCCCCTGGGAGAAGTCCTCTGGGGATAAACCCGGTCTAGCGACCGGGCATAGGACATACTTCAGGTAGTCGGGCGGTTGCCCAGCGTTGCGGGGGCGCGCTGGGTTGCGTCCATCTGCTTGGCTCCGGTACGGCGCGCCGTACCGGAGCCTTTCGCCTTCTTCTAACCCAGCCTGGCGATGGTCTTGTACTCCAGGTAGCCGTTGAGGCCCTCGGGGCCGAGCTCGCGGCCGAGCCCGCTGGCCTTGTAGCCGCCGAACGGGGTGTTGGCCTCCAGCATCAGGCAGTTCACCCCGTAGGTGCCGGTGCGCACCTGGCGGGCGATGTCCATGCCGTGGTCGGCGTCCGCCGTCCAGACCGTGCCGCACAGGCCGTAGTCGCTGTCGTTGGCGATGCGGATCGCGTCCGCCTCGTCCTCGTAGGGGATGATCGCGAGCACCGGGCCGAAGATCTCCTCGCGGGAGATCCGCATGTCGTTGGTCGCCCCGGCGAAGACGGTCGGCGCGACGTACCAGCCCCGGTCGTACGGCCTGGTCAGGCCGCCGACGACGACCTTCGCGCCCTCCTCCATGCCGATCTTGATGTAGTCCTCGACGCGGGTCTGCTGGCGCTGGGCGACCAGCGGGCCGATGCCGGTGGCCGGGTCGGCTGGGTCGCCGACGGGCTGGGCGGCGACCATGCCGGCCACGGCCTCGACGACCTCGTCGTAGCGGTTGCGCGAGGCCAGGATGCGGGTCTGCGCGACGCAGGCCTGGCCGTTGTTCATCAGGGACGCGATGGCCAGCATGCCCATGCTGCTCGGCAGGTCGGCGTCGTCGAGGAAGATCGCGGCCGACTTGCCGCCGAGTTCGAGGCTGACCCGCTTGAGCTGCTCGCCGGCGATGGCCGCGATCCTCCGCCCGGCCGCCGTCGAGCCGGTGAAGGCGATCTTGTCGATGCCGTCGTGCCTGACGAGGTACTCGCCCGTCTCGCGGCCGGCGGGGACGATGTTGAGCACGCCCGGCGGGATGCCCGCCTCCTGGAACATCTCGGCCAGCAGGTAGGCGTCGAGCGGGGTCTCCGGGGCGGGCTTGAGCACGATCGTGCACCCGGCGAGCAGGGCGGGGGCGACCTTGGTCATGGTGACGAACTGCGGGACGTTCCACGGGACGATCGCCGCGACCACGCCCACCGGCTCGCGCCGCACGGTGGTGGGGCCGAACAGGCCGGGGCGCTGCTCCTCCTGCTGGAAGGTCCTGCCCAGCTCCGCGTAGAACTGCAGCATGCCGAGCGGCTGGGGGGCCTGGGCCAGGTTGGAGAAGGTGATCGGGGAGCCCATCTCCTCGGTGATGAGCTCGGCCATCTCGGCCTGCCTGGCCGCGTAGATCTCCGCCAGCCTGCCGATGACCTCTGCGCGCTCGGCGAAGGTCAGCCGGGGCCACGGGCCGTTGTCGAACGCCTCTCTGGCGGCGGCTACGGCGCGATCCACGTCAGCGGGAGTACCGTCGGGCACGCGGCCCACTACTTCCTCGGTGTGAGGGGAGATGACCTCGATCGTGCCAGTGCCTGCTGGGGCCACCCATTCGCCCCCGATGAACAGCGTGTCGTGCTGGCGCATGTCGTGAGCCTCCTGCTTGACCGAATGCTTGCTTGGCCAAGTTTCTTTTGGATTGGGAGGTGAAGCAAGAGGTCCCACCGAACCATGTTCTGCTGGGTTTGGCTAGATCCCCGCAAAATGGTAGATACTTCGCCAATGGTGCATGACTTCCACCGTTCCGGTGGCAGCGACCAAGATCATCTTCTATAGTTTCGCCCGTCACAGGAGGGAGGACGCGCGTGAGATCCGGCCGTGCTGCCGTGCTCGCCGTCGTTCTGTCCTGCCTGCTCGCCGTACCCCTTCCTGCTGCGGCCGACCCCGCGACGCAGGCGGAACTACGCAAGCTGACCAAACAGGCCGCCAAGCTCAACAAGCTCTATCGCGGGCAGATCCAGAGCCTTGAGGAGACGCGGGTCCGCGCCAAGAAGGCGGCCGACCTGGCGGACAAGGCCAAGAAGGCCCAGGCGGACGCCGCGCAGGACGTCAGTGAATGGGCGCAGCTCGCCTACATGTCGGGGCCGCTCGACGCGACGCGGCTGTTCAGCGGGGGGAGTGACCCCTACGCGTCGCTGGGGCAGGCGGCGAGCATGAGCTATCTGGCCGAGTTGCGTACGGCGCGGCTGGGCAGCGTCAAGACGCTGATCGCCGACGCGCGCAAGGCCAAGGAGGACGCGGACGCGCAGATCCTCAAGCTCAAGAAGGAAATCGAGAAGATGAAGGGCAAGCGGCGCGAGATCGAGCGGCTGCTGGCCAAGTACGGGTTCCAGACGCCTACGAACAGTGGCGGGCTGACGTCGCGCATGATCGCGGTGCGGGACGAGATCATGCAGAACTTTCCCATGCCTTACGGGGTGGGGTGCCTTCGGGCAGGGGATCCCGGGGAGCACGGCAAGGGGCGTGCTTGCGACTTCATGATGAGCTCCGGGGGGCGGCCGGCGTCCGGGGTGGACGAGGAGCGTGGGGACGCGCTGGCGCAGTGGTTGATCACCAACGGGGCTCGGCTCGGGGTGATGTACATCATCTGGAAGCAGCGGTATTACGACATCCGGTCGGGGAGCGGGTGGGACCCGATGTCGGACCGGGGCGGCGTGACGGCCAACCATTACGACCACGTCCACGTCTCGGTCTTCTAGCCCAGCCGTACGCTGACGACCCTGGCGCCGCCACCCACCCCAAAACCCCAACCCCAACCCCGCTCCGCCCTCAAGGCGCGCCTCCACCCTCAAGGTGCGCTTCCACCCCCAAGGCGCGCCTCCGCCCCAAAACCCCCGCCTTCGCCCCAAACCCCGCCTCTGAAGGACCTCAACCCCTGAAGGACCTCAACCCCTCAGGCGTCCTTGCGTGCCCGAGCTGTCAAGTGGCCCGGCCCCTAAGGGGTTCCGGCCCATCCGTGGCCCTGAGCCCCCAAAGGTCCTGAGCCCCAAAAGCCCCGAGCCTGAAAAGCCTTGAGCCCCAAAGACCTTGAGCCCCAAAGACCTTGAGCCGCTCAAGGCCAGAGCCCCAAGGTCCTGGGAGGGGTCGATATGAGTTGGCCTCATGTCATCCGTACCAGCTGGTAATACGCCAGGATGGGAGGATGACGAGTACCTTGCGCCGACGTCCGGCCCAGCGCCGCAGTGTGGAACGGGTCGAGCGGATGCTCGACGAATGCGCCCTGCTGCTGGACGAGGTCGGTTACGACGCGTTGACCACCAAGGAGGTCGCCCGCCGAGCCGAGGTGCCGATCGGGACGTTCTACCAGTTCTTCCCCGACAAGCAGGGCCTGGTCCGCGCCCTGGCACTGCGCAACCTGGAAGCCTTCCTGGCCCGGGTGGGAGAGCGGATCGCGACCGCCGTACTCGACCACTGGACCGACCTCGTGGACCTGGCCATCGACGAGTTCGTGGCGATGAAGCGGACGACGCCCGGGTTCGCCGTGGTGGACTTCGGCGAGGTGCTGGCCGCACCAGGGGGCCCCGCTCTTGAGGGTACGAACCACATGCTGGACGCGGCGATGGAGAACAACGTGATAGTGGCCGACCGGCTGCGCGCGCTGTCCCGCGACCTGCTGGACGCCCCTGCGGGGTCGGGGCTGGACAGGGCGCTGCTCGTGGCGGTGGAGGCCACGGACGCGGTGCTCAAGCTGGCGTTCCGCATGCACCCCGACGGCGACCCCGACCTGATCGCCGAATGCAAACTCCTCGTCCGCCGCTACCTCGCCGACCACCTCCCGTAACCCCATACCACCAAGCCGCAAATCGGCCCCAGGCCAGCCCCACACCCCCCGACAGCACACTCCACCCCGACGGCCTCGCCTCCGCCGAATCGCCCTCGGATGGCTCATCCCTCAGAGCGGCCCGCACCCGGATGGCTCGCCCCTGAGAGCGGCCCGCTCCCGGAAGACCCCCCGACGACCCGCCCCTTGAGGACGGTCGCTCCCGGAAGACGCGCCCCGGAAGACCCTCCAATGGCCCGCCCTGGGGGATGGCCCGCTCTCGGAAGACCCCGGCCGTGGGGGTGGTTCCGCTCCCGCGAGACCCGGCCCTCAACGACACGGGCTGCCCGGCACCATCCGCCGCGCTGGACACCCCTGGTAGCCCTCGCCCTGAGAGGTGGTCCCACAGGTCGGCGAGCTGTGCCGTTGAAGGCCCCAGAGCTGTGCTGCTCCGGGCCCAAGGGATCGGGGGAAGGTCAGCGTTCCTGGGGTTTGACCGTCTGGGTGAGCTGCTCCAAAGACGGCAGCTCGTCGGTCTCGAGAGCCGGTGCCGGGTGCGGCTCCAGCTCGGGGTCGGCCGCCGTCGCCTCGCCCTTGCGTTGCTCCCCCTCGGGTGTCTCCGCCTCGAGCTTCTTCGCCGCGCGGTCGAAGAAGCGGAGCATCTCCACCGGAAACGGCATGACCAGCGTCGAGTTCTTCTCCGCCGCCACCTCCACCACCGTCTGCAGCATCCGCAGCTGCAACGCCCCAGGCGTGTGCGCCATCACCGTCGCCGCGTCAGCGAGCTTCTGTGACGCCTGGTACTCTCCGTCGGCCGTGATCACGCGGGCTCGCCGTTCACGCTCGGCCTCCGCCTGGCGGGACATCGAGCGCTTCATCGACTCGGGGAGCTGCACGTCCTTGATCTCGACGCGGTCGATGTGGATGCCCCAGCCGACCGCCGGGCTGTCGATCATGATGGCGAGGCCCTCGTGCAACCGTTCACGGTTGGACAGCAGGTCGTCGAGCTCGCTCTTGCCGATGATCGAACGGAGCGAGGTCTGCGCCACCTGCTCGACGGCGAACAGGTAGTTCTGCACGTCGATCGCCGCCCTGAGCGGGTCGACGACGCGGAAGTAGACGACGGCGTCGACGCGGACGGAGACGTTGTCGCGGGTGATGCCCTCCTGCGGGGGGATGGGCATGGTGACGAGCTGGACGTTGACCTTCTTCATGCGGTCGACGCCGGGGATGAGCAGGGTGAGTCCTGGTGCGCGTATCTTCTGCTGCGCCCGCCCGAAGCGGAAGACCACGCCTCGCTCGACCTGATTGACGACCCGGACCCCGCTGAGCACGACCCAGAGGACGACGAACGCGATGAGCCCGAGCACGATACCGGTGACCATGGCGGTATCCCTTCCGCCTTCGAGGCTAACTCAACGCCCTGCGACCCGGGCGCCACAAGGGCTTCCGCTTGTGCGGCAGCGACGGCACCAGCCCGAGAGACGTCTCCTTCCGGCGTCGCTGACCTGCTCTCCGCCAGGACATAGCCGATGGTGGGGCGGGGGTGGCGGGTGAAGATCGGCAGGCGCGGGTCGGGGTGCGGGAGGGGTGGGAGAGGGCATGACGTGGCGGCTGAGGGGAGGGCGTGGTTGACCTGGAGCCCACTCCAGGTGGGATGCTGGAGGGCGTGAGCGTCTACACACCGTCAGAGGTCGTCGAGGAGACCGGTTTCAGCCTGGACACGCTGCGCTACTACGAGAAGATCGGCCTCCTGGAGCCCGTCGGGCGCAACTCCGCCGGTCAGCGGCGGTTCACCGAGGGCGACGTAGGCTGGCTGGGGATGATCAGGTGCCTGCGCGACACCGGCATGCCGATCGCGCAGATGTTGCGGTTCGCCGAGCTCGTCCGCGCCGGTGAGCACACCATCCCCGACCGCATCAGGCTGCTGGAAGACCACGACCGCCGCGTCCAGGGGCAGATCGCCAATCTCACGGAGCGCCAGCGCTACATCCACAACAAGATTTCCTACTACAGAAGCGTCTGCTAGCCGTACCTTTGAGTTCCGGCTGTTAGACCGGGGATCATGGCCGGTCCCAGGGCGAAACGGATCAATATCCCCCTTCGTCGCGTAGCGATGATGTGTGCGGTGATGTTGTTCGCGCTGCTGGGAAACATCACCTACATCCAGGCGTTCAAGGCCGGAGAGCTCAACGCGGACCCGCGCAACCAGCGCACGCTGATCGCCAGGTTCGACCACCCGCGCGGCGACATCCTGCTCGCCGGTGGCAAGGTGATCGCGAAGAGCGAGAAGGTCGACGGGCTGTACGAGTACCGCCGGGTCTATCCCGATCCCGAGCTGTACGCAGCAGTGACCGGTTATGTCTCGCTCTACACCACCACGGGCATCGAGCAGGCGCAGGACGCCGAGCTGTCGGGGAACGACCCCAAGGTCAGGGTGCGTTCGATGGTCAAGGACGGCTCGGTCCAGGGCGCGGACATCCGCCTGACGATCGACGACCGCGCCCAGCGCGCCGCGTACGAGGCGCTGCGGGCCACGGGGCGCAAGGGGGCGGTGGTCGCGATCAACCCGGTGACCGGCGCGATCCTGGCCCTGGTCTCGTTCCCGTCCTTCGATCCGAACGTCTACACCACGTTCGACGGGGCGAAGCTGGTCAAGGCCGACGAGAGGTTGCGCGAGGATCCGGCGCAGCCGCTGCTCAACCGGGCGTTGAACCAGAACTACCCGCCTGGCTCCACGTTCAAGGTGGTGACGAGCGCGGCGGCGCTGGAGTCCGGCGAGTACACGCCGTCCACGCAGGTGGAGTCGCCGACGCGGCTGCTGCTGCCCGGCACCACGACCTACCTGCGGAACGCCGGGGGCGAGTCGTGCGGCAACGGGCGGCCGCCTCTGGCGTTCGCCTTCCAGATGTCGTGCAACACCACCTTCGCCAATATCGGGCTGGACCTGGGGCAGGAGGCGTTGCGCAAGCAGGCGGAGGCGTTCGGCTTCGACGCGGACGACCTGACGGTGCCGATGCCGGTGGCCAAGAGCGTCTATCCCTCGGACATGGACAGGGCGCAGACGGCGATGTCGGCCATCGGGCAGTTCGACGACCGGGCCACGCCGCTGATGGTGGCGATGTTGTCGGCGGCTGTCGCCAATGACGGCAGCCTGATGCGGCCGTACCTGGTGGAGGAGGTGCGGCTGCCGGACGGCACGTCGGTGAGCAGGGCGCAGCCGTCGGAGTACCGGGGGACGATGAGCGCGGAGACGGCCGACCAGCTGACGGCGATGATGGTCGCGGTGACGCAGCCGGGCGGGACGGGGACGGCGGCGGCGATCCCGGGGGTGGCGGTGGCGGCGAAGACGGGCACGGCGGAGAACGTGGCCGACGCGCAGGACCACGCGGTCTTCACGGCCTTCGCACCGGCCGAGGCCCCGGAGATCGCGGTGGGGGTGCTGGTGGAACACGCGGGCTTCGGCGGCGACGTCGCCGCACCCATCGCACGCAAGGTGATGCTCTCCGTCCTGGATTGACAACCCTACGGATGTACGGCAAGCCACAAGACACCCACGGGCTCGCTGGGAGAAGAGGGGGAGGTGCCGCGGGGGAGACCTCGGGGAGGGGTGGCAGGCGTGTGCGGGATGGCGGGGCCTCTCCAGCGCCGGTGCGGCGAGGTGGTGTGCGGCGGTGTCCGGCGCAAGGTGCGCGGCGCTCAGCCGAGAGGGCTTCTGGTCAGCGGTAGGCGGTTGCCTGCAGGGTGTACAGGTCGGCGTAGAGGCCGTTCACGGTCATGAGCTCGTCGTGGGTGCCTTCTTCGGTCACCTTTCCATGGTCCAGGACGTAGATGCGGTCCGCATAGCGGACGCTCGCCAATCGGTGGGTGATCAGCAAGACCGTCCGCCCCCCGGAGTGCTCCCTGATGCGTTCGAAGAGGGCGTGTTCCGCGCGGGCGTCGAGGGCTGCTGTCGGTTCGTCGCAGATGAGCAACGGCGCGTCGCGGTGGAAGCCGCGTGCCACCGCGATGCGCTGCCACTGGCCGCCCGACAGCTCAGCCCCGTCCTTGAACCGCCGGTCGAGCAGCGTGCGGTAGCCGTTCGGCAGCTCGGCGATCACCTCGTCCGCCCCGGCCACCCGCGCAGCGGACGCCAGCATCTCCTCGCCCTTGTCGGTGCCCATCGTGATGTTGTAGCGGGCGGTGAGCGGCCACCGGGTGTGGTCCTGGGCGATCACGGCCGTGCTCAGGCGTAACGCCTCAGGGTCGACGTCGCGCACGTCGAGGTCGTCCCAGGTGACGCGCCCGCCCTGCGGCTCGTAGAGGCCGGAGAGGATCTTGGCCAGGGTCGTCTTGCCCGAGCCGTTCTCGCCCACGAAGGCGATGACCTCGCCCCTGTTGATCTCGACGGACACCTCGCGCAGCGCGGGCTGCTCGCTGCCCGGGTAGGTGAAGGTCACCTCCCGCGCCGAGATGCGGGAGAAGCCGGTCGGCGCGGGCGTGGGCCGCTCGCTGGGCAGGCGCGACTCGGCGTCGCTGCAGAAGTCGAGGAAGTCGGTGTAGTAGAGCCCCTCCTCGTAGAGGCGGTTGGTGGCGAACATGAGGTTGGACAGGGACGTCTGCCCCGACCTGATCGCGAGCACGGCGGTGCCCGCGACGGCCAGCGGCACCGCGCCCACGGCCAGCAGGATGCCGAGCGCGAGGTAGACCAGCCCGGTCCCGACCCCGCCCAGCGTCTCGCCGACCAGGCGCGCGACGGTCTGGCGGCGGGCCAGCCCCAGCATGACCCGCTGCTCGGCCATCGCGACCGCGTCGTACATGCGCAGCAGGAAGCCGCGCATGGTGAAGGACCGCACCTCGGCCGCCGAGGTGCGGTTGGCCAGCAGCTCCCCGATGATCCACTTGCGCCGGTTGGCCGGGATCAGCGCGTACATCGTCGTGTAGCGCATCCGCGCCGAACGCACGGCCGCCCACGCGTCGGGGAGCACGGCCAGCACCAGCAGCGGCAGCAGCACGGGATGCAGCACGCCGAGCACCCCGGCGACCGCGATGATGCCGATCAGCGCGGTCAGCGCGTTGATCGCCGAGCTCACCACGGAACCGGCCCGCGCCACCCCGCGCGACCTGGCCCGCTGTAAGGCGTCGTGGAAGTCGGGGTCGTCGTAGGCGATCAGCCCGACGCGGCTGGTCAGGCCGTACAGCCGCTCCTCCGCGACTCTGGCGACCTGCGGGTCGAGTCGCGACTGGGCCCAGCCCGCGCCGGCCTGGGTGGCCGTGCGCAGACCTGCGGCCGCCGCCACGAGGATCAGGCTGGGCAGCGCCGCCTGGACCCGCTCGGGCGTGGGGCCGCCGCTGAACAGGGCGGCGAGCACGCCGGTGGTGGCCAGCAGGCCGAACGCGGTGAAGGCGCCACCGGCCAGGTTGAAGCCCACCGCGGCGACGGCGTCGCGCGGGCTGGCCGCCCACGCCATGCGCAGCGCCTGCACCACCAGCGCCGGCAGCCGCCGCGCCACGGTCAGGAACGCGACCTCCGCCATCTTGTCGGTGTGCGCGTTCCAGTCGGTGAAGGAGATCTCGCCGAGCTCCAGGGGTTCCTCCGGGTCCGCCATGCACCCAGTGTGGTCGGCTGCACCGACAGTTCCGGTGGCCTACGCACCTCTCTACACATCTTCCTTGCCTCCGGGATACACCGTCGAATGGCCATCTCTGCGCATGTGGCGTAGAGGGTGCAGGCCTAGCGTTCTGGGTGTGATCGACGGTCGTGCTCACCTCAACCCCGGTGCCCCGGGGAGCCCACGCACGAGGTGGGCGCGACCTGCCGGTCCATCGGGGACGTCGTACGTTCCCGAGGGCCTGGCCTCCTCGGAGGGGTGGGGGTCGTGGCCTGGAACGTGCGACAGCGGGCTCGAGCCGCGCAGGGCTCGGGCCCGCACAAAGCGCTTATGTGTAGGAGCCCTCGCTTGAATACACACCGCTATACATACATCGGCGGATGCTGCGGAGCCCACGCGCGCCGTACGGTCACGGTCATGGAGCCGACTGCCACCGTGACCAGCCACGTGTTCGGCCGCGCCTACGAGCGGGCGTCGCGGCCCGCGCTCATCGACCTGTGCGGCGGGCATGTGTACGGCTACCGCAAACTCGCCAACGAGGTGACCAGAGCCGCCTCCGGCCTGGTACGCCGGGGGGCCAGGCGCGACCAGGTCGTCGGGGTCCACGTGAGCGCCACCTGGGCGCTGACGCTCGCCGTACACACCGTCGTCGCGGCGGGCGGCGTGGCCGCGCCGCTCGACCCCGCGCTGCCCGCCGACGAGCTGGCAGCGATCCTGACGGAGTGCGACGCCAGGATGCTGATCACCACCCCCGACCTCGCCGAGACCGCAGTGTCGGCGGCAGAGCGGTCGCGGGTGCGCCAGGTGATCGCCTTCGGCGAGGCGATGGACACCCTCGACTTCGCCGACCTGCTCGGGCTCGACCCCATCGCGCTGCCCGTGCTCGATCCCGGCGAGCAGGCGGCGCTCGCCCTCGGGGGAGGGCTCGCGCTCACGCACACCGAGCTGGTCGAGGCGATGGACAAGCTCGACGTGTCCGTCGGCCTCGACGCGGACGACGTGGTGCTGGCCTGCCGTCCGCCCGACCCTGAGCTGGTGACGCTCGTCGGGCTGGCGGTGAGCAAGGGGGCGCTGGTGGTGTCCGCGCACGGTCTGGCGCGCGCGGACCTTCCGGCGACCGTCGCCGATTTCGGGGTCACCGTCCTCGCGCTGCCGGGAGAGCCGCTCAGGCGCCTCTGACGCAGAGAGCGCTCTCCCAGGTATGCCGAGCTGTTACCGCTCCATACCTTGACGTCCCCGTGGGCGAAGTGGGTTGATGGCTGACAACGTTGTCAGCACGAATTCTCGGGGTCGAACAGGTAACTGAAGGGACGGTGTGCGATGCGACGACGGTGGTTAGGAGCCGTCGCGATCACCATGGCGAGCCTGCTCGGGCTCACCGCCTGCGGTGGCGGCGGCACAGCCGCACCGACGGGCTCTGCCACCGGTGGCGGCGAGGCGAAAAAGCAGGTCGAGGTCTTCTCCTGGTGGACGGGTCCCGGTGAGGCCGACGGTCTGAAGGCCATGCGTGGGATCTTCGAGCAGCAGAACCCGAACCTCACGTTCTTCGACGCGGCGGTCGCCGGCGGATCGGGCGACAAGGCCAAGGCGCTGCTCCAGTCGAAGCTGCAGGGCGGCGAGCCGCCGGACACCTTCCAGGGGCACGCGGGCGCCGAGCTGCAGGGCTACATCAAGGCGGGGCAGCTCGAACCGCTGAACACCCTCTACGACGAGCTCAAGCTCAAGGACGTCTTCCCGCAGCAGCTCGTCGAGCAGATCAGCTACCAGGGCCAGATCTACTCCGTCCCCGTCAACATCCACCGGTCCAACGTGCTGTGGTTCAACCCGGCCGTCCTGAAGGACGCCGGCGTCGCCGGTGCGCCGAAGACGATCGAGGAGTTCATCGCCGCGCTGGAGAAGGTCAAGGCCAAGGGCAAGATCCCGCTGTCGATCGGCTCCGAGTGGACCGTGACGCACCTGATGGAGAACGTGCTGCTCGGGTCGCTGGGCACTGATGCGTACAACGCTCTGTTCAAGCCTGGAGCGGACTGGAGCGGGCCGGCGGTCACCAAGGCGCTGGAGAACTTCAAGACGATCCTGTCGTACGCCGGGGATCCGCAGGACGACTGGCAGCCTGCCGCGAAGCAGGTGGCCGACGGGCAGGCGGCGTTCAACATCATGGGCGACTGGGCCTACGGCTACTTCCACAACCCGCCAGAGGGTGGGCTGGGGAAGGTCTCCAAGACGGACTTCGACTGGGCGCCCGCGCCTGGGACCGAGGGCACGTTCATGTGGCTGTCGGACAGCTTCACGTTGCCGAAGGGCGCGAAGAACCGGGACGGGGCGCTGGCCTGGCTGAAGGTGGCCGCCTCCAAGGAGGGGCAGGACGCTTTCAACCCCAAGAAGGGGTCGATTCCGGCTCGTAAGGACGCTGACGCGTCGCTCTACACGGACTATCTGGCTGACTCGTTGAAGGACTGGGGCAGCAACAAGCTGGCCGGGTCCATCCAGCACGGGGTCTCGGTGAACCAGCCGTGGCTGGCGGCGATCACGGAGGCTGTCGGGTTGTTCATCGGCAGCAAGGACGTGGCGGGGCTGCAGAAGTCGCTGGCCGAGGCTGCCAAGGCCAACGCGCAGTAACCCTCGCGAAACCCCACACCCCCCGATGGGGCCTCCAGAGGTCGTCAAAGGACCTCTGGAGGTGCCGGGCGGAGGTCCCTTTGAAGGGCCGTTCCGCGGAGAGCGTGGACGGGAGGACCCGCGGGGGGTGCGAGGAAGGGCTCGTGGAGGGGGCTCACCCCAAAGGCCCCGCCACAGGGGGCTTCTCGCGAAAGGTCCTTTCGTGAGTGGGTGGTCCTCCCAGAAGGATGAGGAAGGATGCTTGTGAGGCGGGCAAGGACCTGGCTGCCCGGGCTGCTCCTGGTGACACCGTCGATCATCGCCATAGGCGTGTTCGTGTACGGCATGCTCGGCTGGAACTTCCGCCTGGCGATGACCGACAAGCACGACGAGGTGTCCGAGGGGAAGTTCGTCGGCCTGAAGAACTTCGTCGACATCTGGGACCAACCCCGATGGCACCTGTCGGTGAACCACGCGATCGTGTTCACCGTCACCTTCGTCGTGGGCGCCCTGGTCCTCGGCTGGTTCCTGGCGTTCCTCATGGAGAAGGGCATCAGGGGCGAGGGCACGTTCAGGTCCGTCTACCTGTTCCCCATGGCCATCTCGTTCGTCGCCACCGGCATCGTCTGGCGCTGGCTGATGAACTCCGGCACCGGCGAGCGTGCCGTAGGTCTGAACAGGCTGCTCGACGCCGTGGGGCTCCCGCAGTGGGCGTGGTTCAGGGACCCCGACTGGGGCATGGCCGCCATGGCCCTCCCCGCCGTCTGGCAGATGTCGGGATATGTCATGGCGCTGTTCCTCGCCGGGTTCCGCGGCGTCCCCGAGGAGCTGCGCGAGGCGGCCAGGGTCGACGGCGCCTCGGAATGGGGCGTCTACCGGCACGTGGTGCTCCCGATGCTCCGCCCGGTCACGCTGTCCGCGCTGATCATCCTGGGCCACATCTCGCTGAAGGTGTTCGACCTCATCGTCGCCGTGTCAGGCAAGCAGATCATCACCGACGTCCCCGCGGTCTTCATGTGGGTGGCGGTCTTCGACGCGCACGACCCGGCCAAGGGCGCGACCATCGCCTCCTACATCGTGCTGTCGGTCGCCGTCTTCGTGGTGCCCTACCTGGTCTGGTCGGTACGCAAGGAGAGGCGGCCGTGAGCCTTTCGAGAACGGTCAGGTTCGGGCTGCTGATCATCCTCGTGGTGGTCTTCCTGGTCCCGATCTACGTCCTGCTGGTCACCAGCTTCAAGCCGCTCACCGAGGCCGACCCGTCGCAGGCGTGGAACCTCCCGCGGGTCTGGACGTTCGAGGCCTGGCGGGTGGCGTGGGAGAAGCTCGCCCCCGGCATCTGGAACAGCGTGCTGCTGGCCGTACCAGGGTCGTTGCTGTCGTGCGCGCTGGGCTCGATGAACGGCTACGTGCTGTCCAAGTGGCGCTTCCCCGGCGCGGACCTGCTGTTCACGCTGTTCCTGTTCGGGATGTTCATCCCCTACCAGGGCGTGATGATTCCGCTGGTCCAGCTCATGGCGTCGCTGAACGACCTCACCGGCACCCACCTGTTCTACGGGCAGATCCCCGGGCTGGTGCTGGCGCACGTCGTTTACGGCATCCCGATCTGCACGCTGATCTTCCGCAACTACTACGTGACGATCCCGACCGAGCTGATCGAGGCGTCGCGGGTGGACGGCGCGGGCATGCTGCGCACCTACTGGTCGGTGGTGCTCCCGGTGTCCGGCCCGGCGATCGCGGTGGTGATCATCTGGCAGTTCACCTCGATGTGGAACGACTTCCTGTTCGCCATCTTCCTCACCGGGCCGACGAGCTGGCCGACCACGGTCATGCTGAACAACATCGCCGGCGCCCAGGCCACGCCGTACAGCCAGCAGATGGCCGCGGCGATCCTGTCGTCGATCCCGACGATGGTGATCTACATCCTGCTCGGCCGGTTCTTCATGCGCGGCCTGATGGCAGGGGCGCTGAAGGGCTAGCCAGCGCGTCGCCGAGCGGCGTGCGCGCGTAGAGGACGCTGCGTCCGGTGCGGGTGCCCGCGATGAGCCCGGCCCGGCGCAGCGCGGCCACGTGGCCGCCGGCCGTACCCAGGCTGTGGCCGAGGAGCCCGGCGAGCTGGGTGGTCGTGGCCGGTACGGCGAGCTCGGTCAGGATGCGCGCCCGGCTCCTTCCGATGAGCCCCGAAAGCCCGGAATTCGAGTCGGGGACGGGAGCGGCGACGCCCCTGGCCGGATAGACCAGCGCGTACGGCCACTCCTTCGACAGGAAGGCGCCGAGCCGGTAGTCGAAGACGGACGGCAGGAAGAGCAGCCCCCTGCCGTCCAGGCTGACGTCGCGGTCCGGCGAGCGCAGGTCGAGCTCGATGATCCCCTCGGGCCGCCAGCGCACGTGCGGGCTGATGTCGTCGAGCGCCCTGGCCCAGCCGTAGGTGGCCAGCTGCCCGGCGCGCATGATCACCTCACGCTCCAGGATCGCCTGGAACCGCGGCCACTTCTTCGACACGATCTCCGTCCACAGCGCCTCGAAGGCGTCGGCGAGCACCTGCACCACGTCAGGGCCGAGCAGGAGGTCGCGGATCCAGCCCGGCCTGACCCCGACCTTGGCGATCTCGGCGTGCGCCTGCTCCACCGGCGTCGCGCGCATCGCGGCGAGCTCCACCTCGAACGGCACGCTCAGTCCGGTCGGCGGCGGCGCGATGAAGTCGACGTTGCCCGGCCCCATGTTGCCGGAGATCACGGCGATCGCGCGCAGGGCGGGGTGGCGGCGCTCGAGTTCCGCGAACGGCCCGCGCCACTTGGCCAGCCACTGATGGTGCACGCCTGGCTCGGCCCGCCCGTCCAGCGTCCGGAGCGCGTGCATGGTCTCGATCAGCGGGGAGATCGCGAACCTGCTCGCGACGATGTCCTGCGGGGTGACCGCGACTCGGAACATGTTTCGGTTATATCCGAAGGAATCGCCCCCAACGCCCTCGATCAGCAGCATCAGTGACATGGAAACCGCCACCTTCAGCCAGGTGTTCGCCGTAAAAGAGTTCAAGGTGCTCTTCGCCAGCTTCGCCCTGATGATCGTCGGCGACGGCGTCAAGATGCTGGCGCTGTCCGTGCTCGTCTACACCAGCACGGGCTCGGCGGGCCTGTCCGCGACCGCCTACATGGCCGGCTGGCTGCCCTACATCTTCGGCGGGATGTTCCTGCTGTCCCTGGCCGACCGCCTGCCGTCGCGGGCGCTGATGGTCACCGGCGAGGTGGTCAGGGTGGTGGTCTGCCTGCTGCTGGCCTTCGGCGGGCTGCCGGTGTGGGCGATGCTGGCGCTCGTGCTGGTCTCCGGGCTGTTCGCGCCGGTCTTCGGCGCTGCCCGGTCGGCGATGCTGCCCGAGGTGCTGCCCGGCGACGCGTTCGTGCTGGCCCGCTCGCTGATGGGCGTCGTGTCCGCCAGCTCCCAGGTGGCCGCGATGGCCGTGGGCGGCACGTTCCTGGCACTGACCGGTCCCAGCGGGGCGCTGGCGGTGACGGCAGGGCTCAGCGCGGTCGCCGCGTTCGTGCTCAGGTACGGCCTGCCGTACAGCAGGGCGCGGGGTGAGAAGCGCCACGGCGCGGTCCGCAGCACGCTCCGGGTGAACGGCCGGCTGTTCACCGACACCCGGGTGCGCACGCTGCTGCTGGCGCAGTGGGTGCCGCCGATGTGCCTGGCGGGGGCCGAGGCGATGATCGTCCCCTACCTGGGCGGCACCGGCCAGGCGGGCCTCGTGCTGGCGTCGGCCGCGATCGGGATGGCGATCGGCGAGTTCGTCGTGGGCAGGTTCGTCAGCCCGGCGACGCGCGAGCGGCTGTCGCTGCCGATCGCGGTGTGCATGGGCGCGCCGTGGCTGGCCTTCGTCTTCATGCCGGGCCTGGGCGTCGCCGCCGTGCTCGCGGCGCTGGCGGCGTCCGGGCTGTCCTACGGGCTTGGGCTGCAGCGGCGCTTCCTGGAGGCCATCCCGGAGGACGTGCGCGGCCAGGGGTACGGCCTGCTGTCGGCCGGCCTGATGACCGGACAGGCGGTCGGCGCCGCGCTGATCGGCGGGCTCGGCGAGCTGGCCGGTCCGCACGTGGCCATCGCGGTGTCCGGCGCGGTCGGCATGATCATGGGGGCAGTTCTCCTGAGCCGCGTGCGATGAGCCGCACGGGCAGCTGGATCTGCTCCGACGGCCCGTGGTCGCCGCCGATCCTGCGGAACAGCAGCTCCGTGGCCACCCTGCCGAGCCCGATCGGGTCCTGGGCGATCACGGTGACGCCCGGGGTCAGCAGGTCGGCCAGCTCGAAGTCGTCGAACCCGACCAGCGCCAGCCGCCTCCCGCCGAGGGCGCGCAGCGCGGTCACGGTCAGCCTGCCGTTGCCGGTGAACACAGCCGTCGGCGGGTCGGGCAGCGCCAGCATGCGGTCGAGGTCGGCGCGCACCCTGACCAGCTCTGGCGCAGCCATGGCGACCAGCCGGTCGTCGATCAGCCCGCCCATGGCCGCGCGGTAGCCGGTCAGCCGCTCGGCAGCGGTGTAGATCGAGGGGCAGTCGCCGAGGAAGGCGATGCGCCGGTGCCCGTGCGCGAGCAGGTGGCCGACCGCCGCCGCCGCGCCGCCCGCGTTGTCGCTCAGCACGGTGTCCACGTCGATTCCCGGGCCTGGCGGCCGGTCCACGAAGATCGCCGGGGTGCCCGCGTCGAGCTCGGAGCGCAGGTAGGTGTGGTCGTCGCCGGCCGGGACCACGATGAGCCCGTCGACCCGGCGCGAGCAGAAGGTGAGCACCAGCTCGCGCTCGCGGGCGGGCTCCTCGGCCGACGAGCCGCTGAGCACGAGGCAGCCGTGCGTGATGGCGACGTCCTCGACCGCCCGGTTCAGCCCGGAGTAGAACGGGTCGGCGACGTCCTCGATGACCAGGCCGATCGTGGCGGTCCTGCCCTGCCTGAGCACCCTGGCGCTCTCGTTGCGGCTGTAGCCGAGGCTCTCGATGGCCTGCCGTACCCGCTCGGCCGTCGTCGGGTGCACGCCTGGCTCCCCGTTGACCACCCTGGAGACGGTCTTGAGCGCCACGCCGGCCGCAGAGGCGACATCCTTCATCGTGGGTCTCACCCCTGGATCATTTCCCAACAAGACAACGTTGTCAGCAGGTGGGAGAGTTAACCCCCTATGTCGCTGAGATCTGCCTTGCTGGTGGCCGGGATCGTTCTGGCCGCTCTCAACCTCCGCCCCGCCCTCGCCGGGGTCTCCCCGCTGCTCGACGAGATCATGAAGGACGTCGGCCTCACCCCTGCCGGGGGCGGCGCGATCACCACGGTCATGGTGGTCTGCCTGGGCGTCTTCGGCCCGGTCGCGCCGCTGCTCGCCCGCAGGGTCGGGCTGGACCGCACCCTCCTGGCCGGTCTTCTCGTGCTCGCGCTCGGCATCGTGCTGCGCAGCCTGGACGGCGTGGTCGCCCTCTACGCGGGCGCGGCCGTCGCGGGCACCGCGATCGCGGTCATGAACGTGGCCATGCCCGGCGTGGTCAAGCAGCACTTCCCGACCAAGGTCGGCGCCTATACCGGCGTGTACGTCTCCGCGCTGGTCATCGGCGCAGCCACCGCGTCCGCCGCGGTGATCCCCCTGGAACACGCCACCGGGTACGGCTGGCGCGGCGTCTCGGCGCTGCTCGCCATCCCGGCCGTGCTCGCCGCGCTGCTCTGGGCGCCGCAGGCGTTCGGCCGCCAGCCGTCGCCCGCCAACGGCCCGCGCCCCTTCAGGGCCATGCTGCGCAGCAAGGTCACCCTGAAGATCACGGTCTTCATGGGGCTGCAGTCGCTGACCTTCTACATCATGCTGGCCTGGCTGCCGACGATCTTCCAGGAGTCGGGCGTCTCCGCCGAGCAGGCCGGATACCTGCTGAGCCTGTCCAGCCTCGCCCAGGTCGTGGGGACGCTGGGCGCGCCGGTCCACGCGGGCAGGCGCGCCTCGCAGGCGCCGCACGTGGTGGTGGCCGCCGTGCTGACGATCGCCGGCTACCTGGGGATGCTGCTCGTGCCCACCACGGTGCCGTGGTTGTGGATGATCGTGCTCGGCGTGGGCCAGGGCGCCTCGCTCGCGCTGGTGCTGCTGATCATCACGTTGCGCGCGCCCGACCCGTCGTCGGTGACGGCGCTGTCGGCGATCGCCCAGTCGGCCGGATACGTGCTGGCCGCCGTCGGACCGCTCGTCATCGGTGTCCTGCGCCAGGAGTCCGGCGGGTGGACGGTGCCGCTCCTGGCCGGGCTGGCCTGCTGCCTGGTGCAGACCGTGGCCGGATGGATGGCCGGCCGCCCGGTTAGGGTGGGCTAGTGCTGTTCAGAACGCTCGAGCGGGTGGGCACCGGCGTGGCGCCCGGCCTGGTCATCGAGCCGGACGCGTCCTGGACGCCGGTGACCGAGCTGCTGCGCGAGCCGTACGGACCACTGCTGGAGCTGGTCGACGAGACGGCCACGCGCTGGAACGCCCCGCGCCACGTCGGCGCGGCGCTGTGGTGGAAGACCTACACCTACTGGCACTCGCTGCCGATGGCGCTCGGCTGGGCCATCGACGGCAGGGTCCCGGTCATGCGGCTGGCCGACACCTACGTGAAGTCGTCGCCCGCCGGGGTGACGATCGGGGCTTCACGGATCGAGTGGGGCGGCGTCTCGCTGGAGGAGCAGGCGCCGCTGGTCGAGGTCGTCTCCAAGCTGTTCAGGATCGGGGAGCGCACGCTGTGGGGGTCGACGGCCGAGGCGTTCGCGCACCCGCTGACGTCGATCGTGCCGGGCGACTACATGCGGCTGCTGCGCGAGCTCGGGCTGGACGGGCTGATCACCCCTGCGCCGGACGGGTTCTTCCGCAGGACGTGCTGCCTGTGGATCACGCTGCCGGATGTTGAACCGTGCTCCACCTGCTGTGTTTTCGCGCGTAACTGAGGCGGTTTAACGTGCGCGCATGACCATGCGCAGGTTGTTAGCCGGTGTTACCGTCGCCGTCGTGCTGATCCAACCAGTCCCAGCCGAGGCCGACCACCGCAGAGGCGGTGACCCGGTCGTCATCGGGCACCGCGGTGCCAGCGCCCACCGGCCCGAGCACACGCTGCTGTCCTACGAGGCGGCCATCGCGCTGGGCGCCGACTACATCGAGCCCGACCTCGTCTCGACCAAGGACCACGTGCTGGTGGCGCGGCACGAGCCGGAGATCTCGGGCACCACGGACGTGGCCGCGCACCCCGAGTTCGCCGACCGCAGGACCACCAAGACCATCGACGGCGTGCCGATGACGGGCTGGTTCACCGAGGACTTCACGCTCGCCGAGCTGAAGACGCTGCGGGCCAAGGAGCGCATCCCCGACCTGCGGCCGGACAACACCGCCTTCGACGGGCTCGCCGAGATCCCCACGTTCGAGGAGGTCGTGCAGCTCGCCCAGCGGAGCGGCGTCGGCGTCTACCCGGAGACCAAGCACCCCTCCTACTTCGACTCCGTCGGGCTGTCGCTGGAGGAGCCGCTGCTGGAGATCCTCGAGCGCTACCACGTGCGCAAGGCGTTCATCCAGTCGTTCGAGGCCGCCAACCTGCGCGAGCTCAGGTCGAAGACCAGGCTGCCGCTCATCCAGCTCATGACCACCGCGCCCGCCTACGACCCGATGGTGACGCCTGAAGGTCTGCGCGAGGTCGCCACCTACGCCAACGGCATCGGCGTGGACACCCGCCGCGTCGTGCCCGTCGGCCCTGACGGGCGCCTGCTGCCGCCCACCACGCTGATCGCCGACGCCCACCGCAGGCGGCTGGACGTGCACGTGTGGACCGTACGCAACGAGAACGCGCAGTTGCCCCTCGACTACCGGCGCGGCAACCCGGCGAGCCCGGTCTACGGGCGGGCGACCGGCGACGTGATGGGCTGGCTGGGCAGGCTCGTCGAGCTCGGCATCGACGGCGCGTTCTGCGACGACCCGGGAATGGGACGCGCGGTCGTCACGCGACCTCCTTCGTCGGCCGCGTGACGACAAGTGCTGTGCTTACTGGGTCACTCGCTGCGCTCGCTCCCGTGACCTCGTCGATAGGGCGCAGCTCGTCGGCGTAGCTGACCGAGACGCGGCGCATCAGGCCGGTGTCGTCGATCGAGTACTGCCCGAGGCGCCACAGCGGCGGCGAGTAGGCGTGGATGGAGACGCTGTGGTCCACCGCGCCGTTGAGCCGGTGGATGTGGTCGGGGCCGAAGGAGAACGACTGGCCCTCCGACACCACGGTCTCCAGGTGCTCGCCGCCGATGCGCGGGTTGCACTCCAGCAGCGCGCCCTGCACCACGTGCACGGCGCCCGAGGAGATGTCGTGGTCGTGCCAGCCCGTGTCGTCCTCGGGCCGCCAGCACAGCAGCCACACGTCCACGTAGGAGTCGCGGTAGAGCGAGGCGTAGTGGCGGCCGCCCTCTTCGGGGAACTGCACCTGGTCCTGCCACTCGGCCGGGTTGGCCGCCAGCTCGTTCACCAGATCCCGCAGCTCCCTCCTGTCGAGAGCGCGCTCGGGTAGAGCATTCACTTTCCGGACTCCTTTCTGCCCAATAGACGGCGGGGGTTGGTGAAGCGGATGGCGTGTTCTGCTGCTGCGCCCATGCCGAGCTCGGGCGCGGTGGCGTAGGGGGCGTCCGAGCCGTTGACGACGACGTCGATGCCGAGCTCGCGGACGATCGCGTCGATCGCGCGCGGGCCGTAGCTGGAGGTCTCGACGAAGAAACCGGGGTCGACCAGGCCGCGGGTGCCGCCGCCGCGCGCGTTGAGCCGCTCGGAGTGCAGCGGGCCGAGCCCGGCGAGCAGCGCGAAGCAGACGCGCAGCCTGGGATGCCTGGGCCTGACCACGGCGTGGAAGTAGTGCCACGACTCGTGCATCTGCTGGACGTACGGCACGACGGCGGGCCACCAGGACGGGCCCTGTGATGTGGCGGCCGGTCCAGGGTGCACGAACAGCGGGAGGTCCCGGTCGGTCAGCACTTCGAGGAGCCGGTCGTCCGGTACGGCTGTCGCCGGGATCTGCAGCCCGGCCATGCCCCGGTCGAGATCCTTGGCGAGGCGCTCGGGGTCGATCTCGCTGTGGCAGGTAGACGCCCACATCCCGAAATTTCCGGGTAGGTCGCTGGAGTGGAAGGCGTCGATGAGCGGCCAGGACTCCTCCGGCGGCAGGAACTCGATGCCGAGCGGGCTCGACAGCGACACCAGCGCCAGCTCGCCCGTCTCCCGCGTGGCGGGGTCGTGGTCGGCCGGGTTCACCTCGTAGGGGGGCTCGCCGTCGAGGATCAGCGTCCAGCCGTCCAGGTACGGCGGGCTGGTGCGGGCGCGCAACGCGTCGACGAACCCGGGGGTCCACAGATGCTGGTGCACGTCGATGGTCATGGCCACACCTCCCTCTATTTCCTACTCACTTTATAGGTAAACCTGCCACCTGCGAAAGTCTGAACGTGAAGCGTTTCAGCCTAGGCTTGTGAACCGTTTCAGTGATACGGTTCAGTGAACCGCTTCACAAGCCCATATGTCAATGGGTCCACCGGACTGTCGGCCGCACACAATAGGCTGGACCGATGCCTCGCAAACGAGCCACGATCCGAGAGGTGGCGCAGGCCACGGGCCTGTCACCGGCCGCGGTGTCCTACGCGCTGCGCGGATTGCAGGTCTCAGAAGAGACCATCGAGCGGGTCAGGGCGGCCGCTGCCGAGCTCGGCTACGAGGCGGATCCCATCGCCAGGGCCCTGGCCAGCGGCAAGACGGGCACCATCGGGCTGCTCTGCGGCTCGCTCGAGGACCTGTGGCAGCAGTCGCTGGCCGTGGGCATCGGCCGCGGCCTGCGGGCCAAGGAGCGCTACGCGCTGATCCTCGACTCGGTCGGCGACCCCGAGCTGGAGCGCAAGCTCGCCATGCAGCTGCGCGACCAGCGCGTCGACGGCATGATCGTGCAGCCGGTCGACCCGGCGGCCGCGTTCTGGCCCGAGCTGTGCGAGTCGGTGCCCGTGGTCGCGATCGGCGACTCCATCCAGGGCACGGCCGGCGAGGTCGTCTTCGACAACCGGCGCGGCGTGACGCTGGCGCTGGAGCACCTGCGTTCGCTCGGGCACCGGCGCATCGCCGTGCTCACGCCCACCGGGCAGCGCACCCCCGACCGCCCGGCCGACGTGCACGTGATCGCCGAGGGGGAGCGGCTGGGGCTGGAGATCGAGGTCGACACCGCGCCCTTCGCGCTGTCCGCCGCCACCGAGGTGGCCCACCGGGTGCTCTCCGAGAGCAGGCCGAGCGCGGTGTTCTGCTTCTCCGACTCGATCGCCTACGGCGTCTACGCGGCGGCGTCCGAGCTCGGGCTGTCGATCCCCGGCGACGTGTCGGTGATGGGCTACGACGACCACCCGATGTCGTCGCTGCTCACCCCGGGGCTGACCACGGTCGACTGGGACATCGACGGCATCGTCCGCGCCGCCGTACGTCTGGTGGTGGCCGCCGCCGACGGCGGAGCCAGGCGGCGCCGGGTGGTCCAGCAGCCGACCCTGCGCGAGCGCACCTCGATCCGGGCGCTCACCAGCTGACGAAGTGCTGCAGGAGCAGCAGTGCGGTGATCGCGAGGCCGACGAGCAGGCCGAGCGCGAACCCCTGCCGCTGGTGTGATTTCGAGCGGATCCAGCCGATGCCGAGGCCGAGCGAGCCGAGCAGGAAGGCGGCCCAGATGCAGACGGCGGCCACCGAGTTGCCGTAGCCGCGCAGCCCCTGCCCCACGAAGCTGTCGAACAGCACGAACAGCCCGACGAACCCGGCCAGCGCGGCGCAGAAGACGTAGGAACCCAGCCCGATGAGCGCCCAGACGTAGAGGGTCCGCTGGCTCATGGGAGGACTCCGAGGTTTCGGCCAGAAGCTAATCGTTGTCGGAAGATCACCCTACTTGGTGAGATCTGCCCATGATGAAGTCGCTGTTCTACCTCGAGCCAGGACGGCTGGAGTGGCGCGAGGTGCCCGAGCCCAGGCTGCGTGGGCCGGGCGAGGCGCTGGTGCGGCCGATCGCGGCCGCCACCTGCGACAGCGACAGGCTCGTCGTGCAGGGCAGGTTTCCGCTGCCCGGACCATACGCGATGGGTCACGAAGCGGTCGCCGTCGTCGTCGACGCGGGGGAGAAGGTGACGGGGGTCGAGGTCGGCGACACGGTGATCGTGCCATGGGAGGTGAGTTGCGGGGCATGCGACCGGTGCTTGGAGGGGCGCACCGGTCGTTGCGCGGCCTCCGCGGCGTACGGGTTCCCGGTGTGCGCGGACGTCGGCGGGCTCTTCGCCGACCTGGTCAGGGTGCCGTACGCGGACGCGCAACTCGTCCGCGCGCCCGCCGGGGACCCGGCCGAGCTGGTCTCGGCGGCCGACGCGCTGGCCGTCGCGGTCGCGGTGCTCATGCCGCACCTGACGGCCAGGCGCATGCTCATCCTCGGCTGGGGCGGCCAGGGGCTGTACATCCTGCAGCTCGCCAGGGCGTACGGCCTGCGCGGGCTCGTCTACGTCGACTCCGACGAGGGCAACCGCGACCTGGCCCTCCGGCTCGGCGCGACGCTGGTCGCCGAGCGGCCTGGGCCCGAGCTGGGGGTGTTCGACCGGGTGATCGACGTTTCCGACCATCCGGACTGGCCTGGGCTGGTCGTCGGCACGTTCATGCTGGCGCCCGACGGCGTCATCGTGTGCATCGGGCACTACGACGACGTGCCGCTGCCCGGCTGGATGGCCTACGGGCTGGGGGTCAGCTTCCACGCCGGGCTCCTGGGGGCCAGGCCGTACGTCGAGGACGCGGCCAGGCTGGTGGCGAGCCGCAGGATCGTCCCGTCGGAGGTGTGGTCGGACACGGTCGACTGGGACGACCTGCCGGACGCCATCCCCGAGCAGGGGCGCAAGCTCGTGGCGGTGCGCTGATGGCCGTACGGCACAAGCGGGTCGGGCACACGAGCTTCGTCACGATCGACCGGCCATGGGCGCACAACGTGGTCGACGCCAGGATGGCCGACGAGCTGGACGTCGCCTTCAGGGAGTTCGACGCGGATCCGGGTGCGGACGCGCTGGTGCTGACCGGCGCGCGGGGGATCTTCTGCGCGGGGGCCGACCTCGACTGGCGGTTCGTGCCGTCGGGCAAGCCGACGGTCGCCGCCGTCGAGGGGTGGGCGCTGGGCGGCGGGTTCGAGCTGGCCCTGTGGTGCGACGAGCGTGTCGCGGGCGCCTCGGCCCGGTTCTCCTTCGTCGAGCGGCGCATGGAAAGAGGGCAGAGCGGGCGGCGGCTCGCCGCGCTCGTGGGCCACGGCCGCGCGCTCGACCTGCTGCTCACCGGGCGGGTCGTGGGGGCGGCTGAGGCTCTGGAGATCGGGCTGGTCGGGCGGGTGGTGGCGGACGGCAGGGCGCTGGAGGTCGCGACTCAGCTGGCTTGCCGCAGGAGCGCGCTGGCCAGCGTGGTGCGCTGGTAGAAGACCTGGCGGCCGGTCCTGTGGGAGGTGACCAGGTCGCTGCGGCGCAGGATGCCCAGGTGCTCGCTGACCGCTCCCGCGCTGAGCCCCAGCCGCCTGGCGAGCTGGGTGGTGGTCATCGGGAGGTCGAGCTGGGCGAGCATCAGCGCCCTGCTCCTGCCGAGGAGCGCGGCGGCGGCGGGCTCCTCGGTGGTCTTCGTGGTGAGACCGGACCACAGGTCGCCGATGCCGCGGGCCGGGTAGGTGATCATCGGCTGGTTGGGCGGGTCGGGGATGGTGGCGAGCTTCGGCCAGAGGAACGCGGACGGGACCAGGAGGACGCCGATGCCGTGCAGGTAGTGCTTGCAGTTCCAGGGCATGGTGAGCTCGATGCGGTCGCCGCGGTAGGCGACCCGGTCGTGCAGGTCGGCGAAGACGGCGACGAGGCCGCCTGTGGTGATCTTGTGTGCGCGGTGGTCGAGGTCGGCTTCGAGGAGCCCGTGGATGCGCGGCCACACGGGCTCGATGACGGCCTCGTGATAGGCGGCCAGCTCGGCGACCACCTCGGGGAGGTGCCTTTCCGGATCGTCGACGAGCCGTCTCATCTCGTACGGCAGAGCCTTGCCTTCCCAGGCTGCGGCGATGTTCGCTCTCACTCTTTGTGGCGCGGTGGTGCCCAGGGTTTTGAGCTCGTCGTGGAAGTCCATGTCGCGGCGGGTGGGGGCGGGGGTGAGGAAGTCGGGCACCCAGTCGCCGGTGCCGCAGAGGAGGGGGAGCCAGTGGAGGTCGAGCGCCTCGATGGCGGGACGCGCCCACTCCTCCCAGGCCCGGTGCATGGGGGTGCCCAGGGTGCCCAGGGAGAGGGCGGTCTCCTGCATGGGGGAGGTGCCGAACCTGATCAGCCCGTGGTCGGAGGGGTGGAGGTGCATCTCGATCATGGGGTCACCGTACTTCGGGGGATCTTTCCATCACGCCCGCAATTCGCGCCAAAACCCAGACATGACCCGTACCCAACCCCACGAGTCAACCCACCCTTTCCACCCCAGAGGTCCTCACCCCACGGGTCCGCAGCCCCAAAGGGCGGCTCTTGCCTGAAAGGTCCTCAGCCCCTGAGGTCCCTGGCTCGCTGGAGGTCCTTCGCCTGCTGGGGGCCTTCGAGCTCTTCAGGGTCAGCCCGCCCTCCTCAGCGCCAGTGCGATCACCAGCGGGTTGGCGCCGAGCGCGTAGACCGCCCCCGCGGCGCCGTACAACGGGACGGTCAGCGCGCCGACCGCCGTCACCACCACCAGGGCCAGCACCACCGCCTTCACGCTGCTGCGCAACCCGTCCTCCCCCGAGTTCTCCAGCACGAAGACCCCGAAGCTGACCAGCCCGATGGACGGCAGGAGCGTGGCCAGCAGGCAGCCGAGCCCGACCAGCCCCGACAGGCCGAGCACGATCGCCGCACCCCCGGCCACCAGCCAGACGGCGCTCACCCACCCGGCCACCCCGATCACCCGCCGCCCCAGCGCCCGAGCCCCCGACCCCCCGGACGCGATGAGCACCGACAGCCGAGGCTGGTAGATGCGCTGCACCGTGTAGATCACCGAGACGGCGAAGCCCCACGCGAGCACCACCAGGTAAAGATCACCGCTCTGTCCAGCGTGCACGGTCAGCGACAGCTCGACGAACAACGTCCCGATCATGGCGTTGGCCAGCACGTCCGCCACGCCCATCAGCACGACCGTCCCGGCCAGAAGCGTGCGCAGCGAGCGCCGCGGCCTGGCCGTACGGGGAAGTCCTGGCAGGAGGGAGAGGTTGAGCGCGGTCGTCAGCGCCAGCAGCCCGGCCAGGTAACCGACCGGCCGCACGGGTACGGCGAAGGCCGCCCACGCCATGATCACCATGCCGACCCCGAGCAGCGCGAAGTGCACGGTGTCCCTGGTGTACCTGCCCAGCGCCCGGTGCACGGCGACGCCCAGGCTCCCGCAGCCGAGCGTGACGTAGTAGGCGATGCCCAGCAGGTAGAGCGTCACCGTGCCGCCCGGCGCGACCACGAGCGCCACCACGGCGGCGAGCGTGAACGGTAGCGGCACGTAGGCCACGACCGCCCTGAGCATCCCGGCGAGCTGGTCACGCGTACGGCGGGCACGGGGGATGAGCTTGAGCGCCGCCTTCTCGGTGCCCGACTGGACGAGCATGCACAACCAGCCCACCGCGCCCATCACCGCGGCGTAGCGGTTGAAGTCGTCCTTGCTCCACGCGGCGACCAGGATCCCGGCCGAGCCGTACAGCAGGAGGCGGAAGGTGGCACGCCCGCCCAGCAGCGCGAGCAGCCTGCGTACCCCGATGCGGTGAGAGACGGTGGCGGCGGTCGTCACAACGACGCCCGGACGGCGTCGAGCAGCGGCCGCTCGCCCGTCTCCAGGAACGCGGCCAGCGCCCGCTCGATCGGCCCGGCGCCGAGCGCCAGCACGCCGGGCAGCGAAGGGCCCCGCTCGACCTGGAAGAGCGCCGAGAACAGCGTCTTGACCTGGTCGGCGTCGAACGACTCAGGCAGCGGGAGCAGCTCCTTGACCGCGTCGTGCGGCGGATCGTCCGCGGGCCGCGCCTCCAGCCAGGTGGTCGAGCGCCCGGCCGTCGCCAGCCAGGCGCGCGCGTGTCCGACCCGCTCGGCGTGCCCGACCTTGGCCACCGCCAGGTCGGTGGAGTAGCAGGACGCGTGGAGAGCGGCGCAGACCTGGGGGAACGCGGGCGGCTTGGCGGGCAGGTCCTCCAGCGGCACCTCGCTCAGCCGCTCGAAGTCAGCGCGTTCGGCGGCGTCGGCGCGCGCCCTGGCCACGAAGGCGTCGAACCCCTTGTACCAGCGGGCCATCGCCACCCGGTCCGGGGTGTTGGAGGCCTCGCCCTGCGCACGCACCCACCTGACCATGCGGGCGGGCATGTACGCGGCCAGCGGATCGCCGTCCGTGGAGGCGTACGGGTCGCGCGGCGCGCCCCGGCGGAAGACCGCGCCGCACTCGCGGCAGGAGTAGCGCCGCCGCCCGATGCGGTGCGGATGCGGGTGGCCGCACTGGACGCACGTCATGGCAGCGCCCACAGCGCGGAGGACGGCACCAGCGCCGCGCCGATCGCGCTCTTCACCTCGGCCTGGCCCTTGCCCAGCACCAGCCCGGCCTTCCCGGCGCGGATCGCCCACTCGACCATGCGCACGTAGCCGTCGAAGTACAGGTGCTTGCGCCCGCCGTCCTCGGGCGCGAGCGCGCCCCAGCTCAGGCAGACCGGCCAGGAGGGGTGGTCGAGGATCAGCGACAGCCCGAGCAGCCGCCTGCCCCGGTAGGCGATCGCGATCACCTCGTCACCGCCGACCAGCCTTTCCAGGTACGGCAGGGGCAGCGGGGCCGTGGGGACGAGCCTGCTGCGGTACTTGAGGTCGTTCATCGCGCGCAGCTCGGCGACCTCGGCAGCGGTGACCAGCTCGCGTGCGGGCCCGACGCGGACGATTCCCTCGAATCCGCGTGCGCGCCGTCTGAGTGAGTCGCGGCGTGGCCGGTCCAGCGTGCCGTACCAGCCGTCGAGGTCGGCCCACGGGACGGCCAGCTTGGCCAGCGGCGCGGTGGGGAGCCTCAGCCTGGCCGGGCCCGGCAGCTCCTCGCCGTCGGACACCTCGCGCCACACGACGCTGCGCCAGCCGGGCCCGAGCTCGCGCCTGATCCCGCCGACGTAGTCGCGCAGCAGCTCGGGGCGCTGCTCCCCGGCGAACCACCAGCCCTTCAGCGACCTGTTGGCCGGTGCGTGCACGTCGAGCACCCCCACCCGGCCGCGGCGGTCGGCGTAGACGCCCCTGCGCCGCGCGATCCCGCGCAGCGAGACGGACACCGCGCCGACGGCGACGCCGTCCTGCCTGAGCACGGTCACCAGGACGGGCGCCTGCGCCGCCCACGCGTAGGCGCGCAGCAGGTCGTAACGCCAGGTCACGCACTGGCCGGCGGCGAGACGCAGTCGCTCCCAGTCGTCCGGCTCCGGGTCGTGCCTGGGGTCGAGGACCTGCAGCGTGGCGTTCACCCCATCGACCAGCGGGGGACGGCGGCGAAGCTCATCGGCACGTAGCCGAAGCCCAGCTCCTGCTTGATGTCGACCACGCCTCTGCCGCCGTGCAGTTCCTTCTTGCCGTCCTCGGTCACGCGGCGAAGGGCCTGCAGATAGGCGTCGAAGTACAGGTGCCTGCGCCCGCCCTCCTCAGGACGCAGCGCCGCCCAGGTGCCGTGCAGCGGCGAGGTCTCGTGGTCGAACACGATGGAGTAGGCGAGCAGCCGCCCTTCGTCCCGGTAGGAGATCACGTAGACGTCGTCGCGGCCCAGCAGGCTGGCGAAGTAGTCGGGCGGCAGCGGGGACCTGGGGTCGTGCCGTACGGCCAGGCGCTCGGTGTGCTTGCGGTTCATCTCGGCCATCTCGGCCGCGTCGAGATCGGTGCGCGCCCACGCGGCCGTCACCGCCACCTCTTCGGCGATGCGCCTGCTGCGCCTGCGCAACTCGGACCGTCTCTTCTTGTCCAGCGAGCCGAGCCAGCCGTCGACCGAGCTCCACCGGATCGGCATCATCGTGCCGCCAGGCGAGTCGCGGAGGATCGCGCCGCGCCTCGCCACGTGCTCTGGCTCGGTCAGCATGCGGTAGGTGACCCCGGCCAGGCCCCAGCCGAGCTCCTTGGCCGCTGCCCGCTCGAACAGGCGCAGCGCTTCCCTGACCGGCACCCCGGTACGGAAGTGCCAGGTCGGGCCGTAGGAATGCGCGGGCAGGCGCACGTCCAGGACGATCGGTTCCCTGCGCGGTCTGGGGGCGCGGGCCGAGCCGGGTAATCGGAGTCCGAGGTAGACGGCGCCGACCGCGCCGACGATCGCGCCCGCCTCGCGCGCCACGGCCAGGAGAGGGGGCGCCCACGAGTCGCGAGAGGCGGCGGCGATGACGTCGTACGCCCAGAGGGCCGTCAGGCCTTCCGCCTTCCGGAAGGCTTCCCAATCTTCCGGCTCCGCGTCCCGACAGGGGTCGAATATTTCGAAATTCACCCGTGTCTCCCTGTTGACTGGAGAGATCATCACAAATTGGATCTGAAGCGTCAATCCGCAATATCCGCCCCGCCTCTCACTCGTACCGAGGAGTGACATGAAGGTTGGAGTTACCGGCGGTAACGGCTTCATCGGCCGTTACGTCTGTGAGGAACTGGCGGCACGAGGCCACGAGCCGATCGTGTTCGACCACAGGGACCGCGGCACGGGGAACCTGCCGTGGGAAGTCATGCGCGGCGACATCAGGGACGCCACGGCGATGACCGAACTGGCCGCCCACGCCGACGCGATCATCCACCTGGCCGCCGTGCTCGGCACCCAGGAGACCATCACCAACCCGCGACCAGCGGCAGAGACCAACCTGATGGGCGGGCTCAACTTCCTGGAGGCGGTGGCGCAGTACGACCTTCCCGGCGTCTACATCTGCGTCGGCAACCACTGGATGGACAACAGCTACTCGATCTCCAAGACCGCCGTCGAGCGGTTCACCCGCATGTTCAACGCGCACCGCGGCACCAAGGTCAACTGCGTCAGGGTCGTCAACGCGTACGGCCCGCGCCAGCAGGCGGCCCCGCCGTTCGCAGCGGGGAAGGTGCGGAAGATCACCCCGGCGGTGGTCTGCCGCGCCCTGTCCGGGATGCCGGTCGAGCTGTACGGCGGGGGCACCCAGATCTCCGACATGGTGTGGGTCGGCGACGTGGCCAAGGGCCTGGTGGCCGCGCTGGAGACGCCGGACAAGCTGGACCGCGTCGTCGAGGTGGGCCCCACCACCTCCTCCAGCATCCGCGACGTGGCCACGCTGATCATCGACCTGTGCGTGGAACGCGGCTACGAGCGGGTCCCCATCGTCGACCTGCCGATGCGGCCAGGCGAGACGCCGGACACCGCGGTCACGGCAGACACCGAGAGCCTGCGCCTGGTCGGCATGGACCCGGCCGACCTCGTCAGCCTCGACGAGGGCATGGCCAAGACCATCGACTGGTTCATCGAGAGCCGCGGCATGCACTGGAAGTCGCCGTGATCGTCGTTCTGGGCGGCTCGGACGGTACGATCAGCACCTTCCGCGCCGCCCGGCGCCTCGGCATCGGCACCATCTGCGTGGACATGCGGGCCGATGCCCCCGGCGTCCGCGAGGCGGACGAGTTCCTGCACCTCAGCACCCGTGACGTGCCAGCACTGGCCGACGCGCTGCACACGCGCGGCGGCCTGACCGGGGTGATCGCGCCGGGGACGGACATCAACCTGCCGTCGTTGTACGAGCTGGCGGACCTGCTCGGCCTGCCCTGCCCGCTGAGCGAGCCCGCGCTGCACGCCTCGACGGACAAGGCGTACTTCCGCGCGCTCTGCGCGCGGCTCGGGCTGCCCGGCCCCCGGTACGACGACCAGGACCCGGCCTTCCCGGTGATCGTCAAGCCGGTCGACTCGGGCAGCTCGCGCGGCATCACCATCTGCTCGACGGCCGAGGAGGTGCCCGCGGCGGTCGAGCACGCCGCCCTGGTCTCGCCGACCGGGCGCGTCATCGTCGAGGAGGTCGTGACCGGCCTCGACCTGTGCGCGGAGGCGTTCCTCCAGGACGGCAGGATCGTGCTGCTCGGCCTCAGCGAGCGGGTCACGGCGCCGCCGGGCGTGGTGGCCATCGGCCACGACATGTCGCCCAGGGAGGACGCGGAGGTCGTCAGGCAGCTCGAACTGGTCTGCGCCGAGCTCGGCTACCGCGACGGCCCGCTCAACGCCGACCTGTTCCTCTCCGGCGGGCAGGTCGTGCTCATCGAGATCGGCGCCAGGATCGGCGGCAACGGGCTCGGCGAGGCGCTCGGCCTCATGTACGGGGTGGACACCGTCGAGGCGGCCGTGCTGCTCGCGATCGGCGAGCGGCCGCGCCTCGACCCCAAACCGCCGAGGCACGTGGCCGTGCGGGTGCTCCGCTCGCCGTCCGAGGGCACGCTGACCGGCATCCGCGGGCTGGCGGAGGTCGTGGCGCTGCCCGAGGTGGCCGACGTGGTCGTGGCCGCCGTGCCCGGCGACCACGTCGTGCCGTACACCGAGTGCCGGGCCAAGCTCGGTTACGTGCTGGCCTCGGCGGAGAGCGCCGAGGCGCTGGCCGGGGCGCTGGCGGAGGTGGACCGGCTGGTCCAGGTCGATGTCTGAGCGGGCTTATCGGCGGGTCGTCAGGCACGCCTTCGCCCGCGTGCCCTTCTACCGCGACCAGTGGGTGGCCGCCGGTCGGGTGCTCGACGAGCCGGTGCCCGTCCCGTCGGCCGCGCTCGCCGGTCAGGAGCACCGCCTGTGCCCTTTCGCCCGCCCGTTCGACCCGGCCCGCGAGCCGAGCCTGTGGATCGGGGACTCCCTGCGTGAGGCGCTGGCGGTGGCCGGTGCTCCACGCGGCCTCCCCGTTCTGGAGGTACGGCGGGCGGTGCTCGACCGGCGCGGGTACGGCGTGCTGCTCTCCGAGGACGCCAAGGTCGTGGACGAGACCAGGCGGCAGGAGCTGAACGCCGAGGCGCTGGGCCGGGCGACCCGGGTGGTCGTCGTGGGGGAGTCCGCTCCACCGCTGGCCGGGGTCGAGGTGACCCTGCTGAGAAGGGTCACCCTGGGCCAGGCAGCGGACGGCGACCTGGTGCACGACCCGCATCTCGGCTACTTCGCCGCCCGCGCCCCGTGCGGCCGGATCCACCTGCTGTGGCGGCGCTTCCACGCCCGTGGCCACCCGCCCGCGCTGACCGCGTTGCGCTCCAGGCGGCCCACCCTGGTCGCGGTGATTCCCGACGACCCGGGCCAGACCAGGCTGGCGTCCTGCGCCGAGCACGGGACCCCCATCTTCGAGCAGGGAGCCGATCGTTGACCTCGTTCTGGCGCGCCAACCGCGTCGCCCTTCCGGCCGCGGCGCTCGCCGTCCTTTTGGCCGGGCTCGTGCGCTTCGTCATCCCCTACGAGCGGGAGATCACCTCGCTGTGGGAGCTGCTGGTCAAGGTGACCCCGCAGCTCGCCGCGTGCGTCGCGGTCGCGTGGCTGGACGTGGAGTGGGCCAGGCGGCTCAGGCTGCACCTGGTCGCGCTGCCGCTGATCTTCCTGGCGTTCCTGTGCTACTTCGTGCCCAAGACGTTCATGATCGCGCTGGACATGAAGGACGGGACCCTGGGATTCGAGGCGCTCTACCTGCACGTCGTGGTGTTCGTGCCGTTCCTCATCGTGGGGCTGGCGCTCAGCTACCGGCTCGGCGGCGGGACGCGTGAGGGGGTGCTGCGGATCGGGGCCGCGACCACGCTGCTGCAGCTCTCCGGCGCTGAGGACCTGGTCGCCGTCCTGATGAACCGCAGGCTGGACGGGGTTCCCGAGGTGTGGGACTGGGCGCACCACATCACGGTGCGCCTCGGCCACGTGGCCACGCGGCAGGAGGCGTACATCTTCATCGGCGTGCACGTCCTGCTGGCCGTACTCGCCCTGGTGGTGCCGCTACGGCGATTCGGCGCGAAGAAGGCGTCTGGCCATGTCTAGGTCGCCGTCGAGGGGCCGGTCGGCGCCGAGGTCCTCGGTGGCGGCCACCAGCTCGCAGGCCAGGACGATCTCCAGCGGCTCCACGCACCGCAGGGCGTACCTGGCTGCCTGGGTGGCGAAGCTGGCGTGGTCCTCGGTGCCGCGCGAGATGACCGCCGTGCCCGTCGTGACCGGGGTGGCCAGGTGGCGCAGCTCGGCCAGGGCGTCCTGGGCGACGTACTCGAGGATCATGGCGCCGGAGCCGCCCGGCTTGCCGGCCAGGAAGGGGAGGCGGCCGGTGTAGGCGGGCTCCATGAGCGTGGCCAGCCGCGCGGCCGACAGCTGGGCCGTCTGGGCGACGGCCGCGCGCAGCGAGTCGAGCGCCAGGGCGACTCCCGCCGCGTGGAAGTTGCCGTTGTGCCAGGCCAGGCCGTCGGCGATGAGCGGGTTCTCGGCAGCGGCGTTCATGTCGGTCTCGACGACCTGACCGGCGCGCCGCGCCACCTCGATCGCGGCGCCGTGCACCCGGGCGAAGGCGCGGTAGCCGTACGGATCCTGGACCCTCGCCCCGGACGCCTGCAGCACCGCGCGCAGCCGGGAGGCGACGTGGGCCTGACCCTCACCCAGCTGTACGGCCTGCGCGAAGGGCTCGGGCGAGGCCTCGACGGCGAGGAAGCTGCGGACGGCCACCTCGATCGCCGCCTCGAACAACGCGGTGATCGCGTGGACGGCGAGCGCAGCGTCGGCCAGCGTGGCGGCGCCCGAGCTGATGAACGGCAACGCGTCACCGCTGGCGAGCGGGTAGTGCGGGCCCTGCCACTCCTTCTCGCCCAGCAGGCAGAGGGCGGTCGTGGCGAGCGCGGTCAGGTCGCCGGTGCCGATCGCGCCATAGGTCCTGATCGGCGGGGTGTGCCCGCTGTTGATGGCCTCGGCCAGGACGGGCAGGATGCGCGGATCGATGCCGGAACCACCGGCGAGGAGCTGGTTGAGCCTGACGACGAGCATCGCCCGCGCCCGCTCTTCAGACACGAGCGGGCCCGCGCCGCCCGCGTGGCTGCGCAGCAGGTCGAGGCCGCCCTCGTCGACGTCGACATCCTTGTTGGCGCCGACGCCCGTGGTCTGGCCGTACACGGGACCGGTGAGCTGCTGGGCCGCGAGCCAGGCGGTCCGGGCCCGATCGGGCGAGCCGATCGTGACCCGGGCGCCGCCGTGGGCGACCTCGTGCACCTGCGCGCAGGTCAGCCCGGTGCCGTCTAGTTCCATCTGGATCAGTCGCGCGAGAACAGGCCGAGCACCCAGGTGACGACGCTGATGATGATCGCGCCCCAGAAGGCGGTCGGATAGAAGTTGTCGACGTGGAACGGGACGTTGAGCTGCCCGGCGAGCCAGCTCGTCAGCAGCAGCATCGCCGCGTTGATGACGAGCAGGAACAACCCCAGCGTGAGGATCACGAACAGGCAGGAGAGCCCCTCGACGATCGGCTTCACGATGGCGTTGATCACACCGAAGATCAGCGCGACCACGAGCAGCGTGCCCCAGTATTTGGAGCCCTCCGCGTTGATGGTCATGCCCGGCAGGATCTGCATGGCCACCCAGAAGGCGACCGCCGCTCCCAGGATTCTGAAGATGAAATTCACACGGCATCCTCGCATTTCTGATCAGCAATCCGATAGAGGCCCAGCGCGATCAGCGGATAAAGCATCACGCTGCACACGCCGGCGGTGACCATGGCGGCCGCCGTACTGGTCTTGAGCGCCCCCGCCTCGACGCCGGTGTTGGTGAGCACCACAATCAGCGGCAGCGCCGCCGAGGCGAACAGGGCGAGCGCCTTGGACTCTCCGGGGCGCAGCTCCGGGTCCCTGCGGTGCAGCAGGAAGGTCGGCAGCCCGCGCACCAGCAGGAACAGCGCCAGGAAGGTGGGGATGAACAGCAGGCTCATGGGATCGGCGAACATCGCCTTGAGATCCAGCTTGACGCCGCTGACGACGAAGAAGAAGGGGATGAGGAAGCCGAAGCCGATCGCGTCGAGCTTGGACGAGACCACCCGCTCCTCGATGTGCGGGCCCGCGTCCATCGCCAGCCTGATCACGATGCCCGCCGCGAACGCGCCCAGCAGGACGTCCAGCCCGAACGCCTCGGCCACCCACAACATGAAGACCAGGACGACCATGACGATCCGTACGGCGAGCTGCCCGCTGCTGCCCATCGTCGCCGTGACCATCCTGGCCAGCACCGGGTGGCGCTTGCGCGAGGCCATCGCCGCCGCGCCCACCGCGATCAGCGCGAAGACCCCGATCAGCACGAACGTGTGCCACTTCTCGTCCTCGGAGAAGATGATCGCCATCGCCACGATCGGCCCGAACTCGCCCAGCGACCCGATCGCCAGCACCCGCCCGCCGAACGGCGTCGGCAGCGCGCCCGCGTCGCGCACCATCGGCAGGATCGTGCCCAGCGCGGTCGTGGTGACCGCCAGCCCGACCACCTGCCCGGTCAGCGTGAACCCCGACACGATCAGGCCGAACGTCAGCCCGATGCCCAGCGAGACGAACCACCCGATGGTCGCCAGCTTGATCGGCGCGCCCCTGATCCGGCGGAACTCGATCTCGTAACCGGCCATGAACATCAGCATCGACAGGCCGAACTGCGAGACCGCCTCGACGATGTCGCTCACCTGGATCCAGCCGAGCACCACGGGCCCGAACACCACGCCGAGCAGGATCTCCAGGACCACGCCTGGGACCCGGACGAACCTCCCCACCTGCGCGGAAATCACGGGCGCCAGAGCCGCGGCGACCGCGATGAGCAGGATGCTCGTCAGCTGATGATCGGACATGAACGCTATGTGCCCACTCGTCACTCACTGTAGTCACGCCAGACGTTGGCGTTATGCATGCCGTGATGGGGGGAAGAGCGGTGCAGGGGGAGGGAGTGATATGGACACAGAGGCTTTGCAGACGTTGCCGGCCAGCGAGTTGCACGACCGAGCGGTGCGCTATGCCGTACGCCATGGAGATTTCGGGTTCCTGTGGGACCTGCTCAAGGTGATCCCCGCCGCGGAGGCGGCCAGCGGGCACGGTGGTGAGACCGCCAATGATCTCAGCCGGGTGTCCGCCCTGCTCAGCGACGCCATGTCGGCTGGCGAGGGCGAGCTCGGCGAGGCGCTGCGTCCTGTCTACATCGACTACCTCGTCAAGCATCCCGACGCCTAGACCTTCTAGACGGCCACCAGTCCTTCTGCGGCTCCGCCGTACTCCGCGAAACCGGGCGTGCTCGTCGCGCGCCCGTCGCGGCTGATGATCATGCTCTGGTACGGCTGGAGCTCGGGCGCGAAGCGCTTGGCCCTGGCCGGGCCCATCGCGTAGAGCGCCGTGGCGTAGGCGTCGGCGATGCCGAGGTCGGCGCCGATCACCGTCACCGAGCCGAGCGTCGCCTCGACCTCGCCGGTGTGCGGGTCGACGATGCGCGCCCCGCCGCTCGTGGCGATGGCCAGGTCGTGCGCGAACACCACCTTGCACACCGTGCCCAGGTGCGGGTCGCGGATGCCCACCCGCCAGCGGCGGCCGGGGGCGGCTGAGCCGCGCACCCTGATGTCGCCGCCCGCGTTGATGCGGTGGTCGACGGCGCCCGCGTTCGTCAGCGCGCGGGACAGGCGCTCGACGGCCCAGCCCTTGACGTAGCCGGTCGGGTCGACGACGCCCCCGATGCGCTCGTCGTACCAACCGCCGGTGGCCACGCGCATGTCCTGGCAGCGGTGCAGGACCTCGACGACCTCCGGGATCTGCTCGATGGTCTGACCCCTGTTCAGCCGGCTGATCTGGCTGTCGTCCCTGTCCGGGCTGAAGGTCTCGTCGACCCAGCGCAGCCAGGAGAAGGCGTCGTCGAGCAGCGGCGCGAGCTCGCGTCTCGGCAGGGCGGTCCGGATGTCCACACTGACCGGCATGCCCATGACCGTCTCCACGCGGGCGCTTCCGGGGAATGTCATCGAGTCGCTTCCTCTCTCAAGGCCGAATGTCACCGTCCCATAACGGGTGTAATGCCGACCTAAGCCCTTTGCCGCGCCTTGAGGACGTGCTCCTTGGGGACGTCGAGCCTGGCGAGCGCGCCCCTGACGTACTTCCTGAACGGGCGCGGGCCGGCCAGCAGCACCTGGCGGTCGCCGATGTCCGGGACCAGGCGGTGCAGGCCCGACGCGCTGACCTGCTCCTTGGCGTACGGGTCGTGCTCGTCGCCGACGACCAGGGTGACCCTCGGGTCCCTGACCTCGCCGGTGTCGGCCTGGGTGCGGTAGACCACGATGGCGTCGTTCGGCAGGGTCGCGAGCAGCGTCTTCAGGCGGCGCGGGCCGATGCCCTGCGCGATCAGCAGGGGGCCGCCGCCCGCCGGGGTCCTGGTGCTGCGCCGCCAGACGGCCATCACGAGGGCCGTGCCGTACAGCAGGATGGAGCCCGTCCTGCTCAGCGAGGTGACCTGCGCGGTCGTGCCGAGCTGGTGGGCCACGACCAGCGCTCCTGCCACGTAGCCCGCTACTTTGACCGCCGGCCCGATCGTGAGGTCGCTTCCTGCTCGTACGGCGAGCAGTCCGAGCGCGACGAGCAGCACGACGCCCAGGTACGCGGTTGGTCGCCAGGGATAGGTCCACTCGGGATGGATGGCCCCGAACTGCCCTACCGCTGCGCCCGCCCAGAAGACGACGGGCCATGTGCTCTTCGTCATGTCTTCGACGATGCGTCCGGAACATGAGAACCACCTGAGTAAAGCCTGAAGACTCCAGGTAGGTTCCTGGCTATGGCTAACGTGCGAGTTTCGCGGACGGAAGATGGCTTCGTGGCGACCAACGACCGGGGGGCGTCGGTGCAGATCGGCGACTCCGCCGGTGAGGGGGTCTTCACGCCGGTGGAGCTGCTGCTGGCCGCGGTGGGCGGGTGCAACATCGTGACCGTGGAGCCGCTCACCGCGCAGCGTGGGCATCGGCTGGTGCGGCTGGAGATGACGGTGTCGGCGGAGAAGATCAAGCCGAACAAGCTCGGGGACGTGACGATCACGTACGACGTGGAGCTGCCTTCCGCGGAGGCTGACGAGGTGTTCCGGGCTGTGGCGCATCGGGTGCACGACAAGTACTGCACGGTGAGTACGTCGTTGCAGGAGGGGACGAAGGTGGTCTTGGAGCTGCCCTAGGACTGAATTTAGGGACATATCATCCCTCGCTTGACGCGTCCGTTGCATTCGGCTCTATAGCGTTAAGGCAGGTCAAGGGTGCTGCGACTGACTTGCAGACTTTTGCCGATGCGGACGCGGAGGGGGACCGTCGTCTGCTGTAGCGGGACCGCCGACCCTTTTGGGGGAAAGGGTTGGCCTGGACCGCGGTAGATCGGGGCCGGGCAGTTTTGGGGGAAACTGCCCGGTCCCGATTCATGTCCCCACCCACCTCCACCCCCGCCCTCACACCTCACCCGTCTTCACCCCCGCCCTCACACTCCACCCGCCTTCACCCCCACCCACCCTCATCCCCGCTGTCACACCCCACCCACCTTGCCTCCGCCGTCGCACCCCACCCACCTCGCCTGGGCCGTCACACTCCCGCCCACCTTCGCCTCCGCCTCCACCCCCTCGCGTCTCTCCCGCACCCCCTTCTCCAGCGCCTTCGTGCCCTCGCCCCGCCACCCCTTGCGCTTTGGGCGCCTCCTGCTCTTTCGCGAGCCCCCGTGAGGTGAGCTCTCGTGTGGGAGCCCTCCGTGAGGGGCTCTCGTGTGGGGAGCCCCCCCGTGAGGTGAGCCCCCCGTGGGGGAGCGCCCGTGGGGTGGGCGCTCCGTGGGGGAGCGCCTGTGGGGTGGGCGCTCCGTGGGGGAGCGCCTGTGGGGTGGGCGCTCCGTGGGGGAGCGCCTGTGGGGTGGGCGCTCCGTGGGGGAGCGCCTGTGGGGTGAGCGCTCCGTAGGGGAGCGCGTGTGAGGTGGGTTCCCGGGCGGGCCGGGGTGGGTGGGTTTGGGGGGTGGGTGGGTGCTCATAGGCTGCCTTTTCATGACAAAGGTTCTCCTCGACTGCGATCCCGGGATCGACGATGCCCTGGCGCTCGCCCTGATCGCCGGTTCCCCCACGCTCGACCTCGTAGGCGTCACCACCGTCGGTGGCAACGTGGACCTCGCCCTCACCACCGCCAACGCCCTTGCCCTCCGCGAGTTCCTCGACCTCGGCGACGTCCCCGTAGCCCCAGGCAGCCCCGTGGCCCTGATGCGCGACAACGTCCGCGCCTCCCACGTGCACGGCGCCACCGGTCTCGGCGCCGCCGTACTCCCGCCCGCCACCAAACCCGCCGCCGACGGCCATGCCGTCGATCTCATCGTCGACACCCTCCGCGCCGCCCCCGGCGAGATCACCCTGATCGCCACCGGCCCGCTGACCAACGTCGCGCTCGCCGTACGCAAAGAGCCCAGGATCGTCGACTGGGCGAACGACCTGGTGATCATGGGTGGCTCCTACACCCGCGGCAACCACAACCCCGCCGCCGAGTTCAACATCATCACCGACCCAGAGGCCGCCGCGATCGTCTTCGACGCCGCCTGGGTCCCCACCATGATCGGCCTGGACGTCACCCTCAAGGCCCGGATGACCTCCGCCCTCTTGGACCGCATGTGGGGCCTCGGCCGCCTGTCCGACCTGCTGGTCCCGGCCGCGCAGTCGTACGCCCAGGTCACCGAGACCAGCGGCCCGGCCATCCACGACGCGTGCGCCGTGGCGTACGTCGTTGACCCGTCGCTGTTCACGACCGTCCCCGCCGTGGTGAACGTGGAGACGGCAGGCCGGTACACAACCGGAATGACCGTCGTGGACTTCAACCTCCGCGACCGGGCGCCAAGCGCGCAGGTCGCCACTGACCTGGACGTGGGTGGCTTCTGGGACCTGATGCTCTCGTCGTACAAGCGACTGGGCGCGCGGCTCGGGTGATGTGCGAGAGGTGGTTGGGGGCTGCTAGAGTTATGCCTGTCGCAAGCGCCGCTAGCTCAGTTGGTTAGAGCAGCTGACTCTTAATCAGCGGGTCCGGGGTTCGAGTCCCTGGCGGCGCACCGATACAGGTCGATGACCTGCACGAACGGCCTAGGAAACTAGGCCGTTTTCGTGTTTTCCTGGGACGGAATCAACGAAGTGTCACCGCGTGTGAACGCGGGTGGTCTGGCTGGATGAGTCGTACAGGCGTCCGCAGGCGAAGCGGCGTCCTCCTGGAAGGGGGCGCTCAGGGGTGACCGGCGGTCCCAGATATAGTCCCGTTTCGGGGTGATTTGGGTGGGATTGCGCTTTACGGTTCTGGGGCCGGTGGAGGTGGTGGTTCCGGGGCGTGAGGTGCCGCACCTCAGGCCGCGGCAACGTGCCGTCCTCGCGTACCTCCTGGTGAACGCCGGCATGGTGCTCAGCAACGAGCGCATCATCGACGCCATGTGGGGCCAGGCCCCGCCGGACACCGCCCGTTCGCAGGTCCACGCGGCGGTCACCGCGATCCGCCGCGTCCTGCGCGAGGCGGGAGCGGGCGAGCTGCTGGTCACCCGGCCCGCCGGATACGTCATGTCCCCAGAGCCAGGCCAGCTCGACCTCGAGGTGTTCGACACCGCCGTGCGCGAGGCCGAGCGGGAGGACGAGGCCAGCGCGGTCCTGCGCCTGCGTCGCGCGCTGGAGCTCTGGCGGGGCGAGCCGCTGGCGGGCATCACCGCCGACTACGTGGCTGACCTGCGTGCCCGGCTGGACGATCGGCGGCTGTCCGCGGTCGAGCGGCTCGCCGAGTTCGAACTCGCCCTCGGCCGCCACGCCGCCATCGTCGACTGGCTCATGGGGCAGGTCACCGCCAACCCGCTGCGCGAGCGGCTGACGTGCCATCTCATGCTCGCCCTCCACCGCGCGGGCCGCCAGGCGGACGCGCTCGCCGCTGCCAGGGCGTACCGCGCCAAGCTGGCCGACGAGCAGGGACTCGACCCGGGCGGGGTGTTCCTGGCGGCGGAGGAGCAGATCCTCCGCGACGACCAGTCCGCCTCCTGCCCTCGCTACCTGCCCTACGACGTGCCCGACTTCGCCGGGCGGACCACCGAGATCGAGGCGATCGCCGGCGACGCGCCGGTGACCGTCATCGACGGCATGGCCGGGATCGGCAAGACGACGCTCGCGATCCACGCCGGTTACCGGCTCGCCGAGCGGTACCCGGGCGGCCAGCTCTTCGTCGACCTGCACGCGCACACGGCCGGCCAGCCCCCGCTCGAACCTGGCTCCGCGCTGGAGATCCTGCTGCGCCAGCTCGGCGTGCCCGCGGGGTCCATTCCGGACACGCTGGCCGACCGCTCGGCCCGCTGGCGCGCCGAGCTCGCCGACCGGAGGGTGCTGGTCATCCTGGACAACGCGGCGAGCGCCGAGCAGGTGCGTCCGTTGCTGCCCGGAGTCTCCGACGGGCTGATCCTGATCACCAGCCGCCGCCGGCTGACCGATCTGGACGGGGTGCGCTCGCTCTCGCTCGACGTGCTTCCCGTGGCCGACTCGGTGGCGCTGTTCACCCGGATCGTCGGCGACCGCGCGATGGCGGAGCCGCTGGCGGTGATGGACGTCCTGCAGTCGTGCGGGTTCCTGCCGCTCGCCCTGCGCATCGCCGCCGCGCGGCTGCGCCACCGCCCGAGGTGGACGGTCGGGTACCTCGCCGGGCGGCTGTGGGGCCAGCGCCGCAGGCTGGCCGAGCTGTCGACGGTCGAACGTGACGTCGCGGCCGCCTTCGCCCTGTCCTACCAGCAGCTCACGCCCGAGCAGCAGCGCATGTTCCGGCTGCTCGGCCTGCACCCGGGTACGGACGTCGACCGGTACGCGGCGGCGGCGCTGGCGGACCTGCCGTCCGACGACGCCGAGACGATCCTGGAGGAGCTGCTGGACTCGCACATCCTGCAGCAGCACCAGCCGGGCAGGTACACCTTCCACGACCTGGTCAGAGACCACGCCAGGGCCATGGCGGCGGACGAGGACAGGCACGGGCCCATGGCCAGGCTGCTGGAGCACTACCTCTACGCGGCGAGCGCGGCGGTCGACCTCCTCTACTCCTCCGGCGCGGCGCAGCGCGTGTTCACCGACAAGGCGTCGGCGCGGGCGTGGCTGGAGGCGGAGCACGGCAACCTGGTGTCGGCCGCCATCTACACGGCCGACTACGAATGGCCGGTGAACTCGGGGCGCCTGGCCATCGCGCTGGACCCGTACCTCGTCGACCCAGCGCACCTGTCCGACCTCACGACCACCCTGCGCGACCGGGCTCGCGAGGTCGGCCTGAGCCGCGCCGACAGATCGGGCGAGGCGCACGCCCTGCTCGACCTCAACTGGCTCACGTTCCGCCGAGGCCAGTTCGACCGGGTGAGCGACGACTGCAGGACCGCGCTGCGGCTGTCCGAGGAGAGCGGCGACCGGTACGGCATGGCCAGGGCGCACTACCTGCTCGGTCTGGTCGCCAGCCGCGAGGACGACACCACGCAGGCCTCCTCCCGCTTCCGGCGGGCGCTGGATCTGATCGGCGACCTCGAGTGCCGCAATCTCGAAGCGGCGATCTGGTGCAGCCTCAGCCGGCTGGACCTGAAACGACGCGATTTCCGGCAGGCCGAGGAGAACTACCTGAACGCGCTCGCCCTGTGCCGGAAGATCGGTTACCAGGGCGGCGAGGCCACCTCCCTGTACTGCCTGGGCGTGGTGTACCGGGAGACGGGACGGTTCGAGGAGTCCCGGGAGTACCACACGCGGTTCCTCACCGTGTCGCGCGAGCGTGGCCTCCGCTTCGACGAAGCGGAGGCGCTCAACGGGCTGGGACTGCTGGCGCTGTCCATAGCCGACTACGGCGGCGCCGTGGACCACTTCGGCGCGGCTCTGGACCTGTCCACGAAGCTGGCCCTCCGCACGGAGGTGGCCCAGGCCCACGACGGGCTCGCGCGTGCGTATCGCGGCCTGGGGAACGCGGACCTGGCAGGGGAGCACGCTGCGCGGGCCGGGGAGATGCAGGCGCTCCTACTCGAGCAGACGGCCGTCGACCTCGTGGTCCGGCGTCATTTCGACGATCCTGGCGAGCTCGGGGGCGAGGGGAGGTGCGGGCCGCGTGGCGAGCCCGTCCACGGACACGGTGATCTGCAGGGTGAGGGCCGGGTCGAGCGCGGGATGGTCGCTGCGGTTGTGAGCGCCCCTGGTCTCCCTGCGGGCGAGCGCGCCGCGCACGGTCGCCTCGGCGACGAGCAGTGACCCGCGCAGGTCGAGCACGTGGGCCAGGTCGTCGTACCCCTCTGACGTGGGCGCCACATCGGCCTCACGCACCCGGGCGGTCAGCTCCTCGATGCCGATCAGGGCGTGCTTCAACCCGTCCTCGTCCCGGACCACGCCGCAGCGCTCCCACATGAGGTCGCGCAGGTCGCGCTGCATCGGACGGACGAACTCGGCGCCGCTCCTGATCAGCTCGGCGACCTCCTCGCCGGCGCGGGCCACGACGGCGCGCGGACGGGCGGCGGACTCCGACGCCCTGGCGTGGGCCGCGGCCGACTCGCCGGCGCGACGGCCGAACACGGCGGTCTCGGCCAGCGAGTTGCCGCCGAGCCTGTTGGCCCCGTGCACCCCGGCTGTCACCTCACCGGCGGCGAACAGGCCCGCCACACCGGTGGCCGTACTCGACGGGTCGACGACCACGCCGCCCATGGAGTAGTGGGCCGTGGGCGCGACCTCCATCGGGGTCCTGGAGATGTCGAGGAGCTGGTACTCCAGGAACTGCCGGTACATGCGCGGCAGCCGTTCCAGGATCAGCGCCTTATCCAAGTGTGAAATATCCAGGAAAATCCCTCCGTGGGGGCCGCCTCGGCCTGCCGCGATCTCGGTGTAGCACGCCAGCGCGACCCGGTCCCGGGTGGACAGCTCCATCCGTTCCCGGTCGTAGTTCGCCATGAACCGCTCGCCCAGGGCGTTGAACAGCCGCCCGCCCTCCCCGCGCACCGCCTCGGTGACGAGCGTGCCCGCAGCCTCCTCGGGGGTGAGCATGCCGGTCGGGTGGAACTGCACCAGCTCCATGTCGGCCAGCGTGCATCCGGCGCGCAGGGCCAGGCTCATCCCGTCGCCGGTGTTCTCGTCGCGGCGGGAGGAACTGCGCCGCCACAGCCGGGTGTGCCCGCCGGTGGCCAGCACGACCGCGTCGGCGTAGATCGCGGTCCGCTCGCCCGTGTCCAGGTCGAAGCCGAAGGCGCCGAAGCAGACCCCGTCGGACACCAGCAGGCTGGTGACGTAGAAGCGCTCGCGCAGCGGGATGCCCTCGCTCCTGCGCGCCAGCGTCTGGAGCATGGCCCGCCCGGTCCAGTCGCCGGCGAAGCAGGTGCGCCGGTAGGTGTGCGCGCCGAAGTAGCGCTGGTCCAGGCGCCCGTCGGGAAGCCGGACGAAGGGCGCGCCCCAGTCAGCCAGTTCCGTGACGGCCCTCGGCGCCTCGCGCACCAGGATCTCGATCATCTCGGGATCGCCGAGGCCGTACCCCTCCTTGTAGGTGTCGGCGAAGTGCTGCTGCCAGGTGTCCTCGGGGTCGCGGGTGCCGAGCACGGCGTTGATGCCTCCGGCGGCGAGCACGGTGTGGGCGTCGTTCCTGGCGCGCTTGCCGACCACGAGCACCTCGCAGCCGGCCTCCGACGCGGCGATCGCCGCTCGCAGCCCGGCCCCGCCTGCGCCGATGACCAGGACGTTCACCGCGTGGATGCGGATGTCATGCATAGGTGTGCTCCTCGATGTACTCGCCCTCGGGCGTACGGCTGACGCTGCCGGTCTCGACCCCGTGCTCGGCCTCCTCGCGCTCCTGCTGCCGCAGGGCGAGGCACAGGCGCCGGGTGACCTCGAAGGCCACGGCGGGGGCCACGAAGACGGCGACGCGGAAGAACCAGGTGACCGCGAAAAGGGACAGGTGGAAGTAGTAGGCGAGCTGGTCGTTGGACGCCGCGGCCCACAGGACGACGTAGAAGGTCATGCCCGCCGCACCGACGGCGTTCCTGGCCGCGCGGGAGATCCTGCGGTCGAGCAGCGGGTACGCCGCGAGCACGGTGAAGAACGCGCCGGGCACGACCAGGGCGGGGATGAGGATGGACAGGCTGACCGGGTGGCCGCCGACGACCGGCTCCCACGCGGGCATGATCCGCAGGGCGCCGTCCAGGAACCCCATGTACCACCCGGGTACCGCGCCGGAGCTGATCACGCCAGGCCGGTACGGCCCGTACAACCAGATCGGGTTGATCTGCGCGACCGTGGCCAGCAGCGCCAGCACGCCGCAGGTGGCGAAGAACAGCGCCGGCGAGTAGCGGTGCCTCGTGAACGATCGCCGCCCGACCGCCAGCATGCCGACCATGACGGCGGGCAGCAGGAGCACGTGCAGCCAGTAGAAGACCGGGATGATCCGATCGCCGGGCACGCCGTCGCCGAACATCAGCCCCGTCAGGAAGGTGCCGACGAGCGGGATCGACTGGGTGACGCCCTGGATCAGCCCCAGGCTGCCGCCCGACAGCATGTCGTCGGGCAGGATGCTCCCGGTCACGCCCGCCGCCATGCTCAGCGTGAGCAGGCCGATCCAGATCACCCAGGTGCGACGGAACACCCCGGTGAAGAACAGCCCGAGCAGGTACAGGCAGATCGCCGCGACGAACACCAGGGTGGCCCAGTGGTGGAGCTGCCGGACGAGCAGACCGCCGCGCACCTCCAGGCTGACCGCCAGTGTGGAGGCGAACGCCTTGCTGGCGGGCACGTCGCGCAGCGGGGTGTAGCTGCCGTTGTAGACGACCTGGGTCATGTCGGGGTCGAAGTGGAACAGGAGGAACACCCCGGTGAGGATGAGGACCACCAGGGAGTAGACCGCGACCTCGGCCAGGAGGCGGGTGTGCCGAGCTCTCATCGCCCCGCCCGCCGGGGAAGCTCGGGATCGGCGCTGTCCAGGGGCACGGCGTCCTCGCTCACCAGCCCGAGCCGCACCACCTGCCTAGGCAACAGCGCGTCGAGCGCCCAGTCCACCGCGACCCTGACCCTGTTTCCCGGCATGGCGTACAGGTGGTAGGCGCGGGTGACCACCTTCGCGAGCACGCCGGACATCGGGATCCCCAGCGGGTCGGCCGTGGCCTTCGCCCCGCCCAGGTCCACCAGGAAGCCCAGAGGATGATGCTTGTACGGCTTGGCCGTACGAAGCCCCAGCGACGCCGCGACGTTACGCCCGGCCACGGCTCCCTGGCGTTCGGCGTGCTGGCCGGTCATCGGGGTCGGCTCGCCCGGGTTCAGCAGGTCGGGCACGGCGGCGACGTCGCCCGCCGCGTAGATCTCCGGGTGCCCGTCGACGGCCAGGTACTCGTCGGTCCTGATCCGGCCGTGCGTCGTGGGCAGGCCGAACGACTCGACGACGGGGTCGGGGCGCACGCCGGTCGTCCAGACGACCGTGCGGGCGGCGACGAACTCGCCGTCCGTCAGCAGGACCCCCTCGGCCTCCTCCTTGGCGACGGAGGTGTTCAGCCGCAGCTCGACGCCGCGCTCGCGCAGGGTCCGCTCGGCGGCCCGCTGCAGGTAGGGGCCCAGCTCGGGGAGGAGGTGACCGGCGTACTGCACCAGGATCCACCGCGCCTTCAGGTGCGGGTGCCTGCGGGTGATGGACCGGGTGAACAGCTGGCCCACGGCCGCCGTCTCCGTGCCCGTGTACCCCGCGCCCACCACGACGAACGTCAGCCGCGCCCGCCGTTCCTCCTCGGTCTCGGCCACGGCCGCCAGCTCAACCTGCCTGATGATGTGGTCGCGGAGATACAGCGCCTCGGGGATGCCCTTCAGTCCGTGGCTGTAGTCGGCGCTCCCCTCGATGGGCAGCACCTTGTTCACCGCCCCGACGCCGATGACCAGCCGGTCGTAGGAGACCTGCCGGGCCCTGCCGTCCGGGTCGGTGTAGTGGACCGCCCGCCGGTCGATCTCGACGGCCGTCGCGACGCCGGGGAGCAGCCGGGCGCGGGGAAGCGTCGCGGCGAGGGACACGGCCGCGTGCCGCGGATCGACGATGCCCGCGGCAACATCGGGCAGCAATGGCTGATAAAGCATGAAATCGGTGGGGTTCACGATGGTTACGTCCACCTGCCGCCCATGCTTGCGGGTGAGCACCCGCGCGGCGTTGTATCCAGCGAACCCGGCGCCGATGATGACGACTCGTGGCGTCATGGCCTCTCCAAACTCTCAGTACGCGAGCAGCTTGGCGGGCCGGGTTGATGCGTTCGCTATGCGTTCGCGATGAGGACGGCATCGTGGACTCTGCCCGACGCCATCGAGTGCGGCGGGCAGACCATCCGCGCGGGCGACCTCGTCAGTCGTCGTCCTCGCTCGTGGACCTGGTTTCCTTCCTGACGACCGCGAGGTTCTTCGCGGTCGTCTCCGCCTTCTGGGTGGCGCGGTCCTTGCGGAGGACGTGGTGCTGGCCGACAACGTTCTGCGCGACCTTCGTCGCCTGCTCCTTCTGCTTCTTCTTCTTCTTCGCGGTCTTGGTCACGCCCGTGGGCTTCCCCTGGATCTTGGACTTGGCCGGGAGCGGCGCCGTGCCGGTCGCCTTCACGGCCTTGCCGCGGACCAGCGCCCTCGCCGCCACCTGGTCCGGCGGCGGGTCGACCGACAGCGTGTACTCATCGGGCGCCGTCTCGCCCTCCTCGTCGCTGGACGGATACTCCGTCCGCTGCAGTCCCTTCTTGCCGAGCTGGGTTGACTTGATCGCGGAGATCGCCGCCTCCCGCCCCTTGTCGGTGTCCAGGTAATGGAGCAACGTCGCCTGGTCAGGGGTCAGATCGTCCTCGTCGACGTCGCTGAGCCCCAGGAAGGCGGCGAGGATGTCCTTCGTTGTCAGCGACGTGGGCACCGGCCAGGCGTAGGTTCTGAAGTGGGTCGCCGAGATGTTCAGCACCATGTCCTTGGTCTTGGCGAGCGCGCCGAGCATCAGCCAGCAGTAGAAGCAGCAGAGCTTGGAGATGCCGATCGAGATCTCCGTCTGCTGGAGCCGCCCGTTCAGTTCTGCGCCGTCCGTCGTATCCATCAGGTCGACGATGGCCGCTTTGACGTCGCCCAGCCCTGGAGGATCCGTGAGCTTCTTCGCTGGCGTCTTGAGGGTGACATTCGAGGCCTTCCGGGTATCGAGGTTGTGTTTGCGGATGGCCGTCGCTCCCACCTGCGTCTCGGCGTGGACCTTCCTTTCCTTGGCGCCGGCGCCGGAGAACTGGGTGGTGTGCGCGATCACCCGCATTCTCTGCCACTGGCCGCTCAGCTCCTGAAGGAAGGTGAGCGTCTTGCGCAGCCGCCGCTCGGCGTCTCTGAGGTTGATCTCCTTCAGGTCGTCGCCCGTGCGGTTCTTCCGGTCGGTGAGCTGGTCGAAGAGGGACTTCGTCAGCTCCTCCGCCTCGTCGACGCCCTCCGTCGCCGCGGTCAGCATCGACTGGAAGTCGGCCTCCATCTCCTTGTCGGGGACGTTGGCGAACAGGCGGAGCTCCGCCGACTGGAGTTTGGCCACGGCCACGCATTCGCGTGACACCTTGAGGTTGGCCAGCACCCAGGCCAGACGGTCCAGGGCGCGTTGGTCGGGATCGTCCTCCATCTCCCGCACGCCGATCTCGTCAGGCGTCAGTTTCCCGCCCTTGGCCGCTTCGTGCCTCTTTTCGAGCTGCTTGACCACGAGGTTTCTGACGGCATCCGCCGGGGAGCCGAGGGCGACCGTCGGCCCGGGTTCGTCGACGGCGGTCCACCCGGGACCGAGCAGGGTGTAGCCCTCACTGGTCAGCGCGTTCTCGTAGTCGGCGAAGTTCAGTCCGAACTCCCTGCAGAAGGTACGGATGGACTTGCGTAGTTTGGTGTCGGCGAACTTGGCGCCCACGTGGGCGGTCCTGCCGAGGATCTCCGACCACGTTCCCGGCATGATCGCCAGCTTCTTGCCGATCTCGGCCCAGAGCTGCGGGTCGCCGGCGTCGGGGTGGGCCCAGGCCGCCATGAGGATCTCCTCCGGGGTGGAGGCGACGGTCAACCCGCCCGCGATCTTGAGGTAGTCGGCGTTCCCTTTGGTGACCGTCTTGACCAGCCCGGGGTTCTGCTGCGTGACCTGGGCGAAGGCCGGCGGGTCCATCAGCGAGAGCATGGTGCTCGTGGTGCCGTAGTTCAGGGGGTCAGGAGAGACGAACGTGTCCTCCGCCTCCATCTCCATCTCGGACGGGGTCTTGGCGCGCTTGGTGATGGTCATCGACGCCGGGGGCATCTGGCGTTCGACGTCGAGCATCTCGTCGAGGGCGAGCGGGGTGGGGGCCTCGCCGGAGGGCACGACCTCCATGGCGTCGGGCGTGGTCGGCTTGTTCTTCTTGGGCGACTTCTTGGAGGTCTGCTTGTGCGCTGTGGTCGAGGTGTGGCTCATGGCTCTGTCTCCTTTCAGCGCGTTCCGGCGCGGTACGTCACGACGAGGCCGAATCCGCGCAACGCCTCGCGATCCCCGGAGAACGACAGCCGCAGCCCGTTCGAGAGAGGGAGGCCCGGGGTGGACACCAGCTGCCCGTCCGCGAGGGCGGTGCCGTTGAGCGCGAACTGCGCCGCGCCCGCCTCCGCCAGGTCGTAGACCGGGTAGAGGCCGGTGATCTGCCTGCCGTACACGTCGGGCAGGAGGTCGGGGGTGATGGGCAGGTCCAGGGTCTCGCCGAGCGCCTCCCACGCCTGCGGGAAGTCGGCGGCCACGTCGAAGTACTTCGCCGCCGGGTAGGGCTTGAGCAGGCCCTTCACCGTGTTGGCGAACACGTCGCCGCCGTGCTCCGCGGTGTAGCGGAGCGTGATGACCACGTCGTACAGGTTGGCGGGCCGGTCGGCCGTGCGCAGGCCGGGCAGTTCGAGCAGCCACGTCGAGACCGCGCCCGTGCCCTCGAAGGGCAGGTAGCGCTCGTCGTCGTAACGCAGCTCGAACAGCCCGTTGTTCTCGTAGCCCTCGGCCACGTGCGACAGGGCGATGCGCTGGCCGGGACGCCAGTCGGCGCGCAGCGTCGCGGGCGGCGGGCCCTTGGGGTCGAGGAGGTACGCCACGGCCTTGGGGTCGGGGGTGAGGACGGTCTTGCTGGAGGTCTGGGTCAGCGAGGCGTTCACCGTCAGCGCGGTGCCCTCGGCGTCGACGAAGCTCAGCGCCATCGTGCGGAGCTGGCGGCGGTGGTGGCCGGGGAAGTCGTGGTCGAAGAACTCCTCGGTGAGGGCGAACTCGCACGATCCGGTGGTGTGCAGGTTCATCAGGGCGATCGGGTCGAGTTCGAGCAGCGAGGTGCGCCTGGTGATCTCCAGCGGCCTGGTGTCCGTGCTCGCGTGCGCCTTGGCGAGCCGGTCCAGGTCGAGCAGCAGGGCATGACCGGCGAGCAGGCCGTTCCTCCTGCTGTCCCAGTAGACCGGCTTGATGATCGACTCCGTGGTGCCGCGCTCGAACTGGTAGGCGCGCTCCGCGGCGCGGGCCAGCTCGTAGGCCATGCCGTACGCGGAGAAGTAGAGCTCGGCCATCCGTCCCGACATCCACTGGTAGAGCGAGGCGCCGGCGAACTTGTCGCGCAGGAACGCCGCGACCTCCTGCTGGTTGGCGATCTCGCGGTTCAGCACGTCGAGCTCGCGCTGGGCCATGGCGAGCTGCGCCGTCGCGCCCGCCACCTGGTAGCCGATCTGGGTGACCTCGCTGTTCGACGTGGCGAGCTGGAGTTCCCAGTCCTGTACGGCACGCTCCTGCTCGGCCCGCACCCCGAGAACCTCGCCCAGCATCGAGAACGCCTCGCCGAACGACTCGGAGACCGCCGATCCGGCATCGAGGGAGTCGCCCAGCTGCTCGCCGCCGAAGGAGGCGCCCATGATGAACGGCCCGACGTACGCCTCGGGCGTGGCGTGCGCGATCGCCGCGGCGATCTTGAGACCGCCGGACGCGAAGTGCGCAGCCGAGGCCATGGACATCATCGCGATCTGCGCCTCCTGCAGCGGGGAGGCGCCCTCGGCGATCAGCTGCTGGTAGTACGTCACCCGCTGGCCCGCCGCCGTCAGCCCGGCCTGGAGCGCGGAGAGGTTCTCCGCAGCCGCGGTGACCTGGGCCTCCTTGATCCCCCTGGTCAGGTCGAGCAGGGCGGCCTCGTGGTTGCTCTGCAGCAGGGACAGCGCCTCGGAGTCGCGCCGCTCCAGCACGTCGAGCAGGGAGCCGCCGAAGTCGCGCACCCGGTCGGCCAGCTCCTGCGCCCTGCGGAAGACGACGGAGAAACGCTGGTGCGGGACGTCGGCCGCCGCGTCGGTGACGGCGTCGGGCAGCCCGTTCGCCGCGACCCGCGCGACCAGCGCCATCGGGTCGATCGGCGGCTCGAACAGCGGCAGCGGGCGGCTGATCCCCAGGATGTCGAGCGACGCCCTGATCTTGGTGAGCCGGTCGGCCACCAGGTCCCAGTAGCCGCCGAGCGCGTCGTTGACCGGGACGTGGAAGTAGGGGTCGGCCGTGCTGGCGTGCACGCGGACCAGGTCCTGGCCCGAGGGCGCCCGGTCGAGCCTGCCGTACGCCAGGGCCGGGCTCTGGGGGAGCGGCGCGAGGCTCTCCGGCCGCCTGCCGAGCAGGTCGAAGGCGAGGATGTAGAGCATGCGCGCCTCGTCGATGCTCTCGCCGGTGTACTGGCGGAAGAGCAGGTCGCCCCAGTCGATGAGGTTGTCGATGTACCCGGCGACCACCGCCCTGCGGTAGGCGACCGGGCGCAGCGCGGCGACGGCGTGCGGGTCGAAGGGGTCGTTCCTGTAGGCGTCCATGAGCCCGGCGCGGTCGCCGAGCTGGTCGTAGACCTTGCCCAGCTCGGCGGCGATCGCGACGTCCTCGCTCGGCGACAGCCTGCCCAGGTCCGCCAGGGCGCGCCGCTGCGGCTCGGTCAGGTCGCCGATGCCGCGGAAGACCGGCACCAGCGACTCCAGCAGCGCGATCGCGTCCTTCAGCCGCCCGTCGCCCGACTCGCGCAGCGCCTCGGCCAGGGCGCCGGGGTCGGCGCCGAGGAAGGGCAGGAACCGCCAGTACTGGTCGGACCTGGTCGGGTCGAAGACGTACTCGTACCAGGTCCGCGCCTCCTCGAACCGCTGCGCCGCGTTGAGCGACTGCGCGATGAGCAGCGGCGCGTGGAAGAAGATCTCCCAGTAGTAGCAGCCGTTGGCGCTGCCGAAGTCCAGGTGGGTACGGCCGGGCAGCCAGGCGGGCACGACCCTCTCCTCGTGCACCCGGATCGTGGTCGCGTCCGACCTCCTGATGTCGAAGGCGGGCAGCTCGTCGGTCTCCTGGGTCGTCGTGTCGAGCAGCGCGGGCACCCCGCCGGCCAGCAGCCGCTGGTTCAGCTTGTAGGCGGTGCTCGTGGTCAGCCTGACGATGTCGTGCGGGAGCTCGGCATAGCTGTACGGCCCGGTGCCCTTGGGGTAGGTGGCCACCTTGGTGTCGAGGAACAGCAGGAGCCCGTCCTTGGTCTCCATCGCGCCGGTGACGCCGTCGGGCAGGTCCTCCCAGTTGCCCGCCGTGGGCCCGAAGCGCCAGTCGCCGACCTTGGCGTACCCCATGGTCCCCATCGCGTAGCCGCGGAAGACGGCCGTGAGACGGGCCGGGATCGTGATCGGGTAGCCGTCGTCGGCGAATTCGGGGATCTGGTAGTCGGGTGCGGGGCCGAGCGTGTAGCGGATCAGCTGGTCGCCGTTGGTCAGGAAGATCTGCTGGCCGGAGATCCAGGCCGTGTCGACGTTGCGCCACTCGGGCGGGCGCGGGGGGAACCTCGGCGGGCCGAAGGGATTCGCGCGGCCGAAGGTGCGGCCGATGGGGGTGAACCGCTCCGACCTGGTCTCCCCGGCGAGCAGGCGCGAGTAGCGCCCGCCCGGCCCGTCGAAGAAGAAACGTGTGCCGTTCGGCAGCTCGAACCCGGCGTTGACCCGGTCCCACGACGGCAGCCCGGCAGCGGTCCTGATCGTCTGCGGGGTGACCGGGTCGCTGGGCGCGGGCATCAGCGGGCGGCACAGGAAGCTGCCGCCCTTGTGGTCCACGCTGAACCACGAGGCGCCGGAGAGCCCGGCCGGCTTGTTGAACCAGACCACGGACGCCGGGTCGACGCCACCGGGCTCGTCGAAGATCGTCGTCACGTCGCCCGCGATCTGCGGCACGGTGATCCGGTCCACGGGGACCGTGTAGAGCTCGGGCGTCAGCGCGTACGACGCGCCGACCACGCCGTCCTCCGTCGTCGCCGTGTACGAGACGACGATGGCCTGGTGGTCGGTGTTGGGCAGCGGCCCCGGCCGTACGGCCAGCGCCACCTCGTGCCCGAGGTCGGTGCGCGGGGCGCCGGTGGCCAGCACCTGCGCGGGGACCCACTCCTGGTTGAGGTTCAGGAACGAGAAGTAGATCTTCACGCAGCGCTTGGCCGGCGGCGCGGACACCTGCTGGGAACCGTCGCCCGAGCTGGTGGCCACGATCGTGGTGCTCTCCTGGTGCTCGGGTGGGGCGTTCTCCACGGTCGACCAGAAGACGAAGGTCCGGTCGAAGGCGCGCACCGGGTAGACTTTCTCCGCGTCGATCCGCACGTCGACCTTGAGCCAGGGGCCCCACGTGGCCGACATGCGGTCGCCGTCGCGGAAGGTGGCGTGCCGGTAGTAGTGGCGGCGCGGCTCGGTGCGGGTGCGGCCGAACAGCACGAGGCTGCGCACCCCGTCGGACGGCACGTCGACGTAGCCGCCCGCGATGGCCAGGCGCGACACCTCGGTGTACTCGTCGAGGTAGCGCTTGTAGGCGAGCTGCGCGGTGACCGTGGTGACGCCGCTGCGCAGCAGCTCGTTCTCCAGCTCCACGAAGCCGGGCGTCTTGGTGTCGCGCAGCTCGGGACGCAGGTAGTTCTCCGGGTAGAGGAAGACCTTCCTGTTGGCCTCCCACACCCGGTAGTTCTTCATCCACGCCCACCACAGCCGCAGCCGGATGCGCGCCTGCTCGTCGCCGCCCGGTTCGAGGTCGAGCAGGTAGCGGTGGATGTAGAGCTGGACGGCCGCGATGGCCTCGCGGACCCGGGAGGTGGTGCCCTTGCCGCCCATCTCGACGTCGATGAGCAGCCGCTCGAACAGGTCGGCGGAGTCCTCCACGTCCGGCGTGATCGCGACGACCGCGGAGACGAGCGCGTCCCTCTTGAGTACGGTCACCGCCTCGGGAGAGGCGGACTCGCCGGTCACGGCGGCGAGCTTCGACGGCGCCACGCCCACCCGCCGCGCCAGCGCGAACAGCTCCACGGCCTTCAGCGCGAACTCCATGGGTGAGCCGGACGGCATCGAGCGCTGCACCCACATCAGCTCCGCCGGATCCCACCCGAACAGCGCGGCCATGGTCTTGTACGGATCCTCGTCCGGGGCCGTCAGGGTGGCGCCGAGCGCCTGGTTGAGCGCGGCGAACCGGGTGATCGTGTAGATGTCGGCCAGCCGGAAGTCGGCGGTGTCGGCCCAGCCCTCGGCGATCGGACGGGCGAACCCGTCGTCGTCGACGTACTCGGCGCCCCTGAGGAAGTAGACCCGCTTGCCCAGGGTGAAGGCGGCGTCGATGCCGCCCTCGAAGCGGACGGGCAGGTCGCCCCAGTCGTCCTTGATCGTGCGCGGGTAGCCGGGGTCGGCGTAGGTGTAGCCGTCGCCGTCCGGTGAGCAGCGGACGTACTGGTCGCCGCGGAAGGCGTACACCTCGCCGGTCGGGGCGGCGAACGCGGCGTCCACGCGGCCGTCGAAGGCGGAGCGCACCTTGCCCCACTCGGGCGCCGCCCTGCCGTGGGCGTCGGCGCGTATGTACTGCTTCCCCTTGAACAGGTGGATACCGCCGGAGGCGAACCCGGCGTCCACGCCGTCGAGGAACTCGGGCGGCAGCTCGGGCACGCCGAGGTCGCGGGAGAGCGAACCGGCGATGGCGCGCGGGTAGCCCTCGTCCGGCGAGGTGTACTGGTCGCCGGTGTAGCGGGTGTAGCGGTCGCCGGACAGCAGGTAGGTGGAGCGGCCGATCATCAGCGCCGCGTCGATCGGCCCGTCCAGCGGCCTGGTCCGCCCGGCGAGGTTCTCATAGGTGGCGTACGGCGTGCGCGAGGCGACGTGGCAGGCGCCGCCCATGAAGACGTAGATGTTGCGCCGGTTGGCGACGACCGCGTCGATCGTGGTGAGCGCGTCCTCGAACGACTCGGGCAGCCCAGGAAACTCTTTCCTGAAATTTCTGGCTATGGGCTTGGGGTAGCCGGGGTCGGCGTACACGTACTCGTCCGTGGAGTAGCGGACGTACCGCTCGCCGCTGAAGAGGTACGTGCGGCCCTCGTGGGTGAACGCCGCGTCGACGTGGCCGAACGAGTCGCCGGTCAGCGAGGTGAGCGGACCGAGCACCCCGTCGGCGTGGCGGCGGTACTGCTCGCCGTAGAAGAAGTACGTGGCCCCGTCCGCTCCTGCGTACGCCGTGGTCATCGTGCCCTCGAACCCGCGCCACAGCAGCCCGATCGGGCGCGCCAGCTCGGCGCCAGGCAGCGTGTAGGTCTGCCCAGACAGCAGGACCAGCCCGTCGCCCACCGCGAGCACGGCACGCGGGATCTCCTCGGCGTCCCAGAACCCGGCGTCGGCGAGCTGCGGATAGCCGGGGTCCGGCGCCTCGTAGTCGTCGCCGCTGTAGACGAGGTACCGCATCCGGCCGTCGGCGTCCGGCTTCTCGAAGACGTAGGTGGTCTCGTCGTCGACGTAGGCGATGCCCACGCTGGTCAGGCCGCCCCACACCGGCGCGATGTCCTTGGCCGGGCCGCCGTCGGTGAACCGGTCGCCGCTGAACAGGTACGTCTTGCCGTCCCTGCCCGCGAACCCCGCGTCGACCGCGCCCAGCCCGCGCGCCCGCCCCCACGCCTCGCCGATCGGGTAGTCGCGGTCGAGCAGGGTGTCGTAGCAGGTGTCGCCCTTGAACAGGTAGGTCGTGCCGTCCGTGCCCTGCAGCACCGCGTCGAGTCCGGACCTGAACCGCTCGGGGGTTCCGGCGAGGGCGCGCGGGCGCACCGGCTCGGTGACGACGCCGAGCGCCTCGACCCCGCTGCGTCGGCGCCAGCCGTCCGGGCCCTCGACGATCAGCTGGCCGTCCTCGATGAACGCGCAGCGGACGCCGGGGACCTGGTAGCTGCGGTAGCGGGAGGCGGACACGACGTGGCAGGTCGGGCCGCGGAACAGGTACACGTTGCCCTGGTCGGCGAAGGCGGCGTCCACCCCGTCGAGCTCGGCGCCGAGGTTGGCGAGCCCTGGCTCGGTCTTCAGCGTGCTCAGCGCGCGCGGGTAGCCGTAGTCCGGGGAGCCTCCCGTCCAGCGCACGTACTGGTCGCCGGAGAACAGGTAGGTGTGGCTGCCGAGCTGGAGCGTCGCGTCCACCCGCCCGGTGCGCGCCAGGTTGTTGCGCCCCAGCCCCCAGTACGTGGCGACGTTCGCCGGATAGCGGTCGTCGACCTCGGTGTAGTCGCTCGTGGAGTAGCGGACGTACTTCGGGCCGGAGAAGACGTAGGTACGGCCGTCGCGCCCGACGAAGGCGGCGTCGACCGAGCGGAACGGGATGCTGTCCCAGTCGTTCTCCAGCGTGCGCGGCGCCGACCACCAGCGCCGCCGTACGTCGAACTCGATGAACCGGCTGCCGGAGAACAGGTAGGTGCGGTCGTCGGCGCTGGTGAAGACGGCGTCCACCGAGGAGCCGAACGCGTCGGGCAGGTTCCACCAGTTGCCCGGGATCGGCTGCGGGTACCCCTCGTCCGGCTTGCCGTAGTCGCCCGTCGAGTAGCGCACGAACTGGCCGTCGCCGAACAGGTAGGTCTCGCCGTCGAGCACGAACGACGCGCCGACCCTGGTCAGACCGCCCCAGTCGGGAGCGATCAGCCGCGGGAAGCCCAGGTCGATCCGCGAGTAGTCGGAGCCCGAGTAGCGGATGTAGGTGTCGCCGCTGAACAGGTAGGTGCGGCCGTCGAGCCCGACGAACGCCGAGTCGACGACCCCGTTCGGGAACGGGACCCGGGTGGCGCCCCAGCGCGTCGCCGTCTCGACCGCCTCACGCGAACCGGTGAGGGAGACCGTGCGGCCGTCCTTGAACAGGTGGAGCACCCCGCCCTCGTCGGTGAAGGCGGCGTCGAGCCCGCTCTCGAACTCGGCGGGCACCGTGCGGAAACGTGTCTCGATCTTCAGCGGGTAGCCGTCGTCCGCGTGCGCGCCCTCGTTCTCCAGGCTCGCGATGTGCCTGATGACCTTGTCGCCGTGGAAGACGTAGACGCCGCTCGCGTCGGCGAACGCGGCGTCCGGCGGGCCGTCCGGGTCGGGCGCGCTCTCAAGAGGGGCGTCGAAGGGGTGGAAGCGGCCGTCCTTGCCGTGGAAGCCCAGCTCGCCGAAGTCCGCGGCCGGTCGGGGGAACCCCTCGTCGACCTGGCCGAAGTCGGTCGTGGAGTAGCGGATGTACTGCTCGCCGGCGAACAGGCAGGCCCTGCCCTCCTCGTCGACCAGGGCCGCCTCGATCGCGTGGTCGGCGAACTCGTTCCTGATCCTGCCCCACACCTGGTCGCGGCCCACCCAGCGCTGGCTGTCGCGCTCGCGCACGTAGGAGCGCGAACCGCTGACCAGCCACTCGGAGCCGTCCGGGTGCCTGAAGGCGGCGTCGACGCCGGTCAGTGACTTCGCCAGCGCGCTCACCTGCCCGCTGTCGACGACCACCCGGTCGCGGTAGCGCCAGTAGCGGTCGCGGCGGAACAGGTACACGTAGCCGTCGGAGCTGTCGAGCAGGGCGTCGATCCCGTCGACCCCCGCGGGCAGCGCGAGCGGCTCGGGGAAGCGGGCGGCCAGCCGCTGGCCGTCGAAGGCGAGCGCCACCTCGGTGGCCGACAGCCCCAGCTTGGCCGCCATCCTGGCGAACGCCTTGGCCCTGCGGTGCGCGAGGCCCGGCGCCCGCACGACGTCGGCGAGCTCGACCTCCATGCCCGCGCAGATGGCCGAGACGACCGGGACCGGCACCCCGAGGGCGTCCTGCGCCACCGCCAGCAGCGCGGCCGCCTCCTTGGCCGCCCGCGCCTTCCGCGTCGCCTCGATCTCCGCCACGCCCGCCAGGAGCTCGGTCGCGACCGCGTGGAGCAGCCCGAACACGTCGGGGATGAAGTCCTCAAGCCCAGGCAGGTAGAAGTCCAGCACGTTGGTGGGCCGGGAGAAGAACGCCAGCCGGTCCTCGGGTACGGCCAGCCCCTCGTCGAGGTCGCCGCCGCCGATCAGCATCGCCACCAGGCCCTGCTGCTCCTCCTCCGTGAACCCGAGCGCGCCCAGCGCTGCCAGGTCCAGCCGGTAGGGGCGCTGCTCGGCCTCGATGGCCAGCAGCCTGCCCTCGGCGACCGGCAGGTCGGTCTCGCCGGTGTCGAGGACCCGCCGCGCCTCCGCCTCGTCGGCGAGCTGCGCGAACGCCTCGGGGAGGAACGTGCACAGCTCAGCCCGGCGCGCGGCGAGCTGCGCCTGGATCGCGTCGAGCACGTCCGCCCTGTAGGGCTCGAACTCGGCGGCCAGCGCGAAGCCGGCGTAGTCGAGCGCGGCCAGGGCGCGCTTGTCGCGGTAGTGGCCCTCCGCGTCGATGTGCCGGTTGAACTCCAGGTTGGCCAGCAGCCCCTCGACCTCGAAGCCCAGCTCGATGGCGAGCGGCTCCTTGTCGGCCAGCTCGGCCCGGTCGGCGACCAGCTTCACGACCTGCGCGGCGACGTCGTCCAGCGCCGCGTTGACGTCCTGGACGTCGGCGTCGAGGATGTCGCCTTCCGTGCTCAGGTAGCCGTTGTAGACGAGGTTGTCGTAGAGCTCCTCGCGTTGCGGCGCGGTCAGGCCGGGCAGGTCGTCCAGGTCGGAGGGGTAGCACCTGCCGTCGAGGCGGCGCAGTAGTCGGGTCACCCGGTCGCGCAGCCCGGAGAAGTCGGTGGCGACCGCGGTCGGCACCTCGACCAGCGTGCCGTCGGCCGCGACCGATCCGAGGAACACCAGGTTCGCGAAGATCTTCGCGGCCAGCGCGTCGCCGAGCCCCAGGCCGAGGAAGTCGGCCTCGGTGGCTTCCGCCAGCCCGGTCAGCGCCTCGTAGGGCGAGGCCTCGGGCAGGGCGTCGAAGATCGCGCGGGAGGCGCGCTCGCTGAAGCGCTTCGAGACGAACATCGCGGGATCGGCCGCCTCCACGGCCGGGATGAACGGCGCGGCGTTGGTCGCGCGCGGGCCACCGGCGAAGTCGGTCAGGTCCTGCGCCGACAGCCCGTTGGCGCGCGTCCACCTCAGCAGCGCGGGCAGCGCCTGCGCCAGCCACAGCCCGGACTCCACGTCAGGCTCGGCCAGGATCGTCCGGCTGTCCGCGGCCTTCCTGGTCATGGCGAAGGGCACGGGGAACGTTCCATCCAGCACCGCGAGCAGGTCGAACAGTTCGTCGGCCGACAGCCCGAGCGCCGACATGAAGCGCGCCGCCCGCTGCGGCGCTGCCGTGCCGACGTCGCCCTTGCCCGCCTCGGCCAGCCGTACCCTGATCCGGTCCAGCTCCACGTCGCCGAGCTCCAGCGGCTCCACGGTGACCGGCGCGACCAGGCTCGCCACGACCGGGATCGGCAGGTCCAGCGTCCTGCTCACGTGGACCACCGTGGCCAGGATCCGCAGCGCGTGGCCGTCGAGCCGGTTGCCGCAGCAGGCGCTCAGCACGACGTCGAGGTCGGGCAGGGACAGGTGGGCGCGGTGCGCCAGCCGTACGAAGCGGTTGACCCGGTCCATCCACTCGGGCAGCTCACGGCGCGCGGGCAGTCTCAGCCGGCCGTCGCGTGCGGTGACCCGGCCCTCGCCCTGGCGGACGAACTCGCTCGCCAGCAGCTCCTCCAGCTCGGCGCCGGACAGCGACGTCCTGCTCCTGAAGAGCTCCGCGTCGGCGAGGTCCTCGAGCCGCTCGCGCCGGTCGGGGTTGACGTTGTAGTAGGCGCGCTGGTCCGCCTCGTTCGGCCTGGCCGTGGCCACGAGGTCGACCATCTCGGGCGACAGCCCGAGAAACTCGCGGGCCAGCACGTCGGCGTCGCGGTCGAACAGCCTGGACAACTCCTCGCGCCCGACGCGGCGTTCTGCGAGAAACACGCCGAGCCGTTCGTAGGCCAGGTTGAACGGTTTGTCGAAGGGGAACTTCGCGGTGCGTAACTTCTCGTAGGCGTCCGGTCCTACGAGGCGCTCCAGAATCTCCAGAACGATTTCCAGATAGGGGACCTCGTCGTTCGTGTGCTGCGCGTCGAGCGGGATTTCCCTGATGTCCGGCCTGCGGTCGAGCAGCGTGGCGCCGTGGATCTCGTCCTCCAGCAGCCTGAGCAGGTCGACCAGATACGCGGCCGGCGAGGTCACCGATCTGGCCGCGTCGGCCTTGCGGAAATCGAGATCCCCGAAAAGCAACTCGTAATTCGGCAGGGAATTCCCGCGCATGCTTCCTCCGGTGGATTTCGGGCGCGCATAAAATCGCAACGGCGTGTCATGGGGATGTGACGAGATCTCTGCCAGCGTGCAACGGCGATTAACTCGCGTCAAGCGGAGACTCTCACGCATGCGGATGAGCTCCTCGGCCATGGCTGGCGCGCCGCCGTAACCACTTGAATGAGCCCATGAACAAGATGCGCAGTGTGGTCCTGGTGGCGGCGACGATGGCGACGGGTTTGGCGGCGGGGGTTTTCGGCCTCTACGCGCACACCGTCATGCCGGGGCTGGCCCCGACGGACGACCGTACGTTCGTCGCCGCCTTCCAGGCTCTGGACGGGGCGATCATCAACCCCTGGTTCATGCTCACCTTCATGGGCGGGCCGGTTTTGCTGGCGATCGCGGCGGTCCTGTACTGGCGCCAGCGCGGCGTGCTGGTCTGGGTGCTGATCGCCCTGGCGCTCACCGTGGTCGGTTTCGCCGTCACCGTGGGAGTGAACGTGCCGCTCAACGACGCGCTCAAGGCGGCGGGGAACCCGGACAGGATCGCCGACCTCGCCGAGGTGCGCCGGCGGTTCGACGAGGGCACGTGGGTGACCTTCAACATGGTCCGCACGGTCACCGCCACCGTGGCGTTCTTTTCCCTTTGCGTCGGTCTGATCAGGAGCGGCAGGATGAGCTGATGATGAGCGCGCGGGACGTGTTGCAGGTGCTCGGCCTCCTGGAGGCCGCCGGGGTCACGGTGTGGCTCGACGGCGGGTGGGGGGTCGACGCGCTGCTGGGGGAGCAGACCAGGCCGCACGACGACCTCGACCTGGCCGTCTCCGCCGCCGACCTCGACCTTTTCAACGAGGTCATGCGGGCGAACGGCTTCACGATGTTCCGCGAGGACAGCGCGTTCAACTTCGTCCTCGCCGACCCGTCGGACCGCAGGGTGGATGCCCATCTGGTCGACCTCGCCACGACCACCGCGGATGGTTTCCACGGCCCGGCCGGGCTCGCGTACCCGGTGGGGTCGCTCGACGGCACAGGGACGATCCTCGGGCAGAGGGTCGCCTGCTGCACCGCCGAGTTCCAGGTGATCTCGCACACCGGCTACGAGATCGACGACGACGACGTCCGCGACGTCATGGCGCTGCACCACCGGTTCGGCATCCCGGTGCCGCCGTCTATCCAGGCTGGACCGACTGGGCGTGCCTGAAGACGTTGCGCGGGTCCCAGCGCCGCTTCACCTGCTGGAGCCTGGCGTAGTTGGCGCCGTAGTACAGCTCGTGCCACGGCTGGTCGGAGGTGTTGAGCGCGGGGTCGCTCAGGTCGGCGTCGGCGTAGTTGACGAAGCAGCCGTCGGTGACGTCGTTGTGCACCGGCACCCCGCCCGTCGAGGCGAACGTCGTGCGGTAGCCGTCCCTGAGCACGCCCAGGTAGCGGGCGTCGTCGGCGGGGTTCTGCCACGAGGTCGCCCACATGACCTTCATCACCGAGTCGCGCTGCGGCACAGCCGTGGCGCTGGGCGCGACCGTGTTGACCTTGCCGCCGTATGAGGCGATCTGCACCTGCATGGGGGCGGTGTTGTCGGTACGGATCGCGTTGCGGTAGATCCCGGCGACGTGCTCGTCGGTGAAGCTCTTACGCAGGTAGGCGGACTTGAACTTGGCGCGCTCCGTCGGGTTCGTCCCGGCGAAGCCGTTCCACCACACGGCGTGCACCCACGGCGCCGTGCGGTGCTGGCCGGTCACGGCCGTCACGCCCACGCCGTCGCCGAGCGCGCCGACGAAGTCGGCCATCAGCTTCTCGGCGTCCGGCCTGGTCGCGTCGAGCATGGCGGCGAACCCGATGTTGCCCTGGACCTTCTGGGTCAGCCGCAGGTGGCTGAACAGGCTGTTGTACGGCGAGTCCGGTGCGCTGTTGGCCTCGTAGAACGCGCCCGCGTTGTGGACGAGCCTGGCGAACCCCTGCTCGGTCATGCTCGCCCACGGCCACGTCTGGGTGTGCAGCAGCACCTCGGAGGGCGGTCGCGGCAGCAGCCCCCGCGGATCGCTGCCGGAAGCGCCCGGGGTGCGGAACCAGTAGCGGGTGACGACGCCGAAGTTGCCGCCCCCTCCACCGGTGTGCGCCCACCACAGGTCCTCGTTCTCCTCCCTGCTGGCGAACACGACCCTGGCCCTGCCGCTCCTGTCGACCACGACCACCTCGACGGCGTGCAGGTGGTCGACCACGAGGCCGTGCAGCCGGTTCAGGTAGCCGTACGCGCCGCCCGCGATGTGCCCGCCCACGCCGACGTTCTGGCAGATCCCGGCCGGGATCACCACGCCCCAGCGGGTGAACAGGACCTTGTAGACGTCCGCGATCAGCGCGCCCGCCTCGATGGAGACGGCGCGCCTGGCCGGGTCGTAGGCGATCGTCTTCATGGTGGACATGTCGATGACGACCTGGACGTCCGGGTTGGCGACGAAGTCCTCGAAGCAGTAGCCGCCGCTGCGCACCGCCACCCGCTTGCCCGCGCGCACCGCCTCGTTCACCGCCTGCACCACCTGGCTGGCCGAGCCGACCACCCGTACGTACTCCGGCCTGCCGACGAAGCGCTGGTTGTAGCCGCTGACCAGGTCCGGGTACTGCGGGTCGCCCGGCCTGACCGTGGTGGCGGGCGTCTCCGCCGCGCTCTCCTCCGTACCCACCAGAGCCGTGCCGCCCAGCACCGCCGTACCTGCTGCAATTACGTTGCGTCGTGTGATCCCCGTCATGATGACCGACCGTAGGAGCGTTGAACGGGAGCCAGAAGAGCCGATATGTGGTGATTTGCTCCGGGCCAGTCACGAATAGGCTTCGGCGCGTGGACTTGCACATCAGCCTGGCCGATCGCGACCTGGCCGGGCAGATCTACCGGCAGATCCGCGCCGCCATCCTCGACGGGCGGCTGCGGCCCGGCCAGGCGCTGCCGTCCAGCAGGGAGCTGCACCGGCGGCTGGAGGTCTCGCGCAACACCGTGGCCACCGCCTACGAACGGCTGACCGGCGAGGGGTTCCTCGTCACCAGAGCCGGCGCTGGCACCTACGTCAGCGCCGCCGTGGGGGAGTCAGCCGGGGAGCGGCGGCCCACGGGCCGGGCGCTGCGGCCCAGGCCGCAGTGGGAGCAGGAGCCGGAGCCGCCCGACCTCAGCGCCCACGGCGCCCGGTTCGACCTGCGCCCCGGCATCGTCGACGCCAGGCTCTTCCCCTACCAGACGTGGCGCAGGGTGGTCGCGGCCGAGCTGCGCCCGTCGGCGGTCGGTACGGCTGCGCACGGCGACCCCATGGGGCTGCCCGAGCTGCGCGCGGCCATCGCCAGGCACGTCGGCGTCGCCAGGGGCGTGCGCACCGACGCTGACCACGTGGTGGTCACCACCGGGATCCAGCAGGCGCTCGACCTGGTCACCCGGGTGCTCGTCGGGCCCGGTGACGTGGTGGCGATCGAGGAGCCCGGCTACCACATGGCCAGGCGGCTGTTCGCGTCGCTGGGGGCCCAGGTGGTGCCGGTGCCGGTCGACGCGCACGGGCTGGTGGTGTCTGCGCTCCCGCGCACGGCGCGGATGGTGTACGTCACGCCGTCGCACCAGTCGCCGCTCGGGCTCGCCATGTCGCTGACGCGGCGGATGGAGCTGCTGGCGTTCGCCCAGGAGACCGGGGCCGCCGTCATCGAGGACGACTACGACAGCGAGTTCCGCTACACCGGGCGGCCCATCGAGGCGCTGCACAGCCTCGACCAGGCGGGGCTCGTGCTCTACCTGAGCTCGTTCTCCAAGATCATGCTGCCGACGTTGCGCATGGGGTTCCTCATCGTGCCGCCGTCCCTGCGGCGGGCCGTGCGGGCGGCGAAGCACCTGGCCGACTGGCACACCGCGCTGCCGAACCAGGGGGCGCTGGCCAGGTTCATCGAGGAGGGCGCGCTGGCCAGGCACGTCAGGACGGCGCGCCGCGAGTACCAGGTGCGGCGCGACCTCGTGCTCTCGGCGCTGGACGGGCCGCTCGCGCCGTGGCTGGAACCCATTCCGGCGGTGGCGGGGCTGCACATCAGCGCCTATGCCCGTCGCGGGAGCAGGGAGGACCTGCTGGCGGTCGCCGAGCGGGCCAGGGAGCGGGACGTCGCGGTCTGGACGATGGCCGCGCACGCGGCGACCCCGGGGCCGCGGCCGGGGCTGATGCTGGGGTTCGGGGCGATCCGCACCGACCAGGTGGAAGAGGCGCTCGACAGGTTGTCGTGCGTGATCCGTGCGTGGCTTCCCGAAGGGTGAGTCCCATGATGCAAGCACTGATCTTCGACCCGTCCCTGTCCATCGGCCTCGTGCCCGAGCCGGTTCCCACGCCTTCGCAGGCTCTTGTCCAGGTGGCGGCGGTTTCGCTGAACTTCGGGGAGGTCGCCTACGCCTCGCCCAGGCCCGGATATGTGTCCGGGTGGGACGCATCCGGCGTCGTCGTGCAGGCCGCCGCCGACGGCACCGGGCCCGCCGTGGGCGCGCGGGTGGTGACGTTCGGATGGGGCGGGGCGTGGGCGCAGTTGCGCGCGGTCGAGACCGCCGAGCTGGCCGTGCTGCCGGACGGGGTCGAGTTCGGGCGGGCCAGCGCGCTGCCGGTCGCGGGGGTCACCGCGCTGCAGGCCGTACGCAGGCTGGGCGCGCTGCTCGGGCGGCGGGTCCTGATCACCGGGTCGTCGGGCGGGGTGGGGCGCTTCGCCGTACAGCTCGCCGCTCGGGCGGGGGCCCACGTGATCGCCAGCGCCGCGCGTGGCGAGGGGCTGCTCGACCTGGGCGCTTCCGAGGTGGTCGCGGAGCCGTCCCTGCTGCGCGGCCGGGTGTACGGCGTGCTGGACAACGTGGGCGGGCAGCAGCTCGCCGACGCGTTCAACCTGCTGGAGGACGACGGGGTCGTGCAGGCGATCGGCAAGGCGTCGCGGGAGCCCACGGTGATCGACTTCGAGGAGGCGCGGGTGCGGTCGGCGCGGGGGCGGATCGAGAACTTCAACGTGACCACGCCCTTCGGGGACGACCTCGCCTACCTGGCCGGATTGCTGGAGTCCGGCTCCCTGGACCCGCAGATCGGGTGGCGCGGACCGTGGTCGCAGGCGTCGGACGCGGCGTCGGAGCTGCTCGCGCGCCGGGTGGCGGGCAAGGTCGTCCTCGACCTGTGAAGTACGTGAAGCCGGGAGGGCGCGACCGGGTTTGGGCCCAACGACCAGGGGCTGTCGCGCAAGCACATCCTCGCCGCCGTCGACGCGTCGCTGCGCAGGCTCGGCGTGGACTACATCGACCTCTACCAGATCCACCGGTGGGACCCCGCGACGCCGTGCTTCCCTACAGCCCGCCGGCGCGCGGGCCGCAGGCCAGGACCGGCCCGACCACCCGCCCGGGCAACGACCCCCTAGGTGACGCGCTCTATGGGGAGAACGACCGTTCTGTGGTGACCGCCCCGATCGTCGGCGCCACCCGCCCTCAGCACATCTCGGACGCCGTCGCCTCCCTCGACGTGTGCTTGGACGAAGCGGAGGTCGCGTCCATGGAAAGCCCCTACCGGCCTCACCCGGTGCTCGGGATGTAGGTGAGCCCGAAGTCGGTGCGCCAGTCCTCGCCGTTCTCCGAGAAGTCCCAGCGGCCCTTGATCTGCTCGCCGACCGTGGCCGTGAAGCGCTGGTGGAAGGCGGGCGCGTCGCGCCAGATCGTCCAGACGTCGCCCTCGAAGCTCATCTGGTAGACCCTGCAGACGCCGCGGCCGTCGGTGTAGAGGCAGGTGAACAGGCCGGTCGCGTCGTCCAGCCCGATGATCTGCGTGGACGGGAACGGCATGCCCTCCTGGGCGCCCTCGGCCTGGGTGAGGTGGACGAGGTGGTCGCCGCGCCACTCGAACGTGGTCCACACCCGGCCGGGGGCTTCGAAGGGCGCCTTCACGTCCCACTCGCCGAGAAGAACGTCCAGTTTCTGCAGTGCTGGATTGCGCATGACCCCATATTGCCTGAGTGCTCGCATAGCGTCAGAGGATGCGCATCGTCATCGCCGGTGGTCACGGCCAGATCGCCCTGCTCACGTCCCGCATCCTCACCGCCCGCGGCATAGCCGTCACCGGGTTGATCCGGCACGCCTCCCAGTCCCCGGATCTGGCGGCGGTGGGGGCGACGCCGGCCGTACTCGACCTGGAGTCGGCATCGCCATCGGACGTCGCCGACGTGCTCAGCGGCGCCGACGCGACCGTCTTCGCGGCCGGGGCGGGTCCGGGGAGCGGCGTTGAACGCAAGTACACGATGGACAGGGACGGCTCGGTGAAGCTGGCGACGGCGGCCGAGGCGGCAGGGGTCCCGCATTTCGTCCAGATCTCCACCATGGGCGCGGGCTCCCCACCCGCCCCTGGGTCCGACGAGGTGTGGAAGGCCTACATCGACGCGAAGACCCAGGCCGAGGACGACCTGCGTGCTCGCTCGTTGCGGTGGCAGATCCTCCGCCCCGGCCGGCTGACCGACACCCCGGGCACCGGCCTGGTCACCCTGTCCCCGCCCCCGGTGGCGGCGGGCGCGGTACCCCGAGCCGACGTGGCCTCAGTCCTGGCCACCCTGCTCACCACAGCCAACCTCCCCAACCTCACCCTCGAACTCACCACCGGCCCCACCCCGATCACCGAAGCCATAGAAAAGGCGCGATAGAGGATAATCGCCCCTTAAGTGGGTTATGTCGAGCCAGTAAATTCTGCCCACGCGCACTCTGGACGCCCTCAGTCGCGAATTCATAATGTCGCTTATGGCGAAGGTCCGGGGGCATTGGCGCAGAATAGCCGGTGGGTGGACGTGGGTCCGTGAGCACCACCGGCGAAGCCCGCGTGTGGTTGTGGGCACCGGCGGCATCGCGAGTCTTCTGGCTGTCATCGTTGTCGCCGTCCTTCTGTGGCCGCGTTCCCCGGAGCTGGCGGCCGGGGGTACGGCCATCCCGAGTGTCGCGGTGACGCGCGCCCCACTGAGCCCGCAGCATGCCCACTTGGCGCACGCGCTCCGCGACGCCCGTCAGAAGATCGGGTTCTCCCTGGACGAGGCCGGCGAGCGGGCCGGGATGTCCCCCGGCGAGATCGCGAACCTGGAGAGCGGGCTCATCGCGCCGACGAAGGCTGACGTCGGCGCACTCAGCCGTGCTTATCAGCTCTCCCCTGACGAATGGACCAACCTGGCGATACTCCAAGCTGCCGTGAACTAGATTCTCGACAGTATTTTCGAGCCGTCAATTTCTTCTTGCATACAACTGCAATAAAGGTCGCTCAAGTTGCCGATCTTCGCTTTTGCCCGCAAAATAAGGCGCTCCCCAGCGAATGACGGAGAAGTCATGCTCATCGAAGTCGTGACAACAGGCGACGTGCTACGTCATGAACGGCAGACCCGCGCTCTGTACATGGCGCTCAAGGACCTGGACGAGGTGCAGGTCGACTTCGCGCCCCAGGAGCCCGCCCGCGCTGACGGACACAAGGGCGGCGTCGTGGATCTGGCGCTCGTCGCCGCCGTCGGCGTCGCGTCAAGGCCCGCCGTACAGCTCCTGATCACGACCATCAAGGAATGGTGCGCCACCGAGCGCCACAAGAAGGTCGTCCTCAAGGACGGCGAGAGGAGCGTGGAGATCGACGGCAGCCCGGACGCCGCCCAGGAGCGGATGATCAGACAGTTCCTGGACGGCGAGCGGCAGTGACACCCCCGCTGCGGCGACGCGCGCTTCTCATCGGCACCGAGACGTATCGCGACGACCGCTTCCCCGACCTGCCGTCCTGCCGCGCCGACGTCTGGCAGCTGAAGCAGGTGCTCGACCACCCGGGCATCGGCGCGTTCGCGAGCGTCGCGGTGGCGGTCGACCTCGACGCCGCCGACATGCGCCGCGCCGTCAGCGGGTTCCTCGAGTCGTGCGGGGTGGACGACCTGGCCCTGCTGTACATCTCCGGCCACGGCGTGCGCCTGTCCCAGTCCACCGGCGAGTTCTGCTTCGTCGCCCGCGACACCGACCACGAACACCTCCAGCGGAGCGCCGTCGGCGCCTCGTTCGTCAACGACGAGCTCGAGTCGTGTCTCGCGCCGCAGAAGGTGGTCATCCTCGACTGCTGCCAGAGCGGCGGCTTCGTGCAGGGCTGGCGCACCGGCGACGTCCCCATGGCCAAGTCGCTCAGTGACACGCCGGTCTCCAGCAAGGGCGCCTACGTGATCGCGTCCTCCGGGGCCGGTGAGGCGTCCTTCGCCGACGGACTCGGGCCGTCCCTGTTCACCGCGGAGCTGGTCGAGGCGCTGCGCGGCGGAAAGGCCGGGCGGGCGGGGTCCGAGCAGGTCGGGGTGGACGACCTCTTCTCCTACGTCTCGGAACGTATGCGCGCCCAGGGGCGGCAGCGGCCCGAGAAGTCGTCGTTGGCGGTCAACGGGAAGATCGTGCTGGCGCGCTGCCCGCAGGTGCCGCCAGCGCTGAAGCCGCTCACCGCGCGGCAACCGGTCGCGAGCGTTCCATCCTGGGCGAAGTCATCAGAGGAGCCACCGGACTGGGGGCGGTTGCTCGCCTACCACCGCATGTGCGTCCAGGCCGAGGCTCTCGGCATGCCGCTCATGACAGTCGCCGGCCAGGGCGTTTCCTACGTGTGCCTGACCGGCGCCGAGCGCTTCGTCTCGGGGGACGCCGAAGCCGTGCGGGTGACACCGGAGATCCAGAAGTTCGTCGACAGCGTCGACACCGAGTCGGAGTTGTGGGCGGGCTACCCCGTCGTGGTCCTGCCCGCCGGGCGCGGGGAGCAGCGTGCGCGGTTCGCTCCGCTCGTGATCAGGCGGGTGGAGGTCGTCACCGAGGGCGGTACGACGCGGCTCAAGCCGTACGGCTCGGTGATCCCGCACACCGGGCTCGCGCGTCACGTCCTCGGGCCCGAGCAGGCGGCCGACCTCGCCCGTACCTACCAGGAGGGCTGGCTGGCCGGCCAGCACAGCGTGATGGCCGACAACCTGGGCGCGTTCCTCAGGACCGAGTACGAGATCCCCGTCGTGCAGGAGCTCCGCCCGACCGACCTCGACAGCCACCTGGACCTGCGCTCTCCCGGGCGCGGCGCGCGCAACGCCGCACTGCTCTTCCGCGTCTCCCCGACCGAGGACATATCCAAGAGCCTGCTCAGGGACCTTGCCGCGGTGGAGGGGCAACTCCAAAAGGTCGCGGGAACGGCGCTCGCCGCCCTGTGGCCCGGCACCGCAGAGCCGAAGTCGGACGGCCATGCCGAGCTGGTGGTCACCCCGCTCCCCGCCAACGCCGCCCAGCTCGACGTCATCCGGTCCGCCATGACCCGACGCCTCACGGTCGCCACCGGGCCTCCTGGCACGGGAAAGAGCCAGCTGGTCGCCAACATGATCGCCACTGCGGTGGCCAACGGCCAGCGGGTGCTGGTCGCCTCCACCAACAACGAGGCCGTCGACGAGGTGGTACGGCGCTGCGACGACCTGATCCCCGACAGCGTGATCAGGACGGGCAACAAGCAGAAGCAGCGGCCCAAGGAAACGGCGTCGCTGAACCGGCTCGCCGCCGTGCGGACGCCACCCGGCGGGCTGGAGACGGCCCGCGCCGACCTCCTCCTGGCCAACGACGATCTCGACGTGGTCATGGCCGAGCTGGGTGAGATCGGCGCGACGGAACGCGACCTCGCCGGGGCCGGCCAGGAGCGTGAAGGTCATGCGGCCGCCCTGGGCCAGACGGTCGAGACGCTCGCCGAGCGGCTCGCCTCCGACAGGGACCTGCGCCGAGCCCTCCGTGCGGGGCAGGCCCGGCTGTTCGGTGCCTGGCGGCGTGCCCGGCTCCTGCGACGCCTCGGGCTGGCCGCCCTGGCCGGTGACGACGACGTCCGCGTGGCGCTGACCGGATTCGCCGCGAGCGAGCTGCGCCTGCGCGAGTTGCGCGCCAGGACGGTCGCGTGGCGGGACGACGCCGGGCTGACCGCGGCTTTGGAGCGGGCGGAGCAGCAGGTACGCGTGTGCTCGAAGCGCCTGGCCGAGCTGGAGGTCGCGAGCGGTGCGGCGAGAGGCCGCCGGGCCGTCCGCGAGCTGGTGCAGGCGGGTGAACAGGGAGGCCGGGACTGGTATCAGCTGAAGCTGGTGCTGGAACACCTGCGCGCATGGGCGGTCACCTCCATGTCCGCGCGGCGGTTCCCGCCGGAACCTGCGCTGTTCGACCTGGTGGTCGTCGACGAGGCGAGCCAGTGCGCGATCCCGCACGTCATTCCGCTGCTGTTCCGCGCGCGCCGAGCGCTGATCATCGGCGACGTGATGCAGTTGCCGCACATCGCGACCCTGAGCGCTGACCAGGAGGCGCGGATCAGGCGCGAGGCAGGACTGCGGCCGGAGTGGCTGGAGGAGCACAAGCTCTCCTACCGGCGGCACTCCACCTTCCACGCGGCTGAAGCAGCGCACGGCGGCAGCCTGCTGCTCGACGAGCACTACCGCTGTCATCCCGACATCGGCCAGCTGGCCAACAGGCTCTTCTACGGCGGAGCGCTGGAGGTGCTGACCGACACGAGGAACCGTCCGTCCGTTCCCGGCGAGGTCATCAGGTGGACCCACGTGCGAGGGCGGGCGTCGCGGCCGGCCACCTTGGAGTCGTGGCTGAACCAGGCCGAGGCCGACAAGGTGGTCACCTGCGTCGACTACCTGCTGGAGCGCCTGCCGTCCAAGGCGAAGATCGGCGTGGTGACGCCGTTCAAGGCCCAGGCCGACCTCCTGACGAGAATGCTGGACGGGCGGAAGGTCAGGGTCGGGACGGTGCACACGTTCCAGGGCGGCGAGTGCGACGCGATGATCCTGTCCCTGGTCGCCACGGAGGAGATGCGGGAGGGCGCGGTCAGCTGGATCGAGCGCCAGCCGAACCTGTGGAACGTGGCCATTACCCGCGCGCGGTCGCTGCTGGTGGTCGTGGGCGACCAGACGTTCTGGAGCCGGCGTGGCGGCGTCGCGGCCGGACTCCTCCAGCCGGATGCCGATCCGCCACCCCCCGACGAACTCCTGCTGCGCCTCTACCGGCGGTTGTCGGCCGACCCGAGCGCGACCGTCGAGCTCGGCGAGAAGGTGGACGGTCACCGCGTCGACGTCGTCGTCCGGCGGGACGGAGTGTCCGACGCGGTGCTGCTCGACCGGGGCGCTCCCGCGGACCGCCCGCCCGGCAGGCATCTGGACGTGATGTTGCGCAAGCGCAGGCTGCTGGACCCGGCGGTCAGGGCCCAGGCCTGGCGACTGTACGACTAGGCGGTGAGGAGGGAGTCGGCTATGGCGGTTCTGGCGTAGAGGACGCTGTGGCCGGCGCGGTGGGCGGTGACGAGGCCGGCGTCGCGTAGTGCGGTCAGGTGCTGGGAAACTCCCGCTGCGGACAATCCTGCGCGCTGGGCCAGTTGGGTGGTTGAGGCGGGGGATTCCAGTTCGGCCAGCAGCAGGGCGCGGGACTTGCCGATCACGGCGGCTATCGCGGTGTTGTCCGTACCTGATCGTTTTTCCCACACCGTGCCCACCGCTCGGGCGGGATAGGCGAGTTGCGGGGGGTCGGGGGCCACGGAGCGGGTCAGGACGTGGGGCCAGGCGAAGATCGACGGGATCAGGATGAGTCCCGACCCCGGGCGGTCGCGGACGATGGCGCACTGCCTGCGGACCAGCAGCAACGTGTCGTTGTCCCACCGAACCGAGGCGTGCAGGTCGTTGAGCAGGTGGGCGGAGCCGTGCTCGGCCACCTGCCGTGCGCGGTGGAAGACGTCGGCCTCCAACACCGTCCTGATACGCGCCCAGTAGGGGGCCAGGGCCAGTTCCCAGTACGTCTCGATCTCGGCGGTCAGGTGGCTGAGGTCCACGTCGCTGAGGTCCATGTCCAGAACCGCCAGCTCGGTACGGATCACCGAGGCGGGCGTCGCGGCTATGGCGGCCAGTTCGGAGTCCAGGGTGGGGAAGGCGGTCTTCGGCGTCGGGGTGAGGAAGTCGGGGAGGTAGCCGGTCGGCGGGATGAGCTTCGCCAGCAGCCCCAGGCCCGTGGAGCGGACCCGAGGGAGGACCTGTTCGACCCACGGCCGGTGCAAGGACGGTGTCGGGGTGGTGAGCAGCGTGCGGACGCTCGTCACGACCTCCCACATCGGGGAGACCGAGAACCGGGTGTGCGCCAGATCACCGGTGGAGAAGGCCAGCTCAGCCTCCATGCGCCCTCCTGGGGAGACGGGAGATTCGGTCCGAGCTTAATGACTCGCCGCCGATGCCCGACACGCGCAGGATCTCCTCCATGTTCACTGCACAGTTCGGCGGGTTTCCGCGCGCTATCTGGGTCCTGTTCACCGGGACCATCGTGGGTCGGCTCGGCTTTGTGGTCACCCCCTTTCTTGTCTTCTACCTGGCCTCCCGTGGGATCACGGCCGAGCAGACACCCTGGGTGCTCGGCGCACTGGGTGCCGGCAACCTGATCGGCCCCATGGTGGGCGGGGTGCTGGCCGACCGGCTGGGCAGGCGGTCGACGATGCTCATCGGGCTGGTCGGCAACGCGCTGGCGAACGGCGCGCTGTTCCTGGCGCCTGGGTTGACCACGCTGGCGCTGGCCGCCATGGCGTTGAGCGCGACCGGCGCGAGTGTCAGCCCGGCCATCTACGCGGTGCTGGCCGACACGGTGCAGCCGGAGCGGCGCAGGGCCGCCTACGCGCTGTTCGGCTGGGCGATCAACGTGGGCGCGGCGATCGCCGGGGTGCTGGGCGGATTCCTGGCGGAGCGCGGGTTCTGGTTGCTGTTCACGGTGGACATCGCGGCCGCGCTGGGGTTCGCGGTGGTGCTGGTGGCCTTCCTGCCGCGTGACCGGCCGGTCCGGTCGGCCAAGGCGGACGACGGGGTCGGGTACGGCGTGGTGCTGCGGGACAAGCTGATGCTGGCGCTGCTGCCGCTGTTCTGGGCGGGGCTGGTCGTGTACTCGCTGACCGAGGTCGCGCTGCCGCTGGCCGTACGGGAGGACGGGTTGTCGCCGGCGGTCTACGGGCTGATGGCGGTGATCAACGCGGTGGTGGTCGTGGTGCTGCAGCCCATCGCCACGGCGGTGTTGTCGAAGCTGCCGCAGTTGCCGGTGTTCGTGGCCGCGAGCGTGCTGATCGCGGTGGGGGTGGCGCTGACCGGCGTGGCCGATGGCCCGGCCGTCTACGCGGTGACCGTGGTGCTCTGGTCGGTCGGTGAGGCGGCGGTTGGAGGGATCGCGGCGTCGATCGTGGCGAACCTGGCTCCCGCGCACGCCCGCGGGCGTTACCAGGGTGCTTTCCAGTGGACGTGGGGGGTGGCGCGGTTCACGGCTCTGACGGCTGGGGCGGCGGTGTTCGCGATGGACTCGGCTGTGTTGTGGTGGGCGGCGCTGGTGGGCGGGGTCGCGGCGGCGTTCGCGGTGCTGGCGCTGGGTCCGGCCATCGCCCGCCGTACGGCTGCCGCCCACAAGCTGGAGCTGGTGGCGTGACGCGGCTGCACCTGTGACGGCGGCGGTGTCCCGGCGGCCCGGGGTACGGCGGAGCCGGTCGCTGTGACGGGTTACGGGAGGGGCGGGTCCTTGGGGGACATGCGGGTGGCGAGTTTGCCCGCCGCCTTGCGCACCGAGGTCAGGGGCTCGGCGATGTCCTCCAACGACTGGCGTTCCGCGTTGATGCCGAACTTCGCCTCGATGAGCCCACCCGCGATCATCGCGCACGCTCCCACCAGGTAACCGATGAACAGGCCCGTCGTGGCGGGGTGCTCCTGGTCGCCGATCAGCGAGCCGAAGATGGTCGGGCCCATCGCGCCCACCAGCTGCCCGATGGCGAAGAAGATCGAGATGGCCTGGGCACGCATCTCGATCGGGAAGATCTCCGACACTGTGAGATACGCCGAGCTCGCCGCCGCCGAGGCGATGAAGAAGATCGCCGACCACAACAACGTCTGAGTGAGCGCGGTGAGCAGCCCGGCCTGGAACATCATGCCGGAGATGGCCAGCAGCACCCCCGAGCTGATGTAGGTCCCGGCGATCATCTTCTTGCGCCCGACCGTGTCGAAGAAGCGGCCGAGCAGCAGCGGCCCGAGCAGGTTGCCGATGGCGAAGAAGAAGAAATAGGCGGGCGCCGTACTGGCGCTGACCCCGAAGAAGTGGGTGAGCACCAGCGACGACGAGAAGAAGATCGCGTTGTAGAGGAACGACTGCGTGGTCATCAGCGAGACGGCGACCAGCGACCGGGTCGGGTAGGTGCGGAACAACGTCCTGGCCACCACGATCAGCGGCAGCCCCTTCTCGGGCCTGACCTCGATCGCCTTGGACTTGTCGACCGGCGGGAGCGGCTTGCCGGTCTCCCGCTCCACCTCCGCCTCGATCTGCGCGACCGTCTCCTCGGCGGCCGCCGCGTGCCCGTGGGTGAGCTGCCAGCGCGGGCTCTCCGGGATGTGCCGCCGTAGCTGCCACAGCGCCAGGCCGATCACGGGGCCGATGAGGAAGCCGATGCGCCACCCGATGTTGGCGGGCAGGAAGTCGGGGTTGAGCAGGATGTAGGTGCCCGCCGTACCGATGATCGCGCCCAGCCAGTAGGTGCCGTTGACGGCCAGGTCGGTGTGGCCGCGGTAGCGGGCGGGGATCAGCTCGTCGATCGCGGAGTTCACGGCCGCGTACTCGCCGCCGATGCCGGTTCCGGCGACGAACCGCAGGATGAGGAAGACCCACAGGTTGGGGGAGAACGCCGACAGGGCGCTCGCGGCCAGGTAGATGCCGAGCGTCAGCAGGAAGAGCTTGCGCCTGCCCAGCCGGTCGGACAGGAACCCGAAGTACAGCGAGCCGACGACCTCGCCGATGAGGTAGATCGTGGCGGCCAGTCCGACCTCCGCCGAGGTCAGGTGGAGCGTGTCCTGGCGCTGGAGCACCGGGCCGACCAGGCTGGCGATGGTGATCTCGAGGCCGTCGAGCACCCAGGCGGCGCCGAGTGCGATCACCACCCGGGTGTGAAACCGCGCCCAGGGCAGGCGGTCCATCCGTGCGGGGACCAGACTTCGCACTATCTCGCTCATAGTAGCATTATGACTACTTAGAGTGAGGGGATGGCATGAGGGCGGACGTGTTGGTCCTTTTCGGCATCACGGGGGATCTGGCGAAGAAGCTGGTCATTCCCGCGCTCTACCGGCTCTGCGTGCTCGGCGAGCTGGGGGTGCCGGTCGTCGGGGTGGCGCTGACCGACTGGACGCTGGACGACCTGCGAGCCCACGCGCGCGAGGCCGTGGCGGCCAAGGGGGAGATCGACGAGGCGGCCTTCGAGCGGTTGTCGAGCTCGCTCCGGCTGGTCGCCGGTGATTATCGGGATAAATCAACTTTTGAACGGCTGCGCGCGGAGGTCAGCGGGTTCGCCGCCCACTACCTGGCCGTGCCGCCCTCGCTCTTCGCCGTGGTGGCCGAAGGGCTGGCCGGGGTCGGGCTCAACCGGAACGCGCGGCTGGTGGTGGAGAAGCCGTTCGGCCGCGACCTGGAGTCGGCCAGGGCGCTCAACGCCGAGCTGCTCAAGTATTTCGACGAGGACCACCTGTTCAGGGTCGACCACTTCCTGGGCAAGGAGCCGGTCGAGGACCTCATGGTGTTCAGGTTCGCCAACACGATGCTGGAGCCGATCTGGAACCGCACCTACGTGCGCGAGGTGCAGATCACCATGGCGGAGGACTTCGACGTCGCCGACCGGGGCGCGTTCTACGACCCGGTCGGCGCGGTCAGGGACGTGGTGCAGAACCATCTCCTGCAGGTGCTGGCGTATCTGGCGATGGACCCGCCGCCGTCCGCCGAGGCCCGTGCGCAGCTGGACGAGCGGGCTCGGTTGCTGCGTGCCGTACAGCCGGTGGAGAAGTGGGTGCGTGGGCAGTACGCCGGGTACCTGGACACGCCGGGAGTCAAGCCGGGGTCGGTGACCGAGACGTTCGTCGAGCTGCGGGTCGAGATCGACAACTGGCGCTGGGCCGACGTGCCGTTCTACATCCGCACCGGGAAGAACCTCGCGGTCAAGACGCTGGAGGTGGTCGCCGAGCTGCGGCGGCCGCCGCTGGCGCTGTTTCCTGCTGTGGGGTCGCGGGGGTGCCCGCCGAACCTCATCAGGTTCCGGCTGGAGCCGCGCGCCGGGGTGGGGTTCACGTTGCTGGCGATGGACCCCGAGGGCACGGAGCGCACCAGGGAGGTGCCGGTGAACGTGGACTTCACCCAGGTGCTCGGGGCCAACGAGGCCGCCTATGTGCGGGTGCTCGGCGACGCCGTCGAAGGGGATCCACGGCATTTCGCCCGCTTCGACCTGGTCGAGGAGTCGTGGCGCATCGTCGCCCCCGTCCTCGACCTCGCCGACCAGCCGGAACCCTACGAGAAGGGCTCCTTCGGCCCCACCAGAACCCTCACCCGCTGGCACCCGCCGTCTACCTGCTGAGCCTCCGGTAGGCGCGGACGGAGAGCGGCAGGAAGATCGCGATGATCAGCAGCGGCCAGGCGACCGCCAGCAGCAAGGCGTGCTGGGAGGCCCAGGAGTCGCCGGAGAAGCCCGGGTTGCCGAACAGGGTGCGGCAGGCGGCGACCGTGGCGGAGAGGGGGTTCCACTCCGAGATCGTGCCCAGCCACCCGGGCATCTGGGACGGCGAGACGAACGTGTTGGCCAGCATCGTGAGCGGCATCAACGGCATCCACGCCGCCCCAGCCGCCGCCGGGGTGATCTTCAGGCCCAGGAAGATGCCCACCCAGATCAGCGCGAACCGCACGAGGAGCAGCAGCCCGACCGCGACCAGCGCGTTCCCCACCCCGAGGTGGAACCGCCACCCCACCGCCAGCCCGCACCCGATGAGGATCGCCAGCTCCAGCACGGTGTTGACCATCTCCGTCGCGCTCCGCCCGAGCACGACCCCGGCCATCGACACCGGCATCGACCGGTACCGGTCGGTGACCCCGCTCGACGCCTCGGCCGTCACGATGGCCATCGTCGACATGACGCCCAGCATCATGGCCTGGCCGTACATGCCCGGCATGAGGAACTCGCGGTAGTCACCACCCCCCGCCACGTTCATCGCGCTGCCGAACACGAACCCGAACAGCAGCACCATCACCATCGGATAGAGCAGGCTGCCCAGGACGAGCGCGGGGTTGCGCCGCCAGTGGATCAACCCCTTCCGCGCCACGATCCAGGCCGTCACGCCGCCACCTCCCTCTCGGTCAGCCGCAGGAACACCTCGTCCAGCGTGGGCCGACGCAAGGAGACGTCCTCCACGGTCACTCCGGCGTCCTGTACGGCACGCATGACCTCGACCAGCGCCACCACCCGGTCACGGACGGGCGCCACGATCCTGCGCAGGTCCGCGTCGACCTCCGGCGAGGAGCCCGTGACACGGCCCACGATCGCCGCAGCCTCGGCGACCCGGTCGTGGACCACCAGGTCGATCTGGTCGCCGCCGATCATCGCCTTGAGCTCGTCCGGCGGCCCGTCCGCTATCGCCCGTCCCCGGTCGAGCACCACGATCTGGTGGGCGAGCTGGTCGGCCTCCTCCAGATATTGCGTGGTGAGCAGCACCGTCGTCCCGCCGCGCGCCAGCTCCCTGATCGACCGCCACACCTCGGCGCGGTTGCGCGGGTCGAGCCCGGTGGTGGGTTCGTCCAGGAAGAGGACTCCCGGGGCCAGGATCAGGCCGATGGCCACGTCGAGCCTGCGCCGCATGCCACCGGAGTAGTGCTTGACCCGGCGGTCGGCCGCCTCGCCCAGGCCGAACCGGTCGAGCAGCTCGCCCGCCCTGGCGCGAGCCCGGGGCGCGGGCAGGGAGTAGAGGCGCGCCCACATCTCCAGGTTCTCCCTGCCGGTGAGGATCTCGTCGACCGTCGGTTCCTGCCCGGCCAGGCCGATCCGGCGGCGTACCTGGGCGGCCTGCCGTACGACGTCGAGACCGGCCACGGTGGCGCGGCCGGACGAGGGGAGCAGGAGGGTGGCGAGGATGCGGACGGCGGTGGTTTTGCCTGCGCCGTTGGGGCCGAGCAGGCCGCAGACCGCGCCTTCCGCGACGGTCAGGTCGAGGCCGTCGAGCGCCCTGGTCGTCCCGTAGTGCTTCGTCAGTCCTTCCGTTTGAATCATGAGAACACCATAATGGAACATCAATGTTCCACAATAGGGCTTGGTAGGCTTTCTCGCATGATCGAGTCGGGTTCCCGGGGGCGCACGCGGCGCGCGATCCTGAGCGCCACCGCCTCCGTGCTGGCCCGCGACCGGTCGGCGACGCTCGCCGACATCGCGCGGGCGGCCGACGTCGGGCGCACCACCCTGCACCGGTACTTTCCCGACCGCGACGAGCTGGTCAGGGCGGCGATCGTCGACTCGTTCGCAGCCGTCGAGGAGTCGGTCAAGGCGGCGGCGATCGACCAGGGGCCGGTGCCGGAGGCGATGCGGCGGCTCGTTGCGGCGCTGGTGGACGTGGCGGACCGGCTGGCGTTCATGTTCGGCGACCCGCGCATGCTCGAGCAGCTCGAGGCCGCCGGGTGGGCGCCGGACATGTCGGTGCCGACGACGGTCAGCCTCATCGAGCGCGGGCAGGCGGAGGGCGTCTTCGATCCGGAGGTCGGCGCCGAGTGGGTCGAGCAGGTGTTGTGGGCGCTCGTCTACACCGGGTGGGAGGCGGCGGAGAAGGGGAAGCTGCCCAAGCACGGCGTGACCGCTGTCGTGATCCGTACGCTGGAGAGCGGCATACTAGCTCGTCATGAATCCTGATTTATTGGCACAAAGGTGGTGGATGTGGGCGGCGTCCACACCCGCGGAGCGTAATCCGGTGGCAGATCCCACCGGCGCGTTCGCCGCCGAGGGGCAGCCGGACGACGTGTGGTTCCTGGCCGGAACGTTCGGCGGCAAGGCCAAGCGCAGCTGTCACGTCCCCGCAGGACGCCCGCTGTTCTTCCCGCTGGTCAACATCTGCGGCCCGGCGCTGCTGTCCGGCGGGCGCAAGCTCGTGGTGCCCTCGGCCGTCGGCGGGGCCGATCTGAACGGCGTGCCGCTCCCGGCCGTCGAGGTGCACAACCAGCGGCCCTTCCGGCTGAAGCCGGTCAAGGGCTCGCCGATGTCCATCGGGGTCTTCCGCAGGGCGCGCGCCTGGGGGCTCTGGACGACGATCGACGGGCTGGAGCCCGGGTCGTACTTCCTGGAGATCCGCGGCGAGTTCGAGCCGGGCGGGTTCTGGGTGGCCGTGGACTACTCGCTCACGGTCGGCTAACCCTTCTCGCTCCCCTCGTTCGCCCCGCGGATGAAGTAACGCTGGAAGATCACGAAGATGAGCGCCACCGGAAGGGTGGCCAGCAGGGCGGCGCCGAGCTTCAGCGGGAACTGGGTGCCGCCGCCGAGGGACCCGCTGACCAGGTCGGCCAGGCCGCGCGGCAGGGTGAACAGCGCCGGGTCCTGCACCGCGACCAGCGTGTGCGGGAACTCGTTCCAGGAGTTCTGGAACGACAGGATCGTCAGCGTGATCAGCGCCGGCCTGGCCATGGGCAGCACCACCGACCAGAAGATCCGGAACGTCCCCGCGCCGTCGATCCGCGCGGCCTCCTCCACGCTCACCGGGATCGACTCGAAGAACTGCTTCATGATGAACACGCCCGCGGCGTCCGCGATGAGGGGCAGGATCAGCGCGAGATACGAGTCGTACATCCCGAGAGTGTTCAGGACCAGAAATTTCGGGATGAAGAGCACGACGCCCGGCACGGCCATCACCGCGATGATCGCGCCGAACAACGCGCCCCGCCCGCTGAACCGCAGCCTGGCCAGCGCGTACCCGGCCATCGAGTCCAGGAGCACCCGCCCCAGCGTGACGATCACCGTCACCACCAGCGAGTTCCCCAGCCAGACCGGCAGGTCGGTGCCGAGGAAGACCTTCTCGAACCCGGCCGTCGACAGCGGATGCGGCACCGGCGACAGCGGGTTGGCCGCGGCGTCCGCGTCGGTCTTGACGGAGTTGGCGATCTGGATGACGAACGGGTAGATGAAGACGAGCGAGAAGAACGTGAGGACCATCCCACGCAGCAGCTTCCTCATGCCTTCCTCTCCCGCATGACCCACCGCTGGAACAACGTCAGCAGCACGATGATCAGGAACAGCACGAACGAGATCGCCGTCCCCGCCCCGTAGTCGAAGTCGCGGAACGCCGTGCGATACGACAGGAACGCCGGAGTCAGCGTCGTCTTGGCGGGATTGCCCTGGCTCATCACGTAGATCTGGTCGAAGACCTGCCACGTGCCGATCAGCCCGAGCGTCAGCACGAGGAACATCGTCGGCTTGAGCTGCGGCAGCGTCACGTAGCGGAAGATCTGCCACCGCCCTGCCCCGTCCAGCGCCGCCGCCTCGTCCAGCGCGGGCGGGATGTTCTGCAGCGCGGCCAGGAACATCAGCATGAACGTCCCCGACGTCGTCCACACCACCAGCAGGATGATCGCGCACATCGCCACGCTCGGCCCGGACAGCCACTCGTACCAGCTCAGCCCCAGCGGCCCGCTGTCCTTGGGGAGGAAGTCCCCGAACAGCAGGTGGAAGATGCCGCGCGGGTCGGAGAACCACTGCGGCCCCTTCACCCCGAAGAAGGCCAGCAGCTGGTTGACCGCCCCCGAGTTGCTGAAGATGAACAGGAACACCACGCTGATCGCCACCGAGCTGGTGACGGAGGGGAAGTAGAACGCGGTGCGGAAGAACGTCCTGCGCCGGTTAACCACCAGCGCCAGCCCCAGCGCGAGCACCGTCTGCATCGGCACGACGAACGCCACGTAGTAGCCGTTGTTACGCAGGCTGGTCATGAAGTTCTGCCTGGCCAGGCCGTCCTCGGTGAACAGCTTGGCGTAGTTGTCCACCCCGGCGAACGGCACGCCGCCCTGGAACGGGCTGCCCTGCCCGTTCCAGTCCGTCAGGCTCACCCACAGCGCCATGAGGATCGGCAGCAGCAGGAACAGGCCCAGGATCAGCACCACGGGCGCCACGAACAGCCACCCGGCCAGGTTCTCCCTGGTACGGCTGCGCATGACGTCAGCCGAGCGCCGACTGGGTGTTCTTCTGCAGCCTGGCCAGGATCGCCTTCGGGTCCTGCGAGGTCAGCTGCTGCAGGCCGGTGTCGAAGTCGGACAGGACGCTGTCCATCTTCGGGGCGTTCACCGGGCCCTGGGCGTAGTCTGCGCCGTTGACGAACGCGGTGTCCGCGGGGAACTCCTTGACGTAGGCGTCCTTGGCCGACTGGCGCGAGGGCATCACGCCGAACGCCCTGGCGAACGTCATCTGCTGGTCCGCCTTGGTCATCGCCTCGACGAAGCCGATCGCCGCCGCCTTGTTCTTCGACTTGGCCGCGATGCCCCAGCAGTTGGTGAACGACAGCGTGCCCTTGCCCTTCGGACCCGCCGGCAGCTCGTGCGCGGTGAACTTCACGTTCGGGTAGTCGGCCTTCATCGCGCCCTTGATCCAGTTGCCCTCGATGGTCATCGCGGCCTTGCCCTTGCCGAACGCCTCGCCGCCCCACCCGGCGTCGAGCTGCTTCGGGTACTGCATGAGCTTGTCCTTGAGCAGGGTCTGGACGTACTCGAGCGCCTTGAGGTTCTCCGGGGTGTCGCCGGTCGCCTGCTTGCCGTCCTGGCTGGTGATCCAGCCTCCGGCCTGCACCATGAAGGCGCCGAGCCGGTCGCGGGTGTCACCGATGGCCAGCGGGGTGACGCCCTTGATCCGCTTGGCGACCGCGGTCAGCTGCTCCCAGGTGGTGGGCACGTCCGCGTCGGTCAGTCCGGCCTTCTTCCACAGGTCGTCGTTGACGATCAGGGCGAGGGTGGAGAAGTCCTTGGGCGCGCAGTAGAACGTGCCGTTGTAGGTGAACGTGGTGCGCAGGCTCGGGTAGAAGTCGTCCGGGTTGGAGATCTTGTCCGCGTAGGGTTCGAGCGCGCCGACGCTGGCGTAGTCGGCGAAGCGGGAGGCGTCCACGTAGAAGACGTCGGGCGGGCTGCTCCCGGCGAACGCCTGGCCGAGCTGCTGGTGGATGTCCTGCGCCGGGGTGACCGTGGCCGCGTTGCCGCTCGACTTCGCCCAGGCGGCCGCCGCCTCCTTCACCGCGGCGGTCTCGGCGTCGCCGGAGGAGGCCATGAGGATCTGCAGCGACACCGGTCCGGCCGACTGCTGCGGTTGCGAGGCCTGCGGGCTGTCGAACCCCTTGCCGCACGCGGCCAGGGGCAGGATCAGCACGAGGGGGATGGCCAGGCGTTTCATGGTCGGGGGTCCTTTCTGACGGTGAGGGAGGGCTGGAGCAGCACGTGTTTCGGCGCTTCCCGCCCGGACAGCGCGGCGGCGAGGAGGTCGACGCAGCTCGCGGCGGCTTCGGCGAGCGGCTGGCTGAGGCTGGTGAGGCCGACGGCGGCCGCCACCGGGGTGTCGTCGAAGCCGATGACGGGTACGGCTGTCGCCTGCATCGCCCCGAGGGCCACGGAGTCGCTCACACACACCAGGGCAGTGGCGCCCGCGCTGACCAGCTCGTGTGCGGCGGATTCTCCCTCTGCCGCTGTGCCGTTCTCCGTGTCGGCCCCGTCGGCGGGCAGGCCGCTCGCGGCCAGCGTCCTGGACCAGCCGTCGCGGCGGTCGTCGCCGACGCCAGAGCCCGGCTGCCAGCCGATGAAGCCGATGCGCCGGTGACCGGCGTCGAGCAGGTGGCGGGTGGCGGCAGCCGTACCGGCCGCTCCGTCCACGTCCACCCAGGGGTGGCCGCCGTCCGGCGCGCCCCAGGGGCGGCCGAAGGTGACGAACGGCAGGCCGCGTTCGGCCAGCCACGACGTGCGGACGTCGCCGTGGTGGGTGCTGGTGAGCACGAAACCGTCCGGCTCGAACTCGCCGAGCAGCTCGTCGTAGGTGGCGATCTCGGAGCGGTCGTCGGTCGCGGTGTAGAGCAGCACGCGGTATCCGGCGCGGGCGGCGGACTCGGTGAGGCCGTGCAGGAACCGGTCGAAGACGTTCACGCCGTCCTGGGTGGGTTCTATGCGTACGGCGAGCAGGCGCGACCTGCCTGTGCGCATCTGCCTGGCGGCGGCGCTGACCCGGTAGCCGAGCGCCTCGACGGAGGCGAGCACGCGCTGCCTGGTCTCCTCCTTGACGATCTCGGGGGAGTTCAGCACGTTCGACACGGTCTGCCGGGAGACTCCGGCGTCCCGCGCCACATCGGCGATCGTCACCTTTTCCGCCATAAGTCACCTTTATTGGGGTTTGATCGATCCAAAAGCCTTATGACAGGATTAGATCGTTCAAGTAAACGGAGTGTCAAGGGGTCCTCACAGTGCCGATGTCGCAGCAGCCGCTCCTTCATGACCTGGTGAGCACCGTCCTCGCCCCGACGTCCGCGCTGAGCGGGGCCGACGGGCAGATCAGGGCGTCGGGCGTCCAGGGGGTGTTCCACGCGGACGCGCGGGTGCTCGCGCAGGCCAGGCTGGAGATCGACGGGCGGGAACCTGTGGCGGTCGGGTACGCCGAGCGGGGGCCTGGGGTGACGCGGTTCGTGTCGCTGGTGCGGTGGCTGGGGGATCCGGGCGCGGACCCGACGGTGCGCGTCGACCGGACACGACGGGTGACGCCTGGGCGGGTGGAGGAGGAACTGGAGATCGTCTCGACGGCCTCTGTGGCGGTGAGCGCCGTGGTGACGATGACGCTGAGCTGCGACCTCGCCCGGATAGAGACGGTGAAGGGCGGGGGAGGGACGGTCGCCTTGGAGGCGGTGGTTCGGGGTGACACGGTCGAGTGGCGCTCTGGGACGACCCGGCTCACCGTGAGCGGTGAGGGCGCGGCCGTCGGGGGCGGGGCCCGCGAAGGCGGGGGCGGGGGCTCCCCCGGTGCGGGTTCCCCCGGGGGTGGTGAGGTGGTGTTGCTCTGGGAGGTTGACCTGGCGCCTCGGGGGCGGGTCGTCCTGCGGTGGTGGGCCGACGTCGACGACCCTGGCGCGGTGGTGAGCGCGCCCGTCACGGCCGTCGAGTGGAGCCGTCCGCACGTCACGGCCGACGACGCCAGGCTCGTACGGCTCGCCAGCCAGTCCCTCGACGACCTGCAATCCCTCAGGCTCGCCGAGGGCGGTGACACGTTCCTGGGCGCCGGAGTGCCGTGGTTCCTCACGCTTTTCGGCCGCGACAGCTTGTGGGCCGCTCGGATGCTCCTCCCCCTCGGCACCGACCTGGCCGCGAGCACGCTGAGAGTGCTCGCCCATCGCCAGGGAACCAAGCACGACCCCGACTCCGGCGAAGCGCCAGGCAAGATCATGCATGAGCTGCGCAGGCACGAGTTCGCCACCGGCGGGATGCGTCTGCCCGCCGCCTACTACGGCACGATCGACGCCACCCCACTCTGGATCAACCTCCTGCACGACGCCTGGCGCTGGGGCCTGCCGCAGGAGAGGGTCGAGGCGTTGCTCCCGGCCATGGAGTCCGCCCTGACCTGGCTCGGCGACCACGCGGACGCCGACGGCGACGGGTTCATCGAGTACATAGACACCAGCGGGCGCGGCCTGGCCAACCAGGGGTGGAAGGACTCGGGCGACGCCGTCCGCTTCCGCGACGGGACCCTGGCGAGGCCGCCGATCGCGCTGGCGGAGGTGCAGGGGTACGCGCACGAGGCGGCGGTGAAGGGGGCCGCGTTGCTGGAGGCGTTCGGAAGGCCAGGGGGCGAGCGGTGGCGCGACTACGCGGGACGGATGGCCGACCGGTTCCGCGCCCGGTTCTGGGTGGACGGCGGTTACCCGGCGCTGGCCCTCGACCGGGACAAACGCCCGGTGGACGCGCTGACCAGCAACATCGGCCACCTCCTCGGTACCGGCCTGCTCACCTCCGGCGAGGAGACCCTGATCGCCCAGAAACTGATAAATCCGGAAATGTCCGGTGGCTTTGGGCTGCGCACGATGTCGTCGAACGACGCTGGGTTCAGCCCGCTGTCCTACCACTGCGGCTCGATCTGGGCGCACGACACCGCGATCGTCATGGCAGGCCTGGCCAGGGCAGGGTACGGCGAGGCCGCCGCGCTCCTCGCCGACGGGCTCCTGGAGGCGGGCGAGGCCTTCGGCTACCGGCTCCCCGAACTGCACGCGGGCGACGACCGGCACACGGTCGGCCGTCCCGTGGCCTATCCGGCCGCCTGCCGCCCCCAGGCGTGGTCGGCGGCAGCGGCGATCACGATCCTGCATGCCGCCACGGGCCTGTATCCCGACGTCCCCAACAACCGCGTCGACCTACGACCCATGACGCGCGGAACCTTCCAGGGAGGGGCGTCCTCGGGAGGAGCCGCGTTGGGGGCTGTGGTGGTGCGGGGGATGCGGGCGGCAGGCGTGGAGGTGTCGGTGTCGGTGGACCGATCAGGCGAGGCGCGCGTCGAAGGATTGCCCATGGAGATTATCGCCAATCATGGGAGGCCTCTTGAAGGTAGATCTTCCTGAATCTACGGTCATGGCGTGGATGTCTCTCGCAGGACCCTGCTGATGGCGACCGCGGGCGTCGCGCTGCTCCCGACCGGTAAAGCGAGCGCCGAAACGCTGGAAGAACGGGCGCTCGCGATGAAGCCGCCCGTCTTCCTGCTGGAGACGGCCGTCCCCCCTCAGCTCCAAGGCGCCGGGCTGGCGATCACCGACCAGCGGGCCGTCTGCGGGACCAGGTCCCTGCGCTGGGACCACGACGAGCGCGCCACCGTCACCATCAGAACCCCGCTGAACTGGTCGCCCGACGCCTACCGCCCCGGTGACGACCAGGCGTGGCAGGGGCTCGTCGACGCGTTCTCGGTGTGGATCCACAACGAGACCCCGGTCGACGACGTGGTGCGGTTCGAGTTCGGCCGGGGTGACCGTACCGACCTGTGGTTCGAGTTCAGGCTCGGCTTCACCGGCTGGCGGACCGCGTGGGTGCGTTACGCCTACGACATGCACGGCCGCCCCCACAAGGACATGGACACCGTACGGATCACCGCCCCGCGCAGGAAGGGCGCCCTCTGGCTCGACCAGCTCATCCTCAACACCGCCATCCGGCCGGACGGCCCGTGCCGCGACTTCCAGCTGCCGGACATCGGCCGGGAGCAGGACGAGTACGACCACCAGCACTGGCAGGCGCTCTACCTGTTCGACCAGCTCCTGCAGGAGGCCAGACCGGAGGGAAAGGCCACGGATGACGAAAAGGCAGCGCTCAGGCGGCTGCGCACCGCCTACACCGACGAGTACCTCACCGCCAAGGTCACCGTGGACGTCGCCGCACTGACCGCGCAGGTCGCGTCGATGGAGAACCGCCCCGTGCACGCCTACCAGCGGGAGATCTACCCCCAGGAGATCGCCGCCGAGCTGCGCACGTTCGTCAACGCGGTCACGCTGAGGTCCGTCACCGACCTCATGAAGACCGTCGCCCAGGCCTACGACCAGGACCGCCAGGCGCTCGGCGGCCTCTACGTCAGGCTGGTCAAGCTGCTCAGGGAGCAGGGCTGGACCAGGGGCAGCTGCCAGGGCACCATCCACCACCTGGGCTACGACGTGCGCGGCTACTACGACTCGGTCTTCCTCATGCGGGACGTCCTGCGGGAAGCCGGGCTGTTCGAGCAGGTCAGGGCGGATCTGGGCTGGCTGACCGGGTTCGGCAGGGTGTTCAGGGGCTGGAAGCACCGCTGGGCGCACGGCAGCACGATGGACATCCTCAACACGACCGTGCGCGGCATGCTCGCCTACGCGCTGCTGCGCGACACCGAGGACGAGCAGGTCGCCTACCTCAACGCGTTCGTCGACTGGCTGAACGCCGCGCTGCTGCCGACCACCGGCATCCAGGACGGCATCAAGACCGACGGCACCACCTTCCACCACGTCGGCTTCTTCCCCGACTACGCGCGGGACGGCTTCGCCGGCGCGGCCCCGATCATCTACCTGCTGGGCGACCGGATCTCGGCCGAGGCCTTCGCGTCGCTGAAGAAGGCGCTGCTCACCATGCGCGTCTACGCCAACAAGGCGAGCTGGCCGATCTCCGTCAGCGGGCGCAACCCCAGCGGGGCGACGGCGCTGTCGACCGTGCCGTACATGTGGCTGTCGGGCGACGACGAGATCGGCGCGGCCTTCCTGCGCCTGCTGCCCGCCGTACCCACGGCTGAGCAGAAGATGTGGGCGGACAAGGTGCGAGTACCGGCGGAGAAGGCGCCGACGGGTAACTGGGCGCTCAACTACGGCGCGATGGCCGTGCACCGGCGCGGGGACTGGCAGGTCAGCGCGCGCGGCCACAACCGCTACCTGTGGAGCACCGAGATCTACGTCGGCGCCAACATGTACGGCAGGTACAACACCTACGGGCAGATCCAGGTGCTGCGCGGGTCCAACGCGGAGAGCGGCTACCAGCAGCAGGGCTACGACTGGAACCGCAGGCCGGGCACGACGACCATCCACAAGCCGCTCGACCAGCTCAGGGGCGACCTGACCGGCGCGATCGAGGAGATGCTGCTCAGCGACTCGCGGTTCGCCGGGGCGCACAGCATCGACGGGCGGCATGGCATGTGGGCGATGGACCTGCACGGGCACCCCAAGTACGACGGCTCGCACCGGGCCAGGAAGTCGGCGTTCTTCTTCGACGACCGGGTGATCGCGGTCGGCACCGCCATCTCCAACGACGACGCGGCCAACCCGACGGAGACGACGCTCTTCCAGGTCAAGCGCACCGGCAAGGTCATCATGGACGGCCAGGAGGTGACTTTTCCGTACACCGGCGCTGATCTGAGTGCGAGATGGCTGATCGACGACCAGAACATCGGTTATGAGCTGCCGGTCGGGCAGACGCTCAACCTGACGAGGTCCACGCAGAGCTCCCGTGACAACGCCACGGAGGCCCCGACCAGCGGCGACTTCTCCACCGCCTGGCTGAGTCACGGCAAGGCCCCCAAGGACGGCTCCTACAGCTACGCCATGCTGATCGACGCCACGCCCGAGCGCATGGCCGCCTTCCCGCCGTACACGATCGTCAGGGCGGACGCCGAGGCGCACGTGGTCAGCGACCAGACGACCGGCATCACCGGATACGCGGCGTTCGAGCGCACCACGTTCGACGGCGCGGTCCGCGCGGTCGACACCCCGTGCCTGGTGCTCACCAGGACGGACGGCGACGCGCTGGTGCTCGCGGTCTGCGACCCCGACCTGCGGCTCTACTCGGGCATCGACCACGACCAGTACGAGCGCGGGCGTTACGTGGGCCACTTCAGCCCGTGGTCGCGGCCGTGGCTGGCGGGGCCGAGCCATCCGCACGTGCTCAGGGTGACCCTCGACGGCCGCTGGGCGGCCGACGGCGACCAGCCGTGCAGGGTACGGCGGGTCGGACCTGTCACGGTGGTCGAGTTCACGACGGTGGACGGCCGCCCTGTCCAGGTCCGGTTGGTGCGCGGATAATCCGGCTATGAGGAGAATTCTGGCCATAGCGGTATCGGTGACCTTGCTCGCGATCGTGCACCCCGCCCAGGCCGAGGCCGCGACCCGATGTGGCGCGCCTGCGCTGAAGGCGAGCGTCGGGCGGATCGACGCCGGTGCGGGGCAGCGGCACGCGCCGCTGACGCTCAAGAACGTCTCCTCGCGCACGTGCTCGCTGCGCGGCTACCCGGGCCTGATCATGCTCGACTCGCACGGCGACGCCCTGCGCACCCGCGTGGGGCGGGACGGCGGCTCCGCGCACCGGGTCACGCTCAAGCCGGGGCAACGCGCCACGGCGCTGCTGCACTGGACGACGGTCGAGACGGGCTCCGAGCGGACCTGCCCCGACGCGGCCAAGCTGCTGGTCATCCCGCCGGACGACTACGGCTACCTGGTCACGGCCTTCCCCGCCGACCACGTGTGCGACCAGGGGCGGCTCGGCGTCACACCGTTCGGTAGGTGATCAGCGGCTCACGCCGTCCGCGCCGCCGGTCAGCAGGGCCAGGTCGGCGCGGCGCGGCAGCGACTCCCAGTCGCCCTGCGAAGTGACCGCGAACGCCCCAGCCGCGCACGCCGTGCTCAGCCGTACCTCGGGCGAGGCCCCCGCCAGCCACTCGGCCAGCCACCCGGCCGCGAAGGCATCCCCGGCGCCCACCGGATCCACCTCCGTCACGCGGTACGGCTCGGCGCGCCGTACGACACCGCCGGAAAGCTCCATCGCACCCTGGGCGCCGAACTTGAGCACCACGTGCGGGACGTCCAGTTTCTCCGGATCATCGGTGATCAGCCGGGCCTCGTGCTCGGTGGCGAACAACACGTCGACCGAGCCGATCACCGACCTCAGCCAGTCACCCGCCTCGGCGGGAGACCACAGCGCCCTGCGGTAGTTGACGTCGAGCGAGACGAACACCCCCGCCTCACGGGCGGCGGCGAGAGCCACGGCCACCGCCGAGCGCGCCGAGGCCGACAGCGCCGGGGTGATCGCGGAGACGTGCAGGACCCGAGAAGCCCGGACGAGCGAGAGGTCGAGGTCCTCAGGGCAGAGGTGCGAGCCCGCGCTGTCCCTCCGGTAATACCGCACGTCGATGAGGTCAGCCGTCCGCCGCCCCTTGATCATCAACCCGGTCGGCGCCGACCCGTCGCGGATGGCCCGCACGTCCACACCCTCGCCGCGCAACGTCTGCTCGATGAGGTCACCGAACTCGTCAGCCCCCACCCGCCCGACCCACGTGGCGGCCGCGCCCAGCCTGGCCACGCCGATCGCCACGTTCGACTCCGCGCCACCCAGCCCCAGGTCGAAGTCGCGGGCATACCGCAGCGGCCCCGTCCGCCGCGCCGAGAACAGCGCCATCGTCTCGCCGAAGGTCACCAAGTCGGTCATCGTGTCGAGCCCAGCTTTCTCGAGATCGTCGTCGCGGTCCGCGCCACCAGCGGCCCCAGCTGCCTGACCCCGGCCGCGGTGATGCGCGAGCTGAGCCCGGACACGGAGATCGCCGAGGCGACGGTGTCGTGGTGGTTGAAGATCGGGGCGGCCACGCAGCGGACCTCGGGCTCGTTCTCGCGGTCGTCGACCGCGTAACCGCGCTGCCTGACCCTGGCCAGCTCCTTGAGCAGGAGCGCGGGGTCGGTGATCGTGTGCTTCGTGTGCCGCGGCAGGCCGAGCGCGATGACCGACGAGATCGCCTGCTCGGGCTGCCACGCCAGGATGGCCTTGCCGACCGCGGTGGAGTGCGCCGGGCCGCGGCTGCCGATGCGCGAGGCCATCCTGACGTTCGTCTGGTTCTCCACCTTGTCGATGTAGACGACGTGCGGCGCGTCGTAGACGACCAGGTGGACGGTCTCGCCCACCTCCTCGGCCAGACGGTGCGTCTCCTCGGCGGCCACCGTGCGCAGGTCGAGGGTGGCGAGGTAGGCCTGGCCGAGCTGCAGCGCGCCAGGCCCGAGGTGGTAGGCGCCGCTCTTCCTGTCGCGGTGCAGCAGGCCGGTCTCGATCAGGGGCGTGGCCAGCCTGAGCACCGTGCTCTTGGTGAGGCCGACGGCGTCGGCGAGCTGGGTGAGCGTCAGCCCGGCGTGGTCGCGGACGTGTTCGAGCACGACCAGCGCGCGCCGCAGCGAGGCCGACTGGTTGCGTTCGTGCACGTCAGCCACGGTAGGGGAGAGGTGCGGCAGATGTCACATTTTGCAGGACATGATTGTGCTATGCACAACTGCTGATGAAGACGACGCCGTCCGCCTCCGCGAGCTTGGCGGGGTCCAGGGGCCCGTAGCGGTAGTCGGTGGGGCTGACGGCCAGCCCGGTGCCGAGCTCCCCGGCCAGCCGTACGGCGTCGAAGAGGTAGGTGTCGTCGGGCAGGGCGGACAGGGCGCCCTCGATCGTGTCCGGGCCCGGGTCGAGGAGGCCGGGCGCGGCGCCCGTGGTGGTGGCCAGGAAGGTGTAGCGGTCGCCGAGCTGGGTGGCCGCGATGGCGCCCGCGCTCCACCACTCCAGCTTGAACTCGCCCATGGTCATGGTGCTCATGTCCCGCTGGAGGTGGCTGTTGTGGGCGAACACCATCGCCGGGCCGCGTTCCGCGATGGCCAGCAGGTTGTGGGCCATCATCGTGTCGCGCAGCGCGCACAGGGTGTTGAGCCGCTCGGGCGAGGTGCCGGCCATCTCCGCGTGATAGCGCAACAACCCCTGAGCGGTACGGCCGTGCAGCTCGGCCAGCCAGAACGCCTCGGGCGAGGCCGCGATCAGCTCGGGCGCCCGCGACCAGAGCCTGCTCACCAGGTCGTCGGCGAGCAGCCGCAGCTCGGCGACCTCGGGCAGGTTGCCGACCGACTGCGAGGGGTCCATGGCCGCCGCCTCGTTGGTCCAGCGCTCGTCGTCGCCGATCAGGGGGCCGGCGGTGTCCTCGATGCCCAGGTAGGCGAGGAGCGCGGTGAGCGGCTGCCTGGGGCTCTGGGCGTACATCGTCTCCGTGGGCGCGTCGAAGCCGTAGAAGTGCACGCGGTCGGCGGGCGCGCGGCCCTCGTTGTGCTCCCGCATCCACACGACGAGCTCGCGGTTGGCCGGAGAGGCGCCCCAGCCGTGGCTGAAGCCGGTGCGCATGACGGTGTCGAGGTCGCCGACCCCGTTGACCACGTAGTCGTCCACGATCAGCCCGGCCATGCAGTCGCTCTCGAGCGCGATCCCCCGGTGGCCCTCGTGCTCGACCAGGTGCTTGAAGAGGCGGTTGCGCAGGAGGGGGAAGCCCTCCACGCCGTGGGTGGGTTCGCCGAGCGCGAGCAGGGACGGCTTGGCCGTACGGGAGTGGAGGAATGCGGAGAAGGTGGTCTCGTTCAGCTGGCTGCCAGCGTCCTTGAGAGTCATGCTTATACCGTATCGTTGAACCTTCGGTTGAAACTTTTGCAGGAGGATCGTGAGACCGGTCGACCTGGCCCGTGAGCACGGGCTGTCCACTCAGGCAGTGCGCAACTACGAGGACGCGGGCATCCTGCCGCCCGCCGACCGCACGCCGCACGGCTACCGGGTTTACACCCAGGTGCACGCCCGCGCCCTGCGCGCCTTCATCGCGCTCGTCCCCGCGCACGGCCACCAGACGGCCACCGCGATCATGCAGGCGGCCAGTCGCGGCGCGGCCGACGAGGCGCTCGCACTGATCGACGAGAGCCACGCGCAGCTGCTCGCCGACCGGCAGACGCTGGCCGCCGTCGAGCGCGCGCTGCGCGACCTGACGCCGCTGGAGGACGAGCGCGAGCGCGCCGCCTTCGTCGGCCCGCTCGCCCGGCAGCTCGGCATCAAACCCGCCACGCTCCGCAAGTGGGAGCGGGCAGGGCTGGTCACCCCGGCCCGCGACCCGCAGACGGGCTACCGCGTCTACAGCGCGGCTGACGTGCGCGACGCCCGGCTGGCCCACCAGCTCAGGCGCGGCGGCTACTTGCTGCACCAGATCGCCGCGCTGCTCGACCAGGTGCGCTCGGCCGGCGGCGTGGAACCGCTGGAGGCGACGCTGGAGGAGTGGGGCGCGCGGCTCACCACGCGCGGCCGGGCGATGCTGCGCGCCGCTTCCGCGCTCGACGACTACCTCGGCTAGCTACCGGCCCACGCGGCCGTCGATGCGCTCGCGCAGGAAGTCGGCGTGCCCGTTGTGCCGGGCGTACTCCTCGATCATGCTCACCATCACGTCGCGCAGCACGGAGCCGTGCTTGCCCACGTGACCCATGTCGGGGTTGTCGGCGACGTACTGCTCGGCGAAGGCCACCTCGGCCCGCCACAACGCCCACGCCTCCGCGACCACCTCGGGGTCGGCGACGGCCCCCTCGAAGTCGGAGTTGTCGGGGAAGAGCCTGGGCGCCGGGTCACCGACCATGGTGCGGCGGAACCAGGCGTGCTCCACCCGCGCCATGTGCCGCACCAGGCCGAGCAGCGACAGGTCGGACGGTTCCACCGACCGCTTCGCCATGGCCTCGGCGTCCAGGCCCGCGCACTTGAGTTCGAGGGTGAGGCGCTGGTCGCGCAGGAAGCCGACCAGGGTGTCGCGCTCTGTGGTGTATCCGGCGGCCGCGCGCGGGTCGTCGTCGGGGTGGACGAACATGTCCGACCATGCGAACTTGCGCTCTAATTCCATGACGACATCGTCGTCCAGAAGATCAGCTCAGGGAAGGGCCCAGCGAGGTCGTGACGACGTGGTCGTCGCCCGGCGCCAGGAACTCCAGCAGCGCCGCCGCCTCGGCCGTCGCGGCCGCGAGGTCCTCTTCCGCGAACGGCTCCCACTGGTGGATCGTCAGCGTGGTCGTGCGCTTGGCCCTGCTGACGGTCCAGTCTCCGGCCGTGAAGCCGTCCACCAGGATCAACCTCCACATGACGTTGGTCTTGACGAAGGCGGGCGAGACCTCCAGCGCCTTCTGGGTGATCACCCGCGAGCGGTCGGCGTGCGACAGGAAGAGGTTGTCGAACTCGTACATCAGCCGCACCGGCGCGGGGACGTCCTCGCCCGGCAGCTCGGCCGACGGCAGGTCGTAGAGGATCCGCCCCTCGTCGTCGCGGTAACGGACCAGGTCGAGCCCGTCCACCGCCTCGGCCAGCCGGGTCAGCCCCGACCACGTCTGCACGTCCTTCACCGTGGCCGGCCCGAACGCGGCCAGGTAACGCAGCACCAGCTCGGCAGGCGTCATCGGCGGCACGTCGAGCCCCAGCCACGCCTCCGCGCTCGTGTGCGCGATCGGTCCGCTCCTGCCCCACAACCCGCGCGGCGGCACCTGCACGAGCGGCACCCGCCAGCGCACCCCCTGGCCCATGGCGTGCCTGTCGTGCGACGGCCACCGCTCGGCCAGGGCGCGCCCCAGGTCGGCGAAGGTCATCGGCCGCTCCTCCACCAGCTGCCTGCCGAGCGCGGCCAATTCGTCCAGGTCGATGCCGTCCAGCTTCTTGCCGAACGTCGTCTTCGTCATCCGCCCGGTCACCACGTCCAGCAGCGGCCGCATGGCCAGGCAGTCGCGCGCGCTGACCAGGTGGATCGTCGAGCGGTGCAGCGCGATGCGCACCACCTGGCGCGACTCGAGCAGCTCGGACGCCTCCTCGGCCTTGAACCCCTCGATCCGGTTCCAGAACCCGGTGTACCAGCTGTGCGGGGTCTGCGCCTGCAGCCCGGCCAGGTGGTCGACGACCTCGAGCGCGGAGCGGGTGGACCTGCGCAGGAGCAGCTGCCGGTCGAGCGTGGCCCGGTTGAGCGCGCGACGGCTGAGGAGGGTTTCCATAGCCACACCCTAGAGCCGGTCGCGGCCAGGAACGGGCCGCAATGGAACCGCCCATAAGGTGACATCCATGATGTTCTCCGTTCTGGGACCGGTCCGCGCGTGGGTGGGCGGCCGGGAAGTGCCCCTTGGCCCTCCGCAGCAGCGCCTGTTCCTCGCCGCGCTGGTGCTGGCGCGCGGCCAGGTGGTCGGCCAGCGCACGCTGATCGACCAGCTCTGGGACGGCGAGCCGCCGCGCAGTGCCACGCAGGTGCTCAGGACCTACGTCTCGCGGCTGCGCGGCCTCCTGGGCGCGGCCACGATCGCCTCGCTGGGCGACGGCTGGGCCATCAGCGGCGGAACCAGCGACCTCGACCGGTTCGACGAGCTTTGTACGGCCAAGCAGTGGCGGGAGGCGCTCGACCTCTGGCAGGGCGACGCGCTGGACGGCCTGACCGGCACGTACGCCGAAACCCAGCGGACCAGGCTCGCCGAGCGCAGGCGCCTGGCCGAGGAGCAGCTCGCCGACCCGAACCGCCCGGCGCAGCTACCGGCCGACCTGGCCGACTTCACCGGCCGCGACCGCCTCGTGGCCGACCTGGCGGAGACGCTCGAACCCGGCGCCACCGTGGCGATCTCGGCGGTCGCGGGCATCGGCGGCGTGGGCAAGACGGCGCTCGCCGTCCACGTGGCCCACCTGGTCAGGCAGTCCTTCCCCGACGGCCAGCTCTTCGCCGACCTGCGGGGCGCGGGCGGCTAACCGGCCGCGCCAGGCGCGGTACTGGGGGCTTTCCTGCGTGCGCTCGGTGTGCGCAAGCCGCCGGAGGAGCTCCACGAGCGCGCCGCGCTGTTCCGCTCGACGCTGGCGGGGCGGCGTTTGCTGCTCCTGCTCGACAACGCGGAATCGGCCGCGCAGGTGCGCCCGCTGCTGCCCGGTGCGCCCGGCTGCGCCGTACTCGTCACCAGCAGGGCGCGCCTCGCCGAGCTGGGCAGGGCCGTCGACCTGGAGGTGCTCGACCCGCGCGAGGCACTCGACCTGCTGGCCAGGGTGGCCGGCGAGGAGCGGGTGGCGGCCGAGCGCGGCGCGGCGATGGACCTGGTGGCGGCGTGCGGGTTCCTGCCGCTGGCGATCAGGATCGCCGGTTCGCGCCTGGCGGCCAGGCGCGGATGGCCGATCGCGGTGATGGGCGAGCGGCTGGCCGACGAGCGGCGCAGGCTGGCCGAGCTCAGCGTCGGCGACCTCGGCGTGGAGGCGTCGTTCTCGCTCGGCTTCGACCAGCTGACCGAGGCGCAGGCCAGGGCGTTCGTGCTGCTGGCCGGGAGCGACGCGGCCGACCTGCCCGCTCCCGCCGCCGCTGCCGTCCTGGACATGGACCTGCTCGACGCCGAGGACCTGTGCGAGTCGCTGGTCGACCTCAGCCTGCTCGAATCGCCCTCGCCCGGCCGCTACCGCTACCACGACCTGCTCAAGGTCTTCGCCCGCTCGCGCGGCGAAGCGCCGCTGGACCGGCTGGCCGACTTCCTCGTCGCCTCGGCGCGCAACGCCTTCGTGGCGATCAACGACGACGAGTCGATCATCGCCGCGCTCGGCGCGACGGAGTCGGACGGGCTTCCCTTCACCGACCCGGCCGAGGCCATGGACTGGCTGCTCGTCGAGGCGGGGCTGCTGCACACGACCGTGCGCCAGCTCGCGGAGGCCGGGCTGCCAGGCGTGGCGGCCGACCTGCTGGTGGCCATCTACAACCTGTCCGAGTCCGGCTACTACCTGGCCGAGTACGGCAGGGCAGCGGAGGCGGTCGCGCCGGTCGCGCGGGCCATGGGTGACGCGCGCGCCGAGGGCATGGCCAGGGCCTGCATCGCGCACGTGCTGCAGACCAGCGACGGCGAGCGGGCGCTGGCCGAGGCGCACCAGGCCCGCGAGCTCAGCAAGGGGGCGGGTGACCTGCGCACCTACCAGTTCGTGCTGAGCACGCTGATGATTCTGGTGAGCCCGGAGGAGGCGATGGTCTACGACCGGGAGGCGCTGGAACTGTTCCGCTCCACCGGCGACCTGCTGGGGGAGGCCCAGCACCTCAGCACGATGGCGCCGAAGCTGGCCGAGCTCGGCTACATGGGCGAGGCGGTGGCGGTGGCCGGGCGCTCGGTCACCCTGCTGCGCGACCTCGGCAACCGGCAGGGCCTCGCCTTCGCCCTCTACCACCAGGGCTACGTCCTCATGGAGGCCCGTCGCGCCGGCGAGGCGGCCGACGGGCTGCTGGAGTCCGTCGCGATCTTCGACGGGGCGCGCTCCGCGCTGTGGTCAGGCCGGGCGCTGTTCCTGCGGGCCAGGGCGCTGCGCGAGGCGGACAGGCTGGCCGAGTCCGTCGAGGCGGCGACCCGGTCGCATGCCGTACTCGGGGAGATCGGCTACGAGCTGGGGCAGGCCAGGGCGCTCGACGAGCGGGGTAGGACCCTCAGCCTGCTCGGCGAGGCCGAGCAGGCCAGGCGGGACTGGGACTCCGCGCTGGAGATCTTCCAGCGGCACGACGACCCGCGGGCCGCCGAGATTCAGGCCGTCTTGAACGGCAGCTCGGCGGTCAGGTAGCTGATCAGGGCGGACGGGTTCCTCGTCTGGGTGAGGATGCGGCCGGGGCCGGTGAAGTCGAAGACCAGGCCCTCGCCCGACTTCAGCGACTGGATGGTCTTGCCCTCGACCGCCCTGCGCAGGTCGCTCTTCACGGTCTCGTCGTAGGCGACCAGGTGGCCGGTGTCGACGGTGATCGTCTCGCCCGGGGCCAGCTCGACCACGTCCATCGCGCCGTAGCAGCCCAGCACCACGTCGCCGTCGCCCTCTGCCCTGATGAGGAAGCCGCCCTCGCCGCCGATCAGGTTCGACATGCCACCCCACTTGGTGACGATCTCCACGCCCTCGGACGAGGCGATCCACGCACCACGGGTGAGCATCAGCGCCCTGTCGCGGCTGACGGGGGCCACCTTCACGTCGCCGGGCAGGTGGTGGGCGATGTCCACCCAGCCGCCGCCGGCCGGGGCGGTGTAGCGGGTGGTGAACAGCGACTCGCCGCCCAGCGCGGAGCGGGCCAGCCCGCGCAGCAGGCCGCCCTCCATCTTGGCCTGGAGCTGCACGCCGCCGCTCGTGGCCGCCATCGCGCCCGCCTCGACGCGCAGGCTCTCGCCGCCGTCGAGGAAGCAGCGGGCGACGGCGAACGAACCTGGATGCCTGATCTCTGTCTTCATGGCGGAGAGGCTGGTCGGGGCCCGTAAACAGCGCGTTGACGTTTCATATATGGGTTGTCGACCGGCGACCAACAAGATGTGCCCCTGACGATGGGGGTTACTCATGAGATTTGGTGTTCTGGGCACCGTGGAAGTGTGGCGCGACGACGACCGGCTGGAGGTGGGCACGCCGCGCAACCGGGCGGTGCTCGCCCGGCTGCTGCTGTCGCGAGGGAAGGTCATCCCGATCGACCGGCTGATCGACGACCTGTGGGAGGGCGAGGCGCCTCCGCAGGCGCTGTCGTCGCTGCGCACGTTCGTCTGCCAGTTGCGCCGCGTGCTCGAGCCTCGGGTGGAGGGGCGGGCGCAGCCGTCCGTCCTGGTGACCGAGCCGCGCGGCTACGTGCTCCGTACCGAGGAGGATGCGCTCGACTCCGCCAGATTCGAGCGACTCGTCCGTGAGTCAGGTACGGCCAGGGACCCGCGCCAGGCGCTGGGTCTGATCGACCAGGCGCTCGACCTGTGGCGCGGGCCCGCCTACGCCGAGTTCGCGCACACGCTGTGGGCGGAGGGCGAGGTGGCCAGGCTGGAGGAGCTGCGGCTCGGCGCCACGGAGCGCAGGCTGGACACGCTCCTCACGCTGGGCAGGCAGGCCGAGGCCGTGCCGGAGCTGGAGGCGCACGCGCGCAGCCACCCGACGCGGGAGGAGGGCTGGCGGTTGCTGGCCCTCGGCCTCTACCGCTCCTCGCGCCAGGGCGACGCGCTGGCCGCGCTCCGCGACGCGCGCTCCTACCTGGCCGAGGAGCTGGGCGTCGACCCAGGGCCAGGCCTGCGGCAGCTGGAGGCCGACATCCTCGCGCAGACCGTCAGCCTGGAGCTGCCGCGCGCCCACGTGGCGCCGACGCCCATCCGCTGCCTGGGCAGGGACGACGAGCTGGCCGCAGCGGGGGCTGCGCTGGCGTCGGCCGAGGCGGGGACGGGCGGCAGCCTGGTGTTCGACGGCGAGCCGGGCGCGGGCAAGACGCAGTTGCTGCGCGGCGCCGAGGCGCTGGCCGGGCTGCGCGGCTTCACCGTGGCGTGGGCGCAGGCGCACCCGCTGGAGCGCGACCATCCGTACGGCGTGGCCAGGCAGGTCTTCGAGCCGCTGCTGTGCGCGCTGCCCGCCGAGGAGCGGGCCGAGGTGCTCGGCGGGATCGTCGCCCCCGCCGCCGACGTGGTGTGGCACAACCAGCCGTCGACCGGTGGTTCCGCCGTCCTGCACGCCCTCTACTGGCTGGCCGTACGGCTGGCAGAGCGGGCGCCGCTGCTGATCGCCCTCGACGACCTGCAGTGGTGCGACCCCGAGTCGCAGCGCTGGCTGGCCTACCTGGCCAGGCGCATCGGGCGGGTGCCCGTGGTGGTCGCCGCGACCAGGGCGGCCGGCGTGCCCGCCGCGGACCCGGCGCTGCTGGACGAGCTGTGCGCTCTGCTCGGGCCGGTCGAGCTGGGCGGCCTGCCGGAGGGCGCGGCTACCGCGCTGGCGGTCGAGCTGTTCGGGGTGGCGCCCGAGCCCGCGTTCGTCACCGCCTGCCTGCGCGAGACGGGCGGCAACGCGTTCCTGCTGGCCGAGCACATGAAGGGGCTGGCGGCCGGCGCGCGGCCCGCGTCGATCTCGCGATGGGTGGCCGACCGGCTGCGGCACGCGGGGCCGCGGGCCGCCGAGCTGGCCAGGACCGTCGCCGTTCTGGACGGCTCCGACCTGCCGGAGGACCTGGAAGGACTGGAAGTGTTGGTGGAGATGGGCCTCATCTGCGACGATCTGCCCTTGCGGTTCGCGCAGCCGGTCGTCCGGCAGGCGATTCTCGATGATCTGCCGCGCATCAAAACCGGACAAAAAGGAGGTCTAGACTTCTGTGGTGCGCTTCGAGGTGCTGGGACCGGTCCGCGGCTGGCGGGATGACGACGAGCTGGAGCTCGGCTCGCCGCAGCAGCGCCTCACGCTGGCCGCGCTCCTCCTGGCCGGTGGGCGCGTGCTCGGCGCCGACCAGCTGCTCGACATGCTCTGGGGGCAGGAACGGCCGCGCAGCGCGATGGGCACGCTGCGCACCTACATCTCGCGGCTGCGTGCCGTACTCGGGCCGTCGCTGATCGTCTCCGTCGGCGACGGCTACCAACTTGCCGCGGCAGTGGATGTAAACGTTTTCAGCGAGCTGGTCGCGCAGGCCAGGGACGCCCGGCCGCAGGAGGCGCGCGCGTTGCTCGGCCGCGCGCTCGACCTGTGGCGCGGCGAGCCGCTCGCCGGGCTGTCCGGCGCGTACGCGGAGGGCCAGCGGGTGCGCCTCGGCGAGCTGCGGCTCAGCGCGCTGGAAGCCAGGATCGAAGCCGACCTGTCGCTCGGCAGGCACGTCGAGACCGTCGCCGAGCTGACCAGCCTGTCCGCCGCGCACCCGGAGCGCGAGCGGCTCAGGGGGCTGCTCATGCGCGCCCTCTACCTGTCCGGACGGCAGGCAGAGGCGATCGGCGTCTACACCGACACCCGGCGGCTGCTCGCCGAGGAGCTCGGCATCGACCCGTCGCCCGAGCTCGCCGAGCTCTACCAGCAGATCATCACGGCGGACGCCGAGCTGGGCGGCACGGTCACCACCCGGCTCGCGCCGCCGCGCAACGCCCCGCGTCAACTGCCCGCCGACGTCGCCGACTTCACCGGGCGGGCGGCCGAGATCTCGTGCCTGGTCTCCGCGCTGTCCGGCGGCTCGGCCGCACTGCCCGTGTCGATCGTGGCCGGGCCTGGCGGGGTGGGCAAGACCACGCTGGCCGTGCACGTCGCGCACCGGCTCGCCGCGCACTACCCGGACGGGCAGCTCTTCGTCGACCTCCAGGGCACGTCGGCGCCCGGCGCCGTGCTCGGGGCGTTCCTGCGCGCGCTCGGAGAGGAGGAGCTGCCCGAGGCGACCCAGGAGCGCTCGGCGCTGTTCCGCTCGCTGCTGGCCGAGCGCAGGATGCTCGTCGTCCTCGACAACGCCGTGTCCGCCGCGCAGGTGCGGCCGCTGCTGCCCGGTGCGCCCGGCTGCGCCGTGCTCGTCACCAGCAGGGCCAGGCTCGTCGGGCTGGGCGGGGCGCGCCAGGTCGACCTGGAGGTCCTCAGCCCGGTCGAGTCGCTGGCGCTGCTGGCCAAGGTCGCCGGGGAGGAACGGGTCAGGAACGAGCACGGGCAGGCCATGGACCTGGTCGCGGCGTGCGGGTTCCTGCCGCTGGCCATCAGGATCGCCGCCGCCCGGCTGGCGGCCAGGCCGCAGTGGAGCATCGCGCGGCTGCGCGACAGGCTCGCCGACGAGCGCAGGCGGCTGGCCGAGCTCAGGACAGGCAACCTGGCCGTGGAAGCGTCGTTCTCCTTCGGGTACGACCAGCTGCCCGCGCCGCTGTCCAGGGCGTTCCGGCTGCTCGCCCTGCCCGAGGCGGCCACCGTCGCGCTGCCCGTCGCCGCGGCGCTGCTCGGCGTGGACCGGTTCGAGGCGGAGGACCTGTGCGAGGCGCTCGTCGACCTCAGCATGCTGGAGTCGCCGTCGCCCGGCCGCTACCACTTCCACGACCTGCTCAAGGTCTTCGCGCGGGGGCAGGAGGAACCCTCAGCGCAGGAGGCGCTGGTCAGGGCGCTGGGCTTCTACACGCAGACCGTCGAGGCCGTCTACCGGCAGCGCTATCCAGGCCGCCTGTCCCCGCAGCCGGGCGCGGCGCCGTCCCTGGGCATCGGGTGGCTGATCGAGGAGTCGGAGTCGCTGCTGAGCCTGGTGCAGCAGGCGATCCCCTTCCACGACCTGTACGGCCTGGCCCACCTGCTGGAGCTCGTCGGCAACCTCATGGGCGACGTCGGCGCCTTCGGCGACACGCTGGGGCTGCTGCTGGACGCGGCCATCCAGCGCGGGGACGTCGCGGCTGAGGCGTTCGCCCGGTACAACCGCAGCACGCTCTACACGATGGACCCGGAGACGTCGCGCAAGGAGGCGATGGCCGCGCGGGACCTGGCTCTGGCGTGCGGGGACACGCGGTTGTACGGCTACTGCCTGTCGCAGCTCGCGTTGCTCGGTTACTACGCCAGGTCCTATGCGGAGGCCATCGACCTGCTGACGTCGGCGGGCGCCATCGCGAAGGCGCGGGGGGACCTGGCGGAGGAGGCCTCGGTGCAGGGGAACATCGCGGTGGTGCTGTCGGCGATGGGCGGGGACGGGCTGGCGGCGGCGCGGCGGGCCTACGAGCTCAAGCAGGTCATCCACGGGGGGAACGCGGGGGCCAACGGGGACTACAGCTACGCGCTCGTGCTGGCGGCGGCGGGGGAGTCTGCCGAGGCGCTGTCGCTGTTCAGCTCGGCGCTGGCGGGGTTCAGCGAGCTGCGGCAGCGGGAGTGGATGGGGTCGGTGCTGGTGCGGATGGCTGGGGTTCTGCTGGATTTGCGGCGTCCGCAGGAGGCGTTGGAGAGGGGGGAGGAGGGGTTGGCGCTGCTCATCGAGTGCGGGGACGAGGTGTGGCAGGGGAAGGCGTTGCTGGCGATCGGGCGGGCGTTGACGGAGCTGGGGGCTGGGGGGCGGGCGCACGCTTGTTTGGGGGAGGCTTTGGAGATCTTCGAACGGCTGGACCTCCCGGACGCGGAGGACGTCCGCATCCTGGTCTGACCCGCCACCCCACTCGTCCCTGGGGTAGGGGCTAGAGGAGAGCACGACCGCAGGTGACGGTGAGGCTCCCTCGAGAGCGGGTGAGCTCTGGGCAGTCGGGCGTGTGATAAGCCCGCCGATGGCAATAACCCACGAGCGGGCGAGGCCTGGGCGGGGCAACACGCCGGGTGGGCGGCACCGCGTGGTGCGTTTCCCGGGATGGGGCCCGGAGGCGTGCGAGGTCCGCCCACGTAGTGCTCGCGTGGGGGGTGTGGCTCGGCGAGCTGAGCGGCGGCCCCTACGAGCTCATGTCTCTCAAGACGGCGTCAGGGTGAAGGGGGCCGTGGCGCGGGGGTGGCCGTTGACGATGATCTCCAGGGTGCGCGGGCCGGGCGGTTCGACGCGGGTGGTGACCGGGCGGAAGCTGTGGCGCTTGGTGATCGTGAACGTGCGCACCTCAGGCGTCGCCGTCCGCTCGGCGAGGTGGAAGACGCGGCGGGACCCGTCCCGCACCACGGCATACCGCAGCACGAGCGGCCCCGCCGTACCCGCCGTGATCGTGACCGTGAACGGGAGGTGGGCGCCGACCGGGACCTCGGTCACAGCCAGCTCCAACGAGTCCACGGTCCCCGACCCCGGCGTGGCGCCGACCAGGGACAGCGCGTCCGTGTGGCCCGCGCGGAGCAGGCCGCGGACCGCGTGGCGCAGCACCGCCTCCAGGTGGGAACCGCCCTCGCCCTGCCACCGCGCCAGCAGGGCGAGCGCCTCCGCCGGGTGGTCCTTCGTCAGGTCGTTCACGTGGTTGGCCACCGACCGCCGCACATAGCCGCTCGGGTCGTCGCGCAGCCGCTCGAGGATGGGGTACGTCGGCCCCGGAGCCATCAGCCACCGCACCCGCGACGCCCACGGCAGCCGCGGCCGGGAACCCTCGGAGGCCAGCCGCCGCAGGTGCTCGTCGTCGGACTCGGCCCAGCCGCACATGATCGACAGAGCCTCGTGCTCGTAACGCTCGAGGTAGGGCCGCACGGCGAACTCCGCCGTCGCGTGCGGGGTGAGCGCCGCCAGGGTGGCCATCGACGCGGAGAGGTGGTCGAGGCCGTGGGTGGCGACGTAGTCGGTGGCCGGCCACCCGCTCCACATGTCGAGCCCCGCCGCGCTCTCCCGCAGCGCGGCGGCGGCGTCGGTGAACGGCAGCGCCAGCGCGTCGCCGAGCGCCGTGGACACGTGCCGCACCCGGTCCTTGAGCTCCAGCCCGTCCAGACCCGACAGCGCGGCGGCGGTGAAGCGGTCGCGGGGGAACGGCGCCCAGGCCGACGCCAGCCCGTCGGCGAGGGCGCCGACGGAGGTCGCGTTGATCATCTCTTTGAGCGGTTGGGCCATGTCTGGCATCGTGTCAGGCCGCACCGACATTAAGGGGTTCCCGTGATCACCATCGGCAAGCTCACCCCGGCGGACAGGCCCGCCTGGGAGGAGCTGTTCACCGGCTACAACACCTTCTACGGGCGGACGTTGCCGCAGGAGGCGTTCGACCGGGCGTGGACGGCCTTCCAGGACGACACCGTCATGCACGCCCTGGGCGCGAAGCTCGACGGGCGGCTGGTCGGGATCACCCATTTCCTCGTGCACGCCAGCACCACCGCGGCGGACGTCTGCTATTTGCAGGACCTGTTCACCGCCGAGGAGGCCAGGGGCAAGGGGGCGGCGCGGGCGCTGATCGCGGCCGTCACCGACTGGGCGTGGGAGCGCGGGTGCAGCCGTGTCTACTGGTCGACCCAGGAGACCAACGCCACCGCCCGTCGCCTGTACGACCAGGTGGCGGTCAACAGGGGGTTCATCCTGTACCAGATCACCCCTTGATGTGCGGCTCGAGGAGCTTGTTCCAGGCGTTGGAGAGCTTCTCGTACTCGCCGGGGCAACGCTCGGCGCGGGCCTCGGGCAGCCCCTCCTTGTCGTCCACCCAGGAGGCGTAGGCCTTGGGGTCTGAGCCGTAGATCCAGCACATGTAGTTGAAGGCGCGCTGCTCGTCCATGGAGTGCTCGTCGTAGAAGGGCAGCGACGCCCTGTCCTGGTCCTGCGCCGTGTCGAAGTAGTAGGTGATCGTCTGCACGGCGGTGGAGTCGTCGCCCGTGTTCTCGATCTCCAGCGTCTGCAGGTAGGCGGAGAGCTGGTCGGCGGCGTCGTCCTCCTTGCCGAGGGCGGGCAGGTCGTACCAGTCGATGACCGCGTGCCCGAGCTCGTGGTAGACGGTGTCCAGGAGGTTGGCGTCGCCGTGCTCCTCGTTCTCCTTGTCGGTCTCCGCCTTCTCCGCGTAACGGGTGTAGCCGTCGATCGCCAGCTCGTAGCAGACGGTGATCTTCTTCTCGTCCGGCGTGTAGAAGGCGTTGACCGCGTCACACTGCTCGCCCGCGACGGTGACGTCCTGGGGCAGCTTGAAGGTGTCGTTCAGGAACTTGGTGAACGCCTCCATCACGCCGCTGCTCTTCAGCACGTCCAGCCCCTGGGTCGCGGTGTCCGTGGTCGCGTCGCCGTACACCACCGTGGCCTTGCCGGCGGGCTCGGCCTCCGCGGTGGCGGCGGTCGACTTCTTGGCCGCGACCGGGGCGTCGGCGGAGCCGCCGCATGCGGTCAGCGTGGCGGCGAGAAGCAGCGCGCCCGTCCCGAGGGCCAGCTTGTTCATGTTCATGAGGGGTCTCCTAAGACACTTTCCTTCGACCCCAGGACTGTCCACCAGTGATCTTGACGGACGATGGACAAGCGGTCAGCGAATGAGGCACAGCCGTCCAGCGCCCTGTCCGGGCTCGTCGTCGCGGGTCGCGTAGAGGCGCAGCAGCTCGTGATAGCGGTAGCGTCCGGGCTCAGGCGACTCCAGCAGCCCGGTGTCGACCAGCGCCTCGCACAGCTCCTCGCCCCTGCACTCGGGCAGCCCGAGCGTGGCGGCAGCCGCGGGGGCGGAGAACTCCCGCTGTACGGCCAGCAGCCGGAACGCCCTGGCCAGCTCGGGCTCCAGCCGCTCGTACCCGGAGGCGAAGGCCGCCACGACCGCCCGCAGCTCCTCCAGCCTGCGCGAGGCGTCGGCCAGCCGCCCGGCCAGCCGCGACACCGTCCAGGTGGGCCTGGCGGTGAGCCGTGCGGCCGCGACCCGCACCGCCAGCGGCAGCAGCCCGCAGTGCCGCACGACCTCGCCCGCCGCCTGGAGCTCCACGGTGGTGCGCTCGGCCCCGGCGATCCGCGAGAAGAGCGCCAGAGCGTCCTCGAACGGGAACACCCCGAGGTCGACCCGCGCGTCCGCGACCAGCCCGAGCAGGCGGGTGCGCCCGGTGACCAGCACCGAGCAGCCCGCGCTTCCCGGCAGCAGCCGCTTGACCTGCTCGGCGTCGCTGGCGTCGTCGAGCACCACGAGGACCCGCCGGTCGGCGAGCAGCGAGCGGAACAGCCCGGCCCGCTCGCCCATGCCGGTGGGCACGCTCTCGCCCGGCACGCCGAGCGCGCGCAGGAACGCGCCGAGCACCTGGCAGGGGTCGGCGACGCCGCGCAGGTCCGCGTAGAGCTGACCGTCGGGGAAGTGCTCGCGCACGCTGTGCGCCAGGTGCAGCGCGATCGTGGTCTTGCCCGACCCGGCCATTCCGGACACCACGCACACGGGGAGCGCGGCCGGGTCGGCGGCGGTGAGGATCTCGCGCAGATGCTTGAGCTCGGCCGTCCTGCCGGTGAAGTCCCCGATGTCGGGCGGCAACTGGGCAGGGGTCGGTCGCAGGGGACGCAGCACGGGGACGGGCGCGGACGTCAGCTCTCCCGCCAGGATCTGCCGGTGCCGTTCGCGCAGCTCGGACCCCGGTTCGATGCCCAGCTCAGCGACCAGCACGCGGCGCGCCTCCGCGTAGGCGTCGAGCGCCTCCGCCTGCCGTCCCGACCGGTAGAGCGCGGTCATCAGCAGGATGCGCAGCCGTTCGCGCAAAGGCTCGTCGGCCACCAGGGTGCGCAGCTCGCCGATGATCTCGGTGTGCCTGCCCGCAGCGAGCTCGGCGTCGATCCTCGCCTCCAGCGCCGCCAGCCTGCGCTCGGACAGCCACGACCGCTGCGCGTCCGCGAACGCCGTGTGCACCCCCGCCAGCGGCTCCCCGCGCCACAGGTCGAGCGCGGCGCTGAGCAGCCTGGCCGCCTCCTGCGGATCGTCGTGCGCGCGCGCCTGCTCGGCCGCTGCCGTCTTGGTCTCGAACTCGTGCAGGTCGACGGCCTCCGGCGCGACCCTGGCCAGGTAGCCGCCGTCGGCGGCCAGCACGATCGCGGGCCGCTCGCCCGCGCCGCGCTCAGGTTCGAGCACCCGGCGCAGGCGCGAGGCATAGGTCCGTACGGTGGCCACCGCGCTCGGCGGCGGCGCGTCGCCCCACAGCGCGGTCAGCACGTCGGCGAGCAGCACGATGCGGTTGCTGCGTAAGAGCAGGAGGGCGAGGAACGCCCGCTGCTGCGGGGCGCCGACGTCCAGCTCGAGACCGTTGCGCCAGGCGCGGACAGGGCCCAGTACGGCGAAGCGAAGGCCGCTCACGTGTTGCCTTCCATGGGGGTTCGGGGAGCGGCACGCATGACATTGCATCGGCATAGACGGGAGATGGACGGGGACGTTTATCTCCCGTCAACCAGGTGTCGAGCAGGAGGGCCCATATTCAGGCTTCATGACTTATCAGCCTTTTTCGCCAGAACAGGCTTACGTTCCCGTGCCCGCGCCGCCGCAAACCCCGGCCGAGCCGATGGAGCCCGTCGAGCAGCCGCCGGCCGCGTCCACCAAGGGCAGCGTGCTCGAAGTGGTCGAGAAGATCGGCTCCATCGCCGTCCCCGTCGCCGTCTCCCTCTACGCGATGCTCTACCTCGGCATCCAGGAGGTCTACGGGGTCTTCGGCGTGACCCCCGAGCAGGCGGGCATGGACCAGTCCACGATCTTCGCCCGCCTGATCGGCACCCTGGTCCAGGTCTTCCTCATCCTGATCCCCGTGATCGGCGTGGGCGTCGCCCTCTCCTGGCTGCTCAACCTCGTCACCAAGGGAGCCGTCGGCCGCCTGACCGGCAAGCTCAGGGAGAACCCCTGGATCGCCGCGCTCGTCGGCGCCGCCCTGTCCGGCTTCGGCTACTGGGTCTACCTCTACATCCACGGCGACTTCCTCGGGAACGAACTCTCCCTGAGCGGGGCGGGCATGCAGGCGCTGCTGATCGCGGTCGTCGGCCTGCTGATCCCCTACCGGGTCATGCGCCGCAAGTCGGGCAGCAGGGCCGGGATGAAGGTCATGACGGGCGCCCTGTTCGGCGTCGGCCTCGGCTTCCTCGTGGTGGTCGGCATGGTCGCGGGCGCCCAGGACATCCACACCAACGGCAACGGCAACGGCTTCCTCGACCTGGTCGGCTTCAGGAACCAGTGGGCCACCGTGCACGACGGCGACAACAAGGCCGTCATCAAGGACGACGACCGGGCGCTGGTGCTGGGCGAGAAGGAGGGGGCCTACCTCCTCTACAACTGCGGCACCATGGAGACCGTCAGGCGGCCGATCGAGGCGACCCTGCTGGGTCAGATCGAGCTCGACCCCGACTTCACCAACGGCGGCACCCAGGAAGTCGAGCCCTGCGGCTACGCCAACAAGGGGCAATAACCGATGTCCCGAGAGCGCCTGCGCTACTGGTTCGACAACACGATGTCGAAGGGCACCCCGGCCCTCATCGGCTGGCTGGCGGTGGTCTCCGCGGTCATGATCCTCGTCGCGACCGTGATCGCCTTCCCCTTCTCCGGCGACGGAGACCTGCCCTGGTACAAAGTCGCCTGGATGAGCCTGCTGCGGACGCTCGACCCGGGCACCATGGGCGGCGACGATCAGCGTCCGTTCTTCGTCTTCATGATGCTGGTCGTCACCATCGGCGGCCTGTTCATCGTCAGCGCCCTGGTCGGCGTGCTCAGCGCGGGCCTCGACAACAAGCTCGAATCGCTGCGCAAAGGGCGCTCTCGCGTCGTCGAGAAGGGCCACACGATCGTCCTCGGCTGGTCGGAGGAGATCTTCGCGATCGTCGCCGAGCTGGTCAAGGCCAAGGAGAGCGAGAAGCGCTCGGTCGTGGCCGTCCTGGCCGACAGGGACAAGGTCGAGATGGAGGAGGAGCTGCGCGCCAGGCTGGGCGACACCGGCACGACGCGCATCGTGTGCCGCAGCGGCGACCCGGCCGAGCCGTCCGCGCTCGACCTCGTCAGCCCGGACGCGGCCGGTTCCGTCCTCGTGCTGCCCACCGACGACGCCGAGCTGATCAGGACCCTGCTGGCGCTCGGCAACCGGGCCTGGACCGGCGGTCGCCCGCCGGTCATCGCGGCCGTCTCCGACAGCGACAACCTGGCCGCCGCGCGCCTGGCCGGCGGGCTGCACGCCGAGGTGATCGACTCCCAGGACATCGCGGCCAGGCTGGTCGTGCAGTCGTGCCGCCAGTCCGGGCTGTCGGCCGTCTACACCGACCTGCTCGACTTCGACGGCGACGAGATCTACATCAGGGCCGAGCCCGCCCTCGTCGGCAGGATGTACGGCGAGGCCCTGTTCGCCTACGACAGCGCGACCCCGATCGGGATCCGCGCCGACGACGGCCGGGTGCTGATCAACCCGCCGAGCGCCACGGTGATCGGCAACGGCGACCAGATGATCGTCATCGCCCCCGACGACTCGGCCATCAGGCTCGCCGGCGCGCCGCCCACGGTCGTCACCGGGGCGATCAGGGAGGCGCGCACCACGTCGCGGGAGCCGTCCAGGACCCTCATCCTGGGCAGCAACAGCCGCAGGCGGCGGATCCTGCGCGAGCTCGGCCCGTACCTGATGCCCGGCTCGGAGATCCACCTGGCCGGGCCGCCGCCCGAGGAGATCCCCGGCGTCCTGGTGACCTCCAAGGAGTGCGACACCACCAGCCGCACCGCGCTCGAAGCGCTGAACGTGGCCGCCTACGACCACGCCATCGTGCTGTCCGACGAGGCCTACGACGCGCAGAAGGCCGACGCGCGCACTCTGGTGACGCTCCTGCACCTGCGCGACATGCGCACCGGCTGCGCGATCGTCAGCGAGATGAACGACGAGCGCAACCGCAGGCTCGCCGAGGTGGCGCAGGCGGACGACTTCGTGGTGGGCGGCAAGCTGGTCAGCCTGCTGCTCACCCAGCTCGCCGAGAACAGGCACCTGGCGCAGGTCTTCGACCACCTGTTCTCGCACGAGGGCTCGGAGATCTACCTCAAGCCCGCTGACGACTACGTCGTGCCTGGCACGCCCGCCACGTTCGCGACGCTGATCGAGTCGGCCAGGCGGCGCGGCGAGACCGCGATCGGCTACCGGCTGGCCGCGGACTTCGGCAGGGCGCCCGCGTACGGGGTCGTGCTCAACCCGCCCAAATCGCAGTCCCTGGTCTTCAGCCAGGACGATCGGGTGATCGTACTTTCGGAGGGGTGATGGGTGATCTGACGTTCTCGCTGCTGGGGCCGGTCCGTGCCTGGCGGGGCGAGGCCGAGGTGGAGCTGGGCTCGCCGCAGCAACGCCTGGTGCTGGCCGCGCTGGTCCTGGCCGAGGGCAGGACGATCGGTCACGACCAGCTGATCGACATGGTGTGGGGCGAGGCGCAGCCGCGCTCGGCGCTGAGCACGCTGCGCACCTACGTGTCGCGGCTGCGCGCGGTGCTCGGCGGCGAGGTGATCGCGTCCGTGGGCGACGGGTACGCGATCCGCGTGGGCGAGTGCGACCTGGCCGTCATGGAGCGGCTCTACGCGGAGGAGCGGTACGCCGAGGCGGCAGCGCTGTGGCAGGGCGAGCCGCTGGGCGGGCTCGACGGCCTCTACGTGGAGGCGCAGCGGGCCAGGCTGGCCGAGCGCCGGCTGGCCGTACTCGAACGCAGGCTCGCCCTCGACGTCGAGCAGGGCAGGCACGCCGAGGTCGTCTCCGAGCTGAACGCCCTGAGCGCGGAACACCCCACCAGGGAACGGCTGCGCGGCCTGCTGATGCTGGCCCTCTACCGGTCGGGCAGGCAGGCGGAGGCGATCGGCGTCTTCACCGACACCAGGGAGCTGCTGGCCGAGGAGCTCGGCATCGACCCCTCTGCCGAGCTGGCGCAGCTCTACCAGCAGATCATCAGCGCCGACCCGTCGCTGACGTCCAAGCAGCAGCACACCCTGGTGAACCGGGTGCCGAGGCAGCTTCCCGCCGACGCGGCCGACTTCACCGGGCGGGAGTCCGAGCTCGCCGACATGGTGGGCGCGCTGCGGTCCGGCGACGCCTCGGCGCTGGTCATCTCGGCGGTGGCCGGGGCGGGCGGGGTCGGCAAGACGACGCTCGCCGTACACGTCGCCCATCAGCTGGTGGACGACTACCCGGACGGCCAGCTCTTCGTCGACCTGCGCGGGTCGAGCCCGCACCCCGCGGAGCCCGGCGCGGTGCTCGCCTCGTTCCTGCGCGCCTTCGGGGTGGAGGACCCGCCGGAGGAGCTGGCCGAGCGGGCGGCGCTCTACCGGTCGATGCTGGCGGACCTGCGGGTGCTGGTGCTGCTCGACAACGCCGAGGGCATCGGGCAGGTCAGGCCGCTGCTGCCCGGCGCGGCGGGCTGCGCGGTGCTGGCGACCAGCAGGGCGCGGCTGATCGGCCTGACCGGTGCGCGCCAGGTCGATCTGGAGGTGCTTGGCCCGGTGGACGCGCTGGAGCTGTTCACGAGGATCGTGGGTGACGCGCGTGCGCGCGCCGAGCGCGGCGCGGCGATGGACCTGGTAGCGGCGTGCGGCTTCCTGCCGCTGGCGATCAGGATCGCGGCCGCGCGGCTGGCCGCCAGGCCCAACTGGAGCGTGGCCAGGATGCGCGACCGGCTGGCCGACGAGCGGCGCAGGCTCGCCGAGCTGCGCACGGGAGACCTGGCCGTCGAGGCCACCTTCTCGCTCGGCTACGACCAGCTCGACGCGGCCCACCAGCGCGCCTTCCGCCTGCTGTCGGTGCCCGACGCGCCCGTCGTGTCGCTCAGCGCCGCTGCGGCGCTGCTCGACCTGGACGTCGACGAGGCGGAGGACGTGTGCGAGGCGCTGGTCGACGTGAGCATGCTGGAGTCGCCGTCGCCCGCCCACTACCGCTTCCACGACCTGCTGCGCATCTACGCCAGGTCCAAGGTCGAGGAGGAGGTGCGTGAGGCGGCGCTGTCCAGGCTGCTGGAGTTCCTGCTGGCCACGATGAGCGCTGCCTTCCGCTTCGCCTATCCCGGCGACCGCCGCCCGGAGGAGGTCAGCACGTCGCGTCCCGGTCTCGCGTTCGCCGACGAGGAGGCGGCGGTCGACTGGGCCGACGAGGAGGAGGCCACCATCATGAGCTGCGTCGAGCAGGCGGCCCACGCGCACGGGACGAGCCTGACGCAGGTCATCCAGCTGCTCGACATGGCCTCGGACGCGCTCGGCTTCGAGTCCGACCCGGCCGGGTACGAGCGGCTCACCGACCTGCTCGTGGCCGCGGCCGTCGAGCGCGGCGACCTCGTCGCCCAGTCCAGGGCGCTGTGCCTGCGCGGCACGACCAGGATGAACCGGCGGCTGATCGACGGCGCGGAGGACGACGGCAGGACGGCGCGCGAGCTGAGCCTCCGCGCCGGCGACGACGACACCTACGCGGACTCGCTCAACCTGCTCGCGCTCGCCGCGATGGCCAGGCGCGACAACGAGGACGCGCTGGACCTGTACGGCCAGGCCGTCGAGGTGTGGCGGGAGCGGGGCGACCTGGCCGACCTGTCGCTCGGGCTCAGCAACCTGGCCCGCGCGCTGGCCGAGGCGGGCCGGTTCGCCGAGGCCGTCGAGGCGGCGGAGGAGGCCAACCGCATCGTCGTCGCCCTGGGGGAGGGGCGGCCGGATCCGAACGCCGACTACCAGCTGGCGATCGTGCTGCGTTCCGCCGGCCGTCCAGAGCAGGCGCTGGACCGGCTCGACCAGGCGCTGACCGAGTTCAGGCGGTTCAAGCAGCGCACGTGGGAGGGGGCCGTGCTGTTCAGGATGGCGGAAACCTACCTGGCCATCGGCCTGCCGAGCCGCGCCGTCGACTGCGCGGAGGACGCGCTCGCCGTCGTCACGGAGGCGGGCGACGACTGGGGCCAGGGGATGACGCTCACCGTGCTGGGCCGGGCGCTGGGCGAGCTCGGGCAGCCCGCCAGGTCGCGCGCCTGCCTGGCGGAGGCGCTGGAGATCTTCGAACGGCTGTCGCTGCCCGAGGCGTCCGACGTGCGCGACCTGCTCGCCGCCGCGTCAGTGTAGGACCAGCGGCTCGCGCCGCCTGCGCTCGTCGGCCAGGCGGTCGCGCAGGTGGGCCACCGTCCACGCCGGTCTGGCCGCCAGCCGCGACGCCGCCACCCGGACGGCGAGCGGCAGGTGGTCGCAGGCGGCGACGGTGTCCGCCGCCGCCGACCGCTCGGCCGCGGTCCTCGACTCGCCGACGATCCTGGAGAACAGCGCGAACGCCTCGCCGGGGCTGAGCCCGTCCAGCTCGACGTGGACGTCCGCCCGGAGACCGGTGAGCCGTTCCCTGGCCGTCACCAGGACGGCACACCCTACGGAACCGGGCAGCAACGCCCGCACCTGGTCCGCGTCCGTGGCGTTGTCGAGCAGCACCAGCAGCCGCCGCTCGGCGACCGTGGCACGGAAGAGCGCCGCGCGCTCGCCCGGTTCGCCGGGATCGACCCCCAGGGCGCGGAGGAATCCGGCGAGCACGTCGGTGGCGCCGTGCAGGTCAGCGTAGAGCTGCCCGTCGGGGAACTCCCGCGCGACGGCGTGCGCCACGTGCACGGCCAGCGCCGTCTTGCCCACGCCGCCCACCCCGCCGACTGTGGCCAGCCCGCCGGAACGCAACGCGCGGACGAGCCTTTCCTGCTGTACGGCCCGGCCGGTGAAGTCGGCGATGTCGGCGGGAAGCTGGCGCGGAGCCGTACCCGTGCGTGCGCGCGGCGCGGAAGGCGACGGCCACGCCAGAGACGCGTCGGCGGCCAGCACCTTGGCGTGCGTCGCGGCCAGCTCGGGGCCGGGATCGACGCCGAGCTCCTCGGCCAGCAGCCGCCTGGCGTCGGCGTAGACGTCGAGCGCCTCCACCTGCCTGCCCGCCCGCGCCAGCGCCAGCATGAGCAGCGCGCGCGGCCGCTCGCGCAGCGGGTGCTCGGCGCACATCGTGCTCAGCTCGCCGATCACCTCGCGGTGCCGTCCCGCCGCCAGGTCGATGGACACGCGCCGCTCCTGGATGCTGAACCGCAGCTCGGCCAGGCGCACCCGCTGCGCGTCCACGTACGTGCCCGGCAGGCCGGACAGCGGCTCGCCCTGCCACAGGTCGAGCGCCTCGCGCAGGAGCCGCAGGGCGACGGCGGCGTCGGAGGTGCGTTCCGCCCTGGCCGCCAGGTCGGCGAAGCGGGTCACGTCCAGCTCGCCGTACGCGCTGTAGCCGTTGCCGAGGGAGGTGAGCCGGTCGCCGCCGATGACGGCGCGCAGGCGGGAGACGTAGGTGCGGACGGTGCCGATCGCGCTGGTCGGCGGGTCGTCGCCCCAGAGCGCGTCGACCAGCTGGGCGAGCCCTACCGCCCGGCCTTCGGCAAGCAGCAGCACCGCCAGCAGCGAACGCTGCTGCGGGGAGCCCAGGTCGAGTTCCCTGCCGTCACGCCAGCCTCGGACCGGCCCCAGCAAGGAGAATTCCAGCTTTTCCGCCATACGATCTTATTGTCAGCATTTGGGTCGCACCGTAATTGGAAACGAATCAACCGCAGGTGTCCGCGCGGTAATCCGCCTCCGGCACCAGGCGCTTCCACTCCTGCTCGGTGAGCGCGCCACCGGCCCGCGCGCACACCGCGGTCACCGTCAGCGCCGGGTCGACCGGGCTCTCCTGCACCCACCCGTCGCCGCGCACGCCGCGCAGGCTCTTGCCGTCCGCGCTGAAGGCCAGCCCGGAGGCGAACCTGCCGACGGGCAGCTCGCCCAGCTCGCGCAGCGGCGACGACTCCCAGACCCTGATCTGCTCGCCGTCCACGGCCAGCATCCTGCCGTCGGGGGAGAAGCGCAGCACGGACACGTCGCCCGAGCTCAGCTCGAACGTGCCGGCCTCGCGGCCGCCCGCCAGGTCCCACAACACGACCTGGCCCCTGCTCAGCGCGTACGCCACCGTACGGCCGTCGGGGGAGAAGGTGATCGCGGTGGGCGTCCTGCCGGAGAGCCTGGCGACGTCGCGGTCGACCTTGCCCGAGGCCACGTCGACCAGGTCGGCGCCGGTGGCGAGGAGCTTGCCGTCCGGCGAGAAGGCCAGCGCCCAGTCGCCCGCCCTGTCCACGGACCGCACCTTGGTACGGCCGGCCAGGTCCCAGAGCTGCACCGTCGTGCCCCTGGTGACCGCCATCAGCGTGCCGTCCTGGGACAGGGCGATCGCCTTGGGGTCGGGGCCGACGTCGAGCGAGGCCAGGCGCTTGCGGGTGGCCACGTCCCACACCGTGACCGGGTTGGCCTTGACCGCGAGGATCGTGCCCTTGCCGTCCAGGGCCAGGTCGCCGGAGGCCTTGACGGTGCCGATCGGCTTGCGCCGTACGGCGTCGTACAGCTGGACCTCGTGGCCCGCCTCGGAGGCGGCGATGCGCCCGTCAGCCGACAGGACGGACGGGGTGGTGTCGTAGACCGGCCAGGTCGGCGAGGGGGCCGCGACCGGGGCGGAGACGTCGAGCGAGACCACGGAGCCCTGGTCGGTCAGGTAGCGGATGGTCCTGCCGTCGGGGGTGAAGGCGAACTGGTTGCCCGCCCGCCTGGTGGGATAGGTGGCCAGCACGTGGCGGTCGGCGACGCGGTAGAGGTTCACCGCCGTCTCGGTCAGCTCGGCGACGAACCGCCCGTCGGGGGAGAAGAGCGGCTGGCCGCCCGCGGTGTCCTGGAGGTAGCGCTCGGCGGCCGTCGCCGTGTTGACCAGCGTCATCCCGGTGTCGCCCGAGACCGCCAGCAGCGCGCCGTCGTCGGAGAACGCCATTAACGGGGTGCCCGTCTCCCCCTTCGCGCTGATCGGCGCAGCCACCTCGCCCGAGTAGATCTTCGCGTTCCTGACCAGGTCCCAGAGCTCGACGGCGCCGCTGCTGAACGACTTGCCGACCCACCTCTTGTCCGGGGAGACGGCGAACCCCTCGTCGGTCTTCGTGGTGAACACCGGCGCGTTCTGTCCCGCGGCGAACAGCCGGCCGGTCGCCGTCGACAGCAGCCCGCCGTAGAAGGTCGGGAACGAGCCTGCCCACGGGCCGCCGACCTGCTTGCCCGAGGCGACGTCCCAGAGCCTGACCTTGCCCTTCGCGGCCACGGCGACGAACCTGCCGTCGCCGCTCAGGTCGGACTGCTCGCCCTCGGGCAGGGTGAACTCGCCCGTCTTCTTGCCGGAACCGACGTCCCAGGCGGTGAGCTTGTCGCCCTTCCACTTCAGCAGGCGCTGGCCGTCCGAGGTCAGCCGGTAGACGGCCTCGCTGTCGCCGCTCGGCGCGGCGAACGCCGCCACCTCGGGCTGGGCCAGCGAGCGCTGCAACGCGGTCCTGGCCTCGAAGACCGGCGACATCTTGAACGCGGCCACGCTCAGCCGCATCGCCGCGCGCGGGTCGGCGGCGCGCAGGCTGTCGGCGCGGGCGGCGACGGCCCTGGCGTTCGCCTCGTCGAGCTTGACGCTCAGGTCCTTGCTCTGCCGTACGGCTATCACCGAGGCGGACACCGCCACGGCCAGCAGGGCAGCCAGGCCGAACGTGACGACCCTGCGCCTGCGGGTGCGTCCCCGGTCCAGGCGGGCGCTGGCGTCGAGGAAGGCGCGCTCGCGGCCGTTCAGCTCCAGGTGGCGGCGGCCGGTCGCGGCCCAGGTGAGCGCGCTGTCCAGGGCGGTGCCCTGGTAGAGGTCGCCGGACTTGCGCCGGTGGCCGTCCCAGTAGATGGCCTGCTCGCGCAGCCTCCTGTGTACGGCGAGGCCGGTTCTTTCGTCGGCGAGCCATGCGCGCATCCTGGGCCAGGCGTGGAAGAGCGCGCCGCTCGCCGGGGCGACGGAGTCGCCCGCGACGGCTACCAGGACGCCGTCGGCGGTGTTGGTGGGGGTGACCTTGATGCTGTGCCGTACCAGCAGGCCCGCTTCCGAGAAGCGGCACAGGACGTCGTCGTCCTCCACCTCGTCGAGGGGGATACGGCGGACCGAATCCTCGCCGACCATGCGGAGCAGCATGCTGGGGACGGACTTCTGCTGCTGGGGGGTGAGGCTTGCGTAGACCTCCTCGGCGATCACCCCCAGCGGCCTGTCACCGCCGATCCCCTCGGGCGGGGCCAGCCTGGCGTCGGTGCCGGGGCTCTGCAGCAGGCGCATGAGCAGGTCCTTGGCGGCGGGCCGCTGCTCGGGATCCTTGGCCAGCGCGTCCTTGAGCAGGTCCCTGAGGGGGGCGTCGATGGCGCTGAGATCGGGATCGACGGTGAGCACCCGATGCATGACCCCGCCCAGGCTCTCGGCCTGGAACGGGTCGACCCCGGTGGCCGCGTAGAGCACCACGCCACCCCAGGCGAACACGTCCGCCGGAGGCCCGGCGCGCTTGCCCGTGAACACTTCGGGCGCCATGTAGGTGGGTGTCCCGGCGACGAACCCGGTGGTGGTGAGTGACATCTCGGCCGTGCGCGCCACGCCGAAGTCGATCACCCGGGGGCCGTCGGGGGCGAGGAGGACGTTCTCCGGCTTGAGATCCCGATGAACGACCCCGGCCTCGTGGACCGCAGCCAGGGCGGTGGCGAGGGCGGTGGCCAGCCTCCTGAGCGCATCCCCTTGGTACGCCCCGCGCTCCTCGACGGCCTGCCGAAGACTGGGCCCTTCAACGAACTCACTGACGATGTACGGCGGAGCCCCGTCCAGCCGGACATCAACGATCTTCACGGTGCAGAAGGAAGCGACCTGCTGGGCGGCCTGGGCTTCCTTGGCGAGCTGGGCCGAGACGCCGCCGTGAAGCACTTTCACGGCGTAGCGGTCACCGCGCTCGTCGTAGGCGTCGTAGACGATGCCTTGACCGCCAGCGCCTAGACGACCTGCCAGCCAGTAGCTGCCAAGCCGTTCTGGATCACCGGGGACCAAACGCATCGTCACTGCAGCTTAGATGCACGAAAGCCCAAATTGGTTCTGTCCTCATCCCCCACCCGGTTTCCCGCCCAGGGCCCGCCCACCAACCCGCCCTCGGTCCCGCTGTGGCTGACCATCGCAGGCAGTGCCCGTCCGTCGTGGGCGTCCCTGGACGCGGCTTCGCCGCGCAGATCCCGGTCGCCACCGACTGGCGGACATGGCACTGGCAGGACGGCCCCAACTCGCCTCGCTCTTCTTGAGGCCTATCGTGAAGCCGGAGCGATCGCGGCATTGACGACCGGGGGCGTGGGGAAGCAGGCTCGCGGCGTGACTGTGATCAGACGGGCCACCCCCGAGGACGCCGCTCGCCTCCTTGAGCTGCAGTTGGCGCTCGACAAGGAGTCCACCTTCATGTTGCTCGAACCCGGTGAGCGCCAAGGGGCGGTGGAGGTGGTTGAGCCGTCCTTTCTGCTGCTGGCGGTCGACGAGGGCGGACCGGCGGCGGGATACGTGCATGTCGACGTCATGCCCTACGCTCGCGCCCGCCGTACCGGCTACGTCGTGATGGGGGTCCGGGCCGCCTCCGCGGGCAAGGGGCTCGGGAAGGCGCTGCTCGCCAGAGCCGCCGAGGAAGCCCAGACAGCCGGGCTGGTCCGGCTGGAGCTCACCGTCATGTGCCACAACCGCAAGGCGCTCAACCTCTACCTCTCCTCCGGCTACCAGGTCGAGGGCCTCCGCCGGTCGGCGCTCGACGTGGACGGCCGAAGGGTGGACGAGTACTACATGGGGGTCACGTACTGAAAAGGGTCCTGAGCACCGGTCGGGCGGCCTCCTCCGGGCTGGGGGAGAGGTCCGGCGGCAGAGCCCCGCTGAGCCACAGGCTGGCGAACCCGTGCGCGATCGACCACGCCGCCAGCCCCGCCTCCCGCTGCGACCCCCCACGCGGCACCGTACGAGCCCCCCTCGCCAGGATCGCGCCCGCGCGGTCGCGGGCGGCCACCACCTCCGGGTCGGAAGGCTCGTAGAGCGACGGGGTGAACATCACCTCGAAATACGCCCGATGCGACACCGCGAACCCCACGTAGGCGACCCCCACGTCCAGGAAGTCATCCCCGGCCGCAGCCAGCGCGTCGGCGAACAGCGCGTAACCCTCGGCCGCGATCGCGGTCAGCAGCCCCGCCTTGTCGCCGAAGTGGTGGGCGGGCGCGGCGTGCGAGACCCCGGCGCGCCGCGCGAGCTCCCGCAGGCTCCAGGTCGCCGTGCCGGTCTCGGTGATGGCGTCGACGGCCGCGTCCATGATCGTCCTGCGCAGGTTGCCGTGGTGGTAACTGATGGAAGCCTCCCCGAACCGAGCGGAATACATCTTGCCATTGACAAGTTTAGGTGATCGTGCAATCTTGTCAACGACAAGATAACCCAGAAAGGGCTCGACATGCCGACGATTCCGTGGATGAACGCCAACTCCGCCGACGACACCGCCGAGGTGCTGGTCATGGCCTCCAGGTTCGAGGTCAAGTCGCTGAGCCAGGTCCCCGGCTTCTTCATGACCTCCATGAAGCTGTGGCGCCAGGCGCTGAGGTCCAAGGGGGCGCTGGGCGTCTCGCTCAGGGCCGACCTGCTCAGCCGTACCTTCTGGACCCTCTCCGCCTGGACCGACAGAGCAGCCATCAACGCCTACGCAGGATCAGAGCCCCACAAGTCGGCCATGCGCCGCAAGCGCAAGGTCATGAAGGAGTCGACCTTCGTCTTCTGGACGGTCCCCGCCAGTGCCCTGCCCATGAAGTGGGACGACGCCGTCACCAGGATCAACGCAGAGCGCTAGGCGGCCGCACCATGGACACGTCGATCGGGTCCTCGGCCTCGACGGTGAACCCGTGCCGCTCGTACAGGCGGCGGGCCGGGCTCCCCTGCAACACCTGCAGCCGGACCGGCGCCCCCGCAGCGTCGGTCCCGGCCAGAACCTCACGCAGTACGGCGGAGCCGACCCCGCGCCCGTGGAGCTCCGGCGCGAGATAGAAGTGCTCCAGCCAGTGCCCCTCGGAAGCGGGCCGCACCGCGACACTGCCCGCGAACTCGCCCTCGACGACGATGATCGAGGTGTGCTCGGGCACGAAGGCGTCGCGGAAGCGCTGCCGCACCCGATGCGGGTCATACCGTCCGAGGCGCTCGAGATCGGGCCGCATCACGACGGCGCGCAGCTCGGCGATCGCTTCGAGATCGTCAGGGACGGCAGGTCGCAACTCCATCGTGGGAGTATCCCAGAGTGGCGACAAACGACACGAAAGGGATCGAGTTTCTGATCCTGGGACCCCTGGAGGTGCGCAGGCAGGGGCGTTCCATCGACCTCGGCGGCCAGCGAGCCCAGGTGGCGCTGTCCGCGCTCCTCCTGGAAGCCGGGCAGACCGTCACCACCGACCGCCTCGCGGAGATGCTCTGGGCCCAGGACCCGCCCGCCTCCGCCCGCACCCAGCTGCACATCCTCATCTCCCAGCTGCGCAAGGCCCTCGGCGAGCGCCACGCCATCGAGACCGTCTCAGGCGGCTACCGGGTCAACCCCGACGAGGCCGACATCGACGCGCACGTCGTGGAGCGGCTCATCGCCGACGGCAGGCAGCGCCGCGACCCGTCCGCCTACCGCGCCGCGCTGAGGATGTGGCGCGGCCCTGTCCTGGACGGACACCCGGGGCACGAGGCGGAACGGCTGGCGGAACTCCGGCTGTCGGCCAGCGAGGAATGGGCGGAGCTGGAGCTGGAGCACGGCGACGCCGCCCTGGTCGTGGACGCGCTCACCCCGCTCGTCGCCGACCACCCGCACAGGGAGGGCGTGCGCGCCCAGCTCATGGTCGCCCTCGACCGCGTCGGCGCCAGGCAGGAGGCGCTGCGCGTCTACCACGAGGGCAGGCAGCGCCTGGCGGACGAGCTCGGCATCGAGCCCGGCGCCGAACTCCAGAAGGCGGCCAGGACCGTGCTCGGCTCCACGGCCGCGTCCGTCCCCGCGCAGCTGCCCGGCGACATCACCAGGTTCACGGGGCGCGAGGCCGACGTCGAGGAGCTGTGCGACCTCGTCACCCGGGGCCCGGTGGCGATCTCCGGCCCGGCCGGGATCGGCAAGTCGGCGCTGGCCATCCACGTCGCCCACCGGGTGGCCGAGCGCTTCCCCGACGGCCAGCTCTACGTCGACCTGCACGGCTTCACCCCCGAGGCGCAGCCGGTCGAGGCCGCCGCCGTGCTCGGCCGGTTCCTGCGCGCGCTGGGCGTGGCCGCCGCGTCGATCCCCGCAGACGAGGGCGAGGCGGCGGCGGAGTTCCGTACGCTGACGCACGGAAAGCGGCTGCTGATCGTGCTGGACAACGCGGCGGGCGCCGAGCAGCTCGCCCCGCTGCTGCCCGGCAGCGCCACCTGCGGCGTCCTCGTCACCAGCAGGCGCACCCCGCAGCTCGCGCTCACCCACCGCTGGCTCGACGTGCTGGAGCCGCGGGAGGCGCGCGCGTTGCTGGCGAGGTTCGCGGGCCCGGCGCGGTTGGAGCGCGAGCCCGAGGCGGTGGCCGACGTCGTACGGCTGTGCGGCGGGCTGCCGCTGGCCATGACGATCCTCGGCGCCAGGCTCGTCACCAGCCCAGGCCTGTCGGTCAGGGCGCTGGCCGACCGGCTGGCCGACGAGCGCCGCAGGTTGGCCGAGCTCGCCGTCGACGACCAGGCGGTCCGCTCCAGCTTCTCGGCCAGCTACACCGACCTGGGCGCGGCTGAGGCGCGGCTCTTCCGGCTGTTCGGCCTGCTCGACGTGGTCACCATGAGCGTGCCCGTGGCGTCGGCGCTGGCCGGGCTGGGCGAGAGCGACACCGCCGCGCTGCTCGACCGGCTGGCCGACATCCAGCTCATGGAGGCGTGCGGGCCGGGCAGGTACCGGATGCACGACCTGCTGCGGCTGTTCGCCAGGGAGCGGGCGATGGTCGAGGAGAGCGCGGGCGACCGGGCGCGGGCCGTACACCGGGCCCTGCACTGCTACGTGGCGACGGCGCGCCGGGCCGCGCTGACCGTCGAGCCGCGCATCATGTGGCGCATCGACTGGGTCCCCGAGGATCTCGGCCATCCGGGCGAGCCCCTGGAGAGCACCGCCGACGTGCTGGAGTGGGTCGAGGCGGAGAGCGAGAACCTGGTGGCAGCCGCGCGCCAGGCGGTCGCGGGCGACGATCCGGCCATCGGGGCCTACCTCGGCGCGTGCCTGGACACGCCGCTGGAGCACCGGGCGGCCTGGCGCGAGCAGCTGGCGCTGGCCGAGATCACGCTGGAAGCGGCCAGATACACCGGCGACCCGCGCCACCACGGCCTCGGGCAGAACGACCTCGGCTGGGCGAAGTTCGCGCTCGGCCGCCAGCACGAGGCGCTGGCCGCCTTCGACCTGGCGCTGGAGTGGTGGCTGCCGATCCACTACGACACCGGCGTGGCGCTCGCCCTGCACGGCAGGGGCACCACGCTGCGCGCGCTGGAACGCTACGAGGAGTCGCTGGGCGCGCTGCGCCAGGCGATGGCGCTGTGGCGGGTCACCGGCCACGAGCGGCACGTCAGCTCCTGCCTGACCGGCATCGGGCTGACCCACCAGCGCAAGGGCGACCACGCCGAGGCGATCGCGGCCCACGACCGGTCCGTACGGCTGGCGCGCACGACGGGCGCGCGGGTCACCGAGATCATGGCGCTCGGCAACCTCGGCGAGGCCTACCGGCTCGACGGCCAGCAGGCGCGCGCGGCCGCCGCGTTCCGCGAGGCGCTCAGGCTCGGCGCGCACCGCGGCCTGGAGGGCACCTACTGGGAGGCGGAGCACCTGTGGGGGCTGGGCCGCACGCTCGACGACCACTCCTGTTACCGCAGGTCGGCGGCGATCCTGCTGCGGCTGGGGCTGATCACCGAGGCGCAGGCGGGCGAGATCGAGCTCAGCGGCTCGCCGGTCACCCCCGAGGTCATCAGGCAGCAGCTGTGATCGACGCGCGGATCCTCGGCCCGCTGGAGGTGCGTTCCGGCGGGCGCCCCGTCGACCTGGGCGGGCCGCGGGCCAGGACGCTGCTGGCCGGGCTGCTGCTGCAGGCGGGCGCGGTCGTCAGCGTGGAGCGCCTGGCCGACCTGGTGTGGGAGGGCAGCCCGCCGCCGTCGGCCCAGTCCCAGGTCCGGGTACGGATCTCCAGGCTGCGCGCCGCGCTCGGCCACGACGCGATCGAGACGGCTCCGGGCGGCTACCGGATCAGGACCGAGGAGCTGCGCCTGGACGCGCACGACGCGGAACGGCTGCTGGAAAGGGCGCGCACCGCTGGCCCAGGGGAACGCTCCACGCTGCTGCGTACCGCGATGGGGCTCTGGCGCGGCCCGGTGCTCGACGGCCTGCCGCACCCGGCCGTGGCGCGCTGGGAGGAGCTGCTGCCGACGGTCACCGAGGAGTGGGCGCGGGCGGAGCTGGAGCTGGGCAGGCACCGGGAGACCGCGGTCGAGCTGGTGTCGCCGGTGGCGAGGTTCCCGCTGCGCGAACGGCTGCGCGAGCTGCTCATGCTGGCCCTGTGGCGGTCGGGACGGCAGGCCGAGGCGCTCAGGGTGTACGCGGAGGGGCACCAGCTCCTGGCCGCTGAGCTGGGCACCGAGCCGGGCAGGCGGCTGCGCGACCTGCACGAGGCGATCCTGCGCGGCGCGCCGGGCCCGGCGCAGCTCCCGCCCGCCAGGCCGCGCAGCTGCGACCCGCTGGACCGGCTGCTGGAGGAGCGCCCCGGCGTGATCGTGATCACCGGGAACGACGAGGCGGTGCTGCCCTGGGCGCACCGGATCGCGCCGCGCTACCCCGACGGGCAGCTCTACGCCGACCTGAGCAGGGAGGCTCCGGCGTTCCTGCCCGCGCTGGGCGTCGACGCCGTTCCCGACGACCCGGACGAGCGGTCCGCGCTGCTGCGCACCGCGCTGCGCGGGCGGCGGATGCTCATCCTGCTCGCCAACGCCGCGTCGTCGGCGCAGGTCAGGCCGCTGCTGCCGGGCTCGCCCGGCTGCCTGGTGGTGGTGACGACCCGCGCCGACCTGGCCGGGCTGGTCGCGGCGGACAACGCGGCCTCGGTCAGTCTGTCCTGAGCACCGACATCACGATCTCGTCGTACCACTGGCCGTCCCAGCGCAGGGCGTCGCGCAGCCTGCCCTCCTCGACGAACCCGACCTTGCGGTAGACGTGCACGGCGCGCTCGTTGAAGGCGTAGACGCCCAGGCTGATCCGGTGCAGCGGCGTGGTGGCGAACACGTGGGCGATCGTCAGCCTGATCGCCTCGGTCCCGTACCCCTTGCCGTAGGCGCGCGAGCCGACCAGCGCGATGCGCAGGTTGCACGACAGGTTGTCCTCGTCGAGCTCGTTGATCACGATCTCGCCCGCGTACTCGCCGGTCTCGGCGTCGCAGATCGCCAGGTCCAGCCGGTCGGCGTGGTCGCCGCGGGTGGCGTACCACTGCGCGGCCGCCGCGTCGTTCGGCGCGCCGTGCGACCCGGTCAGGCGGCCCACCTCGGGGTCGCTGGTCAGCTCGATCAGGCCGGGCACGTCGTCGGGACCGACGGGGCGCAGGGTGACGCGGTCACCGTGAAGGGTGGGTTTCTTGGCGAACATCGCATCAGCTTAGGTGGCGGGAAATGGTCGCTGCCGCCTCCCCCGGCGTACCGGAGTGGAAGGCCAGGCCGGCGAGGGCGCGGAAGTACGGCTCCCGCCGCGCGCGCATCAGCGCCGGGGCGAACGGCGGGCGGTGGTCGTCCGCCTTCATCCGCTCCGCCAGCACCTCGTCCGGCGCGTCCAGCCAGACGACGAGGGCGTCGCGCAACGCCTCACGCACCTCGGGCCGCTCCACCACGCTGGACGCCGCGGTGATCACCGCGGGCGGCCCGTCCAGGGCGTCCAGCACGTGCTCTGCCTCCCGCTCGTGCAGCACGTCCACACCCTGCGTCGCGGCGATCTCGGCGGCCTTGTGCCCGTAGCGCTCACGCAGGAACGTGTCGCTGTCACTGACCGGCAACCCGGTCGCGCGGGAGACCAGCCGGGCCACCGTCGACTTGCCGGAGCCCATGAGCCCGATCAAGACCACGTGTTTGTTTTTCCCCATGGGGATAGATGTTCCTCCGAGCTAAGGAGGTAGTCGCATGACTATTGCTGGCAGCATCATCCTCATCATGCTCGGCGCCATACTCACCTGGGCCGTCGAGTTCGACCTCGCCGGCCTCGACATCAACATCGTGGGCGTCATCCTCATGCTCGGCGGCCTCGCCGGGCTGCTGTTCGGCATCTACCGGATCAGGACCGCCCGCAAGGTGGTCGAGTCCCCGGTCGTCGACACCGTTTATGAGGAGCCGCGCAGGACCACGGTGTACGAGCAGCGCCGCTACGACGAACCTCCGTTGTAGTCACAGCAGGCGCTTGACGGCCGCCACGATGGCGGTCCTGTCTATGCCGGCTTCCGCCAGCTGCTCGGCCGGGGTGGCGGAGCCCGGCATATGCCGTACGGCCAGCTTGACCACGCGCGGACCGAGATCGCACACCGCGTCCAGGACGGCGTCGCCGAGCCCGCCCTCGGGCCGGTGGTCCTCGACGGTGATCAGCGTCCCGGTCGTCGTGGCGGCCGCGACCAGCGCCGCCACGTCGACCGGCTTGACCGAGTACAGGTCGAGCACGCCGACGGAGATTCCCTCGGCCGCCAGCTCGTCGGCCGCCGCGAGCGCCTCGTGCACCGTCACCCCGGCCGCCACGACGGTCGCCCGGTCCCCGTCCGAACGGCGCAGCGTGCGCGATCCGCCGACGGGGAACTGCTCGTCCCTGCCGTAGACGACCGGCGTGGGACCGCGCGAGGTGCGCAGGTAGACGACCCCGTCCAGCGAGGCCATCGCCGCGGTCAGCGCGGCCGTCTGGTTGGCGTCACACGGGTAGAGGACCGTGCTGCCGTGCACGGCGCGCATCATGGCCAGGTCCTCCAGGCCCATCTGCGACGGCCCGTCCTCCCCGATCGACACCCCGGCGTGCGAGCCGACGAGCCTGATGTCCGCCCGCGACACCGCCGCCATGCGGATGAAGTCGTACGCCCGGGTCAGGAAGACCGAGAAGGTGGCCGCGTACGGCACCCAGCCGCGCACCTGCAGCCCGACGGCCGCCGCCACGAGCTGCTGCTCGGCGATGTAGCACTCGAAGAACCGCTCGGGAAAGGCTTCGGCGAACGCCTGCGTCCTGACCGAGTCGGCCACCTCGCCGTCGAGCGCGACCACGTCGCCGCGCGCGGCGCCGAGGGCGGCCAGCGCGGCGCCGAACGCCTCCCTGGTCGACTCCTCCTCGCCCACCTCGTAGCCGGGCAGCTTCAGCTCGCCCGCCTCGGGCCGGTACGGCTGGCGGGAGCCGCCCGCCGGACTCACTCGGACGGTGACGCCGCGCTCCCCGCCCAGCTCCTCGATCGCCCTGGCCGCGTTCTTCAGCGGCTTGCCGTGCGCGCCCTCCCGGTTCTCCACCTCGTTGACGCCCTCGCCCTTGCGGGTGCGGGCCAGGATCGCGGTGGGCCGCCTGCGGGTGTTGCGCGCGTCGGCCAGCGCGTAGTCGATCTGGCCCGGGTCGTGCCCGTCGATCTCGATCGTGTGCCAGCCGAACGCGCCGAGGCGGCGCGCGTAGGCGCCGGTGTCCCAGCCGTGCCTGGTCGGGCCTCGCTGGCCGAGCCTGTTGACGTCCACGATGGCGCACAGGTTGGCCAGACCCTCGTCGCCCGCGTGCTCGGCGGCCTCCCAGATCGAGCCTTCAGCCAGCTCGCCGTCGCCGCAGAGCACCCACACGTGGTACGGCAGGCGCTCCAGCCGCCCGGCCAGCGCGATGCCCACACCGACGGGCAGCCCCTGGCCCAGCGAGCCGGTCGCCACGTCCACCCAGGGCAGCCGCGGCGTCGGATGCCCTTCGAGCCTGCTGCCGCGCTTCCTGAACGTCAACAGCTCCTCGTCGGTGATCGCCCCGGCCGCCTTGTACAGCGAGTAGAGCAGGGGAGAGGCGTGCCCCTTGGAGAAGATCAGATGGTCGTTGCCCGGGTCGTCCGGGTGGTCGAAGTCGTAACGCAGGTGGCCGGCGAACAGCGTGGCCATCAGGTCGGCCGCCGACATGGACGAGGTGGGGTGGCCGGACTGGGCCGCGTCGGAGCAGCGGATCGAGTCGACCCGTAGCTGAGCGGCCAGGTCGCAGAGGAATTGCAGGTCAGGCATGGTTCTCTACCTCAGGGGTTCAATGAGCGCGGAGCAGCCGGACGAGCACGGCGCCCGCCGCGACTCCGGCAGCGGCCAGCAGGACGGGACGGCGATGCTGCGACAGCCAGACCTGCGGGCTGTGCGCGTGCGAGCGGTCGTCGAACTCGCCGTGCGCGCCGTAGTCGCGCGACTCGTCGGCGGGGTTCCACAGGTTGGCCACGCCGCTGGGGCTCTTCTCGCCGGTCTGCTGCGACTTCACGCCGGTCCTGGCCACGTACCTGTCGACCAGGGCGGGCGCGAGGCGCTGGGCGAGCATGGTGGCGGCCGTCGTGACGCCGACCCAGTACTCCTTGCGCTCGGGGTGCTCCGCCGCGAAGACCATCGCGCGCGCCGCGACCTCGGGCTGGTAGATGGGCGGCACCGGCTGGGGGTGCCTGCGCAGCTTGGACAGCACCCAGCCGAACTGCGGGGTGTTGAGCGCGGGCAGCTGAACCATGGTGACGTGCACGTTGCTGCGGTCGGCGAGCAGCTCGGTGCGCACCGACTCGGTGAACCCCTTGATGGCGTGCTTGGCCCCGCAGTAGGCGGACTGCAGCGGGATGCCCCGCTGGGACAGCGCCGACCCCGCCTGGACGATCGCGCCCTTGTTCCGGGGGAGCATGAGGTCGAGGGCGACCCTGGTGCCCCACACGTAGCCGAGGTAGGTGACGTCCGTGGTGCGGCTGAACTCGGCCGGCTCCACGTCGGTGAACTTCGCGAAGACCGAGGAGAAGGCGACGTTCATCCAGACGTCGATCGGGCCGAGCTCGGCCTCGACGCGCTCGGCCGCCTGCCGTACCTCCTCGTAGACGGCCACGTCGGCCGCGTAGACCTTGGCGCTGCCCCCGGCGACGCCCACGTCGACGGCGGCCGCCCCGAGGCCCGTCGTGCCGCGCGCGATCAGCGCGACGCGGGCGCCCTTCGCGCCCAGCTCGCGCACGACCGCGCGGCCGACGCCGCCGCTCGCCCCGGTGACCACGACCACCCTGCCACGTAGCTCTGCCATGGGCCGACCTCCTCTTGTGAGCCAGGGGGCCCACGTACCCTCAGCGACTGCCGCTTAACGGGTGATAATGGCGAGCAAGCCTCATGTTAGGTCTTGACGAGAGGTTAACTCGCGGTCAACCTGGAGCGCGTGATCACCCGTATCATCGCCGCGCTAGCGTGCGTGGGGGCCCTTCTGGTCTCCGGTCCCGTCAAGGCCTCGACCGCCCCAGTCAGGGGTTTCGTCGACGCCCACAGCCATGTGATGGCCTACGAAGCCTTCGGCGGCCTTCTCATGTGCGGCAAGCCCTTCGATCCCGACGGCATCGAGGAGGCTCTGGCCGACTGCAAGGACCACTACCCCAACGGGGCAGCCGCCTGGTGGGAGAACCTGGTCAGCAAAGGCACCCCGGTCGGCACGCACGACCCGGTCGGGTGGCCCACCTTCAAGGACTGGCCCGCCTGGTACTCCAGGACCCACCAGCAGGCCTACTACACCTGGATCGAGCGGGCCTGGCGCGGTGGGCTGCGCATCATGGTCAACGACCTGGTCGCCAACCGGCAGCTGTGCGCCATCTACCCGCTGAAGAAGAACTCCTGCGACGAGATGGCCACCATCAGGCTCCAGGCCCAGCGGATGAACGAGCTGCAGGCCTACATCGACAGCCAGAACGGCGGGCCGGGCCAGGGCTGGCTGCGCATCGTGCGCAGCCCGGCGGAGGCGCGCCAGGTGATCGCGGCAGGCAAGCTCGCGATCGTGCTGGGCATCGAGACCTCGGAGCCGTTCGGCTGCAGGACCACCCTCTTCATCCCGCACTGCACCAAGGGGATGATCGACCGCGGGCTGGACGAGATGCACGCCCTCGGCGTCCAGAGCATGTTCGTCTGCCACAAGTACGACAACGCGCTGTGCGGGGTCCGCTTCGACTCAGGGGTGGCGGGCGTCGCCGTCAACGCGGCCAACTTCCTGTCCTCCGGCAGCTTCTGGCGGGTCGAGAAGTGCACGGGGCCCGAGCACGACAACCCGATCGAGATCTCGGGCACGCTGCCGCCGCCGCTCGACGACATCCTTCCGCCCGGGGTGGGGCTGCCGGTCTACCCGCCGGCGCCGCACTGCAACACCAAGGGCCTGACCTCACTCGGCCGCTACATGGTCCAGGGCATGATCAAGCGCGGCATGATGGTGGAGATCGACCACATGAGCGTGAAGGCCGCCGACCAGACGCTCGACCTGCTCGAAGCGGCCGGCTACCCGGGCGTCATCTCCTCGCACAGCTGGGCCGACCCCGGATACTTCCGCCGCATCTACCAGCTCGGCGGCATGATCACCGGGTACGGCACGCCTGCCGACCAGTTCGTGCAGACGTGGCGCGAGACCCGGGCTCAGACCACCAGGCCCGGATACGGTTACGGCCTGGACGTGAACGGGATGGGTCCGCTGCCGAGCCCCCGCCAGGGGAGCGCGGTCAGCTACCCGTTCGCCTCCTACGACGGCTCGGTGACGCTGGGTCGCCAGGTCACCGGCCAGCGGACATGGGACTACAACGTCGACGGCGTGGCCAACTACGGCCTCGTCCCTGACTGGGTCGAGGACATGCGGCTCATCGCCGGCGACGGGATAGTGCAGGACATGGCGGCCGGAGCCGAGGCCTATCTGCAGACCTGGGAGGCCACCACGTCCAGCGTCAAACGTTGAAGATACTGACACCGCCGGGGCCGACCAGGAATCCGAGAACGATGAGGACGATTCCCCAGAGGATGTCGCGACGGGCCAGGATGACGTAGATCCCGGCGATGACGAGGACGACTGCGATGATCCAGAGCAATGTAGCCATGGAAATGCTGCTGCCCTGAGAAATCGCGAAATAACTTCCTAGGGCGCCGAGAGCTTCACGCCGACGCCCCGGATGGTGTGGAGGTAGCGAGGCTCATCCGCGGTCTCGCCGAGCTTGCGGCGCAGCCAGGACAGGTGCACGTCGACCGTCTTGTCTGCGCCGCCGTACGGCAACTGCCACACCTCGACCATCAGTTCCCGCTTGGTCACCACCCGGCCCTGCCTGGCCGCCAGGTAGTGCAGCAGGTCGAACTCCTTGGGGCTCAGCTCCACCAGCGCGCCGTCCAGCCGCGCCTCGCGTGACAGCGGGTCCACCGTCAGCCCGCCCACCGCGATCGACGGATCTGACGGCTCCTGTACGGCCCGCCGCAACACCGCCTTGATCCGCGCCTCCAGCTGCTCGGCGCCGAACGGCTTGATCACGTAGTCGTCCGCGCCGGCGTTGAGCGCGCGCACGATCTCCGACTCCGCGTCCCGCGCCGACGCCACCACCACCGGGGTCTGGCTGACCGCGCGGAGCATGCGCAGCATCTCGCACCCGTCCAGGTCGGGCAGGCCCAGGTCGAGCACCACCACGTCGGGGCGCTCCTCCATCACCGCGTTGAGCCCGGCCATCGCCGTCGGGCTGGAGGAGACGGCGTGGCCGCGATCGGTGAGCGCGCGGCTCAGCGCGGAGCGGATGGCCGCGTCGTCCTCGATCAGCAACACATGGACCACATGATCACGCTACGCCGGGCTTGTGGGCGGTTTGTGCTGGCTGGGTGGTTGCTTTGCCGGAAACTGGTGAGGCTGGTGAAACAGTCGGGGCATGTGGTTCGCGACGGAGATCGTCGGGGCGGGGAAGTTGCGGCTGTTCTCGTTCTTCGTTCTCTTCCTGCTGACCTTCCTGTTCATCCGGTTCTCCGTACGCATGATCAGGAAGCAGGTCAGGTGGTGGCCGGGCAACGTGGCGCCCGGCGGGCTGCACATCCACCACGTGGTGTTCGGCCTCGTCTTCATGTGCGTCGGCGGCATCGGCGGGCTGGCCGTACAGGACAGCTCCTCGGTCGCGGCGGCGCTGCTCGCCGCGCTCTTCGGCGTGGGGACGGCGCTGGTCCTCGACGAGTTCGCCCTGGTGCTGCACCTCGACGACGTCTACTGGGCGCAGCAGGGCAGGCTGTCGGTGGACACCGTGTTCGTGGCCGTCTCGCTGACCGGGCTGGCGCTGCTCGGCGTCAGCCCGCTGGAGATCGCCGACTCCGAGGACCTGTGGGACTGGGGTCTCATCGTCCTGCCGAACGTGCTGTTCGCCGTCATCACGCTGATGAAGGGCAAGGTGTGGACGGGGCTCATCGGCATCTACCTCACCCCGCTCGCGCTGATCGGCGCGATCCGCCTGGCCAGGCCGGGATCGCCGTGGGCGCGATGGCGCTACAAGGACGGCTCGCGCAAGCTGCGCAAGGCCGAGTGGCGGGAGCAGAAGGTCCGCGAACCGGTCGAACGGCTCAAGCGGGGGCTCCAGGACCTCGTCGCCGGGCGGCCGACGTCGTGAAGGTTTACCCGAGGAGACAGGGGTAGCCGGAGTAGGCCCGAACAAGACGGAAGAGAGAAGGAGAGAGCACCAATGGAGCTCTGGGACTATCACCCTGACGTCTACGACCGTAGCAAGAGCCTGGATCTCACGGGATACCACGTTCAGGCGACGGACGGGAAGATCGGGTCCGTGGACGAGGCGACCTACCAGGTCGGCGAGAGCTACGTGATCGTCGACACCGGGCCGTGGATCTTCGGTAAGAAGGTCCTGCTGCCCGCGTCGGTCATCACGAAGATCGACCCGCAGGAGCGCGACGTCTACGTTTCCCGCACCAAGGAAGAGATCAAGAACGCCCCCGAGTTCGACGAGGCCCGTTACAAGGAGCCTGAGTTCAGGACGCGGACGGGCGAGTACTACGGCCGCTTCCCCAAGGGCCCCGGTACGTTCTGACCCTTCCTCCAGGGGCCGCGTCCTTTCGCCGGGGCGCGGCCCCTCTATTAGGAGTTCTTATGACGACGACGGGCGAGAGTCACAAGGAACGGGTGGACAGGGAGCTGGGGGAGCTTCTCCAGGGGCTGCGGGTGGCGGTCACGGGGGTGCAGGTGCTGTTCGCGTTCCTGCTGACCGTGCCCTTCCAGGCGGGGTACGGCAAGCTCGACTCCCTGGGCGTCGTGCTGTTCTTCGTCGCGTTGAGCGGGTCCGCGCTGGCGTCGATCTGCTTCATCACCCCCGCGGCGCAGCACCGCCTGTTCTTCAGGACCGGGCTGAAGGAGCGCATGATCCACCGCGCCAACTCCTTGGGGGTCGCCGGGGCGGTCTTCTTACTGGTCGCGATGACGAGTGCGGTGGCGCTGGTCGCGGAGACCGTGCTCAACGCCTGGCCCGCCGCGCTGTTCGCCGGAGCCGTCGCCCTGACCGGCGGCTGGTTCTGGATCATCCAGCCCCTGATCGACCTCCACCGTTTCCCCGACTGACCGGGGGGATGACAGTGAGTCTGGTGAGGGACATACAGCCCTGATGGGGGATACGCTCCGGGCACCCGACTCGGCGACCGGAGTGATCATGGACGTCAGCAACGAGTGGACCCTTCCCGGCGTGGACTCCACCAAGCCCAGCGTGGCCCGCGTCCACGACGCCCTCCTCGGCGGCACCGAGAACTTCGCCGTCGACCGGGCCATCGCCAACCGGCTGAAGGAGGCGGTGCCCGAGCTGGGGCGGCTCACGTGGTGCAACCGGGCCTTCATCGGGCGGGTCGTGGACTTCCTCGTCCGTGAGGCGGGGATCAGGCAGATCATCGACCTGGGCGCCGGGTTGCCGACGATCGAGAACACGCACGAGGTCGCGCAGTTCGCCGCCCCCGAGACGCGTGTCGTCTACGTGGACATCGACCCCATGGTCGAGCCGCACGCGCGGATGCTGTTACGGGAGAACACCCGCGCGGTCGCGATCACCGAGGACGCGCGCAACGTGGACGTCATCCTGGGGCATCCTCTGGTGACGCGGCACCTGGACTTCTCGCAGCCGGTGGCGGTCCTGATGATCGGCCTGCTGCACCTGTTCCCCGACCAGGACAACCCTTGGGGGCTGGTGCGTGACTACATGGACGCGATGCCGTCAGGTAGTTACCTGGCCGCGTCCAACATGTTCGCCGCCCCCAACCCCAGGGCCAAGGCGCTGGAGGCGATGCTGCACGCCACGATGGGCACCGGCTTCTTCCGGTCGAGGGAGGCGATCACCCGCTATTTCGACGGCCTGGACCTCGTGGACCCCGGCGTGGTCGCCTTCCCGGAGTGGCACCCGGACGAGAAGGTGTCCGCACCGTTGGAGAGCTGGGAACAAATCCTCCTCGGCGGCGTAGCCCGCAAACCCTGACAGATCAGCCGCGGCGGGTAGCTGAGGTGACGCGTTTGAGGATGCGGTCCCACTCGGTCCCGAACGGGTTGTCCTGCACCATGTACGTCCACGTGGCCGTAGGTCGCTTGAGCTCGGCCGCGGGCTCCTCGAAGGACTCCAGCGACCGCCGCTCCACCTCCCCCAGCAACCCCTTGTACTCAGCCACAGCCTCCCGCTGGAACTCGTCCACCGGGCTCATCCGCCCCAACGCCCGCAAATGGATCCCCTCACGCAGATCCGTGAGGAACGCCAGATGCTCCGTCCAGCACCGGTCCAGGTGATACAGCACGATCTGCCGCGCCGTCTCCTCCCGGGAGTCGGCAGGAAGCGCCTCCCACCGCTCAGGATCCGCAGCGGACAGCGCATCGGCGGCCGACGACGTGTGCAGCACCTTGTCCCGCCACTCCAGCACCAGCTCCCGCTGATGCTCGAGCAACCGCGTGTACCGCCACGTGTTCCGATGGATCTGCAGGTTCACCCCCTCGGCGACCCGCTGCGCGTGCCCCACGATGTAGGCCCCCCGGCGGTGCCGTACCAGCCCGTCGGCATCAGCCCCAGGCGGCCGCTCGTCGGGAACGAACTGGGTGATCAGCTCATCCTTCATCGACACGAAGAAGACAGAAGCCCCAGGATCCCCCTGGCGCCCCGCCCGCCCGCGCAACTGGTCGTCCAACCGGCTCGAAGCGTGCCGCCCCGACCCGATGACATATAGCCCGCCGAGCTCCTTGACCCCGTCGCCCAGCCGGATGTCCGTGCCCCGCCCCGCCATCTGCGTGGACACGGTGATCGCCCCCCGCTCACCGGCCCGCGCGATGATCGACGCCTCTTCCGCGTCGTTCTTGGCGTTGAGTACCACGGGGTCGAGCCCGCGCCGCTGCAGCAGCTTGGCCAGGTTCTCTGACTCCGCCACGTCGAGCGTGCCGATGAGGATGGGCCGCCCGGTGGCCGAAGCCTCCTGGATCTCCTCCACGAGCGCCGCGTCCTTGTCGGGCACCGTCGGGTAGATACGGTCGGGTTCGTCCTCGCGGACACACGGCTGGTTCGGCGGGATCACCGCGACCTTCAACCCGTAGAACTCGCCGAGCTGCTCGCTGACCGCGACAGCCGTACCCGTCATGCCACACGCCTGCGGATACCGCTTGATCAGTCCCTGGACGGTGATCGAGTCGAGGATCTCGCCCTTCTCGGTGGGCGCCAGCGCCTCCTTGGCCTCGACGGCCGCCTGCAGGCCGTCAGGCCAGCGCTGGAGTACGGCGACGCGCCCGCGCGAGGCGTTGATCAGCTGGACCTTGCCGTCGCGCACGATGTAGTCGACGTCCCTGCTCAGCAGCGCATGGGCGTGCAGGGCCAGGTTGAGCTCGATGAGCGTGCCAGGCTCGTTCTCGTCGTAGAGCTCGACGCCGAGGATGTTCTCGACGCTGTCCGCGCCCTTGGGCGTGAGGTAGACGTTGCGCGCCTGCTCGTCGATCTCGTAGTGATAACCCCTGACGAGGGTACGCACCAGAGCCGCCATCTCGGGCACCGCGTCCGCCGGGTCGGCCGCGCCCGCCATGACGAGCGGCACGCGCGCCTCGTCGACCAGCACCGAGTCGGCCTCGTCGACCAGCGCCACCTCGGGCGCGGGCATGATGAGCTCGTCGGCCGAGGTGCGCAGCCGGTCGCGCAGCACGTCGAAGCCGATCTCGCTGACCGCGCCGTAGGTGACGTCGCAGGTGTAGGCGTCGCGCCGCTCCTCGTGGGTGGAGTTCTGGCCGACCCAGCCGACGGTGACGCCCATCGCCTCGTAGAACGGGCCCATCCACTCGGCGTCGCGCTTGGCCAGGTAGTCGTTGACGGAGATCACGTGGACCCGCTTGCCCTGCAGCGCGTATCCGGCGGCGGCGATCGCGCCGGACAGCGTCTTGCCCTCGCCGGTCGCCATCTCGGCGACGTGCCCGTGCAGCAGGGCGAGCGCGCCGAGCAACTGCACGTCGAACGGCCGCAGCCCCAGGGTCCTGTCGGCGGCCTCGCGCGCGACGGCGCAGAACTCCGCCAGGTCGTCCATGGACGGCTCGGGCAGCTCGTCGAGCGCGCCGACCTTCTGCGCCCGGTCACCAGCCGCATGGACGATCTTCTTGTACGGCGTCAGGTTCACCCCACCGGGGCGGTCCAGCAAGTTCCTGACAAATCCGGATATCGAGGCCACAGTTCCTCCAACGCGCGCTCCGTCGGCACCGTTCCCCGGCCTTCTCCATGGGGTCCGGTACGGCAGGCGCCGTACCGGACATTAGCTCATGCTGCCTCCTGAGTCGGACGTCCGACCTGAGGCGTCGGGGTGGCTTTGCTCGCATGCGACGTCAGGACCACCACGGACCCCAGCAGGACCACCCCTCCCACCACGGCCAACGGCGTCAGGCGCTCGCCGAACACCGCCACTCCCAGGACCGCCGCGCCGACGGCCTCGCCGAGGGAGATCACCGAGACGGTGGTGGCTTTGAGCGCGGTGAGGGCGCGGAAGAACAGGCCGTACGCCAGGGCGGTCGGGACGGCGGCGAGGTAGACCAGCAGGGCTGCGGTCGTCGGGGTGATCACCGGGGTGATGCCCTCGGCGAGGGCGAAGGGGAGCAGGCAGAGTGCGCCTACGGCGAAACCACCCAGCGCGGTGCCCTTGGGGTCGGTGTTGTGTTTGCGCGAGGCGAGGGTGACGCTCGCGTAGCCGAGGGCGGACAGGAGGGCGAGGGCTATGCCGCCGGTGTGGACCGCGCCGTAGCCGCCCGAGGTCAGCAGTCCCAGGCCTAGGAGCGCGGTGGCCAGGGCGATCAGGCCCGTCCCGCCCAGGCGTTCGCCCAGGAAGAAACGGCCGCCGAGGGCGGTGAACACGGGGGTCGCGCCCATGGTCACCACCGTTGCCAGGGCCACGCCGGTCTGCTGGATCGCGCCGAAGTAGGCGGCCTGGTAGGCGGCCATGCCGACGCCGATCATGAGGATGCTCGCCGTACGGGGGCGCCGGGAGCGGGCCTTGCTCAGGGTGCCTTGGGTGCGGGTGAGGGTGAGGAGGAGGGCGGCGCCGAGGAGGTAGCGCCAGAAGGAGACCGCGATCGGTCCCAGGTCGGCGGTGGCGAAGAGCAGGTTGCCCGCCGCCCCGCCGGTGCCCCAGGCGGCCGCGGCCACGCAGATGTAGAGCGCGCCACGGCGCGCGGAGACGTTCACGATGGATCTCTCCGAGATCAGAAGGGAATGGGCCCGAAAAGCGGGCAGCATTCACCCCCGGATGGAGAAAAATCCGGAGAAAGCGCCCGCTACTGGGCGGGCGGCGGAGAGATCACGTAGAACGGCACGGACAGCAGCTTAGCGGACCGCCCGCGCCATCAACTGCGCCTGCTCCGCCACCCTCCGTCCCAGATGCGCCCCCGTCATCAGATCGGCCTCGTGCATCGCGTCAGGCCCCTCGTCCACGTTCGAGGAAGCGGCCGCCCCCAGCCACACCCCCAGCCGGTTGAGATCGTGTTCCGAGGAGGTGCTGGAGTTCCACCCGGCCAGCAGTCCGAGGCTCACCCAGTGCATGCCGTGCTGCGCCGCCAGGATCGCCAGATACTGCAGCGTGTGCAGCTTGTCGCCGCCCTTCGACCCCGAGTTGGTGAACCCGCCGGCCAGCTTGTCCGTCCAGGCCTGCTCCTGCCACCGCGCCGCCGTGGCGGTGGCGAAAGCGTGGAACTCGGGGCTGGCCGACCCCATGTAGGTCGGCGAGCCGAAGATGATGGCGTCCGCCCGGTCGAGCGCCTCCCACTCCTCTGGAGTGATCGTGTCGACGCGGATCAGCCGTGTGCGCACGCCCTCGACGGACGCGGCCCCCTCCTCCACGGCTGAAGCGAGCCTCGCGGTGTGGCCGTACCCGCTGTGGTAGGCCAGTGCAACGGTTGTCATGCGGGCCAGCATCACCGAGAAAGCCCGCGGGGAACCCCGGCCGGACGGCCGGTTCCACCCGCCCGAACGACCGGCGCAGGATCGGGCCCAGGCCGGTTAGCGTGGCGTCCATGGACAGCCTCGACGCCGTTCTCACCCTCCTGCGCGCCCCGGCGGGCGAGATCCTGCGCGCCGTCTCGGCCGTGCTCCAGCCGCTGGTGCCGCACCGCGCGCTGGCGATGCTGACCGGCGACTGCTTCCGCTCCCCGCTCATCCTGTACGGCGAGCCCGAGCTCACCAGCGCCGAGCTGGGCAGGCTGGCCGCGACGGTCGCGATCGGCACCCCGAGGTACGGCAGGGCGGAAACGGGCCCGGTGCTCCTGGCGGCGAGCGCGCCCCAAGGCTCCGCGGGCTCTCTGCTGGCCGTCGTGCTGGACGGCGACGCCGTACCGGACGAACCGACCATGCGCACGGTCCAGCAGTTGTGGGACATCACCGTGATCCACGTCAACGACCTGGCCTCGACCGGCGAACCCGTCTACCTCGCCGAGACCAGGGCCGCAGCCAGCGAGCGGGCCTCGGCGATGGCCGACCTGGTCGACGCGCACGCGGCCACGCTGACCGCGCTGCTGGCCACCCTGCGGTCCAGGAACCTGGACGACGCCACGGCCCGCCGTACGGTCACCGACATGACCGCGTCGAGCCTCATCGAGCTCAGGACCGGCGGCGAGCGCCACGAGGGCGACGAGACGGCGGCCGAGGCGTTCGCCCGGCTGTCGGAGCAGTTCACGCTGCTGGCCCGCTACAGCGACGTGCGGCTGGAGCTGGTGCCGCCGGAGCGCGGCGGTCGGCCGCTGCCGCGCGAGGTGGCGCAGGCGGGGGCGGCGACCGTGCGGGGGAGCGTGCTGACCATGCTCGACCAGGGCGGCGCGGGCCGGATCAGGGCGGCGTGGCTGCTGGAGGAGGCGCGGCTGGTGGTGACCGTACGCGACGACGGGCCGGGGACGCTGTCGGCTGAGGCGCTCGCCGTACACAGGCTGGCCGACCGGCTCGCGTCGCTGGAGGGCACGCTCGCGGTGGACGCCGTGCCCGGCTGGGGTACGACGATCACGGCGAGCATCCCGCTGGCGCCGCCGGAGGTGCCGGACGCGCACCCGCTGACCGCGCTCAACCCGCGCGAGCTCGACGTGCTCGGTGAGCTGAGCAGGGGGCACCGCAACCAGACGATCGCCCAGCACCTGGGTATCAGCCCGCACACGGTGAAGTTCCACGTGGCCAACATCCTGGGCAAACTCGGCGTCGGCTCGCGCGGCGAGGCCGCGGCGGTGGCTCGCGACGCGGGAGTTCGGGTACCTGACATGAGGTGACAGGTATGAGGGGAAGGATGGTGCACATGACACAGAAGGCAACATTCATCGCGACCACCATCGACTGCTCGGACCCGAAGAGGATGGCCGAGTTCTACAGCGCGGTCACCGGCTGGCCGATCCAGGTGGCCGAGGAGGAATACTCGGCCGTCGGCGACGGCACGCACGCCCTCTACTTCGGCCGCGTCCCCGGACGCAAGCCGGTCGCGTGGCCCAGCGACGACAAGCAGTTCCACCTCGACTTCCGGGTCGAGGACGTCGACAAGGCGGTCGAGGAGTACATCGCGCTCGGCGCCACCAAGCCGGAGTTCCAGCCCGGCGTCGACATGGGCGGCTGGGTCGTCATGCAGGACCCGGAGGGCCACCTTTTCGACGTCTGCCCGCCGCAGTCCTCCTAAAGGCTGATTCCAGCGCTTTGCCAGGGCGAATAGTCTGTATCAATGCTCTTGGAAGGATCCACGCCCCTCTGTAGGCGCCCATGACCTGGGTTGGCCTGGTCATTGCCCTCGCTGGGGCCCTGGGATACGCGCTCGGCGCGGCGCTGCAGCAATACGAAGCCGTCGCCGAGGGCGCCTCGCTGAAACTCATGCGACGCCCTCGATGGTGGATCGGCGGGATCATCGGTTTCGTCGGCGCGTGCCTGCACGCGGTCGCGCTCAGCTTCGCCCCGCTCGTCGCCGTGCAGCCGATCAGCGTGGCGACGCTGGTGTTCGCGGTCCCGCTCGCCGCTTTCATGTACGGGCGCAAGCCGTACAAGGCGGAAATCTTCGGATCCATCGCGGTGGCCGTCGGGCTGCTCTGGCTGATGTTGCTCGTGCCGCAGCACCACGTGACGCCGTCGCTGAGCACGGGGGCGGCGCTGGCCTTCCTGGCCGTGATCGGCGTGCTCGCGCTGATCACGCAGGTGTGGGGCGCCAGGCTGCACGGCCCGGCGAAGGCGCTGGTGCTGTCCATCGGGGCTGGCGTGGTGACGGCGAGCGTGTCGACGTTCGTCCGCGTCGTCGGCGGTGGGATGGGGGGCGACTGGGGCAAACTGCTCCACTGGTTCACCCTGGCCGTGCCCACGCTGCTGGTCTTCGCGGTGGTGCTGCTCCAGCGCTCGTACGCCGTGGGCTACTTCGGCATCGCCTACGCCGGTGTCCAGGTCGTCGACCCGATCACCAGCGTCCTCGCGGGGGCGATCCTGCTCGGCGAACCGCTGCCGACCAGCCCGTCCACCGCGATCCCCGCGCTCCTGGCGGCCGCGCTGACCATCGGCGGCACGATCACCCTTGGACGGCTGGCGCCTGACCACTCGAAGGCACCGGCGGGTGCCACGCCAGCACCTCGTCCATCGACTTCAGCATCAGATCTGGATTCAGCCGCGACCCCAGTCGCATCCCCGCATCGCGCAGCCGTACCGCAAGAGGGTTCCTGACCTTCGTCAGCGCGCAGATCTGCCTGCTCATCTTCACCACCTTGGCCGTCCTGTCGAGCCTGGCCGCCGTGTAGGCCGCCAGGCCTCTGTCGGCCAGCAGTGACAGCACCACGGCGTCCTCGATCGCCTGGCAGGCGCCTTGGCCGAGGTTGGGGGTCATGGGGTGCGCGGCGTCGCCCAGCAGGGCGATGTTGCCCTGGTGCATGGCGGGGAGGGGGGTGTCGAGGTAGTAGACGTCGTTTCTGATGATCCTGGCGTTGTCGGCTGATTCGAGCAGCGCAGGAATCGGATCGTGCCACCCACCGAACCTCCTCAGCAGCTCAGCCCGCTCATCCTGCTCAGCCCGCTCTTCTTGCTCAGCCCGCTCGTGTTGCTCAGCCCGCTCGTCTTGCTCGGTCCGCTCGTCTTGCCTTTTCGGGAACACCGTGCCCGCCGGGAGCACGTCCGTCGCGTACATGTAGACCAGATCTCCCGCCAGCGGCATCACGCCGACGACCATCCCCCTGCCCCAGGTCTCCGTGGTCTGGAGGGGCCGGTCGGGCTTGGGTACGAGCACGCGCCAGGCCGTGGTGCCCGAGTAGACGGGCCCGGGGTGCTCGGGAAAGAGCTTCTTGCGCGTGGCCGAGTGGATTCCGTCGGCCGCGACGACCAGATCGGCATCCGGAATCTCCCTGACCTCAGCGCCGAGCCTCAGCGCACCGTTGGGCAGCGCGTCGAGCAGGAGCTCGGTCAGGGTGGCGCGGAGCATCATCACGATGGAGTCGCCGTAGCGCTCGTGCGCGGTGTCCTCCGTGGTGTGCGTGATCCAGCGCCCGTCCGCGCTCTGGATGCCCGCCATGCCCTGGATCGAGGAGAGCTTGCGTACCTCGTCGCCAAGGCCGATCACATCGAGCGCCTTGAGCGCGTTGGCGGCGATCGCCAGCCCTGAGCCGACGGGCTCGATCTTCTCCGCGCGTTCCATGACGGTCACGTCCCAGCCGCGCTGGTGCAGGGCCACACCAGCGGTCAGCCCCCCGATACCGCCACCGATCACTACTGCTCGCGCCATTTCCGACCCCTTCACTACGTCTGTAGTTTCGATACTACACATGTAGTATTCGGTCTGTGAAGCGCTCAGAGGTCGTCGCGGAAACGGCCATCACGTTGCTGGCCGAGCGGGGGATGCGCGGGCTCACGCACCGCGCGGTGGACGAGGCGGCCGGGCTACCGCCGGGATCCACGTCGAACCTGGCCCGCACCCGCGCGGCACTCCTGGAACTGACCTTGGCGAGGCTGGCGGAGCTGGAGGCGGCCGTCTTCACGGTCGGCGAAGGCGACCTGGTGGAGACCCTCTCAAAGATCCTGATGACGCAACTGAAGGACCGCCGCCGGACACTGGCCAGGTACGAACTGGCATTGGAGGCAACCAGACGCCCAGAGCTGAGGGCAATCTACGACCGAACAGGAGCCCAGTTCCGCAACCCCGCCGTGGCCCTGATGGCGGCAGCGGGCTCACCTGACCCGGTACGCCACGGTCGGCAGCTCGTGGCTTTCAGCGAGGGCATCATGTTCGACGCAGTGGCGGGAGCAGGCGTAGAGCCCACCCTGGCCGACCTCCGCAGAGCATTGCACGACCTCCTCAACGGCATGCTCCAAACCCCCTAAACCACCCCAAAAAGCCCCACCTCCCGAGCACCGCCCACCCCCCGCCCACCACGCACCGCCCACCACGCACCGCCCACCACGCGCCGCCCACCACGCGCCGCCCACCACGCGCCGCCCACCACGCGCCGCCCACCACGCGCCGCCCACCACGCGCCGCCCACCACGCGCCGCCCACCACGCGCCGCCCACCACGCGCCGCCCACCACG
>NZ_JBITGU010000004.1:110572-566537 GCF_044457355.1 Nonomuraea sp. NPDC050556 | reverse complement strand
GCACCGCCCACCACGCACCGCCCACCACGCACCGCCCACCACGCACCGCCCACCACGCACCGCCCACCACGCACCGCCCACCACGCACCGCCCACCCACCACACCCTTTGGGGGCGCCACCCCCCCGCCCACCCCCGCACCACCCACCCCCGCACACTGGGGGCGCTGCACGCCGCGCACTTGGGGGCGCCGCGCGCCGCCCACCCCCCGCACCCTTGGGGGCGTTGCTCGCCGCCCCGCGCCGAGGACCGCACGCCGCACACTTGGGGGCGCCGCGCGCCGCCCACGCGCCGAGGACCGTGCGCCGCCCATGCGTCGAGCGCCGCTCGCAATCGGGGCGCGACCTGGCAACGGGCAGAGGTCGGGCTCTGAGAGACGCCCACGCAAAGCCTGCATGGCCCCTCAGCGGCACCCTCGGCCCCTCTGGAGCGGCGTGCATCACCTGCGCGGGGCGCGTGCACCACTTGCGCGGAGGTGTGTAGGGCGGGTTTGCGTCAGGCTCCGTAAGCCGGGCTCGTGCCAGGCTCCGAAAGCCAGGCTTGCGTCAGGCTCCGTAAGCCGCCAGAAAGACGCGGACTGCCTCGTCGGCGTAGAACTCCAGCTCACGCTCGCTGAGCAGCGACTCCTTGATGGGATACGCCATCGCCTTGTTCAGCGGGATCGACAGCACCAGCCAGTTGAAGTGCTGAGCAGCCAGCATCGGGTCGGCCACCCGCAGTAGCCCCCGCCGATCCAACGCCTCGAACCAGCCGGCGAAGATGGCGAACCCGCGCTCCGGCCCGCTCGCGTACCAGGCCCGCGCAAGCTCCGGAAAGCGGTCCGCCTCGCCGATGAGGATGCGGCGCATCTGCAGCAGCGGCGCCTGCATCACGTCGGCGAGGTGGCGGCGCGCGTATATGCGCAGATCCCGCTCCAGGTCCTCGGTGTACGGCATCTCGGTCACGAGCGGGTGCGACGACCCTTTTACCTGCGCGATGTCAAAGGTGATGAGCTCGGTGAACAGGCGCTGCTTGTCGGCGAAGTGCTTGTAGACCGTCTGCTTGGACACGGCGGCCAGCGCGGCGATGTCATCCATGCTGGTGCCCGCGTATCCGTGCTGGAGGAACAGCGTCCGGGCGGCATCGATGATCGCACGCCGCTTCCGTGCCGTACGCCCGCCATCCTCATGTGCAGCTTCCATAACGCAAGCGTACTGGACCGTCCAGTACTACCGGCGAGGCGAGCGGCGCCTCTCCACTTGACAGTCCAGTACTGCCGAGTGGGTTGTACGGCTGGGCCGTCCGTGGGTGCTGGTTGGTTGGGCGGACTCAGGGGTTCCGGGTCCTCTGGTGGGGCGGGGTGAGGTGGCTTAGATGTACTAGACGGTTCAGTACTGGAGTGGGTACTGTACCGTCCAGTTCTCTAGTTTCGAGGAGGCTTCATCGTGGCAACTCTTGATGTTCCCGGTGCGCGGCTGCACTACGAGGTGCGCGGTCAGGGGCCGCTGGTGGCCCTTGTCGGTGCGCCGATGCATGCGGAATCCTTCGCGCCCCTCGCCGAGCTGCTGGCCGACGGCTACACCGTGCTCACCACCGACCCGCGTGGCATCAACCGCAGCCCGGTCGACGATCCGGACCAGGACTCGACGCCGCCCGTGCGTGCCGATGATCTCTCCAGGATTCTGGCCCACCTGGACGCCGGTCCGGCTGTGGTGCTGGGGTCCAGTGGGGGTGCTGTCACCGCGCTGGCTTTTGCGCAGGCCCATCCGGAGCAGGTTCACACGGTCATCGCTCATGAGCCGCCCTTGGTGGAGTTGCTGGAGGACCGTGACAAGCTGCAGGCCGGGACGGATGACCAGATCGCCACCTATCTGGCCGGAGACGTCGTGGGGGCCTGGGCGAAGTTCATGGCGCAGGCCAACATCCACTTCCCCGACGGTGTGCTGGAGATGATGTTCGGAGGTGAGCGGGATCCGCAGCAGGTCGTCGACGAGCGTCGATGGTTCGCCCATGAGATGAGTGCGACCATTCGCTGGCAGCCTGACCTGGCCGCTCTGCGTTCGTCTGGGGTTCGCTTTGTGGTCGGCATCGGTTCGGACTCGGCGGAGCAGCTCTGCGACCGCGCGTCCAGGGCGCTCGCCGCCGAGCTCGGGGTCGAGCCCACGATGTTCCCTGGTGGACATATCGGCTTCGTCGACGATCCTGGTGCCTTCGCTCCCGTCCTGCGTGCGGTCTTGCGTGAGGGTGTGGCGCTTGACGGCGGGGTGGGGTGATGGGCGCGCTGGATTACGGGTTTACCGCGGCGATCGAGAAGGATGGGGCGTTTGCCACCTTTGTGACTGTGCCTGGGTCGGCTGAGCTGCTGGGGACTCGGCGGGCTGTGAAGGTGGAGGGGACGATCGACGGGCATCCGTTCGCGGCCACGCTCATGCCGTCGGGGGAGGGGCCGCACTGGCTGCCGATCAGGGCGGCGCTGTGCGAGGCGATCGGTAAGAGTCAGGCTGGTGAAGAAGTGGTCCTTCATCTCGCGCGACGCCTCACCTAGTCAGGGGCTCGACGTATTGCCGGGCGGCCTTGGGGTGCTGGCGGTGGGGCGTCCGCAGGGAAGGGGCGTGCTGGTTGCCCATCGGGGCGGCGCTGTGCAAGGCGGGTGACGAGGTGGTTCTCACGGCCAGGGGTCTTGAGACGCCCCGCGTCGCAAAGGGTGCCGGGGCCGCAAAAGGCGCCCGCGCCGTGAGCCGCCTGGGTCGCGAAGGGTGCTTGCGCCGCAAGGGGCGCCCGCGCCGCGAAGGGTGCTTGCGCCGCAAGGGTACCTGGGCCGCGAGGCGCCCGTGCCGCGAAGCGCCTGGGTCGCGAAGGGTGCCTGGGTCGCACAGGGTGCTCGCGCTGGAGGTCTGTCAGGGGTGTGTGCAGAGGGGCTTCAGCCCGTCAGGGTGGACTGGAGGTGGGTGCGGTGGGGTGGCCATTCCTCTTCGAGGATGCCGAAGTACACGGTGTCGCGCCACGTGCCGTCCGGGCGCAGCCGTTGCCTGCGCAGCGTGCCCTCGTAGACGCCGCCGATCCGCCTGATGGCGTTCTGTGAGCGCTCGTTTCTGATGTCCGTCTTCAGCTGCACCCTGTTGAACCCCAACGTGTCAAACGCATGGTCGATCAGCAGCAACTTGCACGAAGTGTTCACCGCGCTCCGCCACACGGCCCTGCCGTACCACGTCCACCCGATCTCCAGGCTCTGGTCGGCCCCAGGGCAGTCGATGTACGTCGTCCACCCCACCGCGCGGCCGCTCGACCTGAGGATCACCGCGTGCGCCACGTGCCCCGGGTCCTTGAGCACGTAGCCGGCCACCTTGGCCAGGTCCTCCTCGGTCTGCGGCGTGGGCACGGGGAGCCACCGCCACACCTCGTCGTCCCGCCCGCCGGCGGCGAACAGGTCGGGCACGTGGGCCATCGTCAACGGCTCCAGCCGTACGACGGAGTTCTCCAGCTCGGCGGCAGGCGGCATCTTCGCGGTCATGGAGCCCACCCTAACGACGGTCCTGAGCTGGGCTTATGGCCACACTGGCGAGATTGCGGGAAACCACTTGTCGACAGCCATACCGACCGGTCGGTAGCCTCACAGCATGGACTTCGCCTTCGATACCGTCACCGAGGACCTGCGCGAGCGCCTGCTGCGCTTCATGGACGAGTGCGTCTACCCGGCCGAGGCCGCGTTCCACGAGCAGGCGGCCGAGAGCGGGTGGAGTTCGCCGCCGCTGCTGGCCGACCTGAAGGACGAGGCGCGCAAGCGCGGGCTGTGGAACCTGTTCCTGCCGGGCGAGCACGGCGCGGGGCTGACCAACCTGCAGTACGCGCCGCTGGCCGAGATCATGGGACGGTCACCGAACCTGGCTCCGACGGCCACCAACTGCGCGGCCCCGGACACGGGCAACATGGAAGTGCTGGCCATGTTCGGCAGCGAGTGGCAGCGCAAGGAATGGCTGCAGCCGCTGCTCGACGGCGAGATCCGGTCCGCGTTCGCGATGACGGAGCCGGACGTCGCCTCCTCGGACGCCACCAACATCGCCACCGCGATCGTCAAGGACGGCAACGAGTACGTCATCAACGGCCGCAAGTGGTTCATCTCCGGCGCGATGAACCCCAACTGCAAGATCTTCATCGTCATGGGCAAGACCAACCCGGACGCCCCCAAACACCGCCAGCAGAGCATGATCCTCGTCCCGCGCGACACCCCGGGCATGACGATCAAGCGCGGCATGCACGTGTTCGGCTACACCGACGCCGACCACGGCGGCCACGCCGAGGTGATCTTCGAGGACGTGCGGGTCCCGGCGGAGAACCTCATCGGCGAGGACGGCGGCGGCTTCGCCATCGCCCAGGCCCGCCTCGGCCCCGGCCGTATCCACCACTGCATGCGCCTGATCGGCATGGCAGAGCGCGCGGTGGAGCTCATGTGTAGGAGAACCCTGAAACGGGAGGCGTTCGGCAAGCCCATCGCCCAGCAGGGCGTGGTCCAGGACTGGATCGCCGAGTCGCGGATCAGGATCGAGCAGATGCGCCTCCTGGTGCTCAAGACCGCCTGGCTGATGGACACCGTCGGCAACAAGGGCGCGCACGCCGAGATCCAGGCCATCAAGATCTCGACTCCGATCACCGTGGAGTGGATCCTGGACAAGGCGATCCAGGCGCACGGCGCGGGCGGCGTGTCCCAGGACTTCCCGCTCGCCGCGCTCTGGGCGGGGGCGCGCTCGCTGCGCTTGGCCGACGGCCCTGACGAGGTGCACAAGAGGTCACTCGCACACAGGGAGCTGAAGAAGTGGATGTAGTACGAAATTTCCTGGCGAATGCTCCCACTGACCGGCTGGAATTCCTCCGCGCACGCTTCGACGCCGGCCTGGCCTGGGTGCACTTCCCCGAAGGCCTCGGCGGGCTTGGCTGGTCACGGGAGGCGCAGCAGGAGGTCGAGCGAGAGCTCGCGGGAACGCCCCAGCTCGACACCGGCGTCCAGGGCATCGGCCTGGGCATGGCCGCCCCGACCATCCTCGCCTTCGGCACCCAGGAGCAGAAGGAACGTTTCCTCAGGCCGCTCTGGACCGGCGAGGAGATCTGGTGCCAGCTCTTCAGCGAGCCCGGCGCCGGATCCGACCTGGCCACCCTGGGCACCAGAGCCGTCAGGGACGGCGACGAGTGGATCATCGACGGCCAGAAGGTCTGGACCTCGGGCGCGCACCACGCCCGCTGGGCCATCCTCGTCGCCAGAACCGACCCGGACGTGCCCAAACACCGCGGCATGACCTACTTCATCTGCGACATGCACGCCCCGGGCGTCGAGGTGCGTCCGCTGCGCCAGATCACCGGCGAGGCCGAGTTCAACGAGGTCTTCCTGACCGGCGTACGGCTCGGCGACGACCTGCGCCTCGGCGAGGTCGGCGACGGCTGGCGGGTCGCCCAGACCACGCTGATGAACGAGCGCGTCGCCATCGGCGGCGCTCCCGTACGGCGGGGCGGCGGCATGATGGGCGTCGTCCTCGACGCCTGGCGCGACCACCCCGAGCTGCGCACCCACGACCTGCACCAGCGCCTGCTGTCCCTGTGGGTGGAGGCCGAGGTGACCAGGCTCTCAGGGGTACGGCTGCGCGAGCAGCTCGCCGCCGGGGAGCCGGGCCCCGAGGGGTCGGGCATGAAGCTGTCGTTCGCCAAGCTCAACCAGGCGCTCTCCGGGCTGGACGTGGAGCTGCGCCGCGACCTGTCGTACGACGACTGGACGTTCAAGCGCTCCGACGGCGTCGACTTCTTCGGCCGCGAGGCCGGGTACAGGTACCTGCGCGCCAAGGGCAACTCGATCGAGGGCGGCACGTCGGAGATCCTGCGCAACATCATCGCGGAACGGGTGCTCGGCCTGCCCTCGGAACCCCGTGTCGACAAGGACGTGCCGTGGAAGGACCTGCCGCGATGACGCTGCTGTACTCGGAGGTCGAAGAGGAGCTGCGCTCCGCGGTGCGCGGGCTGCTGGCCGACCGGTGCCAGCCCTCTGACGTGCTCAAGCGCGTGGAGAGCGAGCCGTACGACCTGGATCTGTGGAAGACGCTCTCGCGGGAGATCGGGGTGGCCGGGCTGCTGGTCCCCGAGTCGCTCGGCGGCGCGGGGGCGTCGGCGCGCGAGGTCGCCGTAGTGCTGGAGGAGCTGGGGCGGTCCGTCGCGCCCGTGCCGTTCTTCACCAGCTCGGTGCTGGCCACCCACGCCCTGCTCGCGGTGGGCGACACCGAGATCCTGGGCACCCTGGCGTCGGGGGAGCGGACGGCCGCGCTCGTGGTGCCGTTCGCGGCTTCGCCGTATACGCAGTTGAGGAGCCTGCGACGATACAGGTTGCGGGAGACGGTCACGATCGAGAACGGCAGGCTGAGCGGGGTCGTCAAGGGCGTGGCCGGAGCAGAGGTCGCCGACGTGCTGCTGGTGCCGGTGAACGGCGAGCTGTACGCGGCCGAGACGGCGCAGGTCGACGTGGTGCCCTCGCTCGACCTGACCAGGCCCGTCTCCACCGTGACCTTCGCCGATACCGAGGTCACCGCGCTGTGCCCCTACGACGTGCGCGAGACGTTGGTGTTCGGGGCGGGACTGCTCGCCTCGGAGCAGCTCGGGGTGGCCGAGTGGTGCCTGGAGACGACGCTGGCCTACGTCAAGGAGCGGTACCAGTTCGCCAGGCCGGTCGGCTCGTTCCAGGCGATCAAGCACCGGCTGGCCGATCTCTGGCTGGACGTGGTGCGGGCCCGCGCCGCCGCGCGTAACGCGGCCACGGACCCCGGCGAGCTGTCCGCGGCCGTCGCGCAGGCCTGGAACGCGGCGGTGGCCGTCCATGTCGCAGAGGAGGCCGTGCAGCTGCACGGCGGGATCGGGATGACCTGGGAGCACCCCGTGCATCTCTATCTCAAGCGTGCCAAAGCCGATGAGATCGCCCTCGGCACTCCGGGCGACCACCGGGAGGCGCTGGCCTCACTGGCCGGGGTCGAGGCTCCGTAGGAGGAGGTCGGCGAACTGCCTGCCCACCTGGGCGCCCGACAGCGGGCCGTCGACGTGGTACCACGTGCCCAGGTGGTGCACGGAGCCGAAGAAGAAGTCGACGACGATCTCGGCGGGGATCTCGTCGCGGAAGTCGCCCTGGCGCTGCCCGTCGGCGATCAGGGCGCGGAAGCGCTCGTGGTAGCGGCGGCGCTCGGCGCGCACGCTCTTCTGCGTCTCCGGCGCGAGCAGGTGCATGGATCTGAAGAAGATCTTGGAGTCGTCGAGGTTCTCCGCCGTGGTCTCCACCACGTCGGCGGCGGCAGCGTGCAGCCGCTCGGGGATGGTGCCCGGCCCGTCGGCGATCTGCGTCAGACGGTCCATCTGCATGCGCAGGACCCTGGCGTAGATCTCGTGCAGCAGGTCATCCTTTGAGTCGAAGTAGTGGTACATGGCGCCTTTGGTGACGCCGGCGGCGATGACGATCTCCTGGACCGAGGTTCCTTCGAAACCCTGTTCTGCGAAGAGTCGCGTTGCCTCGCTGATCAGCCTCTGGCGTACCGGTTCTTCCTTCACGGTCCCAGCATACCGACTGGTCGGTTGAGCGTCTCATTGGTGCTATTTCCCTCACCTTCTGGGGGTTGAGGGGGTTGTCAGGGTATCTTCCGAGCGGCGAGGGATCTCCGGCGTGGCAGATCCAAGTATTTTCCGTGGTCTTGGGGGGTTTGCCGTGCCCGGTGGATCCATTTACGTACAGAGGGACGACAAGTTCACTGGGGCATCGCCCCAGTGGTACTACGAGAAGTACTGGTACGAGGACGCTCGGAGCAGGCAGCGGGCGCGCGCGCTCAAGGCGGCCGTCGCCTTCGCGGCCGTGCTGGCGCTGGCGATCAAGTTCTCCCTGCCGTGGCCGGCCGCCTACGCGCTCTCCGCGGCCGCCCTGGTGGCCGCCGGCGACTGGTGGTGGTCCTGGCGCGCGTTCCGCGCCACGGCCGTCTGGCGCGGGCGCAGGCGCGGCGAGGCGGTCACCGGACGGCTGCTCCGCCGTTCGCTGCGCAAGTACGGCTACCGCGTGCTCGACGGCCGCGCCATCCGCGGCCAGGCGTCCATCGACCACCTGGTGATCGGTCCAGGCGGGCTGTGGATCGTCGACAACGAGTCGTGGAGCCCCGACACCGAGATCGCGACGTACGGCGGGCGGCTGTTCTTCGGCGAGAAGTACGGCACCAGCACCGCCCAGCCCCTGGTGTCCCAGGCGTCGGCGTTCGCCGCGCTGCTGGCGGCCGAGACGGGCCTGCGGGTGACGATCCGCCCGATGCTCGCCGTGCACTGCGGCCAGCTCCCCAGGGGCGGCATGGTGGTCGCCGAGGGCCTGACCCTGGCCAAGCCGTCCCTGATCGCCCGCCTGATCCGCGTGGCGGAACCGGGCGTGCTGACGCAGGAACAGGTCGAACTCCTGTCCCGTACGGCTGCGCGGGAGCTGGCTAAGAGCTCGTGACGTCGAAGAGCACCAGGTCGGTGCCCTCGCGCAGGTAGATGTCGCCGCTGTAGCCGGCGGGGATGGCGGCTTCGCCGTACTTCTCGCTCAGCAGCCAGGTGCCGGTCGCCGGGATCGACCCGGTGAGCTGGGGCTTGACCTCGGGCTGCGGGTCGGCCGGAGTCCACGTGTACTGGGCGCGGGCCTTCTTGGCGACCTCGGGCGTGAGCGTGACCAGGCCCTGCATCCACACGTCGGAGGGGCCGAGGTCGCCGTCGCCGATCCGGCCGCTCAGCCAGCGGGCGGTGGTGAAGTCGCCGAACGCGGGGAAGCGCTTGGTGACGGGTTCCGGGTCGGTGCGCACGGTCGTCTCCTGTGTCGTTGTGCCTGGGTCTGCCGCCTGCCCGCAGCCGCCGATCATCAACGCGGCGGCCAGGACGAGCGCTCTAATCACCACCGATGCCATCAGGGCGATCCTCCCCACCTCTGTCACGGTTCGATCCGCCGCCGTCCGGCACCTTGGGGTCGGCGGTCTGTCCGAGCGGCCAGGTCAGCGTCTTGGTGATCGAGCCGTGCGTCCTGAACGGCTTGGCCCAGCCGAGCGTGGAGAACCGGCCGTTCTCGTTGTCGGGGGCGCCGGTCGCGATGTCCTTGTCGTCCCGGTTGAAGTTGTACATGTCCTCGGCGTTGACCGTGATGCGCATCGTCACCTGGCCGTCCTTGACGGTGACGACGGCGCTCGACCAGACCTGGTAGTTGCCCAGCGTCTTCTGCCAGTTCTCGGTGTCGGTGGCGTAGCCGGTGCCGCTCAGCTTCTTGGCGGCGGAGGGCAGGCCGGTCATCGGGAACTCCGTCATGCCCGTCTGCTTGAAGATCTTCTCGGCCCACTGCTGGGCGCTGATGATCTCGTTGTCGACGGTCAGCTTGATGTTCTTGTCCTCCTTGTAGCCCTCACCGTAGTCGACCTCGAGCGGGGCGCCCGAGGCGTCGGTGTAGCGGCTGTAGGCGGCCAGGGCGTCGTCGAGGCCGGGGCGCAGGATCTGCCCGCCGTGCAGCTTGCGCTGCCACTCGCTCCAGGACGCCTCGTCCTTCGCCGTGGGCCTGGCGTTGGGGTCGAACGGGAAGTCGTCGTCGAACTCCAGGTCGGGCGGGGTGGGCGGGCCGAAGGCGAACTTGTCGCCGTCCGGCCTGGGCCACTGGTCCTTGTAGGAGCCCGCCACCTTGGCCATGGCGTCGCGCACGCGCGGATTGAGGTCCTTGCTGCCCGCCGCGATCATCCAGGACAGGGCGAACTTCACCGCCTCCGGCGAGTGCTTGCCAGGCTCCTCCCCGGCCAGCCCCGAGCCGCCCTCGATGTACCGGGCCAGCGACGGAGCCACGTCCCCGTTCTTCTTGACGTACGCGAGGATCTGGTCGGGGTCGACGATCGTCTGGCGGGCGGCCTCCGGGTTGTTGCCGAGCAGGTTGAGCGCCAGCGCGACGTTGTCGGGGGAGAGCTCGGGGAAGGCCTGCGCCGTGGAGTTGCCGCCGCGCCAGTCCTGGTTCTGGTTCTTGCCGAACTCGGTGAGCGCGAGGTTCTGGGCGGCCTGCCTGACGAAGTCGGCGGGGAACCTGCCGTACTGCAGCAGGGCCAGGCGGTCCCAGTTCGTCACCGGGATGCCCGGGGTGGTGAGCAACTGCTTGATCTTGTCCATGCCGGGGAGGTCGGAGCTGATGGCCTCGCCCAGGGCCATTGAGATGATCTTGAGGTCCTCCTGGGACGTCTTGCGACCGCCACTGGCGTACATGACCGAGGGCAGCGAGGTCAGCCGGTTGGGCGGCTGGATCCCGGCGAAGAAGGCGGCGGCGACCTCGGGGTCGCCCGCGTAGCCCTGCAGCTCCAGGGCGATCTTGTGGAGTTCGTCCATGGTCTTGCCGTCGGTGCGGTTCAGCTTGTTGAAGCGGTCGGCGAGGTCCTTGCCGTGCTTGCGCGCGTCGGCGATTGACATCGGGGGCTCGGCGACGAACGTGGTGTTTCCCGGCGACTTCAGCCAGGGATCGTTGCGTCGCTGGATGGCCAGGCCGAGCTGGAGGCGGCGGTTGGCCTCAGGGATGAACTGGTCGACCTCGTTGCCGATCGTGGCGAGCTGGTCGAGCGCCTCCGTGCTGATCCCGCAGTCGCCGAACTGCTTGGAGAAGATGTTCCTGGTGTCCTTGAGGGTCTGCGCCCCGGTCTGCAATGACTTGACGGTCTTGCTGAACTCGGCGCACTTCATCCCGCTGAAGGTGCCGCCACCGCCGTCGTCCGGCCTGCTCATCCCAGCCGCCCGCTTCTGAGCCTGCGGTACATCTGGGCCTCGCCCTCGGTGACCTCTTCAGGGGTGGCGCGGATCTCGGCGTCGATGGCTTCGAGTACGGCGTCCGCCAGGCGGTTGACGCGGCCCTTGCGGCCGACGATCTCCGGGGTCTCCTTGTCGCGCCAGGGACCTGAGATCACCTCGTTGCCGCCGAAGTCCTTGGCGGCCTGGTCGAGGGCGCCCTTGATGGAACCCATCCGGGCCAGGTAGTCAGCTCTGAGCTGCTTCAGCCAGGCCTGCTTGGGATTGGGGACCTTGCCGCCCACACGCCCTCCCGATCTTGCGAGTGGGGATTCAGGCTAGGCGATCTCCTCTATGAAATCCGTTAGTTGGACGATATTTCGGCATTCGTACATCTTGATGACGGATGCGTAGGGGGTGGCGATGGAGTCGCCTGTGTCCCATTGGGCCTTGGGTTCCGGGTTGAGCCAGTAGGCGTGTCTGGCCTTGCTGGTGAGGCGTTTGAGCGTGTCCAGGGCTGGGGGCTGGTAGTTGGATCTGGCGTCGCCCAGGATGAGGAGGGACGTTTTGGGGCCGATGGCTTCGCCGTACCGCTCGGTGAACTTCTCGAGGGCGGCGCCGTAGTTCGTCCGCCCGAAGCGGGACATATCAGCTTCTGTGGCGAGTCTGGTCAGTGCGTCGACGACGTCGGCGCCTGGCTCGAAGAAGCGGGTGATCTCGTCCACGGTGTCGACGAAGCCGAACGCCCTGACCTTGGTGAACTGTTCGCGCAGCGCGTAGGTGAGCAGCAGCGTGAAGTGCGCGAACGACGAGACCGAGTCGCTGGTGTCGCAGAGGATGACCAACTCGGGCTTGTGCGGCCTGGGCGGCTTGAACCTGGGGTCCATCGGGACGCCGCCGGTCGAGATGGAGGCGCGCACGGTCTTCCTGAAGTCGAGCCTGCCTCTTCTGCCGTGTTTGTGCTTGATGATGAGACGGGCGGCCAGCCTGCGGGCCAGCGGATATACCTCGCGGCGGAGTCTGGCCAGGTCGGCCTTGGTGACGCGGAGGAAGTCGAGCTGGTCGAGGGGCGGGCGGACGCTCGACTTGGCGATGCGCTCGACGCCCGAGTCCTCGGCGATCCGCCTTCTGACGTCTTCCGCCACCGCTTCCTCGAAGCGTTTGATGTTGGTGGTGACGTTGTTGCGCGCGGTTTTCTCCTCCAGGCCGGTCTTGCCCTTGAGGAGTCTGGAGATCAGGGTTTCCGGGGAGAGGGCGCGGAGGACGCTGTAGGAGAACCAGTTCTGGCGGCCTGGGCCCGCGGGCTGGCGGCCGAACCTTTCCACCATGGCCTGGGCGAACTCCCGCATTTCCGCGTCACTGCTCTGCTGGAGCAGGTTGGCGAGGTGGTCGCGGAGCTCGTTGATGGGTGTGGTTTCGTTCGCTTTTTCCGGATTTTTCGGTATTCCGGTCACCGTGCGGGGAAACCACAGGTCGAACAGGACGTCGAACCCCGGACGGTAGCTCGGCCTCTTGACCAGCGTCGCCGCGTAAGCGGCGCGCAGGGACTCGCGATCGGCCAGGTCGATCACGCTGAGCGCCCGCGCCGCGTCCAGCCCCTCGGCCAGCGACACCGGCAACCCGGCCCCGCGCAACGCGTGCACGAACCCGACATGCCGGTCGACCAGGCTCACAACCCCAGCTCCTTGCGCGCCCTGGTCTGGTCGGAGGCGTGCTTGAGCACCACCCCGAGCGTCTGGCCCACCGTCTCCTCGTCGAGATCGTCTCTCCCGAGCGCGAGCAGCGTACGCGCCCAGTCAACGCTCTCTGCCACACTGGGCGCCTTCTTGAGCTCCAGCGACCGCAGCGTGGCGACCGTCCTGGCGAGCTGCTCGGCCAGGTCGGCGCGGATCTCCGGGACCTGGCTGAGCACGATGTCCCGCTCGCGCTCCGGGGTCGGATACTCGATGTGCAGGTAGAGGCAGCGCCGCTTGAGCGCCTCCGACAGCTCGCGGGTGGCGTTGGAAGTGAGCACGACGTACGGCTTGCGCGTGGCCTGCACGGTGCCCAGCTCCGGAATGGTCACCTGAAAGTCGGACAGCAACTCCAGCAGGAGCCCTTCAACCTCGACATCTGCCTTGTCCGTCTCGTCGATCAGCAGGACCGTCGGCTCCGCGCTTCTGATCGCCTTGAGCAGCGGCCGCTCGAGCAGGAACTCCTCGCTGAAGATGTCATCGTCGGCGCTGGTGGCCTGGATCCTGAGAAGCTGCTTCTTGTAGTTCCACTCATACAGCGCCCTGGCCTCGTCGAGCCCCTCGTAGCACTGGAGCCGGATCAGGTTCGCGCCGGTGGCCTGGGCGATCGCTTTGGCCAGCTGGGTCTTGCCCACGCCTGCCGGGCCTTCGGTGAGCAGCGGCTTTTCGAGGGCGGCTGCCAGGAAGACGGAGGTGGCTATGGCGTCGTCGGAGAGGTAGTCGACGGCGGCCAGCCGCTCGCTCACGTCGGCGGGGGAGTGGAACCACATAGGCGCTCCAGGCTTTGTAGAATGTTGTTCTAGGGTAGCAGTTGTACTGATTCGACCTGGGGCGGGGGAGCCGGTATATTCCTTTCTGCACGCGCGCCGCTAGCTCAGTTGGTTAGAGCAGCTGACTCTTAATCAGCGGGTCCGGGGTTCGAGTCCCTGGCGGCGCACCTGTAAGAAACCCCAGCTCGCCTCTGTGGCGGGCTGGGGTTTCTTCGTTTTACGGCGGCGGGGAGCCGTGTCAGGGTGGTGTCAGGTCCGTGTAGGGGCGTACGGCGAGCATTCTCGGCATGGATACCGCCATGCAGCCCAAGGGCCTGGTCGCCAAGCTGCTCGCCGACCGTCACTCCGTTCCGTTCTCCATCGCCCTGCACCTGGTGCCCGGCGCGGCCATCGTCGGCGTCTACGCCTTCCTGGCCGCTCCTCTGGTCCGGGCGATGGAGTTTCCGATCTTTCTGGCCTGGGCCATCGCCCTGGCCATCGTGCTCTTCCCGCTCCAGCTCTTCCTGCTGTGGCTGGGTAAGAAGAAGACCGGCCGCTACACCATGCAAGGGATCGTGCATTACCGCGACAAACCGCTGGCCCGGCGCAAGGTCGTCTGGCTCGGCGCCGCCTGCCTGGTCTGGATGACCGTGGTCTCCCTGGCGCTGACCCCGCTGGACAACCTCGTCTACGACTGGTTCTTCACCTGGGTGAACTACCAGGGCGCAGGCCCCGACGGCGCCACCTACCTCCTGGGCTACCCCCACGAGGTCGTGCTCACCACCCTGCTCATCTGCGCCCCCTTCACCGGCTTCACCCTGCCCCTGCTGGAGGAGTACTACTTCCGCGGCTTCCTGCTGCCCCGCCTGCCCCAACTCGGCACATGGGCCCCCATCGTCAACACCGCCCTGTTCTCCGTCTACCACTTCTGGGCCCCCTGGACGGTCCTGTCCAAGCTCGTCTTCCTCTACCCCGGCGTCTGGCTCGCCTGGAAGAACAAGGACATCCGCATCTCCATCACCATGCACCCCGGCTCGGCCCTGCTGATGACCCTGGTCGGCATCATCGCCCTCGCCACCGGCGCCTACACCATGTGAACCGGTCAGAATCGGGGCGCGCTCATGAAACCTTGCGGGGGAGGAAGCGGGTCATGCGGCTGTCCTCGGCAGGGACGGTGACCACGACTGTGCGGGCGATCATGTCGTGGGCGCACTGGCGGTCGCGTGTCCCGGTGAGCGGCGCGACGTCGAACAGGAACAGCAGCCAGCCGATGACCGGGACGAACGGGAGCCCCTCCGACAGCGCGGCACGTACGGCGGCGGCGCCCAGTGTGGGTGGGTGGCCGGTCTGCGGGGAGACGACGCGGATCCCGGCGACCCACTTGCCGACCGACTGCCCCCGCCAGGCGTGCAGCAGCCAGAAGTAGCAGAAGGCCATGAGCAGCGACACGACCTCCGGCACCTGCGGAAGCACCAGCCCGAGACACCAATCCGCTGCGAGCAGGACGATGACGTCGAGGAGGAAGGCGAACAGCCGCAGCATCGGGCCGGCGATGTAGAGACGAACGACGTTTGGGGAGGTGGCGGACATCCGTCAGATTCTGCCCTACCAGCCCTGGTCAGAGTCCCTCTGGGCGAGACAGGCATCTACCGCTTCACATGACAGATGAGCTTCGGTTCGGTGCCAGCGAGTTAGGTGCCCTGAGCACGTCATGACCCCTACGAGGTGGGGCTGACAGTTCTGTCGGTCGTGTCTGGCAGGCTCTGCTTCGGCTCAACCCCCCGATGTACGAGGAGCATCCTGATGGTGACTGCGGACGACTATGCCTGGTTCGACGAGCACGATGTGAGCCTGGCTATGGCGTTCTGTGCCACCTTCGTGCGCGGCCTCACCCCGGCTGAGGTCTTCGCCCGGCTCGGAATCTTCGCCGATCCGGAGGCTGAGGTGGAGGACTTCGCGGATGAGGGTGGGATCACGGCGGCTGCGGTCGAGGGTGGCACCATCCTCGTTGAGCCGAACGGCTATGCCTGCACGTTGGACGCCGTGGCCAGACGGCTGTCGGTGGGTACGGTGACCGCTGCGGTGTTCTTGAACGTCAACGCTCACCAGCAGTTCGTGTACGCCGCTGATGGTCGGGTGGTGACCTGGTTCGAGACTGACGGGCCCGATGCTCGTACCGGCAGCGATCCGGATCGGCTGCTTGCGGAGATGGTCGAGCTGGGCATGCCTGTTGAGGACACTGACCCGGACGAGGATTGGGGCGATCCGATTCTCATGGCGCTCGCGTTGGCTGAGCGGGTGACCGGAGTGCGGCTGACACCGCAGTCGATCGACGAGCCGGAGCTGATCGGGTCGACTGCGCATCTGACATGAACCTCTCGATGGGGTGTTGGCGGCTGAGCGAGGCCGGTCGGCTGGTTGGGGAGATCCACGTTGACGACTCCGACTTTCCGTGGCTGCTCGGCCGGTTTGTCGCTCAGGACGGCTATGTGCCGTGGGCGGCGGTGTTCGCGAGGGAGCTGGCGCTGCTTGAGGCGGACGATCTCGGCGCCGAGTGGGAGCAGCTCTATGACCTGCTGAATGCCGAGCTGGACCTGGTGGATCCACGCGGACGGACTGTCGCGGAGTTTCTGCTGCACGTCGACAGCGACGCTGGTCCCGCCTGGTTCCGGTGGCTTGTGGAGGACGAGTGACTGCGAGCCACGGTGGTGCGCCTAGGAACGCTTGGATGAACGGCCGGAGGGGTGCGGCGGCGCCGGAACGGCGGGCCATGACGAGGCCCGCCAGACAAAGAAGTCTGCGGCGGGCAAGCCGCTGCTCGCCCGACGGGCCATGACGTGGCCCGCCAAATGATGAAGTCCGCGACGGGCCAGGACGAGGCCCGCCAAATACAGAAGTCCGCGACGGGCGAGCCGCTGCTCGCCGACGGGCCGATGGACGCCGCGAGGTGGCATGTGGCGGGAACTCTTAGGAAACAAACCTTAAAATAAGTCTTGACGCTCTTCCAAGGTCACCGTAAGGTCACGGTCGCCGGTCCATGTTGACGGCACCTGTCCACATATGTGGCCGAAGGGCAGTCATGAAGATTCTCGTCACTCTCGCCGCGCTCTTAGCCGCCTGGCTGACCCCGCTCCCCGCACGCGCCGCCCCGCCCACGTTCACCCACCCAGGCGTCCTTCTGGGGCGCTCGCAGCTCGACCTCATCCGCACCAAGGTCAGGGCGGGCGAGCAGCCCTGGAAAGGTGCCTATGACCAGATGATGGCGAACTCTCTCGCCTCGCTCGGGCGGGCGCCCAAGCCCCGGGCCGTCGTTGAGTGCGGTCCCTACTCCAACCCCAACAACGGTTGCACCGACGAGCGTCAGGACGCGCTGGCCGCCTACACCCAGGCGCTGGCCTGGTACGTCACCCAAGATGCCCGTTACGCCCAGAAGGCGATCCAGCTCATGGACGCCTGGTCCGGTGTCATCCAGGACCACACCAACAGCAACGCCCCGCTGCAGACCGGCTGGGCGGGGTCGTCCTGGCCGCGGGCCGCGGAGATCATCCGGTACACCTACACCGGTTGGCCGCAGGATCGGGTCAATCGGTTTGCCGCCATGCTGCGCAACGTCTACCTCCCTGAGGTGATCAACGGGTCGCACAGCAACGGCAACTGGGAGTTGTCCATGATGGAGGCCGCGCTCGGTATCTCGGTCTTTCTTGAGGACCGCGACGTCTATGACAGGGCGGTCGCCAAGTTCCGCACTCGGGTGCCTGCCTACATCTATCTCGCCACCGACGGCGCGCTGCCCAGGACGGCGCCGGGTAGCGGTCTGGATACGCGTGCGAAGATCATCGGCTACTGGCAGGGGCAGACGACCTTTGTCGACGGGCTCACGCAGGAGACCTGTCGGGACTTCGTGCACACCGGCTATGGATTGTCGGCTATCTCCCATTTCGCTGAGACCGCGCGGATTCAGGGTCAGGATCTCTATCCCGAGGTGGCTGACCGTCTGCGGCACGCGTTGGGCTTCCAGGCCAAATACGAGCTCGGTACGGCGCCGCCGTCCTGGCTGTGTGGGGGCAGCGTCAATCGCGGTCTGGGGCCGGTCACTGAGGTCGGCTTCAACGCCCTGCACAACCGCATGGGTTACGGCATGACCAACACGCAGGCGCTCACCGAGCGCAACCGTCCGGCGGGCACCAACGTGCTCTTCGTCGCCTGGGAGACCCTCACCCACGCGGCCGGATGAAACCTCAAGGAAAGGCTGCACTCTCCGACAAAGGGGCTGAACCCCTAAAGGGCTGGCCCCAAAGGCCCCGCTCAAGGGCTGGTCTCAAAGGCTCCCAAAGGCCCCTAGGGCCCCACTCGAGGGCTGCCCCCAAAGGCCCAAAAGGTCCCCAAAGGCCCCGCTCAAGGGCTGGTCCTAAGGGCCCCAAAGGCCCCCAGGGCCCCGCTCAAGGGCTGGTCCCTAAAGGGGTGGCCCAAAGGCCCCCAAGTGTCGGCCCCTCAAGGGCTGAACCCCCCACAGAAAGAGGCACCCCCCATGAAACGAGGATTCCTCCTCGCCGCCGCGACGCTCTTAGCCGTCGCGGGCCTCTCGACCCCCGCCCAGGCGGCCACCGGCCAGATCACCGGCTATGGCGGCAAATGCGTCGACGTGGCGAGCGCCAACCCCGCCAACGGCACCCAGGTCCAGCTCTGGACCTGCAACGGTACGGCCGCGCAGCAATGGACCACCCAAGCCGACGGCACCGTCAGAGCGCTAGGCAAATGCCTGGACGTCGCCGGAGCCAACAGCGCCAACGGCACGAAGGTGCAGATCTGGGACTGCAACGGCACGGCCGCGCAACAGTGGAACGCCCAGGGCGACGGCACCGTAAGGGCGCTAGGCAAGTGCCTGGACGCCACCAACGTCAGCTCAGCCGACGGCACCCCGCTGCAGATCTGGTCCTGCGGCACCGGCGCGAACCAGAAATGGACACTGCCCACCAACGGCCCCGCGCCCAGCAGGATGCCCGGCGCGCCGTACCTCTACATGGGCTGGGGCAGCCCGCCCAACCCCGGCACGGTCATGGACGCCAGCGGCGTGAAGTCCTTCACCATGGCGTTCATCCTGTCAGGCGGCGGCTGCACGCCCAGGTGGGACGGCTCGCGGGCGCTCACCGGCGGCACGGACCAGCAGGCGATCAACACGATCAAGTCGGAGGGCGGCAGCGTCCAGGTCTCCTTCGGCGGCTGGTCGGGCAACAAGCTCGGCCCCAACTGCTCGACGCCCGAGGCGTACGCGGGCGCGGTGCAGCAGGTCATCAACGCCGTCGGGCCAGCGGTCGTCGACTTCGACATCGAGAACAGCGACGAGTTCGAGAACTACACCGTCCAGGACCGCATCCTCAGCGGCCTGAAGATCGTCAAGGCGAACAACCCGAACGTCAAGATCGCCGTCACCTTCGGCACCTCCACCGGCGGCCCGGCGGGAGCGGGTACCCGCCTGATCAACCGGTCACGGGAGCTCGGCGTGCCGATCGACAACTACACGATCATGCCGTTCGACTTCGGCGGCGGCTCGAACATGTACCAGAGCACCGTCAACGCCTCGGAAGGGCTGAAGAACCAGCTCAAGGCGGCGTTCGGCTGGACGGACGCCCAGGCGTACGCGCACATGGGCATCTCCGGCATGAACGGCTACTCCGACCAGAGCGAGATCACCACGGTCGCCACGTGGACGCAGATCCGTGACTGGGCCACCTCCCACGGGCTCACCAGGCTCGCGTTCTGGTCGGTCAACCGCGACCGGCCCTGCCCCGGCGGTCTCAACGACACCTGCAGCGGTGTCGCGCAGGCGAACTGGGACTTCAGCCGAGTGACGGCGGGGTTCTGATGAAACGCGTCATCCTCGCCCTGGCCCTGGTCGCGGCCGGGCTCACCATCACGCAGAACGCGCAGGCGGCCGTGCCCACCGGATGGACCACCGTGGTCGCCAAGCACAGCGGCAAGTGCGTGGACGCGCGCGCCGCGGCCACCGCCAACGGCACCGCCGTACAGCAGTATGCCTGCAACGGCTCCGGCGCCCAGCTCTGGCAGCTCCAGGCGACCAGCGGCGGCTACTACCGCGTCAACGCGAACGGCAACGCCGCCCAGGCCTGGGACGTCACCGGCGTCTCGACCGCCGACAGCGCCAAGATCCAGCTCTGGGCGTACGGCGGAGGCGACAACCAGCAGTGGCAGCCCGTCGAGGAGGCGGGCGGTTCCTACCACTTCGTCAACCGGCACAGCGGCAAGTGCCTCGACGTGGCCGGGGCCTCGCAGGCCGACAGCGTGCAGCTGCAGCAGTACACCTGCAACGGCACCGCCGCCCAGTCCTTCACGCTGTCCGGCGGCCCGCCCACCGGCAACGACCCCGACCTCGGGCCCAACGTCAGCATCTTCGACCCGTCGACACCGTCTTCGACGATCCAGTCGAGGCTGAACACGGTCTTCAACCAGCAGCAGACCAACCAGTTCGGCGGCAACCGCTTCGCGCTGCTGTTCAAGCCGGGCACCTACAACGTCGACGTGAACGTCGGCTTCTACACCCAGGTCCTCGGCCTCGGGCAGACGCCGGACGCGGTGACGATCAACGGCCCCGTGCACGTGGAGGCCGACTGGTTCCAGGGCAACGCCACGCAGAACTTCTGGCGCAGCGCGGAGAACCTGTCGGTCAACCCGCCGGGCGGCACGGACCGGTGGGCGGTCTCGCAGGCCGCGCCGTACCGGAGGATGCATGTCCGCGGAAATCTGCAGTTGGACGACGGCGGCTGGTCGAGCGGCGGGTGGATCTCCGACAGCAAGATCGACGGCCAGGTGCGGTCGGGGTCGCAGCAGCAGTGGATCTCCCGCAACTCCACCTTCGGCAGCTGGACCGGGTCGAACTGGAACATGGTGTTCGTCGGCGTGAACGGCGCGCCGGGCAACACCTTCCCCAGCCCGCCGTACACCACGGTCGGTCAGACGCCGGTGGTGCGCGAGAAGCCGTTCCTGTACATCGACGCGGCGGGCGCCTACCAGGTGTTCGTGCCCGCGCTGAAGGCGAACTCGGCCGGGGTCACGTGGCCGGGCGCGGGCAGCTCGCTGCCGATCGACCAGTTCTTCGTCGTCAAGCCGGGCCACACCGCCGGTGACATCGACGCGGCGCTGGCGGCGGGCAAGAACCTGCTGGTCACGCCCGGTGTCTACCACCTGAACGACACGATCAGGATCACTAGGCCGGACACCGTGGTGCTCGGGCTGGGTCTGGCCACGTTCGTCCCGGACAACGGGATCACCGCGATGACCGTCGCCGACGTGGACGGCGTGAAGATCGCCGGGCTGCTGATCGACGCCGGGTCCACGAGCTCGCAGACGCTCATGCAGGTCGGCCCGCCTGGCTCCGGCGCCTCGCACGCGGCCAACCCCACCTCGCTGCACGACGTGTTCTTCCGCGTCGGCGGCGCCGGGGTGGGCAAAGCGGCGCAGAGCCTGGTGATCAACAGCGACAACGTGATCGGCGACCACACCTGGATCTGGCGCGCCGACCACGGCAGCGGCGTCGGGTGGACCACCAACACCACGACCAACGGGCTCATCGTGAACGGCGACGACGTCACGTTCTACGGCCTGTTCGTGGAGCACTATCACCAGGCACAGGTGATCTGGAACGGGAACGGCGGGCGTACCTACTTCTTCCAGAACGAGATGCCGTACGACCCGCCCAACCAGGCCGCCTGGATGAACGGCTCCACGCGTGGCTGGGCCGCCTACAAGGTCGCCAACTCCGTGACGTCGCACGAGGCGTGGGGGTTGGGGAGTTACTGCTACTTCAACGTCAATCCGGGCGTGGTGGCCGAGCGGGCGTTCGAGGCGCCCAGCACGCCGGGGGTGCGCTTCCACCACATGGTGACCGTCTCCCTGGGCGGCACAGGGACCATCGCGCACGTCATCAACAACACCGGCGGCCCCTCCAACTCATCGCAGAACGTCGCCAACCTCAACGAATTCCCCTAGGTCATCGCGCGAGGGGGTGGCGGGCAAAAAGCATCCGACAAGTGCCGCACCCCCTCGCTATGGTGGGCGAAGGGAGCATGGAGTAGATCAGTGGCAGATCGCCCGGCTGGGACCGGGAGGGCGCAGGTTCGAATCCTGCCTCCATGTCGACGGTCCTGAAGTAGATCAGTGGTAGATCACCCGGCTCCTATCCGGGAGGGCGCGAGTTCGATCCTCGCCTTCAGGTCTTCGCAAGCCATGCCAGGGGGGTTGTCGTGTCGGACGAGTCACGGTTCACGGCGTCGCCGGGGTACGCCTTCGGGCAGCTCCAGCGAGCCCTGGACAAGGCCGTGTCCGAGGACGACGCCAAGGTGGCGGCCTGGCGGGCGGTGCTGGACGGCATGGCCACCGGCCGGTTGGACATCGGCTCGCGTACCCCGGTCGCCGACACGCCCGCGTGGGTGACGCTCGAGGTCGCGCACGGCGGATTCGCCACCGGCCGGTACCTGGCAGAAACTCCCATGCGCGAGGACGAGCTCGCCCGGGCGACCGATCGTGAGCGGCTCAACCTTTACTACCTCAGCGACGCAGGCCAGGCCGAGCTCCTCGCCGCGCTCGCGTCGGGGAGCTACCGGATCGACGTGCCCGAGGACGCCGCCCTGATGGTGGTGGCCTGGCTGCTCGACCGCGGCCATCACGGGGCGGCGCTCGATCTGGTGGTACGGCTGCGGCCGCTCATGCACCGGCTGCGGATGACCCCCCGGCTGGAGCAGTCGGCGGGGCCTTCCGGCGCGACGGTACGGCTCGCGCCGGTCGGAGAGGTCAAGGACGCCCTGCGCGCGACCACCGTCAACGCCGACATCGCGACGATGGTGGAGACCCTGCGGGTATGGCTGCCGCTGTACGATCGGCTGGTGGCGCTGTGGTGCGACACCCTCGACGAGGACCTGGAGACGGGCTGGCCGTGCCGGGTGTGGCCGGCCGACTGGACGGAGCGGCGGGCCCGGTGGCTCGCCGACTACCGGAGCGCGAGCGAGCAGCACACACTGGCCCGTGCTCACGACCGTCCCAAGAGCAACTTCGCCCGGCTGCGCCGTCCGCTGGAGGTCTGCGAGCACGACAGCAGCGCCCTCTCGGGTCGTGACGTCGGCTGGATCCGCCGCGTGCTCGTCAACACCGTGAGCAAGCACGGCGCCCCCGGCTCGGAGCAGCGCGCGGCCCTGCGCAGCGCGCAGGCCGTGGAAGCGGCCCGGCCGACGCACGCCTCGCTCGCCGCCTTGCTGGCGGGGCGGCTGGACCGCTACCCGGAGGACGGCGGCATTCCAGCGGTCGAACCGCTCGCTGGCGAGACCCTTCAGGACGAGAGCCCGGAGGTGGCCGCGGGCCATCCGATCCCGCCGCACCTGCTGGCCAAGGTCACCCGGGCGTTGGAGGCGCCGGTCGACGAGCTCGTGGCCCGTGGCGTGATCACCTCGGGCGAGGTGCTGGCCAGGGTGCTGCCGCAGATCACCGCGCAGGTCCTGGCCGCCGACTTCGGCGACGAGGACCTGGCGAGGCTCTACGCCCAGACCTACGGCGCGTTCCGGCGGCGGCGCAGCCTGCTGCTGCTCAACCTGGAACACCAGGTCCGGCTCGACGAGCTGCCCTGGGTCGGTGCGCTCGAACGCTTCCGCGCGCCTCGCCCCGACACCGCCCGCACCGCCCGGCGCACGCTGGAGCAGACCGCGGTGCTGGCGCTGACCGCCTTCCCCCAGGCGATCCTGCCCAACCCGCTGCTCCGCGAGCTCGGCGCGCTGGCCAAGGGGGCCGGCCTGCCGATGCCCCTGGTCGAGGAGGTCGCCGCGGACATCTTCGCGGGCACGTTCACCGAGAAGTGGCGCACGGCGGCGGAGATCGCCAGCCGGACGATGGCGGGGACGCTTTACGCCCGCTACTACGATCTCCCGGCGGCCGACGCCTGGACGGCTCCGGCGCGCCGTACCAGCTGGTGGGGCAAGCGGACCGCGGACGACTTCGCGGGCGTGTGCGCGGCGCGGGCCAAGGAGGCCCAGAGCGGTGGTGGCCACAGCTACGTCGCGGCCAACGGCACCGTGCTCGAACAGAGCCAGATCCTGACCACCCAGAACCTGGCCACCCTCGTCCACACCCTTCACCTGGAGGAGCACCTCGGCGGCCTCGCCGAGCGCACCTTCGATTGGATCGTCGCCCGTCAGGCCATGCGGGTCACGGAGCGTCACGCTGCCCTCCACATGGTCAAGAACACGGCGTACGCCTGGCGGCAGGCGATCTTCTACCTCAGCTTCTGTGCCGAGTCGCAGCAGCTCGCCGCCGTCAACCGCCTGCGCAGGCAGGTCGCGGACGCCGGTGTCGGCGATCGGTTCGGTCCGGCTGTGGCCGGGCTCGCCCACGTCGTCAACGGCGGGCGCTTCGACGCGGGCGGAACCGTCCCGGGGAGTCGTGGGCGTCGTTTCCTCGGCTGGACCACCGGCGCCCACTGGTGCCTCCCGGAGAGCTCCTAACAAAAGGGACCTCTCACCTCAAGAGCGCCCAGAAAGTAGGCGGGGAGGCGGACGGTGAAGGTGGCGCCGGCGCCTGGGTGGCCGTCGGCGGTGATCGTGCCGCCGTGGCCGTCCACCACCTCGCGTACCAGCGCCAGCCCCAACCCGTACCCCCGGTTCCCGCTGGTGAACGGGGTGAAGAGGCGTTCCGTGTCGTGCGGGTCCAGGCCCTCGCCGTTGTCCTGGACGATCAGTTCCACCAGCGCGGGCCCCGAGGTCAGCGTCAGGCTGATGGAGCCGCCGGCGCCGGTGTGGCGCAGCGCGTTGTCCAGCAACGCCGCCACCACCCGGCGCAGTGCCGACGGTACGCCGCAGACCGTCGGGGTGCCGGTGCAGTGCAGTTCCACGCGCACTCCCAGCGCTTCGCTGCGGGCCTTTTCCAGGGCTATCTGCTCTGCGGCCAGCTCGGCCAGGTCCACCGGGTGGAAGGGGCGGCGCAGCTGGTTGAACCGGGCCGACTGCAGGAGGTCCTCCACCACCTCGCCCAGCTGCCTGCTGCCCGCCACCAGGTGGTCCACCTCGTCCAGCAGCAGGATGGGATCCGTGCCGCCCCGCAGGCGGCGCGAAAGGAGCTGGGCCCGGGTGTTCAGGCGGGTCAGGGGCGCGCGCAACTCGTGGCTGACGTCGGCGGCGAAGCGGCGCTGCCTCGCCAGTGCCTCGCCCAGCGGCGCTATGGCCCGTCTGGCCACGATCTGGCCGATCAGCAGGGCGGTCAGCAACCCGGCGAGCTCGGCGACGCCCAGAGTGTTCAGGAGCCTGGTGCGTTCGTCGGCCTGGACGTGCAGGTTCATGGCGGCCTGCACGGTCGACCGGCCGCGCTGCGCCGTGTGGATCAGGTAGGTCTGGCCGTCCAAAGACACCTCGGACACCTGGGCCACGCCGGAGGCGGCCACCTGGGACAGGGCCGTGCGGACGGGCAGAGCGCTGGGCGCGCCGGGGGAGCGGGCGCCGGTGGAGGAGAACAGCCACACGCACGGCGGCGGCTGCGTGATCACGGCCTGCCGTGCGACCAGGTCGAGCTGCCTGCGGGCCGAGGCGTCCTGCCCGTGTACGGCGACGCAGTAGACCATGGCGCCGAACAGGGCGAGCACCGCGGAGATCCCTCCTGCCACCTGGAGCGTGAGCCGCCTGCGCGCCTGGGAGAGGAGCGGGTCCCTCATAACTCGCCCAGCCGGTATCCCACGCCACGCACCGTGCTCACGACCCGCTGCCCCAGCTTGCCGCGCAGGTAGTAGACGTAGGTGTCCACGATCGACTCCTTGCGCGCCCCGTCGAAGACCCGCTGGCGCAGCGAGGCGCGGGTGTGCACCTGGCGCGGCCTGCTGGCCAGCGCGCACAGCAGCCTGCACTCCTGCCCGGACAGCGTCACCTGCTCGCCGGTCGGCAGCCGCACGGTGTGCGACTCCGGGTCGAGCCACCCGGCGCCGAGCGGCAGCAGCGTGGCCTGGTCGAGGTTCCTGCGGTGCAGCGCCCGCACCCTGGCCAGGAGCTCGTCGATCTCGAACGGCTTGACCAGGTAGTCCTCGGCGCCCGCGTCCAGCCCCGCCACCCGGTCCTCCAGCGAGCCGAAGGCGGTGAGCACGAGCGCGGGCACCGTCACGCCCCGCCCGCGCAGCCTGCGCAGCAGATCGACGCCGTCGATCGTGGGCAGGCCCCTGTCGATGATCATCGCGTTGTAGGTGCGGCTCAGTGCCAGGTGCAGGCCGCGCTGCCCGTCCGGCGCCAGGTCGACCGTGTAGCCCTGCTCGGTGAACAGGTCGACCAGCATGTGCCCCAGATCTCGGTCGTCCTCGATGAGAAGCAGTGGTGTCCCAGACACTCCCCAACCGTTACATCATGGGCGCAGAATTGCCAGGTCCACTACGGGGGCCGGTTCGAGCCGCGCGGGCAGCGCCAGCTTGTAGAGCGGCAGCGCGCCCGCCGTGGTCAGGACCGCGACCAGCACGAGCATGGCGAACAGCTCCTGGGTGATCATTCCCTGGGCCAGCCCGATGTTGATGAAGATGAGGATCATCAGCCCGCGCGCGTTCATGAGCGCGCCCACGGCGTACGATTCGCGCCAGCCGAATCCCAGCCACCGCATCGCCACCGCGCACCCGAAGTACTTGCCGACGAACCCGGCGGCCAGGATCAGCCCGAAGGCCAGCACCATCGCGCCGCCCGCGATGCCGCCCAGGTGGGTGTTCAGCCCGGAGAAGGTGAAGAACACCGGCAGCAGCAGCGTCGAGACGACGTCGATCATGCGGTCGTGCAGCGCCTGCCTGAAGGCGGGGTCGCGCGGCATGGCCAGCCCCGCGACGAACCCGCCGAAGACCGCGTAGACGCCGATCCAGTCGGTGATCCACCCGGCGGTGAGGGGGACGAGCACGACGACATACATGGCGGTGGCGTTGAAGCGGCCGGTCCTGGCGACGGCGGCGCCCATCGGGCGGAGCATCGGCGCGACCACGACGAGCATGACCAGGGCGAACAGCGCCGACAGCCCGATGGTGGGCAGCGCGCCACCGATCCCGTGCCCGAGGTGCATGGCCGACAGCACGGCCAGGACGCACCAGGCGGCCGCGTCGTCGATGGAGGCGGCCAGCAGGCTGAGGCGGCCGAGGGGCGAGTTCTCCAGGCGGCGCTCGTACAGGATCCTCGCCAGCATGGGGAACGCGGTCAGCGACAGCGCGCCGCCCACGAACAGGGCGAACTCCAGCGGCGGCACGTCCGGCCTGGACAGCAGGTCGTAGAGGAACAGCCCGGTGCCGAAACCGAGCAGCAGCGAGGGCACGATGCCGGACACCGCCAGGGCGGAGGCCCTGCGCAGCTCGCCCTCGGTCCTGCCGCTCCGGTCCAGGCCCGCGCCGACCAGGAACATGTAGAGGGTCAGCCCGATCGTGCTCAGCACGTACAGGACGGGCCTGACCTCGCGCGGGAACAGCGCGGCCTGGGCCTCGGGGAACAGCCATCCGAACAGGGTGGGCCCGAGCAGGACGCCGGCCACCATCTCGCCGAGCACGCGCGGCTGCATCACCATCATGGCCAGCCGCCCGCAGATCGCGGCGGCCAGCAGGATGACGGCCAGGGCGGGCAGCACCTTGAGCACCAGTGCGAGGTTGGGATCGACGGGCATGTCAGAGCTCCTCCTGTAGGAAGTGGCGCGCGCAGAGGCGCTTCCTTCGCGCGTCCCACACCATGTAGGTGCCGAGGACGAGTTGTACGGCGCTGCGCCAGACGTCCTCGACGCCGTCGCGGTACCGCATGAGCGCCAGCGCACGCGGCGACGGCGCGGTGCCGGGCGCGGTGATCAGGCACGGCCCCCTGTTGGGCATCGGCCTGGTGTGGGAGACCGTGGAGTGCAGCGCGCGGTCGCGCAGGATCTCCAGGGTGGCGGCCCGCATGGCGATCGGCGCCAGCCGCCAGGCGGGACACGGCCGGTTGGCCGCCACGCCGAACGGGACGTGGTGCGGCCACCGGGGCCGTTCCGGATCGAACCGGCCAGGGTCGTCGACGCCCGCGTGGTGGAAGGCCTGGTAGTTGAAGCAGAGCACGGACCCGGCCGGGACGGTGACACCGGTGGAGAGGTCGATGTCGTCCGTGGTGATGCGGTGGGCGATGCCGAACAGCGGGTAGAGGCGCAGCGTCTCGGCGATGACCAGGTCCAGGTAGTGCGCGTCCTGTTCACGGACCCGCTCCTGCGCCGAGGGGTGCTGGGCCAGGACGAGCAGCAGGTGGGCCATGGCCTCCGACATCTGCACGACGGCCGTGGTGAAGAAGGTGCCCTGGAGGTAGAAGGCCTGCTCCTGGAGGGTCAGCTCGGCGGGCAGCGGGAGGCGTACCCGGTGGAGGTTCTGCCGCAGGTAGCGGGTCAGCCGGTCGCGCCGCCGCATGTGCCGCAGGCCGCAGCACTTCAGTGCGGTGGCCACGTCGTCGGCGTTGGCAGCGATCAGCGCGCGGGCTTCGGGAGGGCAGCGCTCGCCGAAGACGAGCTCGTAGGTGAACTCCGCCCACAGCGGCATCATCAGGTCGCGCAGCCGTACCGGCCCGGATGCGCCGGACACGGTGCGGGCCACGCAGCGACGGGTGAGCTCCTCCGCCTCGGCTCGCCGTACGGAGAGGAACGCCCTGGTGGTGCGGGCGACCGCCTCGTAGCGCTCGCCCGCCTCCAGGTGTTCCTGGTGCACCTCGGCGCCCGGCGACAACCAGTACCAGAACAGGTCGGACAGGGCCGCGCCCTTGCTGCGGCCCCCGGCCGCCGGATGTGCGTAGAGCTCCTCGAACAGGTCGACGGGCACCTCGATGCCGTCCCTGGCGAACAGCTTCGTGCGCAACGCCGTGATGGTCTGCTGGATCACCGTCGCACCAGCCCCGGGCCGAGGTCGCGCAACGAGGCGCAGCCGCACATGGTCAGCGCGTGCTCGACCTCCTCGCGGAACGTGCGCAGGACGCTGTCCACGCCGCGCTCGCCGTCCGCCGCCAGCCCCCAGAGCACCGGACGGCCGACGGCCACCGCGTCCGCGCCGAGCGCCAGGGCCTTGAGCACGTCGGTGCCGCGCCGTACGCCACCGTCCAGAAGGACGGGCACCGCCCCGGCCACGGCCGCCGCGATCTCGGGAAGCACGTCGATCGTGGCGGGAACCGTGTCGATCTGCCGACCGCCGTGGTTGGACACCACGATCCCGTCCGCGCCGTGGTCGAGCGCCAGCCGGGCGTCGTCGGGGCGCAGGACGCCCTTGACCACGATCGGCAGGTCGGTCAGCCGCCTGAGCACGGCCAGGTGCTCCCAGGTCAGCTCGGGCATCATGGCGATCGGGCGGACCCGGTCGCCGTCGCGCAGGTTCTCGCAGTACATGCCGTCGGGCAGGTCGTGGAAGCCGTGGTCGTGCTCGCGCCTGCCCCTCGCCGGCGAGTCCACGGTGACCACCAGGACCGTGCAGCCCGCTGCCTCGGCCCGCCTGATGACCGTCCTGGTGAAGTCGAGGTCGGGCTGGACGTACAGCTGGAACCACAACCGCGCGCCGGGCGCGGCTGCGGCGATGTCGCCCACCGCGACCGTCGCCGCCATGCTCACGATCATGATCGTCTCGGCCGACGCGGCGGCCCGCGCGGTGGCCCGCTCGCCCTCGGGATGGGCCAGCCGGTGGAAGGCGGTCGGCGCGACCAGGACGGGCATGGCGGCCCTGTTGCCGAACAGGGTCACGTCCGTCTGGAGCTTGCCCGTCCCGCGCAGCACGCGCGGCAGCAGGCAGATCCGCTGGAACGCCGTCTCGTTGGCGCGCAGCGTGACCTCCTCGCCGGCGCCGCCCGAGAAGTAGCGGTAGTGGGCCGGGTCCAGGCGCGCGCGGGCCGCCGCCTCGAACATCACAACACCTTGGCGAAGAACGCGCGCAGCGGCTCGACGTGCACCTCTGGCGAGGTCCACTCGTTCTCCAGGTTCTCGGTGATGTGGTGGACCTCGGTCGGCGTACGGACCACCGGGTGCAGGTAGTGCCCCTCCGCCGCCCGCGCCGCGTCGTTCTGCCTGATGCGGCCGACCGCCACGTCGAACGGGTCCACCTGGTCGTGGTCCGGCCCGTACTCCAGGGTGATCGCGACGTGGTCGCCCCGCTCCATCCCGACCGGCACCTCCTCCCGGTAGGTCGCGCCGCCCTGCCCGTCGAAGGTGATGACGTCGCTCATCAGCCCGAACTGCTGCCAGAGCGCGGAGCTGCGGTTGACCCGCTCGATCACCGCGTCGGCGAGCGCCTGCGGCTCGGCCTTCAGCTCCCGCGCCGGCCAGGGGACGCCGTGGTACCTGGACTCCAGGTGGCGGTGCAGCGCCCTGGCGCCGTAGCGGAAGCCGTGGATGAAGCCGCTGGTGCCGCGCTTGAAGTCGCGCGACTGCGTGACGGTGCCCGCGAAGTACAGGCCGGGCACGTTGACGGACTCGTAGCAGGGGGTGAGCTCGGGGAACCTGTCGTCGATGACCAGCGCGGGCCTGCAGCTCGCGCCGAAGATCTCCGCGTCGAACCGGAACCCGGTGCAGACGATCACCCGGTCGTACGGGATGTCCTTGGTGACCTCGTTGGCCCTGGCGAAGCTGACGGTCACCAGGTAGGAGCCGTCCGGCCGCCGCTCGATGCGCTTGACGTCGCCGTCGAGGAGGGCGTTCTGGGACTTGAGCTGGTAGGTGTCGAGCAGGGTGTTGTTGACCGCGCGCAGGTGGCCGACGAAGTGGGTGCGCCAGGCCATGCGGACGGAGTTGGGGCCCGCGACGTGGATGACGGCGGCGTTCTCCACGAGGTTGTTGGCCGTCTCGAAGGCGGAGTTGCCCTTGCCGATGACGAGGACGCGCTGTCCGGTGAAGGCGGTGGGGTCGGTGTCGACGAGGCCGTACAGGTCGGCGTCCTCGATGCCGGGGATCGCGGGGAGGTTGGGGCGGGTGACGCCGGTCGCGACGATCAGCCGTCGCGCGCTGTAGGTCCTGCCCTGCGCGTCCGTCGCGGTGAACAGCCCGTCGCCGCGCTCCACCGAAAGCACCTGGGCGTCGTAGGTGATGTTGAGGCCGCAGGCCGTGGCGAAGTCGGCCAGGTAGCGGACCATGTCGTCGGCGTCGGGGAAGTAGCGGTCGCTGTAGCGGGTGAACAGCAGGTTCTGGTCGTCCGACAGCAGGGAGTTCCAGTCCATCCTGAGGTTGAGCTCGGGATCGTCCCAGCCGGTGTGCTTCTTGTTGATCGAGATGAGCTGCCGGTGCCGGGGGAAGGTGCGGAAGAACGTGCCGGGCGACGGTCCGGCCTCCAGGATCAGGTAGCTGCGCGCCGCCTGGTGGAGGAGGTGGCCGAGCTGCAACCCGGCGGGACCGGCGCCGATGACGAGGTAGTCAAAAGAATTCACACCGCATTGTTGGCGCGGGTTTATCAGAGAATGCTCAGAAGTCGTGATTTATCCGGCTTGCCGCTCGTTCCCACCGGGACCTCCTCGATCAGCGTCAGCGTCTTGGGGACGTTGTCCGCTCCCAGCTCGCGAAGCACCAGCGCGGCGAGGTCCGCGTAACGAGGCTTCCCGCCCGAGGCGGGCACGACGAAGGCGTGTACGGCTTCGCCGGTGTCGTCGTCCGGCGCGCCGACCACGTACGCCTCGGCCACGTCGGGATGGGCGGCCAGGGTGCGCTCGATCGGTCCCGCGTACACGACCATGGCGTTGACCATGATCACATCCCGGGTCCTGCCGTCGAGGTACAGGTGGCCGTCCTCGAAGCGGCCGAGGTCGCGGGTGTTGATCCAGCCGTCGTGCGGCGGCCGTCCCCAGTACCCGGACATCATGTACGGGCTGCGCACGTGGATCTCCCCGGCCCTGATGTCGATCTCGACGTTCTGGTGCGGCCTGCCGACCGACCCGGGAGCGGTGTCCAGCTCCTCCGGGGTGAGCATGGAGATGGAGCCCGCCTCGGTCTGGCCGTACCCCTGGAAGACGATGGGCCCCAGGCGCTCGGCGGCCTCCCTGAGGCGCTTCTCGCTGATCGGGGAGCCGGAGACCATGAGCGCGCGCAGGCTGCCGACGGGGAGCATGCGGTGCAGGCGGGCGACGGTGATGATCGACCCGGTGACGCCGTACCGCTCGAACGCCTGCGGGAACACCGGCCTGCCGTCGTCCTCGGGGATCACCGCCGTGCCGCCGCCCAGCAGGCAGGGCGCGACGAACTCCATGACGACCATGCTGGCCAGGGTGCCGAACAGCAGGTAACGCTCGAACGCCGCGGCGAACCTGCGGGCGACCGGCGACCAGACGTCCGGCTGCCACGCCCAGTGCGCGCTCAGCCCCTGGTAGGTGAGCGCGCAGCCCTTGGGCCGGCCGGTGCTGCCGCTGGTGAACGTCACCGTGGCGACGTCGCCGGGGCGGGCGGTGACGGTGAGCTCCGGCGCGGTGGGCGTCTCGTGCAGGAGGTCCTCCAGGAGCAGCGCCCCGCCGGGCAGCTCGTTGTGGCGGTCGCTGAGCCTGGCGTCGACGTCCATCGACAGGACGTGGGCGAGCTGGCCTGGCGGGTAGCCGGGGCGGATCCCGACGACGCGGCAGCCGACGACGTGCGCGGCCATGTGGGCGGCGAAGGCCTCAGGCGTCACCTCGGTCCTGACGGCCAGGCCGGAGCCTGGGCCGAGCCCTCGGCCGCGCAGTGCCGCTGCCAGGCGGCTGATCAGGGCGTACAGCTCGCCCCGCGTGACGACCCTGTCGCCGTGCTCCATGACGGGGCTGCCGGGGTCGGTGGCCAGGACGTTGAGGAGTGGCTCGGGAAAGTTCACATTAAAGACGGTAAGAGGGATATTGCAGATTATGAAGGTGATCGGCGCGGGGTTCGGGCGTACGGGAACCAGGTCCTTGCAGGCGGCGCTCGAACGGCTGGGTTTCGGGCCGTGCTACCACATGTCCACGGTCATCGCCGAGCCGTTCCGCATCCGCCAGTGGCTCGACGGCGTGCCGTGGGAGGAGATGTTCGCCGGCTTCCAGTCGGCGGTGGACTGGCCGGCGTCGGCCTACTGGAAGGAGCTGGCCGCGCACTACCCGGAGGCCAAGGTCGTCCTCACCGTCCGCGACCCCGCCCGGTGGTACGAGAGCGTGAGCACCACCATCTTCGCCAGCGCCCTCGCGGAGCGCACCCGGCTGCCCCTGCGCAGGCGGGTGCTCAGGTGGCTGGTGGCCAGGCGCGCCCCCGACTTCGCCCTCTACCCGCGCATGGCCAGGGCCACGGTCATGGACCCGATCTTCGGCGGCAGGATCGACGACAGGGAGCACGTCCTGAAGGTCTTCGACCAGCACATAGCGGACGTCAAAGCCGCCCTTCCGAAGGAACGCCTGCTGGTCTTCGACGCCGGGCAGGGCTGGGAGCCGCTGTGCGAATTCCTCGGCGTGCCCGTGCCCGAGGAGCCGTTCCCGCACGCCAACGAGAGGACCGCGTTCGCGGCCAAACGTTCGCGGCGGCGGCTGCGGCTCATCGTGCGGGGGAAGTGAGTAGCTCACTACTCATCTGCCGCGCACCTTTACGGCATTCACTCGCAGGCATGAGATTCCTGAGCACATGGCTCGCCGCCCTCGGGGTGGCTGGAGCCGTACTGAGCATGACGGCGGTGCCCGCGTCGGCGGGCGGACGGCAGCCGGTGACGGTCAGCGGCGTGCGGGCCTCGGTGGACGGGGAGTGCCCTGCGCAGGTCGGGTTCACCGCGCGGATCAGGTCGGGCAGGGGTACGGTCACCTACCGGTGGGTGCGCAGCGACGGGACGAAGGGCCGGATCCAGACCCTCAGGTTCCGGCACGCGGGCGTCAAGACGGTGCGCTCCCGGTGGACGATCGAGGACGACTACCCGGGCTGGCAGGCCGTGCAGGTCCTCTCGCCCCGGCGCTTCACCTCCCAGAAGGCCCGGTTCACCGTGTCGTCGTGCACGCAGCCGCCGCCCCCGGCGGAGGAGCGGCAGGACGTGCGCGCGACGATCAAGCACGCGGTCGGCGACTGCCAGGGCGCGTACGCCGCGGTCGGCCTGGTCGCGACGGTGTCGGTGAACCACGGGCCGGAGACGCTGCGATACCGCTGGAAGACCTCCTCCCAGGACGGGAACTGGGCCACGCTGTCCTTCGGGCAGGGCGGCGAGCAGTCCAAGCAGATCGAGTACGGCAGCGCCTACAAGTCGGGCGAGCACTGGGCGGTCCTGGAGATCGACGGCTGGCTCACCACGCCACGCCACACGTTCACGGTGACCTGCCAGGAGCCGGTGACCGCCGAGGCCAAGGTGGACCCGATCCCCTCCTACGACTCCTACTGCGACGGCGGCGTGCCCGAGCACCTCAGGGCCGTGGTGCGGGTGACCAGCACCCCGGCGACCGTCCGGATCCAGTGGAAGGGGAAGCTGAGGGCGCACGCCTCGGATCCCTGGGGGCCGGAGGACGACCTCTGGACCGAGCAGACGCTCACCTTCAAGGCCGGTGACCCCCTGGAGCGGGCGGTGGAGGCGGACACGAGGGTCTGGAGCCCGGCCGAGTACGCCTTCGCCCTCCAGATCCTCGCGCCCAACCGCGCCATGTCCAACTGGTCGGCCTTCTCCGTCCGCTGCAAGTAGCTACTGCCAGCCCGTCGACGCGCTCACCCGCGAGGCCCGGACGGGCTCCTCCTCCCCCCGAGCGCCGGACAGCTCGAAGGTGGCCGTGTAAAGGGCGCCGAACACCGGGAGCACGCTCGGGAAGAGCCGCCTGGCCAGCGCCGAGCCGTCCGCCTCGACGGCGTCGGCGTAGGCCGTGCGCGGCACAGGCCAGGCGATCTCCACGGTGTTCACCCCCTCGCGGGTGGCCGACGCGGGGATCTGCAGGGCCGTACGGCACCAGGTGGCGGCCTGGGGCAGCTCGCCCACGGGCACGCCGTTCACGCTGACCGTGGCGTTCCCGTGGGGGAGGCGGTGGACCAGGCGCAGCCAACCGCCCTGAGGAGAGGCGAGGGCCAGGTGGAAGGTCGTGTTCTCCTTGGTCGCCTCGAAGAACGCCTTGCCGGGCACGAAGTTGGGTGCGCGGAAGGCGCGCCCGTCGACGCGCCCCAGCAGGTCGACCGAGCGCCACCGGCACGTCGCCGGGTCGGTCGGGCGGCCGAGCAGCTCCTGGACCACGCGGCGGAAGGTCCAGTAGCCGCCGGAGTGCTCCCTGGTCTGCGCGATCTGGTAGCACACCTGCATGGTCTGCGGGTCGGCGTGCAGGCCGGTCATGGCCGGATGCGTCCAGCGGGGGCCGGGCGTCTCGAGCACGTCGAGGTAGCTCCCGATGACCTGCCTCGTGCTGTCCGGGTCGGCGGCCAGGGCCCTTTCGAGCTGTTCGCGTACGGCTTCCGCCGGCTGCTCGCGCAGCGCGCGGTACCCGGCGGCGAGGGAGTGGCCCAGGGCGCGCACACGGGGAGACGCGCCCTGGCCCGGCTCGGTGGTCCCGGCGGGCAGGCCGGACACGGCGTCGGCGACGTGCGCCATGACGCGCTCGATGCCCACGTCGTTGAGGTGGATGTGGTCGAGGAAGCAGGCGGGATCGGGCAGCGAGGGGTGCTCGTCCCAGGACAGCGCCACGCCCGCGTCGACGTGCTTGAGCCCGTTGGCCCGCGCGAAGTCCAGCAGGCGCTTCCTGATCGGGGTGATCACGCCGGACACGTGGTCGAGCAGGAGGCCGGGGGTGGCGTCCCGGGCCCGCTCCAGGAAGTCGCGGGCGGGAGCGCCCCCGGCCAGCGCCGCGTGGCCCCTGATGCGCCACGACACCGGGCTGAGCCCGCGGTCGAGCTGCACCATCCTGGCGGCCAGCGCCCCGGCCCGAGCCGGGTCGCCCGCGGCCACCGCTTCGGCGCGCAGGGCGTACCACGAGCGCAGGTCGGCCTCCGGCAGGACGGGCACCTCGATCTCGGCGGCCGGTGTCCACCCGGCCAGGTTGCTCTCCGGCACCACGACGACGATCTCGCTGGTCTCGCTGAGCCGCAGGAGGTCCTCCAGCAGGCGGTCCACCTCGGGCAGGATCACGTTCTCCACGTACACCCTGCGCATCTCGGGGTACCCGCCCCGGCGGACGGCCGCCGCCAGCACGTCGCGGTAGCCGTCGTCGAGCGGGGCGAACATGAAGTTGTTGCCCGCGTAGAGCACGACGACGTCGGGCTCGACGGCGGGCAGCGCGCGCAGGGTCGCGCGCAGCGTCCAGATGTCGATGTTGCTGCGGGCCAGGTCCACCACCTGGTCGCCGGCGAGCTGCGCGGCGAGCGCCTTGGCCGGGGTGAACCCCGGCTCCAGCAGCCAGCCGCGCGCCACGGACTCGCCGACCAGCGCCACCCGGCGGCGTCCGGCGGGCGCGGGGACGTACGGCACGTCGGCCCAGCGGAACCAGTCCGCCGCGTTCTCGCGCCGCCGCAGGGCCACTCCCTCGTCGGTGGACACGGTGTCCCACACGCCGATGCCGTCCTGCGGCTCCGGCTCGGCGGTGACGCCCGGCTTTCTCATGACCTTCTGCAACTCGGCGAGGATCTCGGCACCACGGGTGTCCGAGAGCAGTCGGGCGAGGCGGTCAGCTGGCTTCATGGCGTCCCCCTTTCAGAAGAACGTGTAGCTGTCGCTGCGCGACACGGGCGGGTGACGCGGGATGGCCGCCTCGGCGATGGCCCAGCTCGGCGGGGTGTCCTCGCGGCGGATGAGCAGGTCGTCCAGCACGAGGACGTCGATGCGGCAGCGGACGAAGCAGGCAAGCGCGTCGCCCGCGTCGCAGACGATGGGCTCGCCGCGCATGTTGAAGGAGGTGTTGAGCAGGATGGGGTAGCCGGTCAGCCGCCCGAACTCGGTGAGCAGGCCGTGGAAGCGGGGGTCGACCTCGCTGTTCACGGTCTGGACGCGGGCTGAGCCGTCCACGTGGGTGATGGCGGGCAGCGCTGACGCGTGCCGTACCTGGGCGGTCTCCAGCATGAACGGGGCGGGCAGGTCGCGCTCGAAGAACTCCGCGCACCTCTCCTCTGGTACGACAGGAGCGAACGGGCGGAACGCCTCGCGCTTCTTGACCAGGGCGTTGATGTGGTCGCGCATCCGCTCGTCGCGCGGGTCGGCGATGATGGACCGGGCGCCGAGCGCGCGCGGGCCGTACTCCATCCGGCCCTGGTACCAGCCCACGACCTTGCCCTGGGCCAGCAGCTCCGCGGTGGCGGCGAGCAGCCCTGCCTCGTCGCCGGCGAAGTCGCTGTGCGGCACCTCGGCGCGCACCAGGCAGTCGCGCACGTGCCTGACGTCGTAGCGCGGGCCGAGCCGCGCGTCGCGGAGCGCCTCCGGGGTGAACGAGCCGGAGAGCCGGTGGTGGCACAGCAGCGCGGCGCCGAGCGCACCGCCCGAGTCGCCGGAGGCGGGCTGCACGAACATCTCGGTGAAGGGGCCGTCGCGCCTGATCCGGCTGTTGGCCACGCAGTTCAGCGCGACGCCCCCGGCGTACACGAGGTTGTCGGAGCCGGTGAGCTCGTGCAGGTGGCGCGCCTTGTCCAGCAGGACCTCCTCCAGGAGGTCCTGCATGCTGGCCGCGACGTCCTCGTGGAAGGCGTCGAACTCGCTCTCCGGCTCGCGCGGGGGCCGGCCGAGCAGCTCGGGGACGGCAGCGGTGAACATGCGGTCCGCGCCGCCGAAGGAGAAGAACTCCTGGTCCAGCTCGAAGCCGCCGCCTGGGCCGTTGACCAGCATCTGCCGCATCTTGTCGGCGAAGCGCGGCTTGCCCGACGAGGCCAGCGCCATGACCTTGTACTCGTCGCTGTTCACGGCGAAGCCCAGGTAGGAGGTGAGCGCGCTGTAGAACAGGCCCAGCGAGTGCGGGAAGCTGATCTCCTCCAGGAGCTTCAGCCCGCCGTCGTCGGCGTGGCCGTAGCTGGTCGTGGTCCACTCGCCGACGGCATCGGCGGTGAACAGCGCCGCCTCGCGGAAACCCGAGCAGTAGAAGGCGCTCGCCGCGTGCGACTCGTGGTGGGTGAAGGTGTGGACGGGGCCGTCGAACCCGAGCAGCTCGCGGATCTCGCGCAGCGGGCGGGCCGCGTCGAGCTGGGCCAGGCTCTGGCCGTGCAGCCGCGGCATGCCGGAAGCCGTGTAGTCGAACTCCAGCAGCGGCTCGTACTCCTGGTCGACACCCGTCCAGAGCTGGCGGGAGAGCTTGGCGACCGGATCCTCGTAGTAGGCGACGCAGTCGACGTCCGCGATGTCGATCCCGGCGTCGAGCAGGCACGAGCGGAAGGCGTTGACCGGCATTGCCCGGTCGTAGCGCCGGCGGGTGAAGCGCTCCTCGTGCGCGGCGGCGACGGGCCGCCCGTCGATGACGACGGCGCACGCGGAGTCGTGGAACAACGCGGAAAGACCAACGATGATCATGAGAGGTCCCGGCTGAGAGTGGTGAGTAGCGTGTTGCCCGCTCGACCGACGACGAAGGGGTCCTCCACCTGGACGGCTCCGAAGCCGAGCTCGTGGTAGGGGGTCTCGACGTTGACGACGGTGCCTTCTTCGAGCCTGTCTTCGCTCGTGGGGGTGATGAGCACGCGATCGTAGAGCTCCACGCCGATGCCGTGCCCGACGTGCTGCCTGCGGTAGTGGGGCACGCCAGACTCGCGGACGGCCGACACGACGAGGTCGAACAGCTCCTTGCCCGCCATGCCGGGGCGGGCTTCGGCGAGGGCGCGATCCGCGCCCTCCTTCATGGCCGCGTGGTAGCGGACCAGCTTCTCCGGCGGCTCGCCCACGCTGTGGACGCGCGCCAGGTCCGACCAGTAGCCGCGGTGCACGCAGCCCACGTCCATCCACACCGCCTCGCCGGCGCGCAGCGGGACGTCGGTCGGCAGCCGCTGGCCGCCGACCGCCGACCTGCCGAACTTGATGAGGGTGAACCCGGGGCGGGCGCCCGCGGCGACGATCACCCGCTCGAACTCGCGGACCAGGTCGATCTCGGTGACGCCGGGCCTGGTGATCGCGACGACCGCCTTGATGGCGTCCTCGGTGATCACCGCGGCCTCGCGCAGCCGGTCGATCTCGTCGGGCGTCTTCACCTGTCTGGTCCAGCGCAGGAGGTCGGCGCCCTGCATGACGCGCGCGTGCGGCAGGGCGTCGCTGAGCCTCTCCATGAAGCCGTACGGCACGCCGTCCTCGTCCACGGCGAGCGTGCCGGAGAAGCCCCGGCCCACGGCCAGGACCAGCGCGTCCAGGGCGGTCGCCGCGCCAGGCACGTCGATGGCGGCCTCCCGCAGGCGTTCCTCGGCCGGTTCCAGCGCGGCGCCCGGGGTGACCTCGCGGAAGAAGTCGCCGAACCCGACGATCCCGCCCAGCCGTACGGTCGCGTCGAGGGCCTGGTCGAGGTCGCACCTCGGGGAGACGAGGTCCGTCCTGTCGGCGGTCACCACGGCGTAGCACTGCCCGGTGTGCGGCAGGACGGACTGGCTCACGTTGGAGATGCCGGTCAGGTAGAAGACGTTCTCCCGTATCGTCGCCACTACGGCGTCGACGTCCAGTTCTGCCATCCGCTGACGTAACCGTTCGACGTTCATCGGTGTCCTACCGGGTTATGGCGTAGCGACGGGTGAGCTGGACGGGGAGCGACTCCGGGTTGCGCGCCGCCTCGACCAGCCGCTCGGGGTCGGTCAGCCCACCGGCGGCGATCTTCTGCCAGAGGCCGTTCTTCCGCAGCCAGTCCTCGTTGAAGGACTCGCTGAGGTAGTGGATGCCGTCGTCGGCCGCCACCACCACGATCCGGCTCGGGTTGTGGTGCAGCGCGTAGTGCAGCGCGCCGAACACGGCGGCCCCGGCAGACTCGCCCACCAGGATCCCCTCCGTCCTGGCGAGCACGATGCTGGTGGCGATGCCCTCGTGGTCGGCCACGAGATGAGCATGGTCCAGCAGGTCCATGTCGATGCAGCCGGGCATCCACGGCAGCCCCAGCCCGCGCATCAGGTAGCCGGAGAAGGGGAAGCCCATGGCCGCCGAGCCGATGGCGTCCACCCCGATGGTCACCAGGCCGGGCAGCTCGCGCTTCAGCGTCGAGGAGAGCCCGCTGATGTGGCCGCCGGTGCCCACGGCCGTCACCAGAGCGTCGAACTGCGGAACGTCGCTCAGCAGCTCGTAGGAGGTCTGCTCGGCGTGGGCGCGCGGGTTGTCCGGGTTGTTGTACTGGTCGGGCCAGAACGAGCCGGGGATCTCGCGCAGCAGCTCCTTCACCCGGGCGATGCGGGGCCGCTGGTAGAGGCCGCCCTCGTCGGCGGTGTCCACGACCACGATCTCGGCGCCCAGCGCCTTCACGTACTCCAGCTTCGACCTGGGGGCGTTCGGGTCCACGACGAGGATGACCCGGTACCCGTTGACCGCGCCGATCAGGGCGAGCGCCTTGCCGACGTTCCCCGAGGTGGACTCGATGATCGTGCCCCCCGGGCGCAGCCGGCCGCTGAGCTCGGCGCGGCGGATCATGGACAGGACGGCCCGGTCCTTGATGCTCCCGCCGGGGTTGAACCCCTCCGCCTTGATCAGGATCTCGGTGCCAGGCACCGTGAGCCGGCGCAGCCGGATCACGGGCGTGCCGCCGATCGTGCTCAGGATGTCGTTGTGGATCACTGCAGCGCCAATCGCACCCGGTAGGCGGTCAGCCAGTTGTTGAGCTGGATCATGAGCTCGACGTCCGCGCGGGCGATCCGGTTCTCGGCGAGGATCTGCGGGTCGCCGGCGCGGGAGGCGGCCAGGTCCAGGTCCATCAGCGGGCGTACGGGGGCCTGGTTGTCGGCGAGGATCTCCTTGAGCTCGGCCTGCAGCTGCCCCGGGTAGTCGGGGTGGTTGCTGACCGGGGTGGCGCTGCGCCGCCGCTGCACGATCTCCTCGGGGAGCAGGTCGGCCACGGCCGCCCTGAGCAGGCCCTTCTCCATGCCGCCGTGCGCCTGGAGCTCGGCGGGGATGTTGTAGGCGTACTGCAGCAGCTTGTAGCTGTTGATCGGCGAGCGCGCCTGCAGCCCGGCGGCGGAGAACATCGCGTAGTCGGTGCGGAACAGCGTCAGCACCAGGTAGGAGACCCGGCGGAGCTGCCGCTGCCACTGGTCCTCGCCGGGCAGGTGCGCCACGTTGGCGATGGCGGTGGCGTAGGTGTCCCGGTAGTAGACGGGGAAGTCGAGGACGGCCAGCGTCTCCTTGTTGAGCAGCCCGGTGCCGAAGCCGTTGACGGCGCCGTGCCGCTGGGCCAGGGCCACCCACGGGAAGGTGCCCGACTCCACGAGCCCTCTGTCGATCGCCCAGTTGGAGCCCAGGAACGCGTTGTCGCCGCCGAACCCGGTCAGGATGACCTTGGACCCGGTCGCCGCCGTGTGGCGCAGGAAGATGTGCTGTCCGGCGTCCATGTCGTAGATGCGGGTCGGCGCCTCGGTCGCGTACAGCAGGCCGTCCTTGACGAGCGGGTGCAGGATGTCCGAGGGGCGCAGGCTGATCACCGTGTGCGCCGAGCCGATGTGCTGGGCCGCGATGCGCGCGTAGGGCTCGTCCTTGGTGCGCCGCATGACGTCGGCCTGGAACTCGCTGTCGAGGTAGTCGATCGTGTACGTGCGCAGCGGGTCGTGCCCCCTGCGCCGCAGCTCGGCGGCGGCGAGCGCGGCCACGGAGGAGGAGTCGATGCCGCCGGAGAGCATGGCGGCCAGCGACGAGCTGTCCTCGGGGAGGTTGAGCCTGATGCTCTCCTCCAGCAGGCCGCGGATCGTGCCGACGGTCGCGTCCAGGTCGTCGGTGTGCTCCTGGGTGGCCAGCTGCCAGTAGCGCTCGCGCCTGACCCTGCCCTCGCCGTCGAACGTCACGATCTCGGCCTGACCGACGCCCTCGAACCCGGCGAAGATCGGCCCGGTCGGGAGCGCGTGCGAGATGACCTGGCGCAGCCCGTCGACGTCCACCCTCGGCTTGACCTCGGGGTGGGCGAGCAGCGTGTCCCTGCGCGAGGCGAACAGCACGCCGGTCGGCGTGGTCGTGAAGAACAGCGGCTGGCCGCCGATCCTGTCCCTGGCCAGGACGAGCTCGCGGGAGCGCCCGTCCCAGATGACGATCGCGAACGGACCGTCCAGCCACGGCACGAAGCCGGTTCCCCACTCCAGATAGGCGCGCACGGCCAGCTCGGCGGCCGACACCCCGGACGGCACGCCCGGCAGCTTCCGCCGGAGCTCGTCCAGCCCGTACGGTGTCCCGACGACGCAGGCGGCCACAGGCCCCGGCTCCAGGGCGAACGGGCGACCGTCCACCCCGAGGTCGAGCTCGCGGAAGCCGATCGCGGCGTGCGGGGAGATCCACACCCCCTCGTCGTCAGGGCCGCGCTGCGCCAGAGTCCCGGTCAGCGCCGTCATCAGCGGCGCTTCCAGCGCCAGATTCTTGGAATAGTCGATCCATCCGACAACACCTGACATCGGATCGCCCTTCTGCTACGAGTGCCTGACAGCCTCAGCATCGCCGGGCCGCTTCGAAGAGCCGTCTAGCGCGGCTGGGGTCCGCAGCTCCGCCTCCAGCCGCTCGAAGATCGCGAGCGGGGTGGCGGAGCGCAGGATCAGTCCGGCCGACGGGCGGTGGCCGGTGGCCGCCGCGATGCGGTTGCGCAGCTGGATCGCGGTGAGCGAGTCGAATCCCAGCTCCTTGAGGTTCTCCTCGGGGCGCAGGGCCGCCCTGTCGTGGCCCAGCGCGCCCGCCGCCTCGGTGCAGATCAGTTCCAGCAGCTGGTCCCCGCTCACCGACGTGCTCACGCCTTCCTGCTGCTCGGCCCGCTGGATGAGGTCGCGCAGGACAGGAGGAATGTCCGGTACGGCGACCGCCTCCAGCCGCATCGGCACCACGCAGGCCGCGTCCAGGCCGAGGGCCGCGTCGAACAGGCCCAGCGCCTCGGCCGTGGGCAGCGGCGCCATGCCGGAGCGGCGGATCCTGGCCAGGTCGGCCTCGCCGAGGTGCCCGGTCATGCCGCTGCGTTCCGCCCACAACCCCCAGGCGAGGGAGATCGCGGGCAGGCCCTGGCCGCGCCGGTGGCGGGCCAGCTCGTCCAGGCACGCGTTGGCCGCGGCGTAGTTGGCCTGGCCCGCCTCGCCGAGCACGCCCGACGCCGAGGAGAACAGGACGAACGCCGACAGGTCCATCCCCGCTGTGGCCTCGTGGAGGTGCAGCGCGGCCAGCGCCTTGGGGCGCATCACCGCGTCGAGCCGCTCGGGCGTGAGCGAGGAGACGACGCCGTCGTCCAGGACGCCCGCCGCGTGCACCACGGCGGTCAGCGGCCGCTGCGGCGAGATGCGGGACAGCAGCCGGTCGACGGCCACGCGGTCGGCGACGTCGCACGCCTCGACCCGCACCTGCGCGCCGTGCCTGGCCAGCTCGGCGCCCAGCGCGTCGGTCTCCCTGGTGGGGCCGCGCCGGCCGGCGAGCAGGACGTGCCTGACGCCGTGCCTGGCCACCAGGTGCCTGGCCACGTGCGCGGCCAGGGTGCCGGTGCCGCCGGTGATCAGGACGGTCCCGCCGGGGTCGATGGGGTGCGGCACGGTCAGCACGATCTTCCCGGTGTGGTTGCTCCGGCTCATGTCGCGGAACGCCGTACGGGCTCTGCGCAGGTCGTGCGCGGTCACCGGCAGCGGGCGCAGCACGCGGCTGCCGAACAGCGGCATGAGCGCGGCGAGGATCTCGCTGATCCGGTCGGGGTCCACGTCGGGCAGGTTGAACGGGCGGTAGGTGATGCCCGGATGGTCGGCCGGGTCGCGCAGGTCGGTCTTGCCCATCTCGGCGAAGCGCCCGCCGGGGACCAGCAGGCGCATGGAGGCGTCGATGAACTCCCCGGCCAGCGAGTTGAGCACCACGTCCGCCGCCGGGAAGGCGTCGGCGAAGTCCAGCGTCCGCGAGGAGGCGAGGTGCTCGTCGTCGATGCCGAGGCCGCGCAGCACGTCCCACTTGCGCGGGTGCGCGGTGCAGAAGACCTCGGCGCCCAGGTGGCGGGCGAGCTGGATGGCCGCCATGCCCACGCCGCCGGCCGCCGCGTGCACGACGAGCCTCTCGCCGCGGCGCAGCCCGGTCACGTCCACCAGGCCCAGGTAGGCGGTGAGGAACGCGACCGGGACCGTGGCGGCCATGGCGAACGTCCAGCCGTCCGGCATGCGCGCGAGCGTCCTGGCGTCGGCGGTGGCGACCGGGCCGAAGGCGTCGCGGAGCAGCCCGAACACCCGGTCTCCCGGGCTCAGGCCGGTCACGTCCTGCGCTGTTTCCAGCACCACGCCCGCACCTTCGAGGCCGAGACCCTCCTCGCCGGGCAGCATGCCGAGCGTGACGACGACGTCGCGGAAGTTCAGCCCGGCGGCGCGCACGGCCACCCGGACCATGCCCGGACCGAGCGGCTCGGGTTCCGCCGGTTCGATGGTGAGGTTCTCGATGAGGCCTCTCTCGGTCAGCCCGAGCCGCCAGGCACCGGCCGGTGGTGGCGTCAGGGCGTCGTCGTCGGTGCGTTCCGCCAGGCGGGGCACGCGCAGGCGGGTGCCGTCGAAGCGCAGGTGCGGCTCGCCGCTCGCGGCGGCGCGGGCCAGCAGCGCTGCGGTGGGTGCCGCACTGGTCTCCAGGACGGTGAAGCGGCCCGGGTTCTCCGCGTGCGCCGACCTGACCAGACCGGCGACGGGGGAGTGCGCCAGGCCTGGACGGACCACCAGGACGAGGTGGGCGTCGTCGGTGTCGAGATGCTCGCGCAGGAGCTGCAGCGCCTCGCGGGCGGCGTCCGCCGGGGTGTCCGCGGCGATCTCGACGGCTCTGTAGTCCGCCTCCTCCGCCAGGTCGGCCGGTCGCCAGCGCACCTCGTACAGCGAGTCGGTGTCCGCCGCCGGTGCGGGGCGCAGGGTGAGGCCGCCGACGGTGATGACAGGGCGGCCCTGGTCGTCGGTCGCGGAGAGGGCCACCTCGCCGGTCCCCTCGACCGGCGCGAGCCGTACGCGCAGGCTGGTCGCGCCCGTGGCGTGCACGCGGACGTCGCGCCACGCGAACGGCAGCAGCAGGAGGGACTCCCTGGCGTACAGCCAGGCGTGCAGGGCCGCGTCGAGCAGAGCGGGGTGTACGGCGAAGCCGTCGGCGGCGAGCTGGGATGGGAGCGCCACTTCGGCGAACACCTCGTCGCCGTGCTCGAACGCCCGCACCAGCCCCTGGAACGCGGGCCCGTACTCGTAGCCGCGCGCGGCCAGCGCGGGATAGGCCCCGGTCAGCTCGATCTCGTCAGCTCCAGGAGGTGGCCATTCCGGAGCGGGGGTCGCGTCCGTGCTCTCGCCGGAGGTCAGCACCCCGGTGGCGTGGAGCGTCCAGGGGCCGCCCTCCTCGCGGGTGTGCACGCTCAGCCGCCCGTCGGTCACCGTGACCCGCAGCGGCAGGGCGTCCCCCTCGGGGAGTGCGGCGGGGCGGACGAGTTCGAGCTCGCCGATCACGCCCCGCCCGGTGACCTCCGCCGCGTGCGCGGCCAGCTCCAGGAAGCCGGTGGCGGGCAGCAGGACCCGACCGGCGACGGCGTGCCCGGCCAGCCAGCCCGCACCGGAAAGCCGGCCGGTGAACAGCACGCCGTCGCCGTCCGGGAGCTCCACCCGCGCGCCGAGGAACGGATGCCGGTCCTCGGCCAGCCCGGCCTCGCGCAGCCCGGTGGCAGCGGGGGCGTCGAGCCAGAAGCGCCGGTGCTGGAAGGGGTAGGTGGGCAGGTCGACGGGGTGCGCGCGCAGGCCGAGCCGGTCCCAGTCGACCGGCGCCCCGTGCACGTGCGCGTCGGCGAGCGCGGTCAGCAGCCGCGGCCACCCGCCGCGGTCGCGCTGGAGGCTCCCGACGGCCGCGCCGGACGACCCGCGCGACTCCAGGGTCTCGCTCACCGCGAGCGTCAGGATGGGATGCGGGCTGGTCTCCACGAACAGCCCGTGCCCGGTCGTCGCCAGCTCGGCCACGGCGTCCTCGAACAGGACGGGCGAGCTGAGGTTCTCGTACCAGTAGGCGGCGTCCAGCTCCGTGCCCGTCAAGGTGGTGCCGCGGGTGGTGGAGCGGAACGGGATCGAGGCGGCGCGCGGGGTGATGCCGTCGAGCCTGGCCAGCAGCTTGTCGCGGATCGCCGCCATGCTCGGGGTGTGCGAGGCGTAGTCCACGTTGATGCGCCTGGCGTGCAGGCCGTCCGCTTCGGCGTCCGCCAGGAAGGCGGTCAGCTCGTCGGCCGCGCCGCCGATCACCACCGAGGCGGGGCCGTTGACGGCCGCCAGGTGCAGGCCGGTGCCGCGCAGCCGGAGGCGTGCCTCCTTCTCCGTCAGGGCGATCGAGCCCATGCCGCCGGTGCCGGCCAGCTCGGTGATGACCTGGCTGCGGATGGCGACCACGGCGGCCGCGTCCTCCAGGCTGAGCGCGCCCGCGACGCAGGCGGCGGCGATCTCGCCCTGCGAGTGGCCGATCACCGCGTCGGGGCGTACGCCCCAGGACTCCCAGACGGCCGACAGCGCCACCATGATCGCGAACAGCGCGGGCTGGACGACGTCGACCCGGTCGAGCGGCGGGCTGCCGGGGGCACCGCGCAGGACGTCCATGAGCGACCAGTCGACGTGCTCGGCGAGGGCGTCGGAGCAGGCGCGCAGGCGCTCGCCGAAGACGGGCTCCGTCTCGGCCAGCTCCACGCCCATGCCGGGCCACTGGGCGCCCTGGCCGGGGAAGACGAACACGGTCCTGCCCTGGGCTGCCGTTCCCTGGACCAGCCCTTCGGCGGCACGGCCCTCGGCGAGTGCGGCCAGTGTCGCCTTGTGATCGGCGAGGACCACGGCCCGGTGCGGGAACCGCGTGCGCGTCGTGGCCAGGGCGTGTGCGACACCTTCGACGGGCGGTTCGGCGTCCAGCAGGTCGCCGAGCCGTACCGCCTGGTCGCGCAGCGCCGTGTCGGACTTCGCCGACAGGAGCAGGGGGACCGGGTCGTGGGCCGGCTCGCCCGCTGCCGGGGCCGCCGGGAGGGGCGGCTGCTCCAGGATGACGTGGGCGTTGGTGCCGCTGATGCCGAAGGAGGAGACGGCGCAGCGCAGCGGCCGCCCGTCGGCCGTCCACGGCCGGTCCTCGCGCAGCGGCTCGACCGCGCCCCACTCGACGTGCGCGCTGGGCTCGTCCAGGTGGAGGATGCCGGGCAGCGTGGCGTGCCGCATCGCCTCCGCCATCTTGATCACCCCGCCGACGCCCGCCGCCGCCTGGGTGTGGCCGAGGTTCGACTTCAGCGCACCGAGCCACAGGGGCTGGTCGCGGTCGCCGCCGTAGGCCTCGATCAGGGCGCGCGCCTCGATCGGGTCGCCGAGCGTGGTCCCCGTGCCGTGCGTCTCGACGGCGTCCACATCCTGGGTACGGACGCCGGCGTCGGCCAGCGCGTCCCTGATGACCCTGACCTGCGCCCGCATGCTCGGCGCGGTCAGGCCGTTGCTCGCGCCGTCCTGGTTGACGGCCGTGCCGCGCAGGACGGCGAGCACGGGGTACCCGGCCGCCAGCGCGTCCTCCAGGCGGGCGAGGACCAGCATGCCCGCGCCCTCCGCCCACGCGGTGCCGTCCGCTGCGGCGGCGAACGGCTTGCACCGGCCGTCGGGCGCCAGCCCGCGCTGCCTGCTGAACTCGACGAACATCCCGGGGCCCGCCATGACCGTGACGCCACCGGCCAGCGCGAGGTCGCACTCGCCGCTGCGCAGCGACCGCGCGGCCAGGTGCAGGGCCACCAGGGACGACGAGCACGCCGTGTCCACGGTGAGCGCGGGGCCGGACAGGCCCAGGCAGTAGGCGATCCGCCCTGAGGCGACGCTGGTCGTGGTGCCGGTGAGGGCGTAGCCGCCCGCTTCGGGCAGCCGCGGGCCGTACTCCTGCGCGGTCGCGCCGACGAAGACGCCGACCGGCTTCTCCGCGAGGCGTGACGGGTCGAGGCGGGCGCGCTCCAGCGCCTCCCAGGACACCTCCAGCAGCAACCGCTGCTGCGGGTCCATGGCCTCGGCCTCCTTGGGGTTGATGCCGAAGAAGTCGGCGTCGAACCCGGCCACGTCGTCGAGGAAGCCGCCGTGCCTGACGTAGGAGGTGCCCGGACGTTCAGGGTCGGGGTCGTAGAGGCGGCCGATGTCCCAGCCGCGGTCCTGCGGGAAGGGGGAGATGGCGTCGCGGCCCGCAGCGACGAGCTGCCACAGGTCCTCCGGCGACCGTACCCCTCCCGGGTACCGGCAGCCCATCCCGACGATCGCCAGCGCGTCGCCGGTCGAGACCGTCCTCGCCTCCGCGCTCTCCTCGGGCCCGCTCGCGAGGTGCTCGGCGAGCGCCAGCGGGGTGGGGTGGTCGAAGACGGCGGTGGCGGGGACGTCCCTGGCGAGCGCGGCCGACAGGGCGGCGCTCAGCTCCATGGCCGTGACCGAGGTCAGGCCCAGGTCGTGAAAGGAACGGCCGGGATCGACGTCGTCAGGACGCCGGTGGCCGAGCACGGCTGCCGTGTGCGCGCGGACCAGGCGCAGCGGGTCGTCGCCCGCCGGGACCGGCTGGGGCTCGGGGGCCTGGACGTCGTCCATCCAGTAGCGCTGCCGCTGGAACGGGTACGTGGGCAGGTCCACCGTCGCGCGCCGGCCGAAGACGGCGCGCCAGTCCGGGTCGCGCCCGTTGACCCACAGCCCGGCCAGCGCGCGGACGACGGAACGAGCCTCGTCCTCGCGGCGCAGGGTGGGCAGGAAAACGGCGTCCTGGACGCACACGCGGCCCATCGTGCTGAGCTGCGCGCCCGGTCCCAGCTCGACGAAGGTCCTCGCCCCGGCCTCACGCAGAGCCTGTACGGCGGGGCCGTACATGACGGGTTCGCGCGCCTGGCGCGCCCAGTAGCGCGGGTCGCGCAGCTCGCCGGCGCCCACCGGGCGCCCGGTGAGGGTGGAGACCATGCGGGGGCCGTCGACGTCGCCGAAGTCGAGCCCGGCTGCCGTGGCGGCGAGGCGGTCCATGAGGGGGTCGATGTGCGGGGAGTGGAAGGCGCGGTCGGTGGCGAGCTTCCTGGTGCGCTTCCCCTCGGCGGCCAGGCGCTCGGCCACCCGGGTCACCTCGGGCTCCGCGCCGGAGATGACGGTCGAGCGTGGGCCGTTCAGCGCGGCGATCGAGACCTCTCCGCCGGGCGGGAGCGCGGCCTGGACGTCGGCCGCTGAGGCCTGGACGGAGATCATGATGCCGTCGGTGGACATGCCCGCCATCAGCGCGCCTCTGGCCGCGACCAGGCGGCAGGCGTCGGCCAGCGGCAGGACGCCCGCGACGTGGGCGGCGGCGATCTCGCCGACGCTGTGCCCGGCCACCCAGTCCGGCCTGACGCCCCAGCTCTCGAAGAGCCGGTAGAGGGCGACGCCCACGGCGAAGAGTCCCGCCTGGACGTGCCTGGTGTCGGTGAGCTCGCCGGAGCGCAGGGGTTCCAGCTCGGCGGCGATCAGGTCGTACCACTCGGCGTAGACGGGGAACGCCCCGCGCAGGGCGTCGCCCATGCCGAGGTACTGGCTGCCCTGGCCGGGGAACAGGAAGGCCAGCCCGCCCTCGCCCGCCTGGCCGGTCACCACCTGGGGGCCCGGCTCGCCGCGCGCGATGGCGGCGAGCGCGTCGCCGTACTCGCCGACCACGGCCGCGCGGTAGGGGAACGCCGTCCTGGTGGCGGCCAGCGACCACCCGACCCTGGCGGCATCGTCGGCCGTGTCCGAGGTCGTGAGCGGGATGAGGGCGGCGGCCTGGGCGCGGAGGGCCGCGGGGGAGTGGGCGGACAGGAGCCATGGCGCCACGCGCGGCGCGGGCGCGACAGGCTCCTGCGCGCTTCCCGGGGCCTCGGTGAGCACGACGTGGCAGTTGGTGCCGCCGATCCCGAAGGAGGACACCCCCGCCACCCGCGTACCGCCGCCCCACGGCTCGGGCTCGGTCGGGACCCGCAGGCCCAGCTCGGCCAGCGGGATGCGCGGGTGCGGCGCGGCGAAGTTGAGGCTGGGCGGGATCGTGCCCTCGTGGATGCTGAGCACCACCTTGAGCAGCCCGGCGATGCCCGCGCCGCCCTCCAGGTGGCCGATGTTGGTCTTGACCGACCCGACGGGCAGCGGTGAGCCGCCCGGCCGGGCGACCCCCACGGCGGCGCCGAGCGCGGCCGCCTCGACCGGGTCGCCGACCGGCGTGCCCGTGCCGTGCAGCTCCACGTACCCGACCTCGGACGGCTGGACGCAGGCGCGCAGGTGCGCCTCGCGGATCACCTCTTCCTGGGCCAGGCGGCTGGGGACGGTCAGCGCGTCGGACGGCCCGTCGTTGTTGACCGCGCTCGCCCGGATGACGCAGTAGACCCGGTCCCCGTCGGCGCGCGCCGCCGGCAGCGGTTTGAGGACGAGCGTGACGCCGCCCTCGCCGCGCACGTACCCGTTGGCGCGGGCGTCGAAGGTGAAGCACTGCCCGTCGGGCGACAGCGCGCCCGCGCGGCCCACGCTCAGGCTGCTCGCCGGGGCCAGGATCAGGTGGACGCCGCCGACCAGCATCACGTCGGCCTCGCCCGCGCGCAGCTTGGCGCACGCCTCGTGCACGGCGACCAGCGAGGAGCACTGGCCGGCGTCCACCACGAGGCTCGGGCCGCGCAGGCCGAGTGCGTGCGAGACGCGGTTGGCGATCATGGCGCGCTGCACCCCGGCGAGCGTGTGCGGGCCGATCGTCTCGGCCGTGCCGTACGTCATGGCGAGGTAGTCGTCGGAGGCAGCGCCCATGATCACGCCGGTACGGCTGCCGCGCAGCCGGGCCGGGACGACGCGCGCGTCCTCCAGCGCCTCCCAGCACAGCTCCAGCATGAGCCGCTGCTGCGGGTCTGCGGCGGCGGCCGCGCGCGGCGCCATCTGGAAGAAGTCGGCGTCGAAGCCGTCCACGCGGTCCAGGTAGCCGCCCGCTCCGCTCGGCGGCCGCCCGTCCGGCGGGGTGTCGCGCACGGCGCTCGCGCCCTCGCGCAGCAGCTTCCAGAACGCGCGCGGGTCCCCTGCGCCGGGAAGGCGGCAGGAGACGCCGATGATCGCGATGGGGGTTTCCAGCAACCTCATGAGCGGCACATCATCCTGTCGAGGGCTTCTGCCAGGCCGAGCTCGGACGAGCCGGAGCGCCAGCAGACGAATCCATCCGGCCGGACCAGGACGGCCCCGTCGTACGGCACGCCGTACGCCTCGGGCCAGCCGTCGGCCTCCAGGTCGCGCCCGATCCTGTGGACGCGCAGGGGAAGGTCCTCCGCTGCTCCTCGCCAGTCCTCGCCGTCCGGCCCGCACAGCAGGACCGCCTCGGTTCCGAACAGGTCGAGGATGGAGATCGTCGCGCCGTCCCTGCGCGCCCACAGGTGGGGCGCGCGGGTGCCCGGACGGCCGGTGAGCTCGGTCGGGTGGACGAACGTCGGCAGGTCGTCCGCCTTCTCCGGGCAGATCGACGCCGAGCTGTAGTGGTAGCCGAACGTCACCGACATCGTGTCGAGCACCATGGCCTGCTGCTCGGGCGTGGCGAACCCGGCCCTGGCCGCCAGGCGCAGCTCGGCCTGCTGGATCGTGGCGGCGGCGACCGGGCGCCGCTCCGCGTCGTAGGTCTCCAGCAGCCGCTCCGAGGCGTGTCCCGCCAGCACGGCGCGGAGCTTCCACGCCAGGTTGTGGACGTCCTGGATGCCGGTGCCCGCGCCGTAGCCGCCGACCGGCGGGATCACGTGCGCGGCGTCGCCGGCCAGGAACACGTTGCCCCTGGCGTACGTCTCAGCGCCGAAGGAGGCCATCTCCCACGTGAGCACGTCGCGCAGCTCGACCGCCAGGTCGGGCACGCCGACGGCGGCGCGGACGAGGTGGACGCAGCGCTCCGGGGTGAAGTCCTCGGGACGCTCGCCCCTCTCCGGGTGGAAGGTGCTGATCAGCGTGCCCTGGAGCAACGTGTCGTCGTGCCCGAGCACCCCGCTGACCTCGGGATTCTCCACCTGGCACACGGCGAAGCGGCGCTCGCCCAGCGCGGGAGCCAGGTCGGCGTGGAACAGGATGCTGATCTGGTGCCGCATCACGCCGCGCCCGCCGCGCTCGATGCCGAGCGACTCGCGGATCCGGCCGCGGGTGCCGTCCGCCGCAATCACGTACTTGGCGCTGATGGTGTATTTCTCGCCGCCGTTCACCACGGTCGCCACGGTCCGGCCGTCCTGGGTCTCCAGGCCGGTGACCTCCGTGCCGAAGCGCAGGTCGGCGCCGAGCTCGACGGCACGGTCGCGGATGATCGGCTCCACGCGGTCCTGCGGGAGCGAGATGATCCTGGGGATGGGGCTGACGCCGCCGACCTCGTCCGGCTCGGGGATGACCGAGACGACGATCTCCTTGCCGGCCAGGGACTCGACCTTGCCGTTGAGGTTGTGCCCGGCGAACCCCTCGCTCGCGGCCAGGACCGCGTCGGCGATGCCCGCCTGGCGGAACAGCTCGAGCGTCCGCGGGTACCACCCCCACGCCCGTGGATGGACGGAAATCGTGTCGTGCCGCTCGACCAGCACGGACGGCACACCCTGCGAAGACAGGAACAGGGCTGCAGAAAGGCCGACGGAGCCGCCGCCGATGATCAGGACTGGTGTGTATTCGTCACGCACAAGGGCAGCGTGACCGCACGCGCTAGAGCGGATGTCCACTCCGGCTGGGACGGGCTGGCCCGACCCCTTACTCAGGCGTAGGCTGTCTACATATAGAGACGGCACTCCTGGAAGGAGCATGCATCATGAGCACCCAGTCCACCAAGGGGGGCACCTGGCCGGCGGTGAGGCTCATCCTCCTCATCATCGGCGGCATCGTCGTCGGCAACATCCTCGTGACGCTGCTGATGACCCGTAATACCGCCCTGGGGTTCGACGAGCTGATCGCCTTCGGCGGCGGCGCGCTCCTGGGCGTGCTGATCGAGTTCGGCATCTTCCGGCGCTCACGCCGCTGAGGTTCCCGTGTGCGCGTGGTGAATGGTTATTGAAATAAATAATAATAATGGGGATTGTCACGCTCCAAGCGAATGTCTCTTTCGGAGCATAAATCCCTCTTAGGGAGTACTTGCCTTGCTCTTCTTACAAGCAGTGTGTTAAGTCTACTGCGATAGCAGGTCAAACTCCTTTCTGGGGGGCTAATGCTGCTCTTCAAGGTACTCGGACCGCTAGAGGTATATCGCGGGCGCTGTGCGATGACCCCTAGTGCGCCAAAACTTCGGTGCACTTTGGGGTTATTGCTCTTGCGAGCGGACAGCGTCGTCGATATGCAGTCGGTAATTGACGAGCTGTGGGGCGATCGTCCGCCGGCGAGCGCGGTAACAACCATGCAGACCTACATCTATCAACTGCGAAAGGAGCTGAATCGCGACACGGAACGCTTGATTACCAAGCCGCCTGGATATCTGCTGCGGCTTGACGGGGACGAGTTCGACGCTCGCGTCTGCGAGCAAATGATCGACAGGGGCAGCAGGCTGCTCGAGCAAGGGCGGCCGGAGGAGGCCGCCGAGGTCCTGCGGACGGCTCTCGGGCTCTGGAAAGGGGCTCCGCTGTCCAACACCCCGTGCGGTCCCCTGCTCCAGGCGCATTCCGTCCATCTCGAAGAGCTGCGCATCCGCGCGCTGACGATGCGGATCGAGGCCGACATGCGGCTCGGCCGGGTGTCGCTGCTCATCGCCGAGCTGCGTTCCCTCGTCGCTCTCCACCCGCTCAACGAATGGTTCTACGCCCGGCTCATCGAGGCGTTGTACCGTGCGGGGCGCCGTGGAGACGCGCTCCAGGCCTTCACCGACATGCGGACAACCCTGCGGGACGAGCTCGGGTTGGAGCCACAGGAGCCCGTTCAGCGGCTGCAGCGATCGATCCTCACCGGCTCCGAGCTGCCCGCCGTTCCCTCGTACGGGTTGTTGTGATCGCGGGCGTCTGAGTAAGGATCTTCTGGCAAACGGGTTTGCGGCGGAGAAAATCGCCCGTTTTGGTATGCCAATTCCCTATGTCTAGACATAAGGCATTTCTAGACATAGGGTGATCTTGTATTATTGTCCTGGTTTCGGGGTTTTTCGTCGCATGCGTGCCGGTCGCCCAAGGGTTGCGCGCGTCAGGTGTCTGACACGGGGGAAACGTCTGATGAAATACGAGGAAAGTCGAGAAGAAGAGGCTGTTCTGATCATCGGCGGTGACCGGCAGACCAGAGACGCCATCCTCGACATCATTTCCGATCATGACGAGTTGTCCTCGACGGTCCAGGCATTGCAGCAGGCAGCGCCCAGTTCCACGGTCATCATCGTAGGCGTCACCGCGACGCAGCAGGACGATATCGAGCAGGCTCCGGTCAGCGTCCTTTCCAAGCGCGAGCAGGAAGTACTCGCCCTGGTGGCGGAGGCCCGGAGCAATGCTCAGATCGCCAGCCGCATGGGAATAGCGGAGGGGACCGTCAAACGGCACCTCCGCAATATCTTCGGCAAACTCGGCGCCGTCTCCCGCATGGACGCCGTGATCAAGGGCGGAGTGGTGTCGGCCCGCCCCAAGCAGCCCGACACCACGGACATATGAAACCTACTGTTCCGCCTGCTCCGCCGCGGGCCGCCGCGGCAGCAGCAGGCGGACCAGCGCGACGACGCCCACGACCACGCCGACCAGCGAGATCGACCCCCACAACACGCCCTGCGGCCCGCCGCCGCCCTGGGACAGGACCACGAACGCCGGCGTCAGCAGCAGGGCCGTGAGCGCCGCGAGCGCCTGCACGCGCGACTTGCGCCGCCACGCCTCGTACCCGAAGACGGCGGCGGGGACGAGCAGCAGGAGGGCGCCCACCGTGGGCAGGGCCTTGCCGGCCGCGCCGATCGCCGGGACGTAGGACGTCAGCGGGAGCAGCCAGTACCCGACGAACACCGCCACGCAGATCAGCGCGGACACCACGGCGACGACGCCGGGCAGCGCGCCGGGCGACCGGTCGCGGATCGCCCGCTCCAGCAGGTCCGCGGTGTTGAAGGGGCTGTAGGTGGGATAGCGCCGCCGCCACACCAGCGCGGGGATCGCGGCCACCTCAACCCCGCCGTAGCCGCTCGCCGCGTTGACGAGGAGCGAGACCGACATGGTGGCCGCGATGCCGTTGAAGAACGAGGAGCCGCCCGGGTTGGTCCCGTAGGCCAGGACGGGCAGGAGCAGCACGCCGCTCGTGATCCACGGGCTGATCCGGCTGATCACCCGGTCACCCAGTAGCCGCCACACCACGCTGTACGCCACGACGAGCAGCAGGAAGAACACCCCGACCAAGGCGATCTGCGCCACTGAGGCGCCGTTCAGGCGCCGGGCGAGCAGCCCGAGGCCGGCCAGCCCGGCGAGCAGCCGGAGGATCCTGCCCGCCGGCCCGGTGTCGCGTCCGATGACGAACTCGTTCATCGTTCACCTCTCACAGAGGGTTGTTGGGCGTGGAGCTCCCCGACTCGAAGGGAGACGTCACGTTGTCGTACATGAGGTGCATGACCTGTCCGGCCTTCGCGTGCAGCAGGTTGTGGCAGTGGTCCATCCAGACGCCGGGGTTGTCGGCGAGGAAGCCGACCTCGGTGACGTCCCCCTGCTGCACGTCGACCGTGTCGAGCCACACGGGGCTGCCGGTCACCGGCCTGCCGTTCCTGGACAGCAGCAGCATGGTGTGGCCGTGCAGGTGCATCGGGTGGTCGAGGTGGCTGCGGTTGACGAAGCGCATCTTGACCAGCTCGCCCTTGCGCACGACAGGGGTGGGGATGTCGGGGAAGACCTTGCCGTTGATGGTCCACAGGAAGGTGAAGGAGCCGTTGTAGAAGCCGGGCCGGTTGTCGAAGACGAAGGTGAAGGTCCTGTCGAAGTCGCTCGCCGGGCCGAACGGGGTGGTGGACGGCTTGCCGTACGCGGCGAGGTCGAACTCCGGCGCGTTGGGCGTGGGCGCCAGGTCGCCGGTGCCGTCCGGGCTGATCAGCAGCCCGGCCGTGTCGGCCTCGGACTCGGTGATCCGCACGGGGCCGTCGGGCATGGTGAACTCGAGGTCGTAGCGGCCTCCGCCGCCCAGCGTGAGCCGCACCTTGGACAGTGCGGACGGCTGGTTGATCGGGTTGCCGTCGACGGCGGTCACCTGGAAGGAGGTCCCGTCGACGGTGAGGTAGCGGGGCGTCGGCGCGGTGTCGACCAGGCGCAGCCGCACCTTGCTGCCGGCCGGGATGGACTGCCGGTCGAGCCCGTCGGCCAGGCCGAAGGCGCGCACGTCCTTACCCTGCGACTTCCAGGTGTGCATCATCACGGTCCGGTCGACGACGCCGGTCTCCTTCAGCCCGCCCGCCGGCTCGACGATGAGCGGGCCGAACAGGCCGCGCTCGACCTGCTCCGAGGCGACCTGGTGGGAGTGGTACCAGTGGGTGCCGACGTCGCTCTGCTTGACGCGGAACCGGTAGACGAAGCGCCCGCCGGGCGGGACCGCGTCCTGGGTGACGCCTGGCACGCCGTCGGCGGCGTTGGGCACGTCCATACCGTGCCAGTGCACGCTCACGTTGGCCGAGGGCAGCCGGTTCACCAGGGTGATCTCGACCAGGTCCCCGGCGCGGACGCGGAGCTCGGGGCCGGGGACGGTGCCGTTGAACGCCCACGCGTCGACGACGGCGCCCGAGGTGAGCGTGATCCGCTGCTCGCGGGCCTCCAGGGTGAAGCGCTTGTCCGGCGCGCCCGTGTCGGGCTCGGTCAGCGAGGTCACGCTGATCGAGTCCTTGCTGGGCGGGGCGGAGCCCGCCGCGTAGGCGGCGGGGGCGTGCGCCGCCGCATGGTCGGTGGCGTGCATCTTCATGACCGGCGGTGTCCTGCTGGACTGCGCTGACACCACGGTGCAGCCCGCTGCCGCGGCCACGACCACCGCGCCCACGAGCAGGCGGCGCAGCCAGCGCACGGTCCAGCGGGGACGGCGCAGTTCCGCGCGGCTCCGCCGTACGAGCCTGGTCCAGAGCAGCGCCGCGCACAGGCAGAACACCACGAAGCCCAGCAGGGCCTCGCCGGTGAACGGCAGCGAGATCGGCCAGAGGAAGCCGTACACGAACCCGATGGCCGCGCCGACGGCCGTGACCTGGACGGGCCAGGCCAGGCGCGGGTCGGCGGCGGCCCGACGGGCCTCCTCGTCCGGCAGGCCGCGCGAGCTCAGCCGCCACAGCCGCGGCACCGTCCACCAGGCGGTCAGGGCGGCGGGGAGGACGGTCACCGGGGCGATCACGATCACCCGGTCGGCGACGACCTCCCAGCCGAAGCCCGCCAGCATGCCGGTCAGGACCGCACGGCCCACCAGCAACAGCGCGGCCAGGGCGAGAACCCCGAGCATGACCCGCGCACCCACGTGCGGCCGCCTGCGGTACGGCAGGCGGTAGGCGGCGTGCGCGGCCCACCACCAGGGCAGGAGGACCACGAGGGACAACGTCGTCTCGATGCTGAACAGCTGCTCGAAGTAATCCGCCCTGTACATGACCGGTCCTTACGAGCTGGCGCCCGGGTAGTTGTCGGGGGTGAGCTGGGCGATCGACCTCATGATCGAGTTCGCGAAGTGGTTGCGGAAGCCCTCGGGCGTCTTGGTGTCGCGCCGCTCGGCGAGGTAGGGGGCGAGCTGCTCCTCCAGGTCGTGCACGCCCGGCTGGGTGGCCATGTGCTTGCCGACCTCGATGATGGAGCCCTCGTAGTGGATGACCCTGACCATGAACTCGTCCTTGATGAAGACGGCGCTGCCGAGCAGCTCGCCGACCTTCTCGCCCGCCGCGTTGGTGATGACGGGCGTGGTGACGCGGCGGAACCCGGCGAAGATCTTCTCGATCTCGTCCTCGTGCCCCGGCTTGACCTTGTAGGTGATGGCTGCGTACGGCATGGCTCTCCTTATGAGCGGATTGCGGTGAGTGCTGCGGCGACCGCGTCGCGATCCCGCGTGTCGTCGCCCGACTGGGCGGGAAGCAGCCCGATGACGGCGCTCTTGCCGGAGAGCACCGCGGGATGGCGCCGGGCGAGGGCGCACAGACTCTGCCCTGGCCCGGCGTCGACCAGCAGGAAGTCGCCGTCGTTCAGGAGCCGGTCGAGCGCCTCCCAGAACAGGACGGGCTGCGCCGGCTGCGCCGCCCACTGGTCGGGGTCGAGCACGATCTCGTCCGTCAGGCGGCCGGGGTGGTAGGCGGAGTAGAGCGGGATCTGCGGTGACCGGAGCTCGACGGCGCGCCAGGTGTCGGCCGAGGCGGCGCAGACCTCCGTGAGCAGCGGGCTGTGGAACGCCTGCAGCGCCCGCGTCGCGCGGCAGGCGAACCCGTCGGCGACCAGGCGCTGCTTGACCTCGTCCAGCGGTCCTCTCGCTCCGGCGAGGATGGTCTGGCGCGGCGCGTTCACCACGCCGACCACGACCTTGCCGTTCACGTAGGGGGCGAGGTCCTCGGGGGAGGCGCCGACGGCGAGCATGCCGCCAGGCGGGCTCTTCCTGATCTGCTCGACCCGGTCCCGCATCAGCGCCAGGCCCTCCTCGAAGGTGAACACCCCGGCGAGCGCGGCGGCCGACATCTCGCCGACGCTGTGGCCGAGGAGCGCCGCCGGGCGGACGCCCGCGTCGACGACCATCCGGCCCAGGGCGTAGTTCACCGCGTACAGCAGCGGCTGGGCCCTGGTGACGTCGTCGTACAGGTCGGAGGGGCGCTCGCTCAGCCACTCCTCGCGCAGCTCGGGCCCCAGCACGGCGAACGCCCGGTCCATGGAGGCGGTGAAGCTCGGGTCGTGCCCGTACAGGCCTGCGGCCATGCGGGCGCTCTGCGCGCCCTGCCCGGGAAGGAGCAGGACGGCGGGACGGCTGGTCTGGTCGGTGGGTGCGGCGGACTTCGGCAGCATGAAGATCAGTCCCAGGATGATCAGGCAGACGACGAGGCTCAGGAAGGCGGTGACGGTGAACGCCCGGCCGAACGCGTCAGGTCCCGTCGCGCCGCCGAGCAGCGCGTAGAAGACCGCGCCGGCCACGGCGACGCCCGCCGCGCTGCCGAGCTGGCGGAAGGTGGTGAACATGCCGGCCGCCCCGCCCGCCTCGGTACGCGGCACCGCGCTCATGACCAGGTCGAGCGTCGGCGTGGAGACGATGCTGATGCTGGTTCCCGCGATCAGCAGGGAGAGCGCCAATAAGAGAGGGGCCTCCTGGATGTAGGAGATGGAGGCTGCCGCCGCCGCGATCCCCAGCGTCATCAGGACGGCGCCGCCGAGCGGCGCCCTCCTGCCGAACCGCTTGGTCAGCCGCGCGGTCAGCGCCGCGCCCACGGCCGTGCCGATCGCCCACGGCGTCATGATCAGGCCGACCTTCGAGCCGCTGAGCCCCAGGCCGTCCTGAAGGAAGATGGACAGCAGCATGAAGAACGCGTTGAGGATGACGCTGACCAGGACGTTGACGAGCAGGCCAGCGGTGAACACGCGCAGGCGGAAGGAGCGCAGCACGACCAGCGGCTGGCCGCCGGTGCGCTCGACGCGCCGCTCGTTGCGGAGGAAGAACGTCAGCGGCACCGTGGCCAGCGCCAGCAGCCACCAGCTCTTCCCGAAGGTCAGCGGGTAGATCACGAGCAGCACGGTGGCCGCGGCCAGCAGGGTTCCCGTGAGGTCGAGCTTGGCCGTCCTGGAGGCGGCGGCGGGCAGCAGCCGCGCCCCGACGAGCAGCGCCGTCACGCCGATCAGCACGTTGGCGATGAAGATGAGCCGCCACCCGAGCCCGGTCAGCGACACGAGCCCGCCGGCCGGCGGCCCGCACATCGTGGCCAGCCCGGCGACGAGCGCGTAGCGGGCGAAGGCCCCGCCGCGCTGCGCGGCCGGCACGAGCACCCGGATGGCCGCCAGCACCTGCGGCGTCATGAGCGCGGCCGACATGCCCTGCGCCCCGCGCGCGGCCAGCAGGACCGGCAGGTTCCACGACGCCGCGGCCAGCAGGGACGCGGCGCAGAACCCGACGACGCCGGCCAGGAACACCCGGCGGATGCCGTACAGGTCGCCGAGCCGCCCGCCCGTCACCACGAACAGCGCGAAGGGCAGGGTGTAGGCCAGGATGATCGCCTGCGTGGCCGAGTGGGCGACGCCGAACTCGTCGCGGATCGCGGGAGCGACCACGTAGATCATGCCGAGCTCGAAGAACCCGAGGAAGCCCACCAGCAGCACGGCTGCCATCGCGCGGCGCGTCATGAGGCCGCCAATGCCGTGGCTGCCGCGTTGACGACCAGCGCGGCCAGGCCCAGCACCGTGCGCAGCAGGTGCCAGTTCTGCCAGGACGGGCGGGGGTCGTCCCAGTCCGCTGGGATCGCGGCCGGGTCGAGCGCGCGGATCTTCTTGTTGATGGGGACGTTGGCCAGGTGGGAGACGCCCTGCGTGCCGAGCATGAGCAGGAAGGCGCCGGCGAACAGGTAGCGGGCCGGAGAAGGGGTGAGGAAGACCAGGACGAGATCGGCGAACGTGCCGCCGTTCACCGTCAGGGGCATCGTGGGGTGATAGCCCTGCCCGAGCCTCCGGTGCATGTCGATGTAGCGGTCGGCGGGCAGCGCACGCAGGGCCGGCAGCACGCTGACGGCGATCGCGACGAACACGCCTGCGACGAGGCCGCTCGCGACGATCGCGACGACCTCCAGGAGCGTGGTGAGCATCGTGTCCCCTGATTGCGGGAGTGGATTGGCAGCCACTGTGCACGCGCTCGTTCGAGAGCCGATGGGGGCTCGCTGGAACCCGGCCGTCTCCAGCGGTGCTGGACGGTGCTCCTAGTCGGGGATGCGAGCGTGCTCTGCGTTGGACCGCCATAAGGAGGGACCGTGGCTCATCGAGCTTTGATCGTCGCGCGCATGGACCCCAACGACACCGATCAGGTTCGTCGCGTGTGGGCCGAATCAGACGCGACCGACCTGCCCCACATGATCGGCGTCGACCGCCGGACGCTGTTCCGCTTCCACGGGCTCTACTTCCAGCTCATCGAGGCGGACGAGGACATCACCCCCAACCTCTACCGCGCCCGCAGCCACCCGCTCTACCAGGACATCCACCACAAGCTCGCCGAGTACATGACCCCTTATGACCCGGGGTGGCGCGAGCCGAAGGACGCCATGGCCGAGATCTTCTACTCCTGGACCCGCGAATGAAGATCACCTGGGACGACGTCGTCTCCAACAGGCGCCGAGGGGGCGACGTCCGCGTCCTGCTCAGCCCCCGCACCGTCAAGTCGACCTCCGGGTTCGGCGGCGCGCTCACCCTCGAACCGGGCGAGTTCATCTGCGAGCACTACCACCCCTACTCCGAGGAGTTCGTGCACGTCGTGCGCGGCTCGCTGGTCATGCGGGTGGACGGAGAGGTCGAGCGGCTCGGGCCGGGCGACGCGCTCATGGTGCCGATCAACGCCAGGCACCGCATGGAGAACGACGGCGCCGAGCAGGCGTACGTGATCTTCCACCTGAGCCCGCTGGCGCCCAGCCCCGAGCTGGGCCACGTGGACCTGGAGACGCTGCCCGACCGGCAGCACGAACCGCAACCGCAAGTGGGGGGTGCATAGCAGAGTGGACGGCCGCACTGTCGTGGTGACCGGCATCGGGGTTGTGGCTCCAGGCGGTCTCGATCGCGAGGCGTTCTGGCAGCGCATCACCTCCGGCGTGCCGGCGACCAGGCGCATCACGTTCTTCGACCCCGAGGGGTTTCGCTGCCAGGTGGCCGCGGAATGCGACTTCGACCCGCGCGCAGCCGGGCTCTCCGCCCAGGAGGTACGCAGGATGGACCGGGCGGCGCAGCTCGCCGTCGTGGCCACCCGCGAGGCGCTGGCGGACGCGGGCAGCCCGCGGGTCGCCCCCGAGCGCACGGCCGTGTCCGTGGGCAACGCCGTCGGCTGCACGATGGGGCTGGAGCAGGAGTACACCGTCGTCAGCGACGGCGGGCGCAAGTGGATCGTGGACCACGAGTACGCGGTCCCCGAGCTGTACGACTACTTCGCCCCCAGCTCCCTGGCGCGCGAGATCGCCTGGGACTGCGGCGCCGAGGGCTCGGTCGCGGTCGTGTCGTCCGGCTGCACCTCGGGCATCGACGCGCTCGGCCACGCGGTCGGTCTGATCGCGGAGGGCTCGGCCGACATGGTGCTGGCCGGGGGGACCGACGCGCCGCTCTCGCCGATCACCGTCGCCTGCTTCGACGCGATCAAGGCCACGTCGACCTACAACGACCGGCCGCAGGAGGCGTGCCGTCCGTTCGACGGCGACCGCAAGGGGCTGGTTCTCGGGGAGGGAGCGGCGATGTTCGTGCTGGAGACCGCCGAGCACGCCAGGCGCAGGGGAGCGCGCATCTACTGCGCGATCCCCGGGTACGCGACGCGGGCCAACGGGTTCCACATGACCGGGCTGAAGCCGGACGGGCGGGAGATGGCCGAGGCCATCAGGACCGCGCTCGACCAGGCCCGCCTGTCGCCCGACCGGGTCGACTACGTCAACGCGCACGGGTCGGGCACCAAGCAGAACGACCGGCACGAGACCGCCGCGGTCAAGAGCGTCCTGGGCCACCGCGCCTACGACGTTCCGATGAGCTCGATCAAGTCCATGGTCGGCCACTCGCTGGGCGCCATCGGCGCCATCGAGGCGGCCGCCTGCGCCCTGGCGATCCAGCGGAACGTCGTGCCGCCCACCGCCAACCTGCACACCAAGGACCCCGAGTGCGACCTGGACTACGTGCCGCTGACCGCGCGGGACCACCGCACGGACGTGGCGCTGTCGGTCGGCAGCGGGTTCGGCGGCTTCCAGAGCGCCGTCGTCTTCACCGGGATGGAGTCATGACAGCCGTAGTGACCGGGCTCGGCGTGGTCGCGCCCAACGGGATGGGGGCAGAGGAGTACTGGGCGGCGATCTGCGATGGCAAGAGCGGCATCGACCGGATCAGGCGCTTCGACTGCTCCAGTTACCCGGTGACGCTGGCCGGCGAGCTGTCCTCCTTCGACCCCGCCGAGCACGTGCCCGGCCGGTTGCGGCCGGAGACCTCGATGATGAGCCACATCGCGTTCGCGGCCGCCGAGCTGGCGCTCGCCGACGCGGCGCTCGACCCTGACGACCTGCCGGAGTACGAGCGGGGCGTCATCACGGCCAACGCCACGGGCGGCGTCGAGTTCGGGCAGCGGGAGCTGCAGAACCTGTGGAGCAAGGGCCCCAGCCACGTCAGCGCCTACATGTCCATCGCCTGGTTCTTCGCCGCCACGACCGGGCAGCTGTCCATCCGCTACAAGCTGCGCGGCCACTGCGGCGTGGTGCTGTCCGAGCAGGCCGGCGGGCTGGACGCGCTCGGCCACGCGCGCCGGGCCCTGCGCGCCGACCACCGCATGATCATGGCGGGCGGCACGGAGTCCGCGCTCTCGCCGGCCGGCATCGTCGCCCAGATCCCCACGCGGCGGCTCAGCACGCGCAGCGACCCCGACCGCGCGTACCTGCCCTTCGACGCCGACGCCAACGGGTACGTCGCCGGCGAGGGCGGCGCGATCCTCATCGTCGAGGACGCGGACTCGGCTCGCGAGCGGGGGGCTCCGTCGATCTACGGCGAGCTCGCCGGCTACTCGGCCACCTTCGACCCCCGTCCTGGCAACGGGCGCCCGCCCGGCCTCGAACGGGCCATGCGGACGGCCATGGCCGAGGCGAAGGTCCACCCGCGCGACGTCGACGTCGTCTACGCGGACGCCTGCGGCGTACCCGAGCAGGACCTGATCGAGGCGGCGGCCATTACGGCGGTCTTCGGGCCCTACGGGGTGCCGGTGACCGCGCCCAAGACGATGACCGGCCGGGTGTACGCGGGCGCGGGCGCCCTGGACGTCGCCACCGCGCTGCTGTCGATCAGGGACGGCCTCATCCCACCAACAGTAAACGTCACCAGGCTCGCCGAGGGGTGCGCCATCGACCTCGTCAGGGAGGGGCCACGACCGGCACCCGTACGCACCGCGCTGGTTCTGGCGCGCGGCTACGGAGGTTACAACGCGGCGCTCGTCGTGCGCGCCGCGAGCAGCGAAGAGAACTGAGAGAGGAGACGCGATGCCGGAGTTCACCACCGACGACCTGCGCTCGGTCATCCGGGCCACGGTCGGGGTCGACGACTCGGTCAACCTGGACGGCGAGATCGGCGACGTGCCGTTCCGCGACCTGGGATACGACTCGCTGGCCGTACTCGAGATCGCCAACAAGATCGAGAAGCAGTACGGCGTGGCCGTGCCCGACGACATGATCGTCGAGCTGGAGACCCCGTGGCAGCTGATCACCTTCGTCAACAAGGCAGGGGCGGTGCGGTCATGAGCGCGCGGACAGAGGCGACCGTCGTCGTCAACGCCCCCATGGACCTGGTCTGGGACATGACCAACGACCTGGAGAACTGGCCGAACCTGTTCACCGAGTACGCCAAGGTCGAGATCCTCCACCGGGAGGGCGACACGGTCAGGTTCGAGCTGACCATGCACCCGGACGAGAACGGCAGCGCCCACTCCTGGGTGTCTGAGCGCACGGCGGACAGGAAGACGCGGACCGTGCACGCCCACCGGGTCGAGTCGCACGCCTTCGACTTCATGAACCTCTTCTGGACCTACACCCAGCTCGACGAGGGTGTGGAGATGACGTGGGTGCAGGAGTTCCACGTCAACGAGGCGATGTCCTACGGCGACGAGGACATGGCCAACCACCTGAAGAAGAACACGGCCATCCAGATGGCCGCCGTAAAGGAGCGGATCGAGGAGGCCGCCCAGCGGCAATGATCTGGCTGCTCCTCCCGCTGGCGCTGGCGAGCGGCGGGCTCGCCGCCGGCGGACTGATGATCGCCTCCCTGGGCGGCGCCCCGCTGCTGGAACGGCTGCCGCGGGACGAGTACATCCCCGTGCACCAGTTCCTGGTGACCAGGTTCGACCCGTTCATGCCGATCTGCATGATCACCGCGACCGCGTGTGACCTGGCGCTGGTGTTCACCGCCCCGGGAAGGGCCGTGATCCCGCTGCTCGTGGCGCTCGCCGCGCTGCTCGGAGCGATCTACGTGTCGCTCGTGAAGAACGTCCCGATCAATCGATTCGTGGCCGGCCTCGACCCCGAGGACCTGCCCGAGGACTGGGCGTCGGTGGACCCCAGGGTCCGCTGGCGCAACTGGAACCTGCTGCGCACCGTGTTCGCCGTGACCGCGCTGGCCGGCAATGCCGTGGCAGCCTCGCTCGTGCTCGGAGGAGTCTGATGGATCTGCGACTGGATGGTAAGACCGCCCTGGTCACCGGGGGGACGAGGGGGATCGGCCGATCCATCGTGCTGAACCTCGCCCGCGCCGGTGCGAACGTCGTGACCTGCTCGCTCTCGGGCGGGGAGTCGGCGATCGACCTCATGCGGGAGCTGAAGGAGCTGCCTGGAGAACACCGCGTCATCCGCGCCGACGTCCGGAGCGCAGACGACATCGCCTCGCTGGTCGAGGAGTGCGGGCCGAGCCTGGACGTCGTCGTCCACAACGCGGGCGTCATCAGCCACAAGTCGGTCGAGGACATCGAGCCCGACGAGTGGCACCGCATCGTCGACACCCACCTCACCGGCGCCTACCAGCTCGTCCGCGCGACGCTGCCGCTGCTGGGCGAGGGGTCGTCCATCATCGCGATCGGCTCGCGGGTGGCCTCGGTCGGCCTGGCCCAGCGGACCTCCTACACGGCGGCCAAGCTCGGCCTCGTCGGGTTCTTCCGCTCGCTGGCCAAGGAGCTCGGCCCGCGCGGCATCCGCGTCAACGTGGTGGAGCCCGGGGTGATCGAGACCGAGGCCGCGCTGAGCCTGAGCAAGGAGCAGTACGCCGCGCTCCAGGCCCGCTACAAGCAGCTCACCTCGCTCGGCCGCCTCGGCACCCCGGACGAGGTCGCCGACGTCGTGCACTTCCTGGCCGGTCCCCAGTCCCGTTACGTCACGGGCACCGTCATCCGCGTCGATGGAGGAATCTGATGACCTTCCGCGTGCAGATCCGCTTCGAGATCAACCCCGGCATGGAGAAGGGGTTCGAGGACACCTGGTTGTCGATCGGGTCGGTCATCACCGGCGACCCGGGCAACATCGGGCAGTGGCTCAGCCGCGACGCCGAGGACGAGAGCGTCTACTACGTCATGAGCGACTGGGTCGACGAGAAGCAGTTCCGCGAGTTCGAGCACAGCGCCGCGCACGTCGAGCACCGCACCAAGCTGCACCCCTTCAGGCGCGGCGGCTCGATGGCGACCATGGAGATCGTCCACGCGCTGCGCGGAGCGGCCGCGTGAAAGGCCGCGCCCGCGTCATGGTCTGGTACCTGGCGCCCACCGACGACCCCGACGTCATCGAGCGTTCCTACGAGCAGATCAGCGGGGGTCTCGCAGGGACCCCCGGCCTGATCGGCAACGAGCTGCTCAAACGGGCCGATGATCCCCGACGCGTGATGGTGATGAGCGAGTGGGAGGACCTGGCCAGCTTCCAGAAGTGGGAGACGGGCGCCGACCACCGGTCCACGACGTCCCCGCTGCGTCCCTTCGTTGATCGGTACGAAATCTATGAAGTGGTATCCGCCTTCTGAGTCCGAGGAACCTGGCCCCCTGTGGAAGGTCCTGAACATGCTCGCGATGACCGGCATCTGCTGGTTCGGCCCCTTTCCCCCGCCGCCTCCTGAGGAGTACGAGGAGGACCGATGGCAGTGACCTGGGCAGCCTGCGACGGCTGCGGCTCCCTGGTGTACGGCAAGCGGTTCGCCAGAGAGCTGGGCGTGTGCCCGGAGTGCGGGCACCACAGCCGTCTCAGCGCGCCGGAACGGCTGGCGCAGCTCCTCGACCCGGGGTCCGCCCAGCGGCTGGCGGTCGCGCCCACGCTGGTGGACCCGCTCGAGTTCGTCGACGACCGCCCCTACCTCAAGCGGCTCGGCCAGGCGCGGGAGCGGACCGGGCTGCAGGACGCCGTGGTCTGCGCCCGCGGCCGGATCCTGGGCGTCGAGGTCGTGGTGGGCGCGATGGACTTCCGCTTCCTCGGCGGCAGCATGGGCGTGGCGGTCGGCGAGGCCATCGCGGGAGCGGCGGACACCGCCGCCCGCGACCGCGTCCCGCTGATCCTGGTGACCTCGTCCGGCGGGGCGCGCATGCAGGAGGGCATCTGGTCGCTGCTGCAGATGGCCAAGACGAGCCAGGCGCTCGCCGAGCTCGACGCCCTGGGCGTGCCGACGATATCCGTCATCACCGACCCCACCTACGCGGGGGTCGCCGCGTCCTTCGCGACCCTCACCGACGTGATCATCTCCGAGCCCGGCGCCAGGATGGGGTTCACCGGGCCCAGGGTGATCATGGAGACCATCGGCGAGACCCTCCCCGAGGGTTTCCAGACCGCCGAGACGCTGCTGCGCTGCGGCCTGATCGACGCCATCAGGCCGCGCGGCGAGCTGCGCGCCACCCTGGCAGGCCTGCTCAACCGCGGCCGCCCGGCACGGAACGCCGGGAGCGGCGGGGCGCTCATCCGCCGCGTCGAGGAGCTTCCCGCCCGCGACGCCTGGCAGGTCGTACGGCAGGCACGCGACTCGGGCAGGCCGACGGCGCTGGACTACATCGCGCAGCTGGTCGACGGGTTCTGCGAGCTGCACGGCGACCGGGCTGCCGGTGACTGCACGGCGATCGTGGGCGGCATCGGCCGCGTCGAGGGCCGGCCCACCATGATCATCGCGAACCAGAAGGGCCACACGACCTCCGAGCTGATCGCCCGCAACCACGGCATGGCCACTCCGGACGGCTACCGCAAGGCGGCCAGGCTCATGCGCCTGGCCGAGAAGTGGGGGCTGCCGGTGATCACGCTGATCGACACCCCCGGCGCCCACCCGGGCGTGGCGGCAGAGGAGCATGGTCAGGCCATCGCGATCGCCGAGAGCGTGCGGCTCATGTCGCAGCTCCGCACCCCCACCGTGGCGGTCGTCACGGGCGAGGGCGGCAGCGGCGGCGCGCTCGCGCTGGCCGTCGCCGACCGGGTGCTGTGCCTGGCCGGAGCGGTGTACTCGGTGATCAGCCCTGAGGGGTGCGCGGCCATCCTGTGGCGCGACCGCGCGCACGCCCCGCGCGCCGCCGCCGCGCTGCGCGTGGACGCGCGCGAGCTGCTGGGGATGGGCATCGTGGACGGCGTGATCCCCGAGCCGGCCGGGGGCGCGCACAACGATCCCCTGCTGGCGGCCGAGCTGCTGCGGCACGGGCTGCGCGCCGCCTTCGCCGAGGTGACCGGCGTGCCCATCGACGAACTGCTGGCCGCCCGCAGGCGGCGCTACAGAGAGATCGGAAGAGAGAACCATGTCAGAGCCTGAACCGGAGATCGTCGACGGGCTCGTCAAGGGCGCGGAGCGGCTGATCCGCACCTCGGAGCGGCCGCTCAGCAGGGTCGTGGTGCGCTCGGGCGAGGCAAGCGTCGAGATGGAGTGGCCGTCCGTCCCCCAGGCGGCGGTCGTGGTCGAGCCCGTGCTCGCCGTACCCGACGAGTCGCGCGCCTTCGTGCGCGCGCCCATGGTCGGAACGTTCTACCGGGCACCTGAACCCGGCGCGGACCCCTTCGTCCGCTCCGGCGATTTGGTGGAGCTCGGCGCCCAGATCGGGATCCTCGAGGCGATGAAGATCATGAACCCGATCCAGGCGGACGTCGAGGGCATCGTGAGCGAGGTCCTGGTGCCCGACGGCACGCAGGTCGAGTACGACCAGCCGCTCGTCGCCATCGAGCCCGTCGGCAGTTGAGGAGCCAGCATGATCGACACCGTGCTCATCGCCAACCGGGGCGAGATCGCGCTCCGGATCGCCAGGACCTGCCGCGAGATGGGCATCAGAACCGTGGCGGTCTGCTCGACGGCCGACATGGACTCGGCCGTCGCCAGGCTCGCCGACGAGGTCGTGTGCATCGGGCCGCCGGCGGCCAAGAAGAGCTACCTGAGCATCCCCGCGATCATCGAGGCGGCCAAGCGGAGCGGGGCGCAGGCCATCCACCCGGGGTACGGCTTCCTGTCGGAGAACCCCGACTTCGCCGAGGTCTGCGAGGAGGAGGGGCTGCGCTTCATCGGCCCGCCGCCGCAGATCATGGCTCGGCTGGGCGACAAGGCGCAGGCCAGGGCGATGATGTCGGCGGCCGGGCTGCCCGTGCTGCCGGGCGGCGACCACCCTCCGGACGACGCGGCCGAGGCGAAGGCGGCCGCCGACGCCGTCGGCTACCCGGTGATACTCAAGGCCGTCGCGGGCGGCGGCGGCCGGGGCATGCGGGTGGTGCGCGACCCGCGCGACCTCGTCCGCGCCTTCCACGAGACGCGGGCCAGCGCCCGCGCCGTCTTCGGCGACGGGCGGCTCTACCTGGAGCGCTACATCGAGTCCGCGCGGCACGTCGAGGTCCAGGTGCTGCTCGACAGCCAGGGCAACGGCATCCACCTGGGCGAGCGGGACTGCTCGGTGCAGCGGCGCCACCAGAAGCTCATCGAGGAGACGCCCGCTCCCGGGCTCGACCCGTCGCTGACCACGCACATGTGCGAGGTCGCGGTGAAGGCGGCGGCCGCCGTCGGCTTCACCGGCGCGGGGACCTTCGAGTTCCTGGTGGAGGGCAGTGACTTCTACTTCATGGAGGTCAACTGCCGCATCCAGGTGGAGCACCCGGTGACCGAGGCCGTCACGGGGCTCGACCTGATCCGCGAGCAGATCCGAGTGGCCTCCGGGCTGCCGCTGGAGCTCACCCAGGACGGCGTGGTGCCGGTCGGCCACGCCATCGAGTGCCGGGTGAACACCGAGGACCCCGAGCGCGGGTTCGTGCCGACAGCGGGCACGCTGACCGACTTCCGCCCGCCTGGCGGGCCGTTCACCCGCGTGGACACCCACGGCTACGCCGGGATGACGATCACGCCGGACTACGACTCGCTGCTGGCCAAGGTGATCACGTGGGGCGGCGACCGGCAGACGGCGATCGCCCGCATGGACCGGGCGCTGAGCGAGTTCGTCGTCGAGGGGCGCGGCATCGGGACCACGATCGGGCTGCTCCGCGAGGTGCTCCGGGCGCCGGACTTCCTCGCCGCCAGACACGACACGATGCTGCTGACCCGGATGCTGGGGGCGCCATGAGCGAGCTTGTCGAGCTCATCAATGAACATGGCCTTTCGGTCATGGGGCCGACGAAGGAGGCCCCATGACCGAGCTCTTTGTCGCTGGGACGGGGCGGTGGTTGCCGCCCAGGATGACCCTGGAGGCCGCGGTGGCCGAGGGGCTGGTCGACCCGCGCGCCGTGTGGCGCGACGGCGTCGTCTCCGTCCGCGTCTCGGCGGGCGAGTCAGGACCCGAGATGGCCGTCCGCGCGGCACGCGCGGCCCTGCACGCGGCGGACGGCCATCCCGATGAGATCGACCTGGTGCTGCACGCCTGCATCTACCACCAGGGGCACGACCTGTGGGCCCCCGCGTCCTACGTCCAGGACGCCGTCGGCGCCGGGCGCGGCCTGGCGGTCGAGGTGCGCCAGCTCTCCAACGGCGGGATGGCCGCGATCGAGCTCGCCGCCGGATACCTGGCGGGCAACAGGGCCAGGCGGCAGGCGCTGATCACCACGGGCGACCGGTTCGCGCTGCCCGGCATGGACCGGTGGCGCAGCGACCCGGGCACCGCCCTCTCGGACGGCGGGACCGCGCTGGTCCTGTCCACCGTCGACGGGTACGCCAGGGTGCGCGCCCTCGTGTCGGTCTCCGACCCCTCGCTGGAGGGCATGCAGCGCGGCGCTGACCCGTTCGGCACGGCCCCGCTGGACGCGCGCCGCCCGATCGACGTCGAGCCGGCGCACCGCAACTACATGGCCACGGCCGGGCTGGACGCGATCCTGGACCGCCTGCACGCGGGCGGGCAGGAGGCGTTCAAGCGCGTCCTGTCGGAGGCCGGCGCCGAGCTGGGGGAGATCTCCTGGTTCGTCCTGCCCAACCTGGGGTTGCCCCGGCTGAAGGAGTACTTCCTCGACAAGTTCGACATCCCGCTCGACCGCACGCTGTGGTCGTGGGGGCGGGAGATCGGCCACCTGGGCGCGGGCGACCAGATCGCCGGGCTCGACGAGCTGGTCGTCTCAGGACGGTTGCGCCCGGGGCAGCTGTGCCTGCTCGCCGGGGTCGGTGCGGGATTCACCTGGTCGTGCGCGGTGGTCGAGCTGCTCAGGGAGGCGTCATGACGGTCCTGGCGAAGTGGCCGCGCTGGTTCGGCACGCTGTTCGTGGTCGACATGTGGGAGCGCTTCAGCTTCTACGGCATGCTGGCCATCCTCTACCTCTACCTGGTCGCGCCGCGTACGCGCGGCGGGATGGAGATGGCCCCGCACACCGCCGCCGCGCTCTTCGGGATCTACATGGCGCTGGTGTTCATGGCGGCGCTCCCCGGCGGGTGGGTGGCCGACCGGGTGCTCGGCGCTCGGCGCGCGGTCATGGTCGGCGGCAGCCTGATCGCGCTGGGGCACCTGTGCCTGGCCGTACCGGTCGAACCCGCGCTCTACCCGGGGCTCGGGCTCATCATCGCCGGAACGGGGCTGGTCAAGCCCAGCATGGCGGCGATGATCGGCGAGATGTACCCGGGCCAGCCGGAGCGGCGCGAGGCGACCTTCTCCATCTTCTACATGAGCATCCAGGTCAGCGCCCTGTTCGCGCCTCTGCTCGTCGGAGCTGCGGCCGAGTGGGTGAACTGGCACCTCGGGTTCGGCCTCGCGGCCGTCGGCATGGTCGCCGGGCTCGTGCACTACGCGGTCGGCCAGCGCAACTTCGGCGACATCGGCGTCCACCCCGCCAACCCGGCCACCGCGGAGGAGCGGAGCAAGGTGCTGCGCGGGGCCCTGCTGTGGGGCGGCATTCCGATCTCGCTGGTCGCGATCGGGCTCGCCGCCGGGGTGCTCACGGTGGACCGGGTGCTGATCCTCATCGGCCTGGTGCTGCTGGGCTCGCCGATCCTCTACTACCGCCGCCTGAGCCGCGGCCCGGCGGGCGGGCCCCGGCTGCGGGCGTTCGTCTGGATGCTGGTCGCCTCCGCCGTCTTCTGGATGTTGTACGCCCAGGGACCGGCTCTGATGAACCTCTTCGCCCGCGACGCCGTGGACAGGACGCTGGGCGGCTTCGAGATGCCGGCGAGCTGGTTCCAGTCGGCGCAGCCGCTCTTCCTGCTGCTGCTCGCCCCCGTGTTCGCGATCCTGTGGACGCGGCTCGGCTCGCGCGTAGGCACCCCGCCGAAGTTCGTCGCCGGGCTGCTGGCCGGGGGGATCTGCTTCGTGGTCATGGCCATGGCCGCCGCCCAGGCCGAGCTGGAGCTCATCTCGCCGCTGTGGCTGCTCACGGTCTACCTGCTGCTGGTCTGCGGCGAGCTCGTGGTGGGCCCGGTCGGGCTCAGCCTCGCCGCCGAGGTGGCGCCGCACGGGCACACCAGCCGCGTGCTGGGGCTGTTCTGGATGTTCGCCGCGATCGGGGCGGCGATCGGCGGCCGCCTGGCCCAGCTCACCACCGTGATCCCGCTCCCGCTCTACTACCTCCTGCTCGGCGTGGTGGGAACCGCAGCCGCGCTCGTGCTGGCGGCGGGCGCGGGAGCGCTCGGACGGCGCCTGCGCCTGGAACCGGTCAGCGAGAAGACCTGATCACCTGAGGGAAATGGAGATCGACATGTCGGGCATCGCCGGATGGGTGGACACCCAGAGAGATCTGTCGAGGGAGACGAACACGGTCCGCGCGATGGCGGGGGCCATGGCCTGCAGAGGGCCGGACGGGGAAGGCGTCTGGACGTCGGGCGCGGCGGTCATCGCCGCCCGGCGCAGGGACCTCAACGGCCCGGACGTCCAGCCGGTGGTCGTCCAGGGTGTCGTCGTGGCCTGCGCGGGCGACGTCTACAACGCACCGGAGCTCCGTACCGAGCTCCAGGCGCGCGGGCACCACTTCGAGACGTCGAGCGAGGCCGAGGTGATCGCCCGCGCGTTCCTGGAGTGGGACACGGCGCTGGCCACCAGGCTGACCGGCATCTACGGCATCGCCATCTGGGACACCCGAGCCCAGGAGCTGATCCTGGTCCGCGACCGGCTCGGCGCCAAGCCGCTGTTCTACGCGCCGGTCGGCGAGGGCGTGGTCTTCGCCTCCGAGCGCAAGGCGCTCCTGGCCCACCCGCTCGTCCAGTCCAGGGTCGGCGTCGAGGGGCTGCGCGAGGTGCTGTCCTATGCGGGCACGCCGGGACAGGCCGTGTTCGAGGGGATGGCCGAGGTCCGGCCAGGACACCTCATCAGGATCCGCGGGGAGCGCACGACGCAGGAGCGCTACTGGCGGCTGGAGGCCGGCGGGCACACCGACGACCTCGACACGACCGTCGCCACGATCCGCGAGCTGCTGGACGGCGCGGTGCGGCAGCAGATGCGCGCCGACGTGCCCCTGTGCGTCATGCTCTCCGGCGGCCTCGACTCCAGCGGGCTCACCGCGATGGCCGCCCGCGCGCTGCGCGAGCGCGGCGACGAGCCGCTGCGCACGTTCACCGTCACCTTCGGCGCTGAGGAGGACTTCCGCGCCGACGAGGTGTGGGGCACGCCGGACGCGCCGTTCGTCCGCCAGATGGTCGAGGCGGTCGGCGCCACGCACACCGACATCGTCCTGCGCGCCGGTGACCTGCTCGACCCCGTCATCAGGACCAACTCCCTGCGCGCCAAGGACATCCCCAGCCCGCTGGGCAACATGAACACCTCGCTGTACGCCCTGTGCCGCGCCATCGCCGAGCACGTCCCGCTCGCCCTGCTGGGCGACGCGGCCGACGGCATCTTCGGCGGGAACATGTGGATGTCGATGCCGCCGCTGCTCAAGGCGGAGACCCTCCCGTGGGTGGCGATGGCCCAGTGGGGCGGGGGCAAGCACGGCATGGGCACCGACCTGCTCGATCCCGACCTGCTGGCCACGCTCGACGTGCCCGGCTACGCGGCGCAGCGCTACCGGGAGTCCATCGGCGACGTCGTCTCCCTGCCGGACGACACGCCGGAGGAGAAGCGGATGCGCGAGGTGTGGCACCTGGGCGTGACCAACTGGCTGGGGACGCTGCTGCCGCACGGGGAGTCGATCTCCCAGGCGGCGGGGCTCGCGTTCCGCCTGCCGTACCTGGACCACGACCTGGTCTCCTACGTGTACGGCGCGCCGTGGGCGATGAAGAGCTTCGACGGGCGGGAGAAGAGCCTGCTGCGCGCCGCGCTGCGGGGGCTGCTGCCGGACACCGTCCTGGAGCGGCGCAAGACGCCCTATCCGACGCCGCAGGACGACATCTACGCGCGGGCGCTGTGCGCGGAGCTCATGGAGATCGTGAACGACACCTCGGCGCCTGTGTCCGCGCTGATCGACGCCGAGGCGGTCAAGCGGTTCGCCGCCGAGCCGGGAGAGCTGGTGAGCGGGCCGCGGGCGTGGGTGTCTCGCACGCACGCCGAGATGGTGCTGCAGCTCAACGACTGGCTCGACCTGTACCGCGTGCACCTGACGCTGTGACCTCGAAGCGCCCAGAAACCCCTCACAAAGGGAGTGAGGGGTTTCTCCTTTCGGGTGGAGGCGCTACTTGACCTGGGTGCTGGTGAAGAGCTCGCAGACGGCGGCCGCGTCGTGGTCGCCGTCACCCCTTCCGACCACCTCGGCGAACTGACCGGCAGCGCTCTCCGTGACCGGCAGGCGCAGGTTCGACAGCGCCGCCTCGCCCAGGACGAGGCGGAGGTCCTTCTCCATCAGCGTGGTGCGGAACGCGGCTGGCGTGTAGCGCCGCTCCTTCATCACCGCCGCGCGGAAGCTCATGACCATCGAGCTGAACCCGCTCTCCGCGATCGCCGTCAGCAGCATGTCCCGGTCGAGCCCCGCGCTCTCCCCGTAGCTGACCGCCTCGGCCAGCGACGCGAGCTGCGCCCCCAGCAGCAGGTTGAAGGCGAGCTTCATGGCAGCGGCCCGCCCAGGCTCGCCCAACTCGTAGATCTGCTGGCCGAGCGCCTCCAGGATCGGCCTGGCCCGCAGGACGTCGGCGTCGTCACCGGCGACCAGCACGCGCAGCCCCCCGGTACCCGCCAGGAACGGGTTGCCCAGGACGCACGTCTCCACCCGGTGCGAGCCCGCGTCGGCCACCCGCTGGGCGGCCAGGCGCGAGTAGGCGGGGGAGACCGTGCTGGTGTCCAGGACGAGGGTGCCCGGCCGTACCGCGGGGAGGGCCTGGCGGAACAGGACGTCCTCCACGGCGTTCTCGTCGGCCAGGCTCAGCAGCAGGACCTCGGCCTCGGCCGCCGCCTCGGCGGCCGAGCCGCCGACCGCGGCGCCCTTCCCGGCCAGCGGGGCGGCCCGCTCGGCCGTACGGTTCCAGACGGTGACCTGGAACCCGGTGTCGAGCAGCCGGGCGGCCATGCCGGAACCCATCGAGCCGAGCCCCAGCACCGCCACGTCGCGGACGGACATCAGATGCCTCCGTCCACGGTGATCGTGGCGCCGGACAGGTAGGACGACTCGTCGCTGGCCAGGAAGACCACGGCCTTGGCGATGTCGTCCGGCTCGCCCAGGCGCCCGAGCGCGGTCGCCGCCTTGATCCGCTCCACGATCTGCGGCGGCGGGCCGTTGCCCTCGGAGGAGATGATCCCCGGCGCGAGGACGTTGACCCGGATGCCGCGCGGGCCCAGCTCCTTGGCCAGCGACCGGCTCCAGCCGATCACCGCGGCCTTGGAGGCGGTGTAGTGGCTGCGGAACGGCTGCCCGCGCTCGGCCGCCGAGGCGCCGATGTTGATGATCGTCGAGTTCTTGTCCATCAGCGGGAGTACGGCCCGCGTGACCAGGTGCAGGGCGGTCAGGTTGGTGTCGAGCACGCGATGCCACTCCTCGGGCTCCAGCGCCTCGATCGGCGAGTGCCCGTCCACCCCGGCGTTGTTGACCACGACGTCCAGGCCGCCGAACAGCTCGCGGCAGGCGCCGGCGAGCTGTTCCACGTCCTCTGGCCTTCGCACGTCCGCCTGGAGGACGCGGTGGCCGGGGCCGAACGACTCAAGTTCTCGTTCGAGATCGGCCGCAGCCTCTCGGTCCTCGCGGTAACACGTGACCACCCGCGCCCCGTGGGCGGCGAGGGCCAGGACGATAGCGCGGCCGACGCCGCGGCTGCCGCCGGTCACCAGGCTCCGCTTCCCGTTCAGCTGCAGACTCATCTGGCTGGCTCCGTTCCGTTCAGGTGAGGGTGATCAGGGTGAAGGCTCCGTCCCAGGCCCTGGGCAGGCCGGTGCGCGGATCGGGCATATAGGTCCACAGGGCGTACAGACCTGCGGTCAGGGAGGTTTCCAGCACGGCGACGTATCCGGGGGACAGGGGGGCCAGCCCCGTCGGCTGCCCGATGAACGGCATGCTCGGCGGCTGTTTCCCCTCCCTGAAGGCGTCGAAGGCCGCCTGCAGCTCGGCCGCCGTGGTGCCCGGCTTCACCGGCATGAAGACGACCTCGTTCAGCCCGTCGGAGCCGTTGACGACCAGGTAGCGGCCGCGTGCGGGCAGGCGGGGACCGGTCACGGCGAACCTGGTGCGGGTGCCCGACTGCCACAGCGCGATGGTGGCCACGCCCGCCGGATAGCGGCCGGGCGACGCGCCCTTGACCGCGATCTCGCGGACGACCGGCGCCACGTCGGGGTTCTGGTAGTCGAAGGAGATCAGGTGGTAGCGCCCAGGCGCGATGATCTGGGTGAACGTCACGGGGATCTGGGCCGTCACGACCGCGCCGCCGAGCCCGTCAGCCGCCTCCTCGATCGCCTTGGCCGCGGCCTTGCGCACCTCGGGGTCCTTCGAGGAGACCTTGGCGAGGTGCCCGAGGTAGGTGTCGATGGTGACGCCGGAGCGCAGCCGCAGGAAGACCACCGACAGCGCGGGGCCGGAGGAGCGGACGCGGAAGGTCACGACGCCCTGGGGGATGCTCGACGGAGCGGTCATCGAGCCCGCTGCGACGACGACGTCGACCTCTTCCCGCCCCTTGGCAAGAGCGGGCGCGCCCAGGGCCGCGCTGCCCAGGACGGCGGCGCCGCCGGCCAGGAGGCCGCGCCGCCCGATCGCCGCTTTCACTTCTCCCCCTTGCGTCCGGTGACCATGACGTCGGGGTCGCTCAGCGGGACCAGCTCGATCTGCCCGAAACCGGCGGTCGTCAGCCACGAGCGGGCCTCCGCCTCGGTGTACTCCGAGCCGCCCCGCGTGATGAGGCGCATGTTGAGGCTCATCAGGAACGTGTCGGGCGCGCCGGGAGCGCTCTCCTTGAGGGCGTCGTAGATGACCACCTGGCCGCCGGGCGGCAGCGCGTCGTAGGCCTTCTTCAGCAGCGCGGTCCTCGCCTCGTCGTCCCAGTCGTGCAGGACGTGGCCGAAGATCACCACGTCGGCCCGGGGGAGCTGCTCGGTGAAGAAGTCGCCGCCGATGAACTTGATCTTGTCGGTCAGGCCCAGCTTCTCCATGTGCTCGTGGAACGCCGGTTCCACCTGCGGCAGATCGAAGGTGATCCCGGCCAGGTGCGGGTGCGCCCGGACGATCTCGGCGGCCAGGTTGCCACGCGCGCCGCCGACGTCGACGAACGAGCCGTGCGCACTCCAGTCGAAGGCCTGGGCCAGCGCCGGGCCGACGGCCGCCGCCGCGCCGTCCATGGCCTGCATGAACTGCGTGACCCTGCTCGGCTCCGCGTAGAGCACGTCGAAGTTCGCCGCGCCCTGGAAGCCGGGCTCTCCCGTACGCAGCAGGCTGGTCAGGGCCTGCCAGTTCTTGTAGTGGAAGTTCAGGAGCAGGAAGAAGCCGCCGATGTAGGTGCTCTTGGCTGAGTCGAGGTACACCGAGGCGTCGCGGCTGTTGGCGTACCTGTCGCCGTCGCGCACGAGCAGTCCGAGGCCGGCGAGCGAGTCCAGCCAGTCGCGGCAGGCGCGAGGGTGCAGGTCCAGCCGTTCCCGGATCTCCGGTTCCGTCAGCGGCTTGGCTCCCAGCGCGCTGAACAGGTCCAGTTCGACGGCGCTGAGCAGCACCTTGGAGGCGAAGTACGAGCGCGCGAGCCGTACGAGATCAATGTCTGCCATGTTTTCGACCCTGGCACGGGGCACTCGGGGCGGCGTCCAACGCGGCTCGACTGCGCCACCAGCGGGTACGGCGATACTTCGTCGCATGCGCTTGGGACTCAATCTCTTCTCCCCGGATGCGGGAGCCCTACTCGACCACGCGGAGCGGCTGGGGTTCTCCTACGCGCTCGCCCCCGAGGGGTTGCGTGACGCGGTCGGCATGATCGGCTGGGCGGCCGGCCGTACCACGACGATCAACCTGGTGTCCGGGGTGTGCCAGATCCCCGGGCGGACCCCGTCGATGATGGCGATGACGGCCGCGTCGCTCGACTCCCTGTCCGGCGGGCGCTTCCGCCTCGGGCTCGGGATCTCCAACTCCGTCGCCACTGAGGGCTGGCACGGGCGGCCCTTCACCGCGCCCCTGGCGAGGACCAGGGAGTACGTCGAGATCGTCCGGATGGCGTTGCGCGGCGAGGAGGTGCGTTACCAGGGCGAGCACTACCGGCTGCCGATGGAGGAGGGGGCGGCGGCGCTCCGGCTGCACGCTCCCGCCGGCGTCCCGATCTTCCTGGCCGCGGTCGGGCCGCGCAACCTGGAGCTCGCCGGCGAGATCGGCGACGGGTGGATCGGCACGTTCCTCTCGCCGGAACGGGTGCGCGAGGCGGTCGCGCTGATGGGCAAGAAGGCGCCGCTCGCCCAGGACTTCGAGGTGTTGCTCACGGTGCCGATGGCCATGGGGAACGCACCGCTTGCCGAGCTGGCCGCGCCCATCCGACGTTTCGCCGCGCAGTTCCTGAGCATGGGACACCGCGGGGAGAGCTTCTACTACCGGATCGCCGAGGAGATGGGGTTCGGCGAGGAGGCCGCGGTGATCCAGGACAGGTACAACGCGGGCGACGTGGCGGGGGCGATCGAGGCCGTGCCCCTGGAGTTCGTCGACGGGATGTCGCTGCTGGGGTCGCCGTCGCGGATCGCGGAACGGCTGGCGGCCTACGCCGAGGCCGGGGTCACCGCGATGTGCGTGGGGCCCATCGCGGCCACGTCGGAGCAGCGCCTGGCAGCTCTGACCGCGATCGCCGAGCTTGAGGTGTAGTCTGTCTACATATGAAGCCGACGAGAGGATCGTCGATGAACCTGAATCGACGGGACGTTCTGCGTGCGGGGATGGGGATAGCCATCCTTCCCCTCATTCCCGCCTGCGGCAACGGCAACCTGCAACAGCAGGCGAGCACGGGGAGGGTTCTGGCCAGCAAGATCCCTCTGCCGAAGCCCTTCAAGGTTCCCCTGCCCATCCCGCCGGTGCTGAAGCCGGCGCGTACGGACGGCACCACCGACTACTACGACATCGTGCAGAAGGCGGCCAGGATGGAGATCATCCCTGGCTACCAGACTGATATCTGGGGATACAACGGCATCTTCCCCGGGCCGACGATCGTGTCGCGCAGCGGCCGCCAGACCAAGGTGACCCACCACAACGAACTGCCCGTCCCCGTCGCGGTCCACCTGCACGGCGGCGTGACGCCCGCCGAGCACGACGGATACCCGATCGACCTGATCATGCCGGCTTCCGGTGGGCACAGCGGCCACTCCATGAAGGGGCGCACCACCAACCTGCAGCGGGAGTACGACTACCCGATCAACCAGCCAGCCGCCACGCTCTGGTACCACGACCACCGCATGGACTTCACCGGGCCCGCCGTCTGGCGGGGGCTGGCGGGGTTCCACCTCGTCCACGACGACGTGTCCGACGCGCTGCCGCTGCCCAAGGGGGACCACGACGTCCCGCTCATGATCGTCGACCGGGCCTTCGGTGAGGACGGGTCGCTGGCCTACCCCTCGCTCTCGCCCGACCTCACCGGCGCTCCCGGGGTGCCCGAGGAGTACATGCAGGGCGTCATGGGCGACGTCATCCTGGTCAACGGCGCGCCGTGGCCGGTGATGGAGGTTGACAACACCCGCTACCGGTTCCGTATCCTCAACGCCTCCAACGCCCGGCGCTACGAGCTCGCGCTGGAGCCGGCGAGCACGCAGTTCGTGCAGATCGGCAGCGACGTCGGGCTGCTCGGGGCGCCGGTGAAGCACAGCAGGATCCCGATCTCGTCGGGCGAGCGGTTCGACGTGATCATCGACTTCTCCGCCTATCCCGTGGGGTCGGAGGTGACGCTGCGCAACACCTTCGGTGAGAACGGCACGGGGCAGATCATGCGCTTCCGCGTCGCCAGGCAGGGGCGGGACCAGAGCTCGATCCCCGGGCGGCTGACCAACTTCGAGCAGCTTTCCGCCGACTCGGCCGTGGCCACCCGGAAGATCAACTTCACCGAGGGGGCGAACAACGGGCACATGGCGTGGGTGATCAACGGCAGGGTGTTCGATCCTGAGCGGGCTGACGTGCGGTCCAAGCTGGGGACGGTCGAGCGGTGGCAGATCATCACCGACCAGCACCATCCGTTGCACATCCACATGGCGCACTTCCAGGTGCTCAACCGCGCCAACGAGGGTGAGATCCGGCCCACGGACGTGGGCTGGAAGGACACGATGGACATCGAGGACAACTCGCTGGTTGAGGTGCTGGTGAAGTTCACCGGGTACCAGGGGCGTTATGTCTTCCACTGCCACAACCTCGAACACGAGGACATGGGCATGATGGGCAACCTGGACATCTCCTAGACCGACGGCCCGCCGTACCCAAGAACGCTTGGAAAGCCCCATGCAGGGATGTCCTCCCATCTACGCCCTCTCTCCTTTTGAGGGGAGAGGTGTGTGGGAGGTCGTCATGGCGGTGCCGGTCGTGGGGTTGGGGGAGGGTGGACAGTACAGTACGTGCGTGGTGAACGTACGGGAGCAGATCCTCGCCGAGCTCGGTGTCAAGGCGGCCATCGTCCCCAAGGTGGAGGTCCGGGAACGGGTCGACTTCCTCAAGGACTACCTGCGCTCGTCCAGGTCCACGGGCTACGTGCTCGGGATCAGCGGCGGCCAGGACAGCGCGCTCACCGGCAGGCTGTGCCAGCTCGCCGCCGAGGAGCTGCGGGCCGAGGGGCAGGAGGCGACCTTCGTCGCCGTCCGCCTGCCGTACGGCGTGCAGGCCGACGAGGAGGACGCGCGGATCGCCCTCGACTTCATCCGCCCCGACCGTACGGTCACCGTGAACGTGAAGCCGAGCGCCGACGCGGTCGCCGCCGAGGTGGCTCTCGGTGCGGGGGACCTGCTGGGCGAGGGCGGACAGCTGCGTGACTTCGTGCGCGGCAACATCAAGGCGCGCGAGCGCATGGTGATCCAGTACTCGATCGCCGGGCAGCTCCGCATGCTCGTCGTGGGCACCGACCACGCGGCCGAGGCGGTGACCGGCTTCTTCACGAAATATGGCGACGGCGGCGTGGACCTCACCCCGCTGACCGGGCTGACCAAGCGGCAGGGTGCCGCGCTGCTGCAGGAGCTGGGCGCGCCGCCGAGCATCTGGCGCAAGGTGCCGACCGCCGACCTGGAGGACGACCGGCCCGCGCTGCCCGACGAGGTGGCGCTCGGCCTGACGTACGCGCAGCTCGACGACTACCTGGAGGGTGCGGACGTCACGCCGGAGGTGGCGGCGAGGGTGGAGTCCCTGTTCCTCGCCACCCGCCACAAGCGCGCCGTCCCCGCCACCCCCCTCGACGACTGGTGGCGCTGACCGCCCAGACTCACCCGAGCTGAGCGCCCCGGACCCGCCCAGCTGACGCCCGGGACCGTCCAAGCTGGCTGCCCGGGCCTGAAGACCCCAGGTTGGCCGTCCAGAGCAACCCCGGCACGTCGCGCACGAACCGCCCCCGGCGCACGCCGACGCGGGCAAGCGTCCGGCCGTGGTCGAGGGCGGCTACGGTCACCGCTCCTCGTCCGCCAGGATCCGCCCGGCGACCGCGCTGGTGAGCGGGTCGCCTCGACGACCTGCCGCCGGTCCTGCTGTGGCTGACCTCCTTCGGGGGAGGGGCGGACCGGTGGGTCGGTGCGTCTACGCCTCGCGGATGTGGCGGTGTGGTCGTTCCGGGTCGACCTTCGCCTTCTCCAGCGCCTCGTAGACCAGCCGCTCGAACTCGTCCTTGTCGCCGATCACCTCCTTCTTCTTGATGACCCCCTGGATGATCTCCGCCCGCGTCCTGGTGAAGCTGCGCTTGAGCGCGTCCACGAACGCCTTCGGCTCCTCCGCCCATGCGATCCCCGGGCTGACCCGCGAGTAGAACGGCGCGAACCCCTCGCCCACGTCGTCCTTGCCGATCGCCCCGCTGATCGCGTCGACGATCCTGTCGCCGACCGGATCGCTGCTCGTGTCCTCAGGATCGGCCAGGCCGTAGTAGAGGACGAGCTTGTCGTGCTTGATCAGCGCCCCGCCCAGCCCCGGCTTCTTGGACAGGTAGATCTTGTACTGCCAGAAGTGCTTGGCCGTCACCGGGTCCACGAACAGCTTGTTGAGCGCGTCGGCGACGTTCAGCCCCGCCTTCTGCGAGTTGACGTTGACGATGATGCGCCGCATCCGCCCCTTCTTGTTGCGGCTGTCGCCGTTGGCGTTGTACACGCGGAAGTAGTCGCCGCGCGCGATCGCCTGCTCGTTGTTCTCCGGCCCCTTCGGCGGCACCGGCGCCGAGACGAACGGGTTGTACTTGTCCCAGCTGCTGTTGTACCTGGCGAGGTCGTGCCGGTACTTCTGCCACGCCGCCCTGGAGTTGCCCACCCCCTGCGCGACGATGGTGGCGTTCTTCTGCGCGTTGAAGGACTTCCACTGCGCGTCGGAGATGGGCACCTTCGCGTAGTCGGAGCGGGCCGTACCCATCAGGCTGTAGATGCTCCGCTCGACCTCGTCGGACGAGCGGCGGCGGCCGGTCATCCCGTTGTAGTACTGGTCGTAGATCTCGTCGAGGGTGGTTCTGGCCGACTTGCGGTTGAGGTCGTAGCGGGCCTGGTCGTCCGGGTGCGGGAGCAGGTCGCGCTTGGACACGCTGCGGAGCGGGACGCTCGGGGCGAGCAGGAGGGGACTCTCCTCCTCGCCCAGCATGGCGACGCGCCTGGCCGGCCTCGTGGGGGTCTCGTCGTCGTCGTCGACCACGGCGATGAGCCTGGACGGCTTCGCGGGCTGGACGCGCACCTTCTTCCTGGAGGAGGCCGGCGCCTTCTTCTTCACCTGGGAGTGTTCCGGGTGCGTGGTCGTCATGTCTTCGCTCCCACGAGGTGGCGGTGCGGCCGCTCCGGGTCCACACCCGCTGTCTTGAGCGCGTCGTTGACCAGGCGGATGAACTCGGCCTTGTCGACGACCTTGTCCTTCGACTTGATCACGCCCGAGATGATGTTGCTCCGGGTCGTGGTGAAGCTCTCCTGGAGGGCCTCGACGAAGTGCTTCGGCTCCTCGGCCCAGGCCACGCCGGGGCCGAGGATGGAGTAGAAGGGGGCGAACCCCTGGTCGACGTCGGTGGGCTTGATCGCCCCCGAGATCGCGCTGACGATCTTGTCGCCTCTGACGTCGGCGCCGTCCAGGTCGTCCTTCATGGCGTAGTAGATGACGAGCTTGTCGTACTTCGCCGTGGTGACGTTCTCGCCCTTCTCCGAGAGGTAGATCTTGTACTCGCGGATGCCCGGTCCGGCGTCGGGGTCGGTGAACAGGTCCTGTACGGCCTTGGCCACCCTGAGCCCGGCCTCCTGCGACTTCACGTTGACGATGATGCGGCGGGACTTGCCCTTGAGGTCCTTGGTCAGGTCGGGCCGCAGGTTGTGCACGTGGAAGTAGTCGCCGTTCAGGACGGACTCGTCGTTGGTCTTCGGGCCGGTCGGCTTCTTCGGCCGGGTCGCGGGCCTGGTCGCCGGGTCGGCGGTGGGCCAGTCGTTGTACGCCTTCAGCGCCTTCTCGTAGGCGCTGACCTTCTGGCCTTTGACGCGGACTGCCTTGTTGGTGACGTTGAAGGCGGTGAACGTGTCGTGGGCGACGGGGTTCTTCATGTACTCCGAGACGCCCTTGCCCATCATCCCGTAGACCTTGTTGATCCGGCCGTTGAGGTCGAGGCGGTCGCCGGTCTTGGCGTAGAACGCGTCGTAGATGGTGCCGAGGGCGTCCTCGGTGGACTTCTTGTTGTAGGCGTACCTGTCGTCGTCGCTCATGTCGTGGGTGACGGCCGGCACGGTTCGCCTGGTCTTGGCGATGGGCCGGAGCGGCGCATCCTTGGGCAGCACGTGCTCCGACTCGGTGGTCTTCACGCCGGGGGCGAAGGTGACCTTCGGCTTGAAGGACTCCAGCTCGATGTCGGCCCCCTGCTGCTGCCTCGTGACCTTGCGGGTCGGGGGCTTCTTGGGCTTCTTCGAGGAGAACGGCCAGGGCATGGGGTCACCTCACTCCTGCGCGGTAGGCCACCACGAGACCGACGGTGGTCAGGACCGACCTGTCGCCTTCGAGGACGAGGTTCCACGGCGCCCCGCCGACGTTCAGTCCCGGCGTCCTGAGCAGCTTGCCGTCGTTGAGCGCGAGCCGCTGGTCCCCGTTGAGCAGGAACCGCGCCCCGGCCGCGCCGTACGACGCGAACAGCCCGGTGACCTGGCGCCCGCTCATCCCGGGGAACAGGTCGGGGGTGAACGGCAGGACCAGCTCGGCGCCCTCCTGGAAGGCGGCCCACTCCTCGGGGAACTCGGTGGCCACGTCGAAGAACCTGGCGGAGGGGTACGGCTTGAGCATGCCCTTCACCGCCGTGGCGAACGGCTCGCCGCCCTGCTGCGCCGTGTACTTCACGGTGATCGTGACGTCGGTCAGCGCGGACTGCGGCCGGCCGGACAGCCGCCAGCGGGAGATCGCGCCCGTCCCCTCGAAGGGCAGGTAGCGGTCGTCGTCGAAGCGCAGCTCGAACAGCCCGTTGTTCTCCTTGTACTCCTCCAGGTCCGACAGCGCGATCTGCTGGCTCGGCCGCCAGTCGCCGCGCAGCGACTCGGGCGGCGAGCCCTTCGGGTCGAGCAGGAACTTGACCGCCTTCGGGTCGGGCGACAGCACGACCTTGTTGTCGAGCTGGGTGAGCGTGGCGGGGATGCCGATCGGGCCGTCGGCGGTCTGGAACGTGACGGACACCGTACGGATCTGCCGCCGGTAGTGGCCGGGGAAGTCGCGGTCGAACAGCGCCTCGGTCAGCGCGAACTCGCACGTGCCCGTCCCCCTGAGCGCCAGCAGCGCGAGCGGGTCGACGGCGAGCAGCGAGACCTTCTTGGTGATCTCCATCCCGCGCCGGTCCGCCTCGACGTACGCCTTGCCCAGCCGTTCCAGGTCCAGCGCCAGGGTCTCCCCGGCGAGGAGGCCGCCGCGCCTGCTGTCCCAGTACGTCGGCTGGACGAACGTCTCGGTCAGCCCGCGCTCGAACTGGTAGGCCCGCTCGGCCGACCGGGCCAGCTCGTAGGCCAGGTGGTAGGACTGGAAGTACGTCGCGGACAGCCGCCCGGCCATCCAGCCGTAGAGCTGGGCGCCGGTGAACTTGTCGGTGAGGAAGGTGTTGACGGCGTCGAGGTTCGCCTTCTCCCTGGTGTGCACCTCCAGCTCGCGCTTGGCGACGGCGACCTGCAGCTCGGCCGAGGCGAGCTGGTGGGTCATCTGCGCCAGGTCGGTCCTGGCCATCCCGAGCTGCAGCCGCCAGTCCAGCTCCTGCCGGTCCTGGTCGGCGCGCACGCCGAGGATCTCGCCGATGGAGCTGAACCCCTGGCCCAGGGTCGAGGAGACGTCCGAGATCGTGTTGAGCGCGTTGCCGACCTCCTGGCTGCCCTCCCTGATGCCCACGATGAACGGGCCGACGTAGACCTCCGGGCCGGACAGCGCGATGGCCGCGGCGATCTTGATGCCCATCGCCACGAAGTTCGCCGTCGCGGCCAGCGACATCATCGAGATCTGCGCCTCCTGCACCGGGGTGAGGCCCTGCGCGATCAGCTTCTCGAAGTGGTCGATCCGGTCCTCCGCGCCCTTCTTCGTGGCCTGGAGCTCGGCCACCGACTCGTTGGCCATCGCGACCTGGGCCTCCTTGATGGCCGTGGTCAGCGCGAGGATCGCCGCCTCCTGCCGGTTCTGCAGCAGCGAGAGCTGCTCCAGGTCGCGGCGCTCCAGGTGGCCGAGCAGGTCGCCGCCGTACTGGCGGAGCTGGCCGACCAGGTCCTGCGCCTTGCGGAAGAGGAAGGCGAACCGGTAGTGCGGGAGCGCGGCCGCCGGGTTCGCGGTGAGCTGGTCGAGCGAGGCGCCGGACGCCCTGCCGCGCACGAGCGCCATGACGTCGGCGGGCGGCTCGAACAGCGGGACGGGGCGGGCGATGCCCATGATGTCGAGCGACTGCCTGATCTTGCGCAGCCGGTCCTCGATCCGCGCCCAGTACTCGTGGAAGGTGGCGTTGTCCGGCACGTAGAAGTACGGCCTGGCGATGCTCTCGTGCACGGTGCCCGTGCCTTCGAGCATCGCGCCGCCCGCGGTGATCGCGGCCACGTCGCCCGACGCGCCGCCGTCGAGCTGCTCGTACGTCGAGGACGGGGTGAGCGCCCGCGGCCCCCGGTCGAACGGGCGCTCGCCCAGCAGGTCGTGGGCGAAGATGTACAACATCCGCGCCTCGTCGATGCTCTCGCCCGTGTACTGGCGGAAGAGCATGTCGCCCCAGTCGATGATGTTGTCGATGTAGGCCATCACCACGGCGCGGCGGTAGGCGACCGGCCGCAGGTCGGCGATGGCGTGCGGGTCGAACGGGTCGTCCAGGTAGGCGCGGAGCAGGCTGTCCCTGTCGCCCAGCAGGTCGTACTGCCTGCGCAGGTAGCCGAGCATCTCGACCAGCTCGCTGGACGGCAGCGCCGTACGGACCGCGTCGAGCCCGGTCCCCGCCAGGTCGGACAGGAACGTCAGCTCGGCCGTTGTCAACGTCCTGACCTGCTCGAACGCGGGCGCTAGCGCCTCCACTTTGGTGAGGATCGCGTCGTACCCGGCGATCTTCCTGCCGTCGGCCTCCCGCCGGCACGCCGAGACCAGCGCCGGGATGTCGATCGCGAGGAACGGCAGGAAGCGCCAGTAGTCGTTGCGCCTGGTCGGGTCGAAGACGTACTCGTACCACCGCCGGGCGTCCTCGAAGCGCTGGGCGCCGTTGAGCGCCTGCGCGATGAGCAGCGGCGCGTGGAAGAAGATCTCCCAGTAGTAGATGCCGTTGGAGCTGTTGAAGTCCAGGTGGGAGCTGGTCGGCACGCCCGCCTTCCACACCTCCGGCCTGACCCTGATGGTGGTGGCGTCGGTACGGCTCTGGCTGAACCTGGGCAGCTCGTCCGTCTCCTGCGTGGACGGCGCGAGCAGCGCGGCCACGCCGCCGGTCAGGAGCTCGCGGTTGAGCTGGTACGCCGTGCTCGACGTGAGCCTGATGATCTCGTTGGGCAGCGCGGCGATCTCGTACGGCCTGAGGTCGCCCAGCGGGTACGTGGCGTAGGTCGTGCCCTGGAAGAAGTAGAGCGCGTCGCCTTCGAGGACGCTGTCATAGCCGCCGGTCGGCAGGGCGCGCCAGTTGCCCTGGACGGGGATCCACGCGAACGCGGCGTCCGGCTCCTGGTCGCCCAGCACCGCGTAGTCGTCGCCGCTGAAGACGTAGCCGCGGAAGGCGGACCTGAGCGCGCGGGGGAGCGGCTTGGGGTAGCCGGTGTCGACGAAGTCGGGGACGGGCCCGGTGGCGGGCAGCGTGTAGCGGTAGAACTCGCCGCCCGAGGTCAGGAACAGCTTGTCGCCGTTGACGTAGGCGAGGTCGACGGCGCCGGTCTTGACGATGGTCGTCTGCGTCTTGCCGAGCGCCCTGGTGGACCGCGGATTCTTGTCGCCCTGGACGGTGTACGTGCCGGTCTTGTTGTCGAAGGTGTGCACACCGTCGGCTGAGGTGAACGTGGGCGCGTCGGCGGGGCGCGCGGGCGGCTTCCACTGCCCGCGGTCCTGCGTCCAGTCCGACAGGACCCGGAAGTGCTGGTCCCCCCAGCCGAAGTGGATCCTGCCGTCGGGCAGCGGGAGCACCCAGTCGACGCGCTGCCACTTCGGCAGGTTCTCGTCGTTGTCGGCGATGAGCTTCGGGTAGCCGGTGTCGAGCGTGGGGAAGCTGGTGTACCTGTAGTACTCCTTGCCGGAGAACAGGTAGACCACCGAGCCGCGGGCCAGGGCGGCGTCGACGACCCCGGTCCTGATCAGGTTGTTGGCCACCAGGCCCCAGCGGTCGGTCGTGTCCTTCTTGGTCTGCGCCGAGCTGTCCTTGCCCGGCGGGGTCTGGATGTACTTCTGCGCGGCGCTGTCGAAGAAGTACATGGTGCCGTCGGCCGTGCGGAACGAGGCGGAGATCTTCGCCCAGTTCGTCGGCAGCCGGTCGGGGTTCCTGGGGAGCCCCACCCACGGGTAGGGCGCGTAGGGCGCGCTCACCGGGCGGCACAGGAAGCTGCCGCCCTTGTGGTCGACGCTGAACCACGGCCCGTCGGGGGAGTCTGCCGGCATGTTGAAGCGCACGATCGGCGGCACCGGCTCGGCGAACACCTTCGTCAGATCCGTGGGCCGCGGCGGCGGCACGGTGTTCGCCGCGCGCAGGGCGTACAGCTCGGGGGTCAGTGTGAACGCCGACTCGACCGTCGTCTTGCCGGAGACCTTGTAGGTGCACTGCACCACGATCGAGTCGTGGGTGCCCGGCGGGCCGCCTGGCAGGTTGCGCGAGGCCTGGACGTACAGGCTGACGCCGGAGATCGGGCCGTCCTTCCGCGCGTCGGCCGCCAGGAGCTGCGCCGAGCTCCACTCGCCGTTGAGGTTGCGGAAGGAGTAGAAGATCTGCACCCGCGGCGCGGGCGGCGGCGCCTGCACCTTCTGGCTCTCGCCCTCCTTCTTGGCGGTGACCACGGTGCCCGCGAGGTTTTCCGGCGGGGCGTTCTCGACGACCGTCCAGAAGACGAAGATCCGCCCGAACGCGTGCACCGGGTCGACCACGTCCGAGTCGATCTGGACGTCCACCTTCTGCCAGGCGTTCCAGGTCGCGCTCAGCCGCTCGCCCTCGTGGAACTCGGCGTCGCGGAAGTAGTAGCGGCGCGGCGCGGTCCTGGTCCTGCCGAAGAGCACCAGGCGGCGCTCGCCTTCAGGGGCGTCGTCGGCCGTGTAGACGTAGCCTCCGGCGATGGCCAGGCGCGACACCTCGGTGTACTCGTCGAGGTATTTCTTGTAGACCCGCTGCACGGCGTCGGGGGTGATCTCCTCCTGGAGCAGGTCGTTCTCCAGCGCGCGGAACGCGGGCGTCTTGGTGGGCCGCAGCTCGGGGCGCAGGTAGTTCTCCGGGTAGAGGAAGACCTTCCTGTTGGCCTCCCAGATGCGGTAGTTCTTCATCCACGCCCACCACGACCTGAGCCGCGCGCGGACCTCGGCGCTGTCGCCGGTGACCGGCTCCAGGTCGAGCAGGTAGCGGTGGACGAAGAGCTGGGCGGCCGCGATGGCCTCGCGCACCCGCGAGGTCGTGCCCGCGCTGCCCATCTCCACGTCGAGCAGGAGCCGCTGGTACAGCTCGCGCGCGCCGTCGTAGCCGCGGTCGGCCAGCATCGACACGAGCGCGTCGCGCCTGAGCACGTTGAGCTCGTCGTGGATCGGGTTGGGCGTCCTGAGCAGCGCGGACAGGGCGGTGGCCGCCGCCTCCAGGTCACCGGACCCGTAGACCTTGGACCAGACGCCCTCGTAGAGCGCCTGGGGAGCCAGCCCGATCCTGCCCGACGCGGTGAAGAGGTCGGCCAGCTTGAGCAGGAACTCGACCTCGAACCGCGCCTCCTCCTTCGTCTCCGGCGTCAGCAGCTCGCTGTGCCGCCGCGCCCAGCGCAGCTCCTCCATGTCCCAGCCGAACAGGTCGGACAGGTAGAGGTACGGATCCTCCGTACCGGTCAGCAGGAAGGCGGGCAGCCCGTCGGGGTGCGCGCGGGCCAGCTCGGCGAAGCGGGTGATGACGTGCACGTCGCTCAGCCGGTAGTCGGCGATGTCGGACCAGCGGTGCTGGAACTCCTGCGGGAAGGCCCGGTCCACCCGATGGTAGTCCTGGCCGGAGTAGCGGACGTACTGCTCGCCCTTGGTGAGGTAGGTGCGCCCCTCGAAGACGAACGCGCCGTCCGGGCCCGCCTCGAACCCGGCTGGCAGGTCGCCCCAGTCGTCACGCACGGTGCGCGGGAACCCCTCCTCCACCAGGTCGAGCACGCCGGGCCGGTAACGGATGAACTGCCCGCCGCTGAAGGCGTACAGCTCGCCGCCCGGCGCGACGAACGCCGCGTCGAGGTGCTGGCCGGTGAAGGCGTTGGTGACCTTCCCCCAGCCCAGCTCCTTGCCGCGGAAGTAGTGCATCCGCCCGTCGAGCCCCTTGAACGCCGCGTCCACGCCGTCCTGGTACTGGTCGGGCACCTGGAAGTCGGCCGGGTCGCGGAGCGATCTGGGGTACCCGTCGTCCACGTAGGTGTAGTCGGAGCCCGAGTAGCGCACGTACTGGTCGCCGGAGAACAGGTACGTCTTCCCATCGGCGACGAAGGCCGCGTCGACCCGCTCGGCGACGGTGTTCCTGATCCGCCCGAGGGCGGCGAGCGGCACGCTGCCCGCGAGGTCGCGCGAGGCCACGTGGCAGGTGCCAGCGGCGAACGCGTACACGGTCCTGTCGTTGGCGATCACGGCGTCGAGCGGGCCGGCGAGCACGTCCTCGAAGGACTCGGGGAAGTTCCTGAACGCCTCCTCCTTGCGCAGGTTGCCGCTCGTCTTCTTCGGATAGCCCGCGTCCACGTACCGGTAGTCGCCGGTCGAGTAGCGGACGTAGTGGTCCCCGGAGAACAGGAACGTCGTGCCGCGCCAGGCGAACGCGGCGTCGACCGTCGTGCCGAACGGGTTGGCCGACAGCCCCCACCGGTCGCGGACGCTGGTGAGCGGGCCGAACGCGCCGTCCTTGTAGGCGGCGAACTGCGTGCCGAAGAAGAAGTAGGTCGTGCCGTCCTGGGCGGTGAACGCCGTGCGGAGGGCGCCCACCCCCTGCGGGTAGCCGCGCCAGATCCGCTCGACCGGCCGCGGGAACGACCAGGAGCCGGTCTTCTCGTCGTACGACACGCACCGGTCGCCGCCGAGCAGGATCATCGTGCCGCCCTCGAAGAGCACGGCTTCCGGCACCGGGAAACCGTTCGGCGACTGCCAGAACGTGGCGTCGGTGACGGCCGGATACCCCTGGTCGGGGACGGTGTAGTCCATGCCGGAGTAGCACAGGTAGCGGCGCGCGCCCGTGGCGTCCGGCTTCTCGAACAGGTACGTCGTGGTGCCGCGCACGTAGGCCAGGTCGACGCTGGTCAGCCCGGCCCAGTGGTCGCTGATGAGCTGCGGCTCGCCGCCCGGTTCGACGGTGAACTGGTCGCCGCTGAACAGGTAGGTCCTGCCGTCCCTGCCCAGGAACGCGGCGTCGACCGCGCTGTCCAGGTAGACGTTGTTGCGCGGCCTGCCCCACTCCTCGGCCAGCGGGTAGGCGTGGTTGAGCTGCGTGTTGAAGCAGAGCGCGCCCTTGAACAGGTAGGTGTTGCCGTCCGCGCCGCTCAGGACCGCGTCCAGCCCGGTCCTGAACTCCTGCGGCACCGTGCGCAGCGTCCTCGGCCGGTACGGCGCGGCCGACGGCTGCCGCTCCTCGATGGAGCTGCGCCTCAGCCAGCCCTCGTAGCCCTCGGTCACCACCGAGCCGCCGTCGAGGAACGCGCAGGTCACCCCCTGGTAGCCGGGGTAGGACCGGTACGGCGCCCTGGACACGACGTGCGCGCGGTCGCCGCGGAAGAGGTAAGTGTTGCGCCGGTCGGACAGCGCCGCGTCGACGCCGTCGAGCGCCACGTCCAGCGCCCCCATCCCGGGCTCCGTCTTCAGCGCGGCGAGGGTGCGCGGGTAGCCGGGCTGCACGACGGCGTAGTCGCGGCCCAGGTACCTGACGTACTGGTCGCCGGAGAACAGGTACGTGTACGTCCTGGCCGTGTCGACGCCGTCGACCTGCTCGGTCACGTCCATGACCAGCGCGGCGTCCACCTGGCCCGTCCTGGCCAGGTTGTTGGGCACGTTGCCCCAGAACGCGTCCACCCTGGCCGGGTACCGGTCGTCGACCGCGGTGTAGTCGCTGGTCGAGTAGCGGATGTACCGGTTGCCGGAGAAGACGTACGTGCGGCCGTCCTGCCCGGCGAAGGCGGCGTCGACCCGGTCGAACGGGATGCTGTCCCAGTGGTCGCGGATGGTCAGCGGCTCCGACCACCAGCGGTGGATCGCGTCGAACCACACGTACCGGTCGCCGGAGAACAGGTAGGTCCTGTTGTCGGTGCCGGTGAACACGGCGTCCACCGGGCCCAGGTCGAGGTTCCACCAGTTGCCGGACAGCGGCTTGGGGAACCCGGCGTCGGGCGTCCTGTAGTCCTTGGTCGAGTAGCGCACGTGGAACCTGGCGCCCTCGCCGTACACCTTGATCCGCAGCCCCTCGCGCCGGACGGTGAGTGGGATGGCCTCGTCGGTCGTGACGTGCCACTCGGGCGCCTTGCCGGTGATGCCCACCGGGCTGAGCCCGTGCTCCTGGAACCGGTTGCGCAGCTGCGGAGAGACGCGCCCGGCGTTGAGGTCGCTCTCCCACTCGGCCGGCAGCTCGAACAGGGCGCCGCCGACGCCGAACAGGTAGGCGGTGCCGTCCATGACGAACGCCGCGTCCACGCGGGTCAGCCCGCCCCAGTCGGCCGCGATCGAGCGCGGGTAGCCGGAGTCGACGGTCGCGTAGTCGGACGTGGAGTAGCGCAGGTACGTCTCGCCGCTGAACAGGTACGTCCTGCCGTCGAGCCCGACGAACGCGGCGTCGACCGTCCCGCTGGGCAGAGCGGGCGGCAGCACGCCCCACCGGTCGGCGGTCTTCACGACCTTGGCGCGGGCGCCGGTCATGGCGACGGTCCTGCCGTTGCGGAACAGGTGCAGCACCCCGGCCGCGTCGACGAAGGCGGCGTCGACCGCGCCCTCGAACTCGGCCGGCACGTCGTGGATCAGCCTGGGGTGGCCCTCGTCGGCCAGGACGCCCGGGTTCTCCAGGCAGTCGGAGTAGCGGATCACCTGGTTGCCCGCGAACAGCGCGGCGGCCGTCCCGTCGGTGTAGGCGGCGTCGATCCGCTCGGCGGGGGAGAAGCTGCTGCGTACCCTGCCCCACTTGCCGGCGATCGGCGCGGTGGTGTCGCCGCACTGCCAGGTCGTCCCGCTGAACAGGTGGATCCGGCCGTCGGGCGCCTGGAAGGAGGCGTCGACCTGGCCCTTGACCGCCGAGCCCCACCACTCGGACGTGCTGCGCGGGAAGCCCTCGTCCACGGCGGAGTAGTCGCCGGTGGAGTAGCGGACGTACTGGTCGCCGCTGAACAGGTAGGTCCTGCCGTCCTTGTCCACGTACGCGCTGTCGATGCGCACCGGGTCGTCGAAGGTGTTGCGCACCTTGCCCCAGGTCTGCGCCCTGGGCGCCCAGCGGGTGCCGCCAGGCTCGCGGGTGAAGCAGCGGGCGACCCCGTCCGCGCCGTGCCCGACCAGCCATTCCGTGCTGTCGGTGTAGGTGAAGGCGGCGTCGATGGCGACCAGGTCGGCGAACCTCGGCGACAGCTCGGTGAGCGGCTTCGGCGCTGCGCTGAGCAGGGTGTAGGTGGCGCGCGGGTAGGTCCAGTAGCCGCCCTCGCCGAACAGGTAGACGTTGCCGTCGAAGCTCTCCAGCACGGCGTCGAACCGCTTCAGCCCGGCGGGCAGGGCGAGGTGCTCGGGGAACTTGCCGACGAGGTCCTGGTCGCGGAAGACCACGGCGATCTCGGTGGGGTCCAGGCCGAGCTTGCCCGCGAGGAGGGCGAAACGCCGCACCCGCCGGTAGAGGAGGCGGAAGTGCGGGTCGGCGGGCACCGCCGCGAGGTCTTCGCCCGCGGTGAGGACCGGCGCTGCCAGCACCTCCATCGGGCGGTCGGTGACCGCCTCGCAGATGGCGGCGGCCGTGGCGGACGGCACGCCGAACGTGTCGGCGAGCGAGCCGAACAACATGTCCCGCTGCGCCGCCGCGCGCTCGGTGAGCCGGGCGACCACCTCGTCCACGGCGGCCGACAGCTCCTGGGCCACGGTGTGGACGAGGAAGAAGACGTCGGTGCTGAAGTCCTCCAGGTCCTTCAGGACGAAGCCGAGCGCGTTGTTGACGTTCAGGAAGTAGTCGAGCCGGTCCCAGGGCACGGCGCGGCCGTCGGTGAGGTGGCCGCGGTCCACCAGCACCGCGAGGAGCTGGTCCGCCTCCTCCTCGTCGAAGCCGAGGTCGAGGACGGCGTCGCGGGACACCGTGTAGGGCTCCTCGTCCGCCTTGACCACGGCGAGCTGGTCGTCGACGAGGGCGCGTTCCGTCTCGGTGAAGTCGGTGTCCCTGCCCTCCGCCACGCGGCGTCCCATGGCCTCGTCGGCGACGGCGGTGAAGTCGTCGGGCGTGAAGGTGAAAAGGCCGCGCCGATATTCCGCGATTTGCGCCTGAATCGCGGCGAGGATGGATTTCCGGCGAGGATGGAACTCGAGCGCCAACCCGAAATTATCCAGGCCCAGTTGAATGAGCGAGGACTTGTCGACGTAGTTATTGTTCTGGTCGATATAGCCGTTGAAGCGCAGGCTTTCGAGAAGTTTCTCCTCGTCGATCTCGGGGGCGAGCGGACCTTCAGCGAAAGTTCTGACGCGCTCGGTCAGGACGTCCAGGACGTCCTGGTGGACGTCCGACAGGTCGACGTTGACGGCGAACCTGTCCAGGTTGCCCGCGTCGAGGAAGAAGTCCGGGTCGGTCAGGTCGCCGTCCTCGGTCAGGTAGCCGTTGTGGACGAGGTTGTCGTACAGCTCCGCCTGCTGCGCCTGGGTCATGTTGTTGACCGCGGCCAGGTCGGAGGGGAAGAACGAGGCCGAGCCGTTGACGACCGCGCCGATCGACTTGAAGAGCAGCTCGGCGTACGGGGTGAAGTCGCCGGCGAGCGTGGTCCCCACCGCGATCAGGGTGCCGTCGGGGCGCAGGTGGCCCTGGTGGACGAGGTTGGAGAAGATCTTGGCGGTCAGCCGCTCGCCCAGGCCCAAGCCGAGGAAGTCCTCTGCCGCGACGACGCCCAGGTCGGTGACCGCGTCGTACGCCGCGGCCCTGGCCTGGGCCGGGTCCAGGCGGAGCAGCCGGTTGTCGCGGGCGGACACGACGGTGTCCTCGTAGGCGGTCAGCACGTCGTGGACGACCTGGGCGGCGCGCGCGCCGAACCTGGCGGACTCGAACAGCGCGGGGGAGAAGGCGACCTGCTGCAAGGCCTGGTTGAGCGCGTTGATCTCCTCGAGGTTCTCCTCCGCCGGCCCGCCGCCGAGGATGTCGACGAGCTCCTGCCCGGCGAAGCCGCCCGCCTGCATCCACGCGACCACCGCGAACAACGTCTGCGCCAGCCACAGGCTGCCCTCTTCGAGCAGCTTGAAGCAGTTGCGCGTGCCGGGAGGGGTGGCGTCGAGCAGCGTGAACGTCGAGTACCTGTGCAGCGACGGGTCGCTCTCCAGGGCGACGAGCACGTCGAAGAGCTCGCCGGTGGACAGGCCGAGGGCCGAGGTGAGGCGGCCGACCCGCTGCAGGAGGCCGATCTGCGGCAGCCCGACGCCGCCCTGGTCGAACGGGCTCTGCTCCTGCGCCGCGTACCGGGCGCGGTAGCGCGTCACGGTCTCCACGATGTCGGATTCCTGCACGTCGATCGCGCTCGCCAGGCGGTGGCGGTAGTCGCGGTTGCGCGCTGCGAGGATGTCTCCTGAACCGATCTCGACGCCGGTGGGCAGGGCGGCGGCGACCAGGCCGCACACCTCGGTGACCGGCAGGTCGTGGGCGCGCCCGACGTGCGACACGACGGCGACGGCGCGCAGCGCGGCCAGGTCGAGGCGGTCGGCGCAGCAGGTGCGCAGGACCAGGTTGAGCTCGGTGATGGTGAGGCCGGACAGGCGGGCCAGGTGGACGACGCGGTTCGTGCGCTCCAGCCACGGCAGGGTGAGGCCCTGGAGGACGTGGCCGTCAGCGCCGACCGTGACGCCCGCCAGCTCGCGCACCTGGTCGCCGGTCAGGCCGGTCGCGCGGGCGAACGTGTCGACGTCGGCCAGCGCGGCCGTGGCGGCCACGCCGTACGCCCTGGCTATGGCGACCTCGCCGGACAGCACGGTCGTCACCAGCGTGACGTCCTCGGCTGAGAGCCCGAGGTACTCGCGCGCGACGATGTCGTGGTCCACCCGCGCGGCGAACAGGCGGTACAGCTCCTCGGGCGTGACCTGGAGGTGGGCGAGGTACTTCTTGAGCCGCTCTGCCTTGAGCGAGAACGGCTTGCGCCCGGTGCGCAGCGCCTCGTAGGGGTCGGCGCCGGCGAGGCGTTCGAGCACCTCGTTCACGATGTCGAGGTACGGGGTCTGGGTGAAGGTGTTGCGCGCGTCGAGGACGACCTTCTTCAGGTCGGGGCGCCGGTCCAGGAGAGAGGGCTTTTGGAACGTTCCTTCGAGGAGTTCGAGAAGGTCGACGAAATACGCGGCAGGAGAATAGACGGAACGGGCGTCGTCTTCTTCCCTGAAGTCCAGGTCCCCGAAGAGCTGCTCATAATTCGGTGAAGAGTCATCCCTAAACATGGCTTCACTCCCTCGGGAATCCTGCTGGGCCGACTCATATTTTGTGAAACAGGAGACGCCGAATACTGGCGAGAAGGTGACAACTCTTTATAGGGAGAGTGAGGCGCTGGGCGGCCAGGCGCCGACGTCCAGCAATCGGTGCGCGTAGAAGTAGGCCACGAGCTGGCTGCGGTTGCTGCAGGCGAACTGGTCCAGCAGCTTGCTGATCCGCTCGGCCACCGTGTACCTGCTGAGGTGCAACTCCCTGGCGATCCTCGTGGTCGTGTACCCCGTGGCCAGCATGACGATCAACCTCGTGTCACGGTGGTTCAGATCCATAGAAGTCCCTCCGCCTCCACGCTAGAAGGGCGCGCTTAACCAGCGGTATGGCGCCGGTTAAGGATCTCCTGGTAGAGCTTCCTGAGCGCGGCGCTGGGGTCGATGCCCAGCTCCGTCGCCAGGTGCCGCCGCACGGTCTCGAACTGCGACAGCGCCTCCGGCGCCCGCCCGCACCCGGCCAGCGCGGTCATCCTGGCCGCGACCAGCCGCTCCCGCGAGGGGAAGACGGGCACCAGGTCGTCCAGCCTGGTCAGCACCTCCACGTGCTCGCCGCGCTCGATCTCCAGCTCCGCCCAGTCCTCGTTGACCGTGAGGTACAGGTCGGTGAGGCGGCCGACGGCCTGGTCGATGAGCGGCACGCCGGAGAACTCGGCGAGCGGCCGACCGCGCCACAGCCTGATCGCGTCGTCGAGTACGGTCACCGCCGCGCTCGCGTCCCCCCTGCGCCGCATGTCGCGCCCGACGCCGGCCAGGTGACGGAACCTGAACAGGTCGAGCTCGTCCGGCCCCGCGTCCAGCCGGTAGCCCCACCCCTGGTAGGAGATGCGGTCGCCGACCTTCCTGCGCAGGGCGGAGACGTACACCTGGAGGTTCTTGCGCGCGGTCGGTGGCGGCCGCTCGCCCCACAGCGAGTCGATCAGCTGGTCGGTCGGCACCACCTGGTTCGGGTGCGAGAGCAGGATGGCGCTCAGCAGCCTGGCCTTGCGCGCGCTGATGTGCACGGCCGTCCCGCCCACCCGCACCTCCAGCGCGCCGAGCACGCACGCGTCCATGCCCGCCTGCCTGCCGCGGTCGGTGCGCAGCACCAGGAACCCGGTCAGGTCGATCTTCGCCGGGGTCTCCTGGCGGTGCAGCCTCCTGATCATCGACAGCGCCGCGATGGTGACGTCGTCCACGTGCGCCTTCGACTCGAACCACCGCCAGTCGCCGTCGGGGTTCACTTCGAGGAAGACCGGCCCGTCCCTGGTCAGCAGGAAGTCGAACGCGCCGTAACGCAGCTCCCACAGCCCGGCCAGCCGGTGCACCGCCTCGGCCACGTCGGGCGGCGCGGCCACCGGGGTGACCGTGACGGAGGCGCCGTCGCGCCAGATCGCGTCGGGCGACGACTTCGCGACGCGGAAGGCGCGGATCTCCCCGTCCAGGTGGTAGACGCGCAGCTCCGCCCAGTGGTCGACGTACTCCTGGACGACCATCGGCACGTCGCGTACGGCCAGGCCCCTCGACGCGGCCCCGCCGACGATCTCCGGGAAGATCCCCTCCATCCTCCCGGGTTCCGTCTCGACGAAGTGCCGGTCGAGGGCCTTGACGATGATCCGCTCGCTGCCCAGCTCGGCCGCGGCGCCGCCCGGATCGGTGGTGACGACGGTCCTCGGGGTGCGGACGCCCGCGCGGCTCGCGCCGTACAGCTGGACGAGCCTGCCGGGGTCGCAGCCGCCGGGCACCCGCGCGGCCGACAGCGCCGCCACCTGGGCGACCAGCGCGCACCACGAGTCGGCGCGGAACAGCGAGGCATCGGGGATGGCGCGCGGCGAGAAGTGCCTCACCCAGGTGACGGTGGGGACGATGCGCCGCCCGGCGACGGTGAGCGAGCCGTCCTCGATCCTGCCGGTGATCCGCAGGTCGGCGAGCGAGCAGGCGTCGAGGAGCAGGCTGGGCACGCCGATCGTGCGCAACCCCTGCTGGAGCACGGTGAACTCGCTGAGCCCCGCCCGATCCACGAGGACCACGCAGGGCAGCGCGGTGCCGGGGTCGGTCGGTTCCGGAAGCTGCCAGCTGACGCCTGGACCGCCGGCGGGCATCCGCAGGGTGTAGCCGCTCATCCGTGCTGCCTGATCGGCCAGTCAAACGTCATGTGCCGATGGTCATCGGCACGGCGTGAGCGCACAATCAGCCCTCTGCCGTTCGGCATATGCGACGGCGCCCGGTAGCCCACGTTTGTGGGGTTGTGTCACCCCTTTGTCACCTGCCCATACTCAAGCCATGTCGAGCGACGTGGTGACGGCCGAAGGGCTGACCAAGCGTTACAGGAAGAGCGAGACACCCGCTGTCGACGACGTCTCGTTCGAGATCGCCAGGGGCGAGACCATCGGCCTGCTCGGGCCCAACGGAGCGGGCAAGACCACCCTGATCAAGATGATCTGCGGCGTCACCACCCCCACCTCGGGCCGCGTCCGCGTCTTCGACGCCGACCCCGTGCGCCAGCCGGTCGCCGCCAAGAGCGGCATCGGGGCGATGCACCAGTCAGGCCCGTTCGACATGATGCTGCCCGCGCTCGACAACCTGCGGATCGCGGCCAGGTTCCGCGGCCTGCGGTGGCGTGCTGTCGAGCCGTGGGCGATGGAGCTGTCGGAGTTCCTGGGCATCACCGAGGCCCTGTCGCGGCTGTGCTTCCAGCTCTCCGGCGGGCAGCGGCAGCGGTTGCAGATGGTCAGGGCGCTGCTCACCATCCCGCAGCTGCTGATCCTCGACGAGCCCTCCGCCGGGCTGGACGTGCCCGGGCGGCGGCAGGTCGAGGCGTTCGTCACCTGGCTGCGCGAGGAGCACGGCGTGACCGTGTTGTGGACCAGCCACCACATCGACGAGGTCGAGCGCAACAGCCAGCGCGTCCTGGTCGTCAACCGCGGCAAGGTGGTGCGCTTCGCCAAGCCGCGCGAGCTGGTCGAGGAGTTCGGCAGCACGCACCTGGTGGTCGACGTCGAGGACCCGGAGGCGGGCCGCGTCGTCGGTGCCTGGGCGCAGAGCGCCGGATACACGGCCGCCGTCGAGGAGTCGGTGGTGCGGATCCACGGGGCCAAGGCCCGCGAGGTATTGCCCGACCTGTCCAAGCACTGCCTCGACCAGGGGGTGGCGATCACCGGGTTCTCCACCGCCGCCGACTCCCTGGAGCAGGTGTTCCTCAGGATGACCGACAACGAGGGGTGACATGGTCGCCAAGCTGTCCTTCACCACCACGCCCCCGACCAGGACCGCCAAGGCGGCCGACCTGTCCGCCGTGCTCTACCGGGAGTACGCCCTGCTGGCGCGGAACCGGGTCTACCTCATCCTGGGCCTGACGCCGATGCTGGTGTACCTGCTGCTGGTGAACACCTCGCTGAGCAACCTGGTCCAGAACGTCACCTACAAGGGCGCCGAGCTGCGGTTCTCGATCTTCCTGCTGCCCATGACGCTGGCCATGTCGGTCGTCAGCGCCGCGGGTACGTCCGGCATGGCGCTGTTCCAGGAGGAGCTGAGCGGCGTGGCGACCCAGCTGTGGTCCTACCCGCTGCGCAGGTCGCGCTTCCTGCTCGGCAAGGTGACCGCCGGGGTGTCGCTGGTGCTCGGGCAGAGCCTGCTCGGCCTGGGCGTGGCCGCGCTCATCTTCGACTTCCCGTTCACGCTGGAGGGCTGGCTCGGGCTGCTGACCACGCTCACCCTGGCCGCGCTGGCGTTCAACGGGCTGTTCCTGGCGACCGCGATCATGATCACCGACTTCCAGGTGTTCATGGTGCTCTCGAACGTGTCCATTCCGGTGCTGGTCTTCAGCGCGCCGTCGCTCTACACGGTCGACAGCATGCCGACGGTCCTGCAGTGGATCTCCAAGGTCAACCCGCTGACCTACGCGATCAACGGCATGCGGGACGCCTCGATCTTCGGCTTCGGCGCCGCGTGGCGGGACATGCTCGTGCTCGCCGTCATGGCCGCGGTCAGCTACGCCATCGGAGGCCGGGCGTTGATCAACCGCGCGCGCAACATCTAGGGGACGCGATGACGAAGATCAGACTGCCGGGGACCGACCGCGCGGCCGATCCTGCCGCGACGCTGGCGATGGCGGCCAGGGCTGCGCCGCTGGTCGGCATCAGCAGGGTCGCCGACATCACCAGGCTCGACACCATCGGCATCCCGACCTGGCAGGCGATCCGGCCGACCTCGCGCACGCTGGCGGTCTCCCAGGGCAAGGGGGTCACCGCCGACCTGGCGAAACTCTCGGCCATGATGGAGGCGATCGAGCTCTGGCACGCCGAGCAGCCGATGATCCCGGTGACCAAGGCGCCGCCGAGCGCCGTCGCCGGCGGCCTCGGCTACGACCTGCGCGCCCTCCCGCTGTCGTCGCCCAACGTGCTGCACGACGGGCTCCCCCTGGACTGGGCGGCGGTCTCGTCCCTGGTGGACGGCGCGCGCACGCTCGTGCCCCTGGAGCTGGTCGCGTTCACGCTGGTGCGCCGCGAGGGATGGAACGCGCCCGCGTTCTTCTCCTCCACCAACGGCCTGGCCAGCGGCAACACCGTGGTGGAAGCCACGCTGCACGCCCTCTACGAGGTCGTCGAGCGCGACGCCATCACCGCGTCCATCACCGGCGGCGACCCCGGCGTCCGCGCCGACCCGCTGTCGCTGGGGTCGCCGGTCGTGGACGGCCTGTGCGAGCTGATGTCCCGCGCGGGCGTCGCCCTGGAAGTGAGATCCGTACGGTCGCCGACCGGCCTGCCGGTCTTCCTGGCCAGGATCACCTGCCACGACTACCCGCCCGCCTTCATGGGCTACGGCTGCCATCTCAGCTCGGAGATCGCGCTCACCCGCGCCGTCACCGAGGCGGCGCAGGCCAGGCTGGCCTACATCTCGGGCGCCCGCGACGACCTCCAGGCCGACGTGCACGACCCCGGTCAGAAGCGCGGTCAGGTCACCACGCACGACCCGGGCGAGCCGATCAAGGACGCGCCCGCCCACGGCACCCTCGCCGAGGACCTGGACGACGTGGTCAAGCGCACCGCGGTCGCCTTCGGCCACCCGCCCCTGGTCGCCGACCTGACCAGGGACGACGTCGGCGTCCCCGTCGTCAGGGTGATCGCGCCAGGTAGCCGCGTCTGCCCGGAGGTGTTCTAGTGAAGACCGTCGTCTACACCGGGCCGACGCTCTCCAGCGAGGAGGTCCTCGGCGTGGTGCCAGGGGCGCAGGTGCGGCCGCCGGTGTCCAGGGGCGACCTGCTCAGCGAGGGCTGGAGCGGCGGCGACACCGCCGTCCTCATCGACGGCTACTACCGCGAGCGGCTCTCCGTGGGGCACAAGGAGATCCTGTGGCTGCTCAACGAGGGCGTGAACGTCATCGGCGCGGCCAGCATGGGCGCGTTGCGCGCCGCCGAGCTGAGCCCGTACGGCATGAGCGGCGCCGGATCCGTCTACCGCATGTACGCCGAGGGCGAGATCGACGGCGACGACGAGGTGGCCGTGCTGCACGGTCCGGCCGAGCTGGGCTACCCGGCGAGCACGGTGGCGATGGTCAACCTCAGGTACGGCTGCGCCCAGGGCGTGCCGGCCGAGCTCGGCGCGCGGATCGTGGAGACGGCCAAGGCGCTGCCGTTCAGCCACAGGACCTGGCAGGAGCTGGAGGACGTGCTGGGCGAGGAGGCGCGCGAGGCGCTGGCGACGCTCGAACGGGGGATCGCGGAGGGGGAGTGGGACCTGAAGCGGCTGGACGCGCTGGCGGCCCTGCGCACGGTCGGCTCCATGACGAATCCGACCGCTGATGAGGCGGCTCTGACGGGGATCACCCACTACGAGGCGCTGAAGTGGCGGTCGATGCGGGAGTACGCCCCCGGCCGGTCCATGTGCGACCTCGACGTGCTCACCGCGGCGCGGCTGTTCTGGGACGGGTATCCGCGGCTCCACGAGGAGGTGCTGAACGGGCTCCTGGACGGGTTCGGCGGCGACTCCTACGTCCGCGCCAGACTGGGCGCCTCCAGCGTGCCGTCCGAGCTGGCGGGTTGGCTCACCGGCGAGGAGCACGACCTTCCCGAGGCCGAGCAGCTCAGGCTGGTCGTGGTGCGGGTCTGGCCGGTCTGGCAGTCGGCCGACTGGCGGCCCGCCGTACTCGAGGGGGTCAGGGCGTCCGGGCAGTGGCAGGAGCTGTCCGACCTGGTGGTCCGCGCCGACGAGGTCGCGGCGCAGACCCGCGGCCGGGTGCCCGTGCCGCCGCCGGAGATCTGCGCCAGGATCTTCCTGCGCCACTGGCTGCGCCCCGGGTCGTCCAGCGGGCTGGAGATGGCCAGGCGCGGCTTCTACAGCCTGGAGGACCTGGGGCGCCACGTCAGGAAGTTCTTCCCCATGGACGTGAAGAAGGGTCGCTGAGCTGGTGTTCGACCTGTCCAGCCCCGACCCGCACGCCCTGTTCCACCGGATGCGCGAGCAGGCGCCCGTACACCGGCAGGGACGCGGGTTCTGGTACCTGACCAGGTATGACGACGTGCAGCGCGCCCTGCTCGACCCGGACGTCGGCCGCCAGCTCGATCGGCTGCCGCCGGAGCTGGCGGCGCGCCACCGCCACGGTGACCCCCTGGCGATGGTGCGGCGCAACGTGTTCAACCTCGACCCGCCCGACCACACCAGGCTGCGGCGGCTGCTCGCGCCCGCGTTCGGCCCGCGCACGGTCGCGGTGCTCGACCGACGCATCCACGAGGTGGTCGGCGAGCTGGTCGGCGGCCTCTCCGGCGAGGCGGACGGGATCGCGGACCTGGCGCTGCCGCTGCCGCTGCTGATCGTGGCCGACCTGCTCGGCTTCCCCGCGGCGGACGGCGCCCGGCTGCGCGCGTGGAGCGACGCCATGCTGCGCAGCGGCAACCCCGCCCGGGTGCGCGCCTCGGGGATGGAGTTCCTCGCCTACGTCGAGGAGCGGCTGAAGGAACCTGGCGACGGGTTGCTCGCGCGTCTGGTCAAGGCGGAGGACATCAGCCACCATGAGGTCGTGTCGAGCGCCTTCCAGCTGCTGTTCGCCGGGGACGAGACGACGGTCAACCTCATCGGCAACGCCGTACTCGAGCTCCTGCGCCACCCTGGCCAACTGCGGCGCCTGCGCGAACGGCCAGAGCTGATCGACTCGGCGGTCGAGGAGGTCATCAGGTTCAACGGGCCGGTCGGGCACTCCAGGCCGCTCTACGCGCTGGCCGACGTCAGGTTCGGCGCGACCGTGGTGCCGCGCGGCGACGTCGTCGTCCCCGTGCTGCTGGCCGCCAACCGCGACCCGGCCGTGTTCCCCTCGCCGGACGTGTTCGACATCGCGCGCAGCCCGAACAGGCACCTCGGCTTCGGGCACGGCATCCACTTCTGCCTCGGTGCGGCCCTGGCCAGGCTGCAGGCGCGGGCCGCCGTCGGGGCGCTGGTGCGCCGCTTCCCCGGCCTGTCGCTGGCCGTGGACCCCGGCGAGCTGGAGTGGACGCCCGACCTGTTCCTGCACGGTGTCCGCAGCCTGCCGCTGCGGCTGGGAGGTGCCCGATCGTGAACCTGTCCGGGATGGCGTACGGCTACGCCACGTCGCAGATCATCTACGCCGCCGTCCGCCTCGGGCTGCCCGAGCTGCTCGCCGGGCGGGCGGTGTTCTTCGGCGACCTCGTCAAGGACACCGGGTGCGACGAGCGGTCGCTCGACCGGCTGGTGCGCGCCCTGGTCATGCTGGGCGTGGCGCGCGAGATGGCGCCCGGCGTGCTCACGCTGACCCCAGCGGGGCAGCCGCTGCGCGCCGACCACCCGCGGTCGATGCGCTCCAGCGTGCTGCTGCTCGGCGACCCTGCGACGTGGCAGGCGTGGGGCGCGCTGACGCACAGCGTGCGCACGGGCGAGGCGGCGTGGGAGCACGTGCACGGCAAGCCGCTCTTCGACTACCTGGGCGGCCACCCCGAGCTGTCCCGCGTCTTCAACGAGGCCATGCGCGAGGGCACCGGGTGGGTCGCGGCCGAGCTGCCCAAGGTGTACGACTTCAGCGGGGTGGGGACCGTGGTCGACGTCGGCGGCGGGAACGGCGCGCTGCTGTCGGCCGTCCTCGCCGCGGCGCCCGGCGCGCACGGCGTCCTCTTCGACACGGCGGACGGCGTCGCAGGGGCGGCCGGGCCGTTCCAGGTGGTGACGGGCGACTTCTTCGCCGCCGTCCCCCCGGGCGACGTGATGCTGCTCAAGGGGGTCCTGCACGACTGGGACGACGCGCGCTGCACCGCCATCCTGCGCAACTGCCGCAGGTCGATCGCGCCAGACGGGCGGCTGCTCGTCCTGGAGCCGGTGGTCGGCTCGCGGCCCGACGCGGGCGCAGTCATGAGCGACCTCGCCATGCTCGTCTACACCGGCGGCTGGGAACGCACCAGAGCCGAGTTCGAGGAGTTGCTGGACGGCGCCGGGTTCGTCCTGACCGAGGTCACGGCGCCCCTGGCGGGCTCGGCGACCAGGGTGCTCGTCGCCGTCCCCGGCTGATTGAGTACCTGGGCCTCCAGGCTGTCGGCGTGAGTAGCCCCCCTGCTCTGGTGGGGCGGCGGGCTGGCGCGCATAGTGTGCCGGTTCCGTTAACTTCCTCGACTCGGATGGTCAGGTTGCTTCAAGCGGGTGACTCGAGCTCCGCGGGCGAGGCGATGCCCGCTCTGCGCGTCGTGGTCGGCGAGCCGGACCGGGTGACGCGCGCCAAGCTCAGAGGCGTCCTGCACATGGGCAACGGCATCTACGTGGTGGGGGAGGCCAGCGCCGCGCAGCGGCTGAGCGACCTCGTCGTCAGGCACCGGCCCAGGGTGGTCGTGATGAACACCGCGCTCACCCTCGCCGCGCACGCCAGGAGCAGGACGCGGGTGGTTCTGGTCTCCTCGGAACTGGACGAGGAGCTGCTCGGGCGGGCGCTGTGCGAGGGCGCTGGCGGGTTCGTGCACCGCGACTCGCTGTTCGAGGAGATCGTCCAGGCGATCCGGCTGGTCGCCGCCGGGCACACGTTCATCTCCTGCTCGATGATCACGCGGCTGCGCGACAGGATCGCCGCGGTCACGACCGGGGTCGACCACCAGCTCGCCGAGCTGACCAGGCGGGAGGCCGAGGTGCTCGCGCTGGTCGCGGCCGGGCTGTCGAACGCGGGGATCGCCGACAAGCTGGGCATCGGCACGGGAACGGTCCGCTCGCACCTGGCGCGCATCCTCGCCAAGCTGTCGGCGGCGAACCGGGCGCACGCGGTCGGTATCGCCTACGAGTCCGGGTTCATCACCGGTGGATCGCTCCACCGGCAGCGGCGACCCGGCTGAGCGCCGGATACTGCCCGATCGCCTCCTCCGCGGTGAGGAGCGGGTCCTGGTCGCCGGTCATCGCGCGGAACATCGCTTCGCCGTCCGGCTCGCCGGCTTCGAGGAGGGTCTGTGCGCGGAACATCCTTTCCGCCAGCTCTGGGCTGCTCAGCGCGGCTCTGGAGACTCTGGTGCGTACCTGCTGCTGGAAGGGGGTGGCCGGGCCGCCTCCCGCGTCCTGCCTCGTGGCCATCCGCCAGGAGAGCTCGGCCTCCTCGGCCATCGCGGACTGGAGGTCCGTTCCGCCCCTGGCCAGCTCCCTGTCCAGCCGTTCCGCGCCGAGCGCGGCCACGGACATGCCGTGGGAGTAGACGGGGTTGACCGCCACGGCCGCGTCGCCGATCACCACGAAGCCGGACGGCAGGCGGGCGCGCTCGTAGTAGCGCCGCCTGTTGGCCGTGTCGCGGTACGGCCGCACGCCGCCCAGGGGCGTCGCGGCGGCCATGAGGTCGGCCACGATGGGGTCGGGCAGCGAGCGGGCGAACTCCTCGAAACCGGCCACGGTCGCGGGTGGCTCCGCGCCTCTGGTGCCGGTGAGCGTGACGATCCACCGGTCGCCCTCGATGGGGAACACGGTCGCCCCCCTGGCGGGGCGTGGGTGCAGCATGACGGCGGGGATCTCGGAGAGCGGCGCCCGGTAGACGCGGGTGGAGTAGGCCAGGCCAGAGGAGACGGTCACCTCCTCGATCTCGGGGCCGCCGAGTTCGGCCAGCCACGCGCGGGCCTTCGAACGCCGTCCCGTCGCGTCGACGACGAGGTCGGCCTCGATCTTGTCGCTGGGGTCGAGCACGACACCCGTGACCCGGTCGGCGTCCCCGGTGAGGCCCAGCGCCCGCGTGCCCGTGCGGACCTGCACGCGGGCCCGCTCGCGCACCACGTGGTCCAGGAGGCCCCTGCTGCACGAGATCAGGTACGCCTCGGTGTCCAGGCGGTGGAACCAGCCCTCACCCGCCAGGATCAGCGCGTCGCCGGGCAGGCCGCGCAACTGGGCGCCCCCGGCGTACAACGCCTGGAGGGTGCCGGGGAGCAGCCGCTCCAGCGCCCGCGCGCCCCCGGCCACCAGCACGTGGCTGTGGTGCGACTGCGGCAGCCCGCGCCGCGGCCCGGGACCGGCCGGGTAGCGGTCGCCCTCGACCACGACGACCTCGTCCACGTGCCTGGCGAGCACGGTGGCGGCCAGCACGCCGGCGAAGCCGCCACCGAGCACGACCGCCCTGGTCATGAACGGGCGGTCTCTTCGATCAGACCGTCGTCGATCATGGTGCAGAGGAAGTCGCGCACGTCGAGCAGGATGCGCCCGCTCAGCGCGAGGTTGCCGCCGGCGAACTCGTGCGACAACTTCGCGACGATCGGCTCCCGCTCCCCGTCGCTCGCGACGAGCGCCCAGATCCTGGACCCCGTCTCGTTCAGGGTGCGGAAGTCCCCGGTTTCCGTGTGATACAGCGAGATGCCCTCGGCGGTCTCCTGCCAGATCACCGCGTCACTGATCCGGAGCGACACGCTCCACCTCCTCTAGACCGGCGTGATGGAAAGCGTCCTGGGCGACGGCGGGACATAGGTCTTCCAGTCGTCGTAGACAGGGTGGATCTCGTCGTTGGACAGCAGCCTGGGCGTCGTCATCTCGGCGTCCATCTTGGCCAGCTCGGCGGGGTCGGCCCCGGCCTCCAGCCACAGCTGGGTGACCACGCCGTGCCGCAGGATCCGGCACTGGTGGCGGCTGTTGCGCCGCAGGTCCAGCGACTCCGACATGTGGGCGGCACGGCAGCCCCCGCCGCAGGAGGCCTTGATGTAGCACTTGGCGCAGTCGGCGTGGTAGTCGCCGCCGAACACCGAGCTGTTGCGCATCCCGCTCAGCACCGGGCTGGCGAAGACCTCGGCCAGCGTCTGCCGCCTGACGTTGCCCGCGTAGTGCGCGCGCCCGGTGACGAGCTTGCACGGGTAGACGTCGCCCAGTGAGTTGACGTAGATCTCGTTGCCGCCCATCCCGCAGTTGGCCCGTACGGAGCACCGCGTCAGCGGCTTCGGCCCGTCAGGACGCAGCTTGCCCGCCGCGGGAGAGGTCCAGGCGATCTGCTGGATCTTCAGGTGGTCCTCCCACCCGAAGTCGAACTCGTCGGTCACGCCCCTGCCCAGGTTGTTGTGGTACATCAGCCGGATGCTGTGCACCTCGAGCCCGTCCATGAAGGTGGCGAACTGCTCAAGCTCGTCGACGTTGTCCGAGGTCACGATGTGGTTGATCTTCGGGACGACGCCGGCCTCGTTGAGCAGTTGGAGCGCCTTGTGGGTCTTGGCGAACGCGCCCTCGCCCCTGGTGCGGTCGTGCGTCTCGGCCGTGCCGCCGTCGACGCTGATCGTGACGTCGCCGAACAGCTCCTTGAAGCGGCGCGCCTGCTCCGGCTTCCTGATCATCGTCGCGTTGGTGACGATGTTGGACTTCAGCCCGCTGTTGTTGGCGTGCTCGACGATCTGGAACAGGTCCTTGCGCAGCATGGGCTCGCCACCGGTGAAGATGATCATCTTGGCGCCGATCTCGGCGACCTGGGTGACGAGGCTGAGCGACTCCTCGGTGTTCATCTCGCCGGGCAGGCACTTCTCCGACGAGGCGTAGCAGTAGGGGCAGCGCAGGTTGCAGCCGTCGGTGATGGCGTAGTAGACCTGCCGCAGCGTCGGCTCGGTGACGCCCACGGCCGGGCGGAAGCCGTTGTAGTAGACGATCCAGTTGAGGATCAGCTTGGCGAGGGTCCGCTCCGTCTCCGGGGTCTCCTCGAGGGCGTGCGCCTCGGGGTGGGCCAGGGCCTCGAGGACGCGGAACTCCTGCGGACCGAGCAGGCACCGGCCACCGACCTGCGGGTTGACGACCAGGTAGTCGGCCTCGTGGACGAAGTAGGTGAGATCTTCCGGTACGTCGAACAACGAGCGCGTTCTGGTCAGCTTCCCGGACATCGGTTCCCCTTGACGCTCTGCGGCAGATGCGACCCCGGGCAGACAGGGTCGCACCCGCATGCCGATCGGACTTAGTCTGCGCCGGACCCGGAGCCGGACCAGGCGCCGCACATGCACTTCGCGTCGGCGTCGAGGCCGTGCACCTCTACCTCGGGCGTGGCCCACATCTGGGGCAGGCTGGCGGGGATCCGGTCCTTGAGTGAGATGAGCAGATCGACTTCCTCCCTGGTCAAGGTGGCGAAAGCCTCCTCGACTTCTGCGGCGAGCGGGGTGTTGAACACCCCGGCCTCGCGCAGAGCTTCCCTCGGATCGAAGGTCATGCCTTCACCTCTCTATCTGATGGGATGCGTTGCAGGTCGAGTATGGGCTGGCGGTCAGCGGGTCGGACAACCCCACAAACGTGGGCGATATCCACACAAATGTGGGGTTCCACCGGCTTCGTGCGCGCGTGACGCTGGACGCATGACGTTCGACGCACTGGACAGGCTGCGTGCCGCAGGGCACCCGATCGACCTGCTCGACGAGCGGCAGCGGCGGGTGTTCGCCGAACTCTCCGAGAACGAGGTCGCGCTCCTGAACACCATCAAGAAGCGGCTGGACGACGCGGCGGGCGAGGTCGAAGGACAGGAGCTCAAGCTCGTATGAGGCCCGCCCGGCGCAACGTCGTGGTCCTCTTCATCGACATCGTCGGGTCGACGGAGCTGGCCGAGCGGCTCGACCCCGAGCTGCTCCTGCGCATCCTGGAGGGCTACTACGACGCCTGCAGGACGGCGATCTTCGAGCACGGCGGCGTCGTGGAGAAGTACATCGGCGACGCCATCATGGCCGTCTTCGGGGTGCCCGTCAGCAGGGAGGACGACGCGCTGCGCGCCGTCCTCGCGGCCGACGCCGCCATGTCGGCCGTGCACCGGCTCAACGCCGAGATCGCGCTGGACGCCCACTGCGGCATCGCCTACGGCGAGGTGATCGTGGTCAGCGTCTCGGACTCCGACGTGCGCATCGTCGGCGACACCGTCAACACCGCCGCCCGCCTGCAGTCCGCAGCGGGCGACGGCGAGATCCTGCTCGGCGAGGGCGTCGCCCGGCAGGTCATGCAGCACGCGGTGCTCGCCGGCGTGCCGCCGCTCACGCTCAAGGGCAAACGCGACCCCGTGCCCGCCTGGCGCCTGGTCGCCGTCGAGCCCGACCGGCCCGAGCAGGAGGCGGACACGACCCTGATGGTCGACCGCGACGTGGAGCTGTCCCAGCTCACCAGCCTGTACGAGCGGATCGTGGCCGAGCGGCGCTGCGGCATAGCGACGCTGCTCGGCGTGCCGGGCATCGGCAAGTCCCGGCTGGTCAGGGAGTTCCTCCAGCGGCTGCCCGGCGACGTGACCGTCCTGAGCGGCAGGTGCCCCTCCTTCGGGATCGGCGCCACCTACCGGCCGATCGCCGAGATGCTCGCCGCGCTCGACGGCCGCTGGCCGGACCTCGCCGCAGCCGTTGGCCCGGACAGCGAGCGGGCGCTGCGCGGGCTGGCCGACCACGGGATCGCGGAGATCGCGCAGGCCGTGCGGACGCTGTTCGAGGTGCTCGCCGAGCGTCAGCCGCTGGTCGTGGTCGTCGACAACCTCCAGTGGGCCGAGCCGACACTGCTCGACCTGGTCGAGGACTGCGCGTCGTGGCTGGCCGACGTGCCGGTGCTGCTCGTCTGCGTGGCCAGGCCGGAGCTGTACGAGAACCGCCCCTCGTGGGGCGGGGGCGTGGTGTGCGCGATGTCGCTGGAGCTCGGGCCGCTGGGCCGTACGGACATGGAACGGCTCGTGGCCTCGCGCGCCGACGTCGTCGCCCACGGCGACGACACCGACCTCGGCCGGGTGATCCGCGCGGCGGACGGCAACCCGCTCTTCGCCGAGCTGATGCTGGAGACGTCCGCCTCGCTGCCGCCGACCATCCAGGCGCTGCTCGGGGCCAGGCTCGACCGGCTGGGTACGGCGGAGCGCGACACGCTCGAACGGGCGGCGACGGCCGGGCAGACCTTCACAGCCGGGCAGGTGGAGCTGCTGCTCGGCGAGCAGGCGGGCGTGCCGCTGCGCAGGCTGCAGCGCGAGCGGCTGATCAGGCGCGGCGCCGTCCCCGGCTCCTACGAGTTCACCCAGACCCTCACCAGGGAGACCGTCTACGCGCTGACCAGCAAGGAGGCGCGGGCGGGCTGGCACCTGCAGCTCGCCGACTTCTTCCCCGTCTCCGCCTCGGGCGAGGTCAGCCAGCACCTGCTGGCCGCCTGCCGGTTCACCAGGGAGGTGCGGCCGGGCGACCCGCTCCTGGGCGAGCTGACCGACCGCGCGGCCGAGTCGCTGATCAGGGACGGCGGGCAGGCGCTGCACCGCAGGGACCTCCCGGCCGCGATCGCGCTGCTGGAGCACGGGCGCGACATCCTCCCCGCGGGCCGCGGCGAGCACCGCCGGCTGGCCGTACGCATCAGTGACGCGGAGCTGGCGCGCGGCGAGAGCGCCAGGGCGGCGCGCGCGCTCGACCGCGCCGAGGAGCTGCTGCCCGGCGACCAGCCGACCAGGCTCACCTGCGCGATCCAGCGGGAGATGCTCGCCTTCCGCTCCGGCGTTCGTACGCCGCTCCTCGACCCGCTGCGCGAGCAGCTCGCCGACGATCTGAGCCGGTGCCGCTTCCACCAGCTCGAAGCGCTGGTCCACACCGGCGACGGCCGGTTCGGCGCGGCCGACAGGGCGCTGCGCGAGGGGCTGGTCAGTGCTCGGGCGATGGGCGACCAGTACGAGGAGGACCGGCTGCTCGGCGGGCTGTGCGAGCTGGTCCAGTGGTCGCCCACCCCGGTGCGCGAGGGGCTGGATCTGTGCGCGGGGCTGCTGGAGCGGTTCTCCTGCGACCGCGCGCTGCTGGTGCCCGTGCTCGTCACCCGGGCCCGCCTGCTCGCCCTCGGCGGCGACGTCGACCAGGCCCGCGCGACGCTCGACACCGCCGGTGGATATGCCGACGACCTGCACCTCGACCTGCCCGCCATCGCCGTCACCCAGGTACGCGGGCTGGTGGAGTCGCTGGACGGCAACCATTCCGGGTCCAGGACCCTCTTCCTCCAGGCGGCGGCCGCCCTGCGCGCGGCGGGACACGGCGCGCCCGCCAGCACCCTGGAGGTCTACGCCGCGCGCGAGGCCCTCAGGCAGGGGGACGTACGGCAGGCGGCGGCCGAGCTGACCAGCGGTGAAGGATTCCGCGCGGAACTGGTCGCCATGGTCACCGCCGCCTCCATCGCCTCCCTGGACGGTGCTCACGATGAGGCGATGGCCGGAGCGGACCGGGCGGTGGCGCTGCTCGACTCGACCGACGACCCGTGCCTGCACGGCGACGTGCTGTTCGAGGCGGCGCGCATCCACCGCGCGTCGGGACGCCAGGCGGACGTCCTCGCCCGCCGGGCGCTGGACGCCTACCTGGGCAAGGGCGCCGGCCTGCCCGCACGCAAGGTCCACGACTGGATGGGGCAGCCATGACCACACCCCCCTGGCGCAGGGAGCAGCGCACCCAGTTCCCCGGCGTACCGGCCTGGGGGACGGTCACCACCAAGCAGGAGCCCTTCTCCGTCAGCCCGCTCGCCGAGGTGACCAAGGAGTGGGCGTGGGGCGGCGCGGACGGCACGGGCGTGCGCGTGTGCGTGGTCGACACCGGCGTCGACGCGGGCCACCCGCAGATCGGCGGCCTCGACCGGTCGCTCCAGGTCGCCGACGGCGCGGTCGTCGAATGCCAGCCGGCCGACCCGGCCGGGCACGGCACGGCCTGCGCCGGCGTGATCCGGTCGATCGCCCCCGGCGCCGCGCTCACCTCGCTGCGCGTGCTCAACGACGGCAAGTACGGCACGGGGGACGCGCTCATGACCGGGCTCGCCTGGGCCATCGAGGAGGGCTTCGACCTGGTCAACCTCAGCCTGTCCACCACGCGGTCCACCTTCAGGGAGTCGCTGCACGAGCTGGCCGACCGCGCCTACTTCCGGCGCTGCCTCCTCGTCGCCGCCGCGCACAACATGCCGGTGCTCAGCTTCCCGTGGACGTTCTCCTCCGTCGTGTCCGTGGCCAGCCACGACGAGTCCGACTCCATGACGTACTACTACAACCCGGCCCCACCGGCCGAGTTCCACGCGCGCGGCGTCAAGGTGCCCGTCGCGTGGGCGGGCGGCCGGGTCATCCGCAGCACGGGCAACAGCTTCGCCGCACCCCACATCACCGGTATCTGCGCGCTCATCCTGAGCAAGCACCCGTGGCTCACGCCGTTCCAGCTGAAAACGGTCCTCTACCTGGCCGCGGACAACACCATGACCCACAACGGAGAGGCTCATGTCCCCTGACGACATCGACGGCACGGAACGCAGGCTGCTGCAGTCCATCGTCGAGGTGGCGCGTCACATGTTCGGCGCGGCCGCCTCCTCCATCTTCCTCGTGGACCCGGACACCGGCGACCTCGTCTTCGAAGCCGTCTCCGGCGAGGGGGAGAAGGAACTCGTCGGCAGCCGCTTCCCCATGGGAACCGGGATAGCGGGCTGGGTCGCCGCCAGCGGCCAGCCCATGGTCGCCGACGACGTGTCGGCTGTTTCGCAGTTCGCCCAGGACGCGGCGGAGTCCACCGGATACGTGCCGCGGACCATCATGGCCGCGCCGCTCATCCGGTTCGAGGAGTGCGTCGGCGTCCTGGAGGTGCTGGACCGCGGGGAGTCGCGCAGCGACCTGGACGACATGGAGCTCCTCGGGCTGTTCGCCACCCAGGCGGCCTGCGGGCTCGAACTCCTCCTGCGCGTGCGCCGCGAACCCGTCGTCGATCCCTCGGCGCTGCTGCGGCGCATCGGCGAGCGGCTGCCGCGCTCCCGGCCCGGCTCGCCCGCCGTACGGCTGCTCGCCATAGCGGACGAACTGCTCGGACCCTGACTATTGGCGTATCCCCTTCGCTCGGAGAAGATCTTCGAGGGATGAACGGTCGAGAGTTGCCCTTGACCAAACCGGTCAAGTCGGCGCCGTATTGACTGTGACGACATCCTGAAGGGACACCATGGGAGACGCCTGGCCGCTCATCGGACGCGCCGCGGAGCTCCGTACCATCACGGAGGCGGCGGCGCGGCCGGATACCGGGGGCGTGGTCATCGTCGGACCGCCGGGCGTGGGCAGGACCCGCCTGGCGAGGGAGGCGGTCGCCAGGCTCGACGGCCCGGTCTCCTGGGCGACCGGCACGCGCGCGGCGGGAACCATCGCCTTGGGCGCGCTGCTGCACCTCGGGCCCTCCTTCGGGGAGATCGTGGAACGATTCAGCGCGGGCTCGGTGCTGGTCGTGGACGACACCCACCTGCTCGACAGCGCGTCCGCGGCGCTCGTGCACCAGCTCGCCGTCCACACCGGGACCTTCGTGCTCCTCACCGTGCGCCAGGGGCGGGCCACGCCCGACGTGGTGACGGCGCTGTGGAAGGAGCGGGTGGCGCAGCGGGTCGACCTGCTGCCGCTCGGCGACGACGACGTCGACACGCTGCTCGAACGCGGGCTCGGCGGCCCGCTCGACGCCGTCACCCGGCGCACCCTGCGCCGCCTGTCCGCGGGCAACCCGCTGGTGCTGCACGAACTCGTCCAGTCGGGGCTCGACGGGGCGGCGCTGCGTCGCGTCGACGGGCTCTGGCACCTGGACGGGCAGCTCCAGGTCACCGGGCGGCTCGGCGACCTCGTCGAGGCGCAGATGCAGGTCGACGATCCGGGCGTGCTCGCCGTACTCGAGGTGCTGGCCTGCAAGGAGCCGCTCGCCCAGCCCTTCCTGGAGGGGATCACCGGGCACTCGGCCGTCGTGCGGGCGGAACGCCGCGGGCTCGTCGTCGTCGAACCGTCGGGGGCGCGGCTCACCATCCCCGCGTACGGGGAGGTCATCCGGGCCAGGATGCCGCGCGCGCGGGCCCGCGCCATCTGGGAACGGCTCGGCGGGTCGCTCGACTCCGTCGACCTCGCGTTGTGGCGGCCCGACGCGTCGGCGCAGGAACTGCTGGCCGGTGCCCAGCAGGCTGCCGACCGGCAGGAGCTGGGGGTGGCGGAACGGCTGGCTGTCGCCGCCCTGCCCCTCGGCGGGGCGGACGCCAACCTCATGCTGGCCGAGGTGCTCGTTCTCCAGGGCAGGTACGGCGAAGCCGCGAAGGTGCTGCCCGCGTCCGGGGACTGTTCCGACGCGGACCGCGCCGACATGCTCCGCGAACGCATCTCCTATTGGCAGCACGCCGTGGTCGGCTCGGGGGACGGGCCAGGGGCGTTGTCGGTGCGTACCTGGACGATGCTCCTCGAAGGCCACGTCGCGCAGTCACTGACCATGGGTACGGCGTTGCTGGCCAGGCCGCACCTCCCCGCGCGTGCCATGAAGTGGGCGGCGACCGCGGTCGTGATCGGGGCTGGGCTCGTCGGCGACATGGACCGTCATGACGATCCCGCTGCACGGTGCCTGGCCCTCATGTTGTGCGGCGCCTTGGAAGCAGGCGCGGCAGCCGCCGAGACCGCCTATGCGGAAGCCGTGGAGAGGCGGACGGCGCAGCAGGTCGGCATGTGGGCCGCGATCCGCGGGGCCCTCGCCAGGGCGCAGGGCAGGGTGAAGGTGGCGCAGCAGTCGTTGCGTGAGGCTGTCGTGCTGCTGGACGGGCATGATCCGTTGCGGTTGCGTCGGGTCTACCTGTCGGAACTGGCCGCGACGCACGCGATGGCGGGGGACACCGTACAGGCGGAGGCCTGGTTGAACCGGATGGACGCCTGTCCTGCTCCGCCGGGGGTGCTCTTCGACCCGTGGATCGAACGCAACCGCGCGTGGGTGATAGCCGCGACCCTCGACCTGCCTGGTGCGGCGGCGCGGGCTTTGGGTGCGGCGAAGACCGCGCGGGCTTTGGGGGCGCCGATGATCGAGGCGTTGGCTCTGTTCGACGCGGCCCGCTTCGGCGCGGCGGCTGAGGTCCGCGAGCGCTTGTCGGACCTGGCATCGACCAGCACCCTTCCCGTCACGGCAGCCTTCGCGACCGTGGCGGGCGCACTGGCCCACGACGACGCCCACCAGCTGGGGTTGTCTGCCGAAACCCTGCACGACGCGGGCTATCTGTTACCCGCCGCCGAAGCCGCTGCCACCGCGTACCGCCTGCACATCCGAGCGGGCCGCCGCACGTTGGCCAAGAACACGTTGGTCCGCGCCCGGGAACTGCTGACCGAATGTGGTGGCGCCAGAACCCCGTTGACGATGCTGACCGGCAGCGAAGCCTCGTTGACTCCGCGAGAACTGCAGGTGGCGAAGCTGATAGCGGCAGGCTTGTCCGGCCGGGCAGTGGCCAACCGCCTGGGCCTGTCCTTACGCACGGTGAACAACCACTTGGGCAGGGTCTACGCCAAACTCGGCGTCTCCGGCCGCCACTCCCTCAGCCAAATCCTCAACCACCCCCCACCCCCCTCCGCTTAGGCCCACCCTTGATCCCACTCGGGCTGACCACCTCTGGCAGTCCCCCTCCGTGCGCGGCTACCCTTCGCTTTCTCTCACTGGCCGAATTCCTGCTGCACCGGTCAGCCCCACGTCCGTAGGGTGTGCCGACGTCACCGACGAGCAGCCGACGCCTGTGGTTGTCGGCCCGGGAGCGGGTCGGCATGTTCACCTTCATCGGCTACGACGTCCCCCGCTCAGGGTGAGGAGGCCGGTGGGGAGGTCGATGGGGTTGGCGTCTGCGAGGGCTGACGGGGTGGGGAAGGTGTGGGTGAGGCCACCTGGCAGGCCGGGGACGTGGGTGCCGAAGCGGGTTACGAAAGCCTCCAACTGGTCACCGTTCAGCACAGCTCGGACGCTGTCCTCGAAGGGGTCCCAGACGCCCAGCTCCAGCCCGAGCAGGCAGCGCACGCGGTCCACCACGTGGATCAACCCCTCCCAGTAAGGAAGGTGGGCCCGTAGCAGCAGATGGTCGGCTCCGCCGGGGGAGATCTCCACCAGACCCGGCGCACCCCCGACGGTGATGGTGCGCAAATAGGTGGTGCCGGAGACGGCTTCCATGCCGGGTACGGCCCGCGCCCCCAACCGTGAGCGGACCACGGCGAAGGAGTATCCAGGCACCGTGGGGAGACGCAAGGTCAGGCCGCCGTCGGCCGCCAGGCGGTCGGCGCGCTGACGCCGGGCGCGCAGCGCCGTGGGGGAGGCGCGGAAGATCTCCATCATCGTGCGGTTGAACTGGCGAAGGCTGCCGAACCCCGACGCGAAAGCCACGTCGAGCACGGTCAGGTCCGTGTCGTCCAGGAGCCGCCGCGCGAAATGCGCCCGCCGCGAGCGGGCCAGCTGGTCGGGCGTCGCGCCCACGTGGGTGAGGAAGAGCCGCCGCAGATGCCGCGTGGACAACCCCACCCGGGCCGCCAGCGCCGCCTCAGTGCCCTCGTCCAGCACGCCGCCGATGATCAGCTGCCACGCGTGGCACACCAGCTCCGGCGCGTCCGCTCCCAGCGGAGCCGCCACCCGGTACGGCCGGCAGCGCAGGCAGGCGCGGAACCCGTCCGCCTCGGCCGCGGCGGGATGCTCGTACGTGCGCACGTTCCTGGCCAGCGGCTTCGCCCCGCAACCCGGACGGCAGTAGATGCCGGTGGTCATGACGGCGGAGTACGTGGTCATACCCCAAGGTCTACGCCAAGCGGCCCGGATCGCGCCGGTCAGATCCGGACATTCTGGTGGCCGGATATGGCCGGACCCCGCCAGGCGGCCGGCAACAGGATGTGATCACAACACCCACCGAGGAGGATCACATGCTCGCCAAGGTTTTCCCGATCAAGCTCAAGGACGGCATGCAGGCGGCGGCCGAGGAGGTCGTCGCGGAGTTCGCGCCGAAGGGTCCGGCCGTGGAGGACGGCACGCTGTCGTTCCGCGTCTACCGGGATCCGGCCAACCCCGACTACCTGCTCTTCGTCGAGCACTTCGCCGACCAGGCCGCCTACGACGCCCACACGGGCTCGGTCGCCTACCAGGAGCTGATCGCCGGAAGGTTCGCCGGGATGATCGTGGAGTTCGTCGAGATCGGCCACGAGCCGGTGTGCCTGGATCCGGTGCTCAAGAATGTCGGAGGGCATGCGTAGAGTCCTCACATGACTCTGAATTTCGCAGACCTCCACCGCAAGGGTGACCCGCTTCTCCTGCCGAACGCCTGGGACGTCGGCTCCGCCGTGGCCATCGCGAGCGCCGGGGCGAAGGCGATCGCCACGACCAGCGCCGGCGTGGCCTGGTCGCTCGGCGTTCCGGACGGCGCCGACCTGGGGGTTGACCGGGCCGCCGCGGTGATCGAGCGGATCGTGCGCGCCGTGGAGGTGCCGGTCTCGGCCGACATCGAGGCGGGGTACGGCTCGCTCGAGGCGACCGTGGCGGCCGTCGTCCAGGCGGGGGCGGCCGGTGTGAACATCGAGGACCGGGTGGCGGGCGTCATGCTCGACCCGGCCGAGCAGGCGGAACGGCTGGCCGCCGCCCGCGCGGCCGGGGGGTCGGTGTGGATCAACGCGCGCACCGACGTCTACCTGGGCGGAAGCGCGGACCTCGACGAGGTGAAGCGGCGGGCCGAGGCCTACGCGGCTGCGGGTGCCGACAGCTTGTTCGTCCCTGGGCTGATCGATCTGGAGGCGATCGCGGAGCTGACGTCCGGGCCGCTGCCGATCGCGGTGATGGCGTGGGCGGGGGCGCCTAGCGTGGCGGAGTTCACGGCTGCCGGGGTGGTGCGGATCAGCCTGGGGTCGGCGATCGCCCAGGCGGCGTACGCGGTGGCGGCACGTGCGACGACGGAGTTGCTGGAGAAGGGCGTCTACGACGTGACGGGGGATGGGCTGCCGTACGACAAGTTGAACACCCTGCTCGCCTGAGGGGCCTCGTGGGCGACGGTGACCGGACAGGTTGTCGTGCTTCGCCCAACGGGCGGGCGACTCACGTGAGGGGCGGCATCCGCGATGCGCCCCGCCAGGCACGCGCGCGCGGCTCGCCCGGCACGCATGGAGCCTCTCCTGTGCGCCCGCGGGGCCGGTATGGGGCTGCGGGTCTGCTCGGGAGGGGCGCGCAGCCCACCTGTGCGCACGCGGGTGGGCCTGTCCGGCACGCGTGGAGCGCTCTTCCCGCTCGGGCGGAGCTCTACCCGCACACGGGGAGGTCCTCCCGCACAGGCGGAGATGCGTTCAGGTGAGTGTTTTCGCGGTGGTCCAGGAGGCGAGGATGGTCAGGGCGGCCTCCGTTGGGCTGTCTGCCGGAGGGATCAGGGTGACGAGCTTCTGACCGGGGACACCCGCCACCTCCAAATGCTCGTAGGCCAGCTCCAACTCACCCACCAACGGATGGTGAAACCGCTTCACCCCATGCGTCCGCTGCTTGACGTCACGCCCAGCCCAAAGGGTGCGGAACTCCGTGCTCGCCATCGACAGCTCACCCACCAGCGTGGCCAGCGCGCGGTCGCCCGGGAACTGGGCGGCCGCCAACCGCAGCTGCCCCACGGTGGTTGCGGTCACCTCGTCCCAGTCGCCGTAGAAGTCACGCGCGGCCGGGTCGAGGAACGCGTACCTGGCCAGGTTCTCCGCAGGGAACAGGATCCCGGCGAGGTGGTTGGCCGCCAGCACGTCCCAGCGGTGGTTGACGATCAACGCGGGCGCGCGCTCCAGGAACGTCATGAGCCTGATCAACTCGGGCCTCACCGCCTCGGAGCGCTGCCTCGAAGGACGCCGCGCCGGTCTCGCCAGCCGCGTGAGGTGCCCCCGCTCCACCTCGTCCAGCCGCAGCACCCGCGCGATCGCGTCGAGCACCTCCTCGGAGGGCGAGGCCGAGCGCCCCTGCTCCAGCCGCACGTAATACTCCACGCTGATCCCGCTCAACTGGGCGACCTCCTCGCGGCGCAGCCCGGGGACGCGGCGGCGGGCGCCGTGGTTCAGCCCGGCGCTCTCGGGCGTGATCCGTGCACGGCGCGATTTCAGGAAATCTCCCAGCTCAGCCATGCCATCAAGTATGTCTGGGATGTCGGGTTCTTATCCTGGCCCTGCGTGTACCAGGACAAGCAGGGATCTGGGTACGGCCCAGCCGTACGGACAGCCTGATGGACATGTGCCACACAACAGACAGCCGCCCGCCGGCTCCTCCGCAGTTCACCTCGGTCGCCTCGCACGGGGCCCGCACGCTGGTCGCGCCGGACGGCGCGCAGGTGTCCGCCTACCGGGCGGATCCGGTCGTTTCCAACGGGCGCAGCGTGGTGTTGCTGCCCGACGTGCGGGGGTTGCACCCGTTCTACCAGGATCTGACGCAGCGCTTCGCCGAGGCGGGGTTCAGCGCGGTCGCGATCGACTACTTCGCCCGCGTGGACAGCGACGACCCCACCGATCCGTCGTTCGACCTGATGAAGCACGTGGCCCTGTTCGACGACGCCAGCGTGACGCTCGACGTGGCGGCGGCGATCGCGGAGCTGGACGGGCCCGTGTACACCGTCGGGTTCTGCATCGGCGGCAGCGCGTCGTGGCGCCAGGCGGCGGCCGGGCACGAGCGGCTCGCGGGGGCCGTCGGTTTCTACGGCCTGCCGGGGCGCGCCGCGGACGTGGCGGCGGAGATCGACCGGCCGTTGCTGATGCTGCTCGCGGGCGCGGACAGCGCGACCACCCAGGAGGAGTTCCAGGCGTTCGCCGACAGCCTGGCCTCGCCGTACGAGATGCAGGTCTACGACGGGGCGCCGCACTCGTTCTTCGACCGGGCACACGGCGAGTGGCAGGACGCCTGCGACGACGCGTGGAAGCGCATCCTGGACTTCACCGCGTGAACGAGCGTTATGACCGGGGCCGGGCGCTGTTGGAACGGCTCGGCGATCCGGCGGCGATCGAGGCGGCGTTCGAAGGGGTCGCGCCTGACCTGGCGCGCTACGTGATCGAGTTCGCCTTCGGCGACGTCTACGCGCGCCCTGGCCTGGACGCCGGCCGGCGCCAGCTCGTCACCATCGGCGTCCTCACCGCGCTCGGCGGCGTGGAGGCGGCGCTGGAGTTCCACATCGCCGCGGCGCTCAAGGTGGGCGTCACGCGGGAGGAGGTGGTGGAGGCGATCACGCACTGCGTGCCGTACGCCGGATTCCCGAAAGTCGTCGCGGCCATGCGCATCGCGAGAAAGGCTCTGGCGCAGGCGCAACAGGCGTGACACGGTCGCGATGTGACCGGTCTCCAACTGCGCGGCACCCGTCCCTCCCGGCTCGGCATGCTCCTCGGCCTCGGGATCCTGATCACCACCGTGGCCCTGTGGCCGGGCGGGATCGGAAGTCCTGACCCGATCACCCGGTTCCTCCTGGCGGTGGCGGTGATCCTCATCGCCAGCCACCTGTGCGGCGAGGCGATGCGCCGCCTCAACCAGCCACCCGTCCTGGGCGAGATCCTCGGCGGTCTCCTCCTCGGCCCGTCCGCGCTCGGACTGGTCTGGCCGCAGGCCGTCACCTGGCTGTTCCCGCACGACGTGCTCGACAGCCTCGGCAAGGCCGCCCAGCTCGGCCTCGTGGTCTTCATGTTCCTGCTCGGCTGCGAGCTACGCGTGGACCGCATCGAGCGGGTCCGGGTGATCGCGGCCGGGGTGGTCGGCGGCATGGGCCTGCCGTTCGCGGCGGGCGTGGGGATCGCGCTGGTGGCCGGGCCGATGCTCGGCACCTCCGCGGTGTTCTTCGGGCTGGCGCTGGCGATCACGGCGCTGCCGGTGCTGGCCAGGATCCTGGTCGACCTCAAGCTCGACAGGACCGCGCTCGGCGCCCTGTCGCTGTCGACGGCGGCGATCGGGGACGGCCTCGCCTGGCTGGGACTGACGCTGATCCTGGCGGGTGGCGCGGTCAAAACGGCCGGGCTGGCCGCTGTGCTGGTGGTCGTCACGTTCCTGTGCGTACGTCCCGCTCTGGCCGCGCTGGTGGCGCGGGTGCGGTCGGAGCAGTTGCTGACCGTCCTGCTCGTGGCCGGGGCGGTGGCGTTCGCCGCCCTGACCGAGCTGATCAACCTGCACCCGGTGATCGGGGCGTTCATCTTCGGTACGGCGGTGCCGCGCGACTCGCCCGTCGTGGACCGGATCAGCAGGCAGCTCCAGGGGTTCACGCTGACGATCCTGCTGCCGCTGTTCTTCGCCGGGGTCGGGCTGAACACGGCGATCACCCTGCTTGGCGGTGATCCGTACCACTGGGTGCTGTTCGTCGTGGTGCTGCTCGTGGCCCAGGCGACCAAGGTGATCGGCGCAGGGGGAGCGGTACGGCTGGCGGGGCTGCCCGCCGGTCAGGCGCTGCAGTTCGGGACGCTGATGAACTGCCGCGGCGTGACCGAGCTGGTGATCGCCAGCATCGGGCTGCAGGCCGGGCTGGTGAACCGGCTGGGCTTCACCATCCTCGTGCTGATGGCCGTCTGCACGACCGCGGTCACGGGTGTCGCGATGCGCCGCCTGATGCGCAGGACGCACCAGACGGCGGAGCGGTACTGACCTACATCCGGTCGAAGTAGTTGCGCCAGACGTAGGCGTCCTTCCACTTGCCCTGCGCGACCTTGATCCAGTGCGTCGGCCCGGTCCCCTTGGTCACGCAGGTGCCGAAGATCGGCGCTTCGCGCTCCTCCGGGACGACGCCGACGGTGCGGTATTGCTTGCCCGGCCCTGACTTGACCGGGATGTCCTTGTCGGCGCTGAGCGTGTACCGGCAGGTGGTCGCGGCGGATGCGGGGGCGGTGAACGCCAGCCCGCTCAGGACGACCGCGGCCGCCGTCACTCCGAGTGCTGTGCGGAGCATGATCAGCCCTCTTTTCGTGTCCTAGGGAGTTATGGCCATATATAGATCTATTTCACGAAATAGGCTGATAAAAGGGGTAGCCGGGGATCGTGGGGCGGTCTTTTCCCGGTCGGTGGAGGTTTTACCGGTTACCGGGTGTGTTCGGTGATTGCCTTGATGACCGTGTCCCAGACCGGGAAGGGCGGCATCTGGTGCCCCACGCCGGGCAGCGGGATCAGCGTGGCGCCCGGGATCTCCCGCGCCAGCGCCTCGGCGTGGCCGTACGGGAACAGCTGGTCCGCCGTGCCGTGCAGCACCAGGGTGGGCGCGGTGATCTCGCCCAGCCGTGGACGGATCGCGTCGCCGCCCTCGATGACCCAGTGGTTCGACGCGGCGGCCGGGTCGGGGCTGCGGTCGAAGACTTTTCCGGCGATGGCGCGCACCCTGGCCTCGTCGACCGGGATCGTGCCGGCGAACGTGCGCTCACCGTCCAGGAAGTAGGCGATGACCGCCTCGCGGTCGGTCCAGTCGGGGCCTGGCGACGGTTCGTGGAACCTCTTCTTCAGCTCGTCGCTCATCGGCGGCAGGCCGGGGCCGCCCGGACTGGTGGAGATCAGGGTGAGCGTCAGGACGCGGTCCGGATGGCGGACGCCGAGGTGCTGGGCGAGGCTCCCGCCCATGGAGATGCCCACGATGTGCGCGGCGGCCACGCCGTACGCGTCGAGGATGCCGACCGCGTCGGCGACCAGATCGTCCCACGTGTAGCCGGGCTCGCCGACCGGGTAGGTGATCGAGCTGCCCGTGTCGCGGGTGTCGTAGCGGATCACGTGGCGGCCGGTCGCGGCGAGGCGGGCGACGAAGTCGTCCTCCCACCAGTCCATGGCCGACTCGGCGCCGCCGATGAGCAGGATCGTGGGGTCGGTCTGGTCACCGAACGCTTCTACGGCCAGCTCGACGTCGTTGATGTGCATGGCAAGGACGCTACTACTAAATTCGTAGTGCATGCTACTGTTTTCGTATGAAGAGGACGTACGGCCAGGCCTGCCCGATCGCGCACGCGCTGGACATGATCGGCGAGCGCTGGGCGCTGCTGGTGGTGCGCGAGCTGCGCCTGGGCCCGCGCCGGTACGCCGACCTGCAGGCGGCCCTCCCCGGCATCGGCCCGAGCGTGCTCACCCAGAGGCTGCGCGACCTGGAGGAGGTCGGCGTGCTGCGCAGGCAGACGCTACCCCCACCGGCGGCCAGCAAGATCTACGAGCTCACCGAGTGGGGCGCCGAGCTGGAGCCGGTGTTCGCCGCGCTACGCGTCTGGGGGATGCGCTCGCCGGTCGTGCCGCTGGCCGGGGAGATCAGCGCGGACACCGTGCTGCTCGGGCTGCGCGCCTACTTCGTCCCGCAGCCGCTCAGGCCGTGGACCGCGACGTACCGGATCACGCTCGACCGCGAGGTCTACCGGGTGGACGTCGTCGACGGCGAGCTGGCCGGCGTCGTGCGCGGCCAGTCGCCTCCGTCGGCGGACGTGGCGGTGGAAAGCGACCACATGACCCTGCAGTCGGTGCTCGATCGCGGGCGCTCGCTGGAGTCGGCGATCGAGGACGGCACGCTCACGCTGAGCGGCGACGTCGAGGCTTTCAGACGGCTGGTCAACGCCCGCGCTCGGTGAGCATCTCGCGCAACCAGTGGACCTCAGTGCTCGAGCTTGGTGAGGATCTCGCGCAACCAGTGGACCTCAGTGCTCGAGCTTGGTGAGGATCTCGCGCAACCAGTGGATCTCAGTGCTCGAGCTTGGTGAGGATCTCGCGCAACCAGTGGATCTCAGTGCTCGAGCTTGGTGAGGGTCTCGCGTAGCCACTGGATCTCGGTGCGGCTGGTGGCCGTGGCGATGGTGAACAGGCCCTGGCGGAAGGGGTCGTCGAAGTCGGCGGCGCGCAGCGGGCGGTCGCCGTCCCAGAAGAAGCTGGCCGGTTGGGTGAGGAAGGTCAGCCTGCGCCGCAGGACCGCCGCCTGGTCGGCCGGGCTCTCCAGGTGGCGCAGGAACGCCAGCATGGTGAACCAGCGGTTCTCGTCGGTGACGAACAGCTCCTCAGGCTCGCGCAGCCGCCGCTGGAGCTCGGCCCGCCCGGCCGCGGTGAGATGCAGGACCTGGCGTGGCGCGGCCACGGTGCCCGGCTGGAGGTTCTTGCTGAGCCAGCCGTCGCGCTCCAGGCGCTTGATCGCGGGATAGAGCGTGCCGTCGGCGATGGGCCGGACGTGGCCGGTCAGCGCGGCGATGCGCCTGCGCAGGTCGTAGCCGTGCAGCGGCTCGTCGTAGAGGAATCCCAGGATCGCCAGCTCCAGCATGCCCACCAGCATACCTTGACGGCGATATACATCGATGTCTTAGTATTCAGGCCATGAGAGACATGATGGTTCGTCCTGATGGAACCCGGATGCGCTGGGTCGAGCTGCCCGGCGCGGACCCCGCCCGCGTGTTCGTGCACGGGCTCGGCGCCTCGGCCGCGCCGTACTTCACCCCGGCGGCGACGCATCCCGCGCTGGCCGGGCGGCGGACGTTGATGGTGGATCTGCTCGGATTCGGCATCAGCGACAGGCCGGTCGACTTCGACTACACGATGGAGGCGCACGCCGACGCGCTGGCCGCCGTGCTCGACGGCGCGGGGGTGAAGGGGGCCGAGGTCGTGGCGCACAGCATGGGCGGCACCGTGGCCGTCCTGCTGGCCGTGCGCCACCCGCACCTCGTGTCGTCGCTGGTGCTGGTGGACGCCAACCTTGACCCGGTCCATAACAGTCGTTCTGGCATCGCGTCGTACACCGAGGAGGAGTTCGTCGCCGAGGGGTGGGCGCGGACGCTGGAGCGGGTCGGACCGCACTGGGCGGCGACGATGCGGCTGGCCGGGCGCGAGGCGCTCTACCGCACGACCGTCCACCTGATCAGGGCCGACGTCCGCGCGGACCTGCTCGGCCTGACGATCCCGCGCACCTTCCTCTATCCGTACGCCGACGGCGAACCGGCGGGCGCCGACGTGTTGCGGGCGGGCGGGGTGCGGGTCGTGCCCGTCACGGATTGCGGGCACAACATCATGCTCGACAATGTGACCGGATTCGTGGAGGCGGTGGCTGGCGCCTGACCCCTGGACGAGTGCCCGTTCATGATGTCTTCTGCACTTATGGGGCATTTGGTGTCTAGGGACGGCACGCGCATCGCTTTCGAGCGGCAGGGGAGCGGGCCCGCGGTCATCCTGGTGACGGGGAATCTCGACGACGGTACGGAGAACGCGCCGCTCGCCACCGAGCTCGCGCCGCGTTTCACCGTGTACACCTACAACAGCCGCGGAAGGGGCGACAGCGGGGACGGCCTGCCGTACGCGATGGAACGGGAGACCGAGGACATCGACGCCCTCATCGCCGAGGCCGGAGGGGCGGCCCACCTGTTCGGCATCTCCTCGGGCGGCGCGCTCGCCTACGACGCGGCCGCGCTGCCTCCCGCCGGGATCGCCCGGCCGGTGCTGGTGGCGACCGGTGGCGGGATGAGCTTCTACGAGCAGGCCGGCGATGCGCTCGCGGCGATTCTCCCCAAGGCGGAACGGGTGACGGTGGACCAGGGGCACGTGGTCGACGCCAGGACGTTCGCGCCCGTTCTCCGCAGGTTCTTCCAGGTCGACGCCGCGTGAGGGCCGTACACCTGGAGGGCGGCAACGACGGCGGCGCGATCCGCATCGGCTCCACGGTGCGGCGGAAGGTGCGTGGCTGGACGCCTGCCGTACACGACCTCCTCAGGCACCTGGAGCGCAAGGGCTTCGACGGCGCGCCGCGCGTGCTCGGCTTCGACGACGAGGGGCGGGAGGTGCTCAGCTTTCTCGACGGCGAGACGATGGGAAACAGCCAGATCTGGCCGGAATGGACCCGCACCGAGGACACGCTGTGCCAGGTCGCCTGCTGGTTACGTACCTACCACGAGGCGGTGGCCGACTTCGTGCCGCCCGCGGACGCATTGTGGCGCATCGGCGGGCCGTGGACGCCGGGGCTGATCATCGCGCACAACGACGCGGCGCCGTTCAACGCCGCCTGGCAGGGGGGACGGCTGACCGGCTTCTTCGACTGGGACTTCTCGGGCCCGGTCTCCGCGGAGTCTGACCTGGCTTGGACGGCTTTGAGCTGGGTTCCGCTGTATGCGCGTCATGTGGCGGCGGCTGAGGGTTTCCACGACTTCGGCGCGCGGCCCCGGCGGCTGCGGCTGTTTCTCGAGGCGTACGGCTGGCGCGGCGATCCTGCGGCGATCCTGGACGAGATGCGGGTGCGGATGAGCGCCCGCGCTTGTGCGATCAGGCAGGGGGCGGCTGCGGGGGATCCGTTGTATCTCAAGCTGTACGCGCAGGGGGTGGCGGACGATGTGGAACGGGCGGTGATCGAGCTGGACGACCTCGGCATTTACCGCATTCGCGCATGACTCCGGGCAACGTGCCGATCGGCTGAGCGGCTGGTCGCCGGGCTGCCATCCTGGACCGGGTCATGGAGGCTTCTTCTGGTGCGGCTGCTTCTGTTGCGGCGCTCGCCCTCGCCCGGGTCGCGACGCTCGCGGCCGCGCACCATGCCGACCTTGATGGGGCGGCGCGGCTCATGCACGCGCACGCCTGGGTCGGTGGCGGCGCACCCGCCTTCGCCTCTGACCTCGGTGGCCGTCGGGTGGCTCTGCAGGCGGCGTTCTCTGGTGCGCTGGCCTCTCTGGCCGATCTGGTCGTACGGCAGGGCGGTCAGGTTGCGCCGCTCCCGTCTTTTGGCACCTCGGTGGCGGCCATCGGTCCGGCTCCTTCCGGATATCAAGGGATATCACCGGAGGCGATGGCGGCCTTGATCTCGGCGCTCTCCGATGCTGGCGCGGTGCTGCCGTCGGTGGGGTCGCGGCTGGCGGCCGAGCTGTCGGGGGTGGGTTTGTCCGCTGACTTCGGTCAGTCGGTGGGGGCGATCGGGGTGTGGGCAGGGGCTCAGGCGCCTGACTTACGCCGACGCCTGGCACTGGTCCGCCGGGAGGCGCCTGATGTGTTGCCCGCCGGGGTCGTGGCGTACACCCTTTTTGGCGGATATATCCAACTAGAGGAGCTCTTGAGACGTCTGTCCGCCGGGGACTCGTCAGCGGTTGCTGCGCTGCTGGCCGTACAGGAAGGCGACCCGACGCTGGCCGGTCGGATCAACGCATGGTGGCGCGCTTCGCCCCAGGACGAGTTGCTCGACGTGCCAGGATTTGGACTGCTCAACGGCCTGCCTGCCGTGGTCCGCGACCGGGCCAACCGGCGTTCGCTGGCGTTGGAGAAGGCGCGGCTGGCGGCCGCTATTTCCGCGGCCACCACAACCCTGCAACCGTCTGACCTCGGCCATTGGGAACTGCTGTCCAACCAGTTGAGACGCGCCGAGATGATCGAACGCGAGCTGCAGCCGATGCCCGGTCACCCTGTGCCGTTGCTGCTTTCATATTCGCTCGATGGCCTCGGACGGTTGGTGGTCTCCTGGGGTGACCCCGACACCGCTGACATCACGGTCACATCGGTCTCCGGGCTGACGTCTGGTCTGGACGCGGCGCACGGTGATCTGCAGCGGGCACGCGCGTTGTGGCAGCAGTCCACAGCCACCAGCGGGGACCGCGCAGTGGCGTCGATCACCTGGCTGGGCTACGACGCACCGCAACTCGACCCAGGGGTGCTCGTACCAGCCACATCAGTGGCCTTCTCCCAGGCGGCCGCCCGTGGCGGGGGTGCTTTGGCCGGGTTCGTCGACGGCCTGCGTGCTGCCCACGAACCATCCGGGACCGCCCGTTCCGTGGTGATCGGCCACTCATATGGCTCGCTGACCGTGGGCCATGCGGCTCGTCTGCGCCCTGGTCGGCTGGCTGACGACCTGGTGTTCATCGGCAGCCCGGGGGTTGGGGTGGGGTATGCGTCCGAGCTGGGGGTGCGCGGTGGCCATGTGTGGGTGGGCGAGGCAGGGGGAGACCCAGTGGCGGCGTTGGGCCGCTTCGGCACCGACCCCGGCCACGCATCCTTCGGCGCCAACCATTTCCCGGTGGGCAGAGACGTCTTCACTTCAGCGCATAGCAGCTATTGGGATCAGGACTCGGTATCGCTCACCAACATGGGCCACATCATCAATGGCCATTACGACAAGCTCATTCGGCCACAGCCTCTCGATGACCGGCCGCAGCTGTTGCTTCCCCAAGTAGCGACCCCACCAAAGAGGTGACATCTGCCATGCGTCGAGCTGTCCTCGCTGTTCTCGCTCTCATCCTCTCGGGGTGCACCGTGCAGGAATCCACCATGACCCAGGCCCAAGCCCTCAACCGGGTCGAGCAATTGGTCCATGAAACGGCTGAGGCCATCACCCCACATCCACGGCTGGAACTGATCCCGTATTCCGTTGCGACCAGTAGTTGCCTCGACCACGGGGTAGTGATCAACCGCAAGTATTGGCTACGTGATGTACCCAAGGCCGAGAACATGAGCGTTTCCCGGCAAGTGCGCGCGTTCTGGCAGGCGGGCGGTCACACGATCGTCGCGTCAGGCGACGACGGGAATCCAGGCCTGAGCGGGCTATCTCGTCCTGACAACTTCATCCTTGCCCTGGTGTGGGCCGAGGGGGACGACCTCTATCTTGCCGCGACCTCCCCCTGCGTCACGCGTTGAATGCCCTCGGCGACCCGTAATGCCAGCGCCATCACCGTCAGCGACGGGTTCACCGACAGGGATGCTGGGATCAGGGAGGCGTCGCCCACGAACAGGCCCTGCACGCTGTGGGATTGGCCGTCTTTGTCCACCACTGACTGGGCTGGGGCGCCCATGGGGGCGCTGCCCTGGACGTGGGAGGTGCACAAGCCGGTCCAGATTACGCGGGTGGCTCCGGCGGCTCGTAATACGTCCACGGCAAAAGACAATGAGGAATCCAGTCGGCGCCGCTCCACAGGGGAGAAGTGTTTGGTGAAGACGTCCCCAGGCGCCACGGACGCGGTGTTCAGGTCGTTGGACATCACCAGCATCCCCGCCCACCGCCGGTAATCGTGCATGACCCTCTTCAAGTCCACCCCCCACAACGGCAGGCTGCTGGCAAATGCCACCGGGTCCTGGATCGTCGTCGCCTCCATGACGAAGTCTCGCTGGAAATCCAGGCAGTGCGCGGTGATCGGGTAGACCATGTGGCAGTCCATCTCGTCGGGAAACAGACCGTAGACGAGGCGGGCTGGATGCAGACCCAATGTTCCGGGGAATTCGGGGATCCCCGGGCTTGACTGCAGGATTTGTGGGGTGTTCAACGCGCCGCCTGCCAGCACCACTACGGGCGCATGAACAGTTCCGCCTGCGTGCCTTACACCGTGTACCCGTCCTTTGGAAATGAGGACGGAGGACACCTGCACGCCTGTCGCCAACCGGATTTCCCCACGAGCCAAAGCGGGGGCGATCCACGTGTTCAGGGTGTTCTTTCCGGCATTAGTGGGGCAACCCTGCAGACACGAACCGCATCGGGTGCAGTTGTAGTCCGTATACGACTCCACCGGCGCCAGATCCGCGCCCAACGCCTGAAAGCCTCGCCGTACCGTGTGGACACTCACGGGCCAGTCCGAACGCGTCCGCACCCCCAGAGTCCGTTCGATGCGGTCGTAATACGGCTCCAGGTCCTCCAGCCCGTACGGTCCCCCGGACGCCCCCACCAGCCCCGTCGTCGCGTGGAACGCCGCCACGTCGAACGGCGCCGCCCGCATCGCCACCTTCGTGTTGATCACCGTGGACCCGCCCACGCACCTCCCCGCCAGCAGCGCCAGCGGCCCATCCCCCTCCACCTGCACGAACCGGGGAGGCCACCACAACCGGTGGTTGGCGCGCACCTCGAACCGCGTGTGGTCCGCCGCGGTCCGCAACCGGCCGGCCTCCAGCACCAGCACGTCGTACCCGGCCGCACCGAGCTCGGCCGCGATCACCCCGCCGCCAGCCCCGGACCCGACGACCACGACGTCCGCCTGCGCGTCACCGAAAGCCACGGGGGGATCGTCGGCGAAGTCCCACGTCTTGCGTAGCCGTACGGCCTGAGGTGGATGGAAGCCGATCGCGTCGTGCCCGGTCGGCCCTGAATATTCGGGTGCCGCGTAGTCCCCGAAATACGCCTCGATCACCAGGGAGCGGACGCGGTCGAACTCGGGCGTGCCCGGAGAGAGGTCCTGTGCCGGAACGTCCCGAGAAGCGAGGTAGTCAGCCACCCCCACGGCGGCAGACCCGGGCACCAGCCAGTCGCAGATCTCCTCCAGAGTCCTCACAGGAACGCCGCACCCCCGTCCACGTTGATCGTCTGTCCGGTCAGGAACGCGCTGCCCGGATCGCACACGTACAGGAGCGTCGACACCAGGTCCGACGGCTCGGCGACGCGGGGCACCCGCTGCGTGGCCGCCACCCGTTCGAACCCGCCGTCGGCGCCGGTGCTGCGGGCGGCGGTGTCGGTGCGGGTGAGTCCGGGCGCGATGGTGTTGACGGTGATGTTCTCCGGCCCGAGCAGGGTGGCGAGCGAGCGGGTCAGCCCGATAAGCGCCGCTTTGGAGGCGGTGTAGGCGACGATGTCCGGCGGCCCGGCGAACACGGCCGCCGAGGCGATGTTGACGATCCGCCCCCACCCGGCCCGCCGCAGGCAGGGGAGCAGGGCCTGCGTCACGAGGAACGGTCCCTCGACGTTGACCCGCAGGATCCTCCGTAAGTCCGCCACGGACGTCTCCTCGAACGGGATGGGTGGATAGATCCCGGCGTTGTTGACGAGGATCTGCGCCTCGCCGACCGCGGCGACCGCGCGAAGCACCTGGTCGGGGTCGGTCACGTCCACGGTGAACGGCTCGAACGACGGGCCGATCAGCGCGGCCGTGGACCCCTGGTCGGCCATGTCGAACCCGGCCACCCGAGCGCCGGACGAGGCCAGGGCTACGGCGAAGACCTGGCCCAGTCCCTGAGCGGAGCCCGTCACCACCGCGGTGAGACCGTCAAACCGTGCCATTGCGGCTCCCTGTCGTCGCGATGTGCAGGATCTCGTGCTCGGTGATCTCCCCGGCGGTCAGCGAGGCGGTGATCTGGCCGCGGCGGAAGACCAGCACCCGATCGCACAGCTCCACCAGCTCGCCCAGGTCGGTGGAGGTCATCAGGACGATCCGCCCTTCGGCGGCGAGCGACCTGATGATGTCGTGCATTTCCGCCGTGGCGCCGATGTCGACGCCGCGCGTCGGGTCGTCGAGCAGCACGATGCCCGGCGCGGTCTCCAGCCACTTGGCGAACACGACCTTCTGCTGGTTCCCGCCGGAGAGCTGGCCGGTGAGCTGGTCGGGGCCCGAGGTCCTGATCCGCAGCCTGGCGATGGCCGCGGCCGCACGGGCGCGCAGGTCCTTCGCGCGGAGCAACCTTCCTGTACGGCCCAGCGCCACCGACTGCACCTGGGCCACGTTTTCCCAGACTGGTTTGTCGAGCATCAGGCCCAGGCGCTTGCGGTCGCTCGGCACGACGGCGACCCCGGCGCGGATCGCCGCACGAAGGTTCCGAGGGGCGGGCTGCCCGCCGGGGAAAACCACCTCACCAGCAGACAGACCCCGCACCCCGCAGACGACGTCGAGCACCGCACTCTGCCCGGCCCCCGCCAGCCCGGCCAACCCGATGATCTCCCCGGGCCGCGCCTCCAGATCCACCCCGCCGAGCGCCCCCGCCACATGCACCCCGCGAAGGATGAGCCCAGAAGAGGAGAGGCCCGCAGACGTGCTGACGCCTGCCGTACCTCGCGAAGGCTGGTCGCCGAGCATCGCGTGGACGATCGTGTCGAGCGTCAGCTCCCCCATAGGCACACCGCTGAGCACGTTGCGCCCGTCACGCAGCACCGTGACCACGTCACACAGCTGCACCACCTCCTCCAGCAGATGCGACACATAAACCACAGCCACCTGCCGAGCCCGCAACGCGGCGAGCACCCGCAGCAGCCGCGCCACCGCGTCCGCCTGCAGCGCCGAAGTAGGCTCGTCGAGGATCAGCACGGAAGGGTCCGTAAGCAACGCCCTCGCGATCTCCACGAGCTGCCGCTCCGCCAGCGACAACGACCCGACCAGCGTGTCGACCGGCCGACCGAACTCCAGCGAGGCCAGCACCGGCCCCGCCCGCCGAGCCAGCGCCCGCCGGTCCACGTAGAGCCCGCGCGGCGCGGGAAACAGGTTGTCCAGCACGGTCAGGTCGGGAAACAGGTTCAGCTCCTGGGACACCACCGCGATCCGGAACGAGCCGTCCAGCAGCAACGACCCCGTGTCCGGCGGCAGCGCGCCGGAGAGGATCCGCACCAGCGTCGACTTCCCGGCGCCGTTCTCCCCGAGTAACGCGTGCACGGTCCCCGGCGCCACGGAGATCGACGCCCGATCGAGCGCCACCACCCCACCGAACCGCTTGCTGACCTCGGACGCGACGTACATCGCCCTACTTCGCCTCGCTCATCGGCCGCAGCTTCCCGGCAAGACCGGCGAAGAACGCGTCCGCCTTGGCGGACAGCCAGGCCCGCTTGGCCGAGTCGGAAGCCTGCCGCGCGATGATCTCGTCCACGTTCGCCTTGGTCACCAGCAGATGCCCGGGATCCACCCATCCGGACGGCAACGCCTTGCCCGACTTCGCCGCTTCAGCGAGCAGCCGGATCGCCACGTACCCCTTGAAGTAGTGCTCGGGCGACATGGCGGCGAAGCTGGTCCCGTCCTTGACCGCCTGCAGCGTCTTGGCGTCCAGGTCGAACGCCCCGACCAGGTACTTCCCGCCGTTCGTCTGCTTGGCCTTGGCCAGGTTGTAGGCGTCCTGGTCGCCGGTGCCGAGGAAGGCGAGCGCCGCCGGGTTGGCCTTGACCAGCCCGTTCCAGATCTCGAAGTTCGCCGCCGGGTCGTTCTTGGTCTCGTACGGTCCCAGCACCTTCACGCCGGGCAGCTTCTCGGCGAACGCCTCCTTCATCCCGTTGGCCCGCTCGTCGAGCACCGGCACGCCGGGGTTGGGGGTGCCGAGGACGACCGTGCCCGTGGCGCCGGCGGGGAGCAGCTTGATCGCTTCGAGGGCGAGCTGCTTGCCCGCGCCGCGGTTGTCGTTGCCGACGTAGAGGCCGACGTTGCTGCCCGGAGCAGGAACGGTGTCCACGCCGACGAGCCTGATCTTGCGCGCCGCCAGGTCGGCCAGCGGCCGGACGAACAGCTCGGGCGCCAGGTCCTCGATGGCGATGCCGTCGGGAGCGGTGCGGCCCAGGTCGCCGAAGAGCTTGACCTGCGCGGGCGGGTCCACCGAGTTGGGGGCGCTGACCTGCAGCTCGACCCCGCCGACCGCGTCCGCGGCGAACTTCCCGCCGGCCGCCATCTCCTGGGCGAAGTCGGCGTCCGTCGTGGCCACCGAGAAGCCGATCTTCGGGGTGCCGGACGCCGTGCCGGAACATCCCGCCACGAGCAGCAATAAGGCGGCGAGGGCGCGTTTCATGAGACCTCCACTGATCCGCGACGGCGTAGCAGCGCGTCGAGGGCGACCGCGAGCAGGATGACGATGCCGGTGGCGAACAGGCTCCAGTTGATGGGGACGCCGAAGTAGACCAGGCCGCTGGCGACCGTACCGAGGATGATCGTGCCGATCACCGAGCCCCAGACGGTCCCCGAGCCGCCGCGCAGGGGCGTGCCGCCGATGATCGCGGCGGCGATGGCCTGCAGCTCGTACCCCTGGCCGATGGTGGGCTGGCCGGAGGCGAAGAAGCCGAGGGTGAGCACGCCGGCGACCCCGGCCAGCGCGCCCGAGAGGGCCAGCACCTGCAGCCGCATGCGCGGGATGGAGATGCCCGAGAACCGCGCCGCCTCGGGGTTGGACCCGATGGCCCTGACCCGGTGGCCGAACGGGGTGTGCTTGAACACCACGGTCAGCGCGGCCGCGACGGCGACGAGCAGCCAGATCGAGGTGGGCACGCCGAGCAGGTCGCCGCCGACGACGGTGAAGAACGGGTCCTCGCGCGGGAGCCCGGCGACCTGCCTGCCGTCGCTCAGCGCGAGGGCCAGCCCGCGGAAGACGGACAGCGTGCCGAGCGTGGCGATGATCGACGGGATCTGCAGCGCGTTGCACAGCACCCCGTTGACCAGGCCGAGCACCCCGCCCGCCGCGACGCCGCCGAGCGCGGCGAGCCACGGGTTGACGCCCGCGCGCATGAGCATGGAACCGGCGATGAGGCTCAGCGCGTAGGTGGAGCCGACGGACAGGTCGAGCTCGCGCATGGCGAGCAGGTACGTCATGCCGCAGGCGAGCACGCCGACGTAGGAGGCCTGCCGTACGACGTCGAGCAGCTGGGCCCGGTCGAGGAAGGCCGGGTGGAACAGGCCGATCACCACCACCAGCGCCACCAGCACCACGACGATGCCGAGCTCGTTGAACCGCTTCATCAGAACGGATACGTCTCGATCTGGCCCTGCAGGGTGATCCAGCGAGTTTCCGTGAAGGCCTCGATGTTGGCCGACGCGCCGCCGAACCTGGAGCCGGTGCCCGACGCGCCCACGCCGCCGAAGGGGGCGACCGCCTCGTCGTCCACGGTCTGGTCGTTGATGTGCACGATCCCGGTGGGGATCCGCTCGGCCAGCTCCAGCCCGCGCATCGCGTCAGCGGTGAGGATCGACAGCGACAGCCCGTACGGCGAGGCCGACGCGAGCGCGGCCGCCTCGTCGAGGGAGGAGAAGGAGAGCACGGGGGCGACGGGCCCGAAGACCTCCTCGGCGTACACCGGACTGCCTGAAGAGAGCCCGGCCAGGACGGTCGGACGGTAGAACAGCCCCTCGTAGGTGCCGCCGGTGACCACCCGATCGGCGTCGGCGGACACGAGCGCGTGGATCTTGTCCCGCTGGGCCGCGTCGATGATCGGCCCGAGCGCGACGTCCTCGGTGAACGGGTTGCCGACAGGTAGCTTCGACGCCTTGTCCGCCAACCTGGCGACATATTCCTCGAAAAGGGATGCGTGCACCAGGTGGCGACCGGCCGTCATGCAGATCTGCCCCTGGTGGAAGAAGGACCCCCACGCCCCGGCCGAGACCGCCTTGTCCAGGTCGGCGTCGCCGAGCACGATCTGCGCGGAGTTGCCGCCCAGCTCCAGGTGCACCCGCTTCAACGACCGTGCCGCCGCCTCTCCGACGCGGCGGCCCGTGGCGGTCGAGCCGGTGAAGGAGATCACCCGGACCAGCGGGTGCTCGATCAGCGCCGCACCCGTCTCCGCGCCACCGGGCAGCACGTGCAGGAGCCCGTCGGGCAGGCCCGCCTCCTCGAAGACGCGGGCGATCGACACCCCGCCGCACACGGCGGTGCGCGGGTCCGGCTTGAGGAGTACGGCGTTGCCGAGCGCGAGCGCCGGAGCCACGGAGCGGATGGCCAGGATCAGCGGCGCGTTGAACGGCGCGATCACCCCCACCACCCCGGCGGGCACCCGCCTGGCCAGGCTGAGCCGCTGCTTGGCCGTCGGCAGGATCTCGCCCAGCGGACGCGAGGCCAGCGTCGCCGCCTCGTAGCACTCCTGCGCCGCGACGTGCGTCTCGAACGCCGCCTTGCCCCTGATCGAGCCGGACTCCCTGGTGATCCACTCCTGGATCTCGGCCGCGTGCTGCTCGAAGGCGAGCCCGGCCCGCCTGAGGACGGCTGCCCGCTCCTCGAAGGACGTCCGCGCCCACGCGGGCTGCGCCGCTGCCGCTCGTTGCGCGGCCGTGGCCAGCTCGGGCGCCCCGGCCAGCCCGATGCGCCCGAGCGCGTCCCCGGTGGCCGGTTCCGTCACGGGCGCCGTCACGGCGGCGGGGATCCAGCCGCCGCTGAACAACGATCCCGACCAGGTCTTGGAGTCGAGCAAGGTCATCGCGGCACCTCAGATTCCTAGGGGGTTACGGACACATCAAGCAAGAGCGGTTCCGTACGGCCGGCCAGCCCGGGAACCACCTCGTCGAGCACGGCGAGCAACTCGTCACGGCCGTCGATGCGGAGCGCGGGGCAGCCGAAGGAGCGCGCCAGCCCGCTCATGCTGACCTCGGCGAAGCCCGGCCACGGCGCCTTGCCCCGCCCGTGCGCCTCGGCCAGGCCGTCCATCACCGCGTAGCGCCCGTTGGCGAGCACCACGAACAGCGCGCCCACGTGGTAGTGGGCGGCGCTCCACAACGCCTGGATGCCGTAGATCGCCGAGCCGTCCCCGACGACGGCGACCACGGGCCGGTCCGGGTCGGCCATGCGCAGCCCGACAGCGGCGGGGAGCGCGAAGCCCAGGCCGCCCATCGCGGCGGAGACGAAGCCCATGGGCCGCCTGGCCAGGAGCAGCCGGTGCAGATCGGGCCTGGAGGAGGGGCACTCCTCGACGACGACGGTCTCCGGCGGCAGCCGTACGGCCAGGGCGGACAGCACGTGAGCGGCCGTCAGCCCGTCGCCCTCGGGGAGCTGCGCAGGGCCGGGGCGCTGGAAGCGGTCGGTGTCGCGCGGCGGGGTGGCCGCGCTGAGCTGCTCGCAGACGGCGGCGGGCGAGCCGAGCAGGACCAGGTCGGCCGGGCTGCGGTGCGCCTCGGCCGGGTCGTCGGTCACCACGGCGAGCCTGGCGCCCTCGGGCAGCAGCCCGCCGGGCTCGTACTGGTAGTGGCGGAACGCGGGAGCGCCCACGACGAGCACCAGGTCGTGCCCGGACAGCGCCTCCCGCTGCTGGCCGCGCCCCGGCGGGAGTACCCCGGCGTACTGCGGATGGTCCTGCGGGAACCCGGCCCGCGCGCCGAAGGACTCCTGCCACACCGGGCAGCCCAGCCGTTCTGCCAGCGCCACCAGTGCGCCCCAGGTGCGGGCGTCGTCCGCACCGGACCCCACGACGAGGGCGGGCGAACCGGCCGCGGCAACCAGAGCAGTCAATGTTGAAATTTCCGGCATGGGGATACCTCTCACCAGGGCACGTGGTGCGGCGATCACGTGGTCGGCGGGCATCTGCGCCGTCCAGTCGTCCGTGGGCACCACCACCAGCGCCGGCCCGCGCCCGGTCAGCGCCTCGTGCCACGCCCTGGCGATCGCCCCGGGAACCTCCTGGGGCAGCGCCGGCTGGCCCGTCCACACCGGGTAGTCACCGGCCAGCCCGGACAGCCGTCCGGCCAGGAAGGGTTCGAGCGCCAGGTGCCGCCGGTCCTGCTGGCCCACGACCACCACCAGCGGAGCCCGGTTCACCCGGGCCGTCGCCAGCGCGCCGACCGCGTTGCCGAGCCCGGCCGTGGTGTGCAGGACGGCCAGCGCGGGACGCCCGGAGGCGAGCGCCAGCCCGGTCGCCATGCCCACGACCGACCCCTCGTGCAGGGCGAGCACGAACGCGATGTCGTCGGGGAGCCCGCAGAGCAGCGAGATCTCGGTGGAGCCGGGATTGGCGAACATCGTCGTCATGCCATAGCGGCGAAGCATGTCAAAGGTGACTTCTCTGACCGTCTGCATCATGCTCCCATGGTGTTCGGAGACCGAACAGTGGTTCGCAAGGTGGACGCTAGGCCGGAGTGAGGAGCGCGTCAATATAGTTACGTTGAGGTAAGTAATGGAGGGGGTTCCATGGAGGAGCGGGGCGCCGAGTACGTCCAGTCGCTGGCCAGGGGCCTGTCGGTGATCCGCGCTTTCGGTGCGGAACGCCCGTCTCTGACCCTCAGCGACGTCGCCAGATCCACCGGGCTCACCAGGGCGGCGGCCCGCCGGTTCCTGCTCACGCTGGTCGAGCTCGGCTACGTGCGCACCGACGGGCGGCTCTTCTCGCTGGCGCCGCGCATCCTGGAGCTCGGCTACGCGTACCTGTCCGGCATGTCGCTGCCCGAGGTCGCGCAGCCGCACCTCGAACGGCTGGTCGCGGAGGTGCACGAGTCCGCTTCCGTCGCTGTGCTGGACGAGGAGGACGTCGTCTACGTGGCGCGCGTCGCCACTTCGCGGATCATGCGGGTCACCATCAACATCGGCACCCGCTTTCCCGCCCACCCGACCTCGATGGGGCGCGTGCTGCTGGCCTGGCTGCCCTCGCTGGACGGCTACTTCGACCAGGTCGAGCTGCGGCGGCACACCTCGCGCACGATCACCTCGCCGAGCTCGCTGCGGGCAGAGCTGGACCGGGTGCGCGTGCAGGGGTGGGCGATGGTGGACCAGGAGCTGGAGGAGGGGCTGCGGTCGATCGCGGCGCCGATCAGGGACGGCTCGGGGCAGGTGGTGGCGGCCATCAACGTGTCCACGCACGCCAGCAGGACCACGGTGGAGGCGGCGCGGCGCGACCTGCTGCCGTCGCTGCTCGCTACGGCCGCGCGCATCGAAGCGGACCTCCAGGCATCAGGCACCCAGGTCCCGCCCTACCGCCGCCTGGAACCGTCCTAGGTGAACGCCACCACCTCCTGCACGTAGCCGGAGCCTGTCGCGAGGTCGGTGACGGGGTCGCCGATGGAGAGGGCGTCGGCCGGGTCTGCCAGGGCAGCTTGGCCATGCTCCCGGCATAGCAGAAGTCGAGCAAGAACAGGGTGGGGAATGCCCTACCATACCGGGACCGGGAGAGGCTATGGACTGGACTCTGTTGTGGTTCATCGGCGGTGGCGGGGCTGGTCGGCGAGCGCGAGAACAACCTGGCGATCATGAAGGCCGAGAGCGGGCGGAAGGCGGCCGTGATCGCGACTGAAGGGCAGCGTGAGGCCATCCCGGCCCTCTCGCTCCGCCACGACGGGCCGCTTGTGGGCGTGCGGCTGGAGACCCTGGCGGTGGCGCCGACCGCGATCCACGGCAGGGACATCGTCCACGAGAACCTTGGCCCCGACACGGTCCTCGTCACGCCTGGTGGAGTTCGGCTCGGGGCCGAGGTGGGCGTGCGTTCTCTGGGTGGGTTGATCATGTTCGGGGGGACGGAGGACGAGGTGCTCAGCAGTGCTCGGGTCCTGCCCCCTGGTCCGCGTTCCGTGGTGGCGGCGGGCGAGGTGCTCCTCGGGCTGCTGCGTTGATCGTTCTGTGGGTGGTTCTGGCCGTCGTTGTCGTGTACGGCGTGGCCGTGCGGCGCACCGCCGGGACGGCGGGGGCCGTGGCGCTGGGCTTCGTCGTTGCCGCCGGAGTGGCGGCGGGCGTCGCCGGGTGGCGGGTGCGTGACGTCGCGGGGAGTTTGTTGCTGGCTGCCGGGGTGGCGGCGGTGGTGTGGGCGTTGGGGCGGTGGCGGCGGCGCGTCCTGGCCCGGCGTGACGCTCTCACCGTCTTTCGTTCGCGGGCCGAGGCGGTGCCTGTGACGGCGGCGGGGGTGGAGCGGCTGCGGCTCGCCGGGGCGCTGCACGACACCGCGGCTCATCGGCTCACCGGCATCGTGGTCTCGGCGGCGTCCGCGTTGCGTTTGGGGTCGGGGCAGGAGGAGGTCCTGTCGTATGCGGCGGGGGAGGGGCGGCTGGCCGTACAGGAACTCTCGGCGCTCACGGTGCCTGGGGTGGTACGGCTGGCCGACCTGGACGCGCTGGCCGGTCCGGGCGTGGTGTATCGCAGGACGGTTGACGAGGCGCGGGGCGAGGTGGCGGCGGTCGCGTACCGCGTGGTCCGGGAGGCCCTGACCAACGCATCCCGGTATGCGCCGGGCGCCGAGGTTTCGGTGGACATCACCTCCGAGGACGGCGACCTGGTGGTGACGGTCACCAACGGCGAGCCCTCGGCGCCCTCCCACACGTTGGGGACGGGCCGGGGGTTGGCGGGCCTCCGCACCGCCGTCGCCGCCTGCGGCGGCACCCTCACAACCGGCCCCCGCCCGACTGGCCCCCTCACGACTGGCCCCCGCCCGTCGGAGCCTCGCCCGTCAGAGGCCCGCCCGATGGGGCTCCGCCCGTCGGAGCCTCGCCCGTCAGAAGCCCGTCCTTCGGAGCCCCGCCGGTCAGCGGATCGCCCGACCCAGGCCCGCCCGACGGGGCCTCATCCGACTGAGACCCGCCCGACTGAGGCCCGCCCGATGGGGGACTGTCCGTCGGAGGCCCGTGCGACCGGTCCTCTCGCGATGGAGCCTCCCCGCATGGGGGACCCGACCACGGGGCCTGTTCCCGCGGGGTCTCTCGCCAGCGGCGCGAGTCCACAGGGTGGGTGGGAGGTGGTGGCGCGGGTTCCGTTGGTGGTGCGGCGGGATGGGCGCGAGGAGGGCTGGCGAGCGAGGCGTGCGGAGGGCTGGCGAGGGAGGCGTGGGGAGGGCTGGCGAGCGAGGCGTGCGGAGGGGTGGCGGGGGAGGCGCGAGGAGGGCTGGTGGGGGTGGCGTGGGGAGGGGTGGCGGGATGGGCGTGGGGAGGGGTGGCGGGGGAGGCGTGGGGCTGACTGGGCGCTGGTGGCGCTGGCTGTCGGACTGTCGGTGGGGACGAGTCTGCTGGACGACGTTCCTTCGGATCTCGCGCTGCTCCTGCCGCTCTCCACGCTGCATGCGCTCCCGCTGGCGTGGCGGCGGCGGGCGCCGGGCTGGGGGCTTGCGGTGGCGTTGGCGATCTATCCGGTCATGGTTGTCGCCAGGGCCGCGCCACCGGCGGGGGATGTGTTCCTGTGGTGTTCGTGGGTGGAGTTGGCGCTGCTCTACGCCATCGGGCTCACCAGGAAGGGAGCCGTGGCGGTGCTCGGTGTGGCCGCCGTCGGGGGGTTGGCGCTCGCGGCTGGGCCGGGGATCGTCGGGAACCGGCTGGGGGCGTGGGCGGTGCTGGCGCTGGGCGTGGCCGTACCTGCTGCATTGGCCTGGGGGTTGGGTGCGGGGGTCGGGGGGTGGCGGGCGCGGCTCGCGGTGGGTGAGGCCAGGGCGCGGACGGCGACGGGGGAGCGGGCGGCGGCAGCCGTACAGGCCGAGAGGGAACGGGTCGCGGCCGGGTTGCGGCGGACGGCGGTACGGCAGGCAGAGGCGGTCGTGACGGCGGCGGAGGCGGGACGGCTGGCGGACGTGCTGGCGGAGGCCAGGGCGGGGCTCGCCACGCTCAGGGATCTGCTGGAGGAGATGGGCGAGACGGCCGAGCCCGCGCCGACCCTGGCCGGGGTTGCCGCGCTGGCCTCCAGCAGGGGTGCGGTCGTCCGGATGGTGGGGGAGCGGCGCGAGCTGGACCCGGCTACGGAGGTGGCGGTGTTCCGGGTGGCGGAGCGGCTGCTGGAGCACGCCGACGAGGTGACCGTGTCGTACCTGGACGGCGGCCTGACCGTGGCGGGCATGAGCGAAAAAGGGCTGGCGAAGGACGCCTCGGCGGGCACCCGCGCGAAGGGCGCCTCGGCGGGCACAGACGGGAGGGGTGCCCCGGCGGGCACGGACGGGAGGGGTGCCTCGGCGGGCACGGACGGGAGGGGTGCCTCGGCGGGCACGGACAGGAAGGGCGCCTCGGCGGGCACCCGCGCGAAGGGCGCCTCGGTGGGCGCGGGTGGGAAAGGGGCTGACGTGAAAGGGGTCATGGAGCTCGTTGACGCGGTGGGTGGTGAGGTCACGTCGGGGCCGGATGGGACGATACGGGTATGGCTTCCCGAGTGATCACGGTCCTGGTCGCCGACGATCAGACCGTCGTGCGGGCGGGCATCGCCGCCGTCCTCGACGCGGAGCCCGACCTCACAGTCGTGGGCCAGGCCGCCGACGGCCGGGAGGCCGTCGAGCTGGCCACGGAGATCCGCCCCGACGTGGTGCTCATGGACGTCAGGATGCCGGGCCTCGACGGCCTCCGCGCCACCGCCCGCATCACCGAGGAGCTCCCGGGCACCCGGGTCGTGGTCCTGACGACGTTCGGGATGGACGACTACGTCTTCGGCGCCCTCCGCGCGGGCGCCGCCGGGTTCCTGCTGAAGGACGCGGAACCCGAGCGGGTGATCGACGCCGTCCGCGTCGTCGCCAAGGGCGACGCCATGCTCGACCCCGCCGTCACCAAGCGGCTGCTCGCCAGGTTCGTCCAGGAACCACAGCAAAGCGCCCCGACCAACCTCACCCCGCGCGAGACCGAGGTGCTCAAGCTCGTCGCCACCGGCCTGAGCAACGCCGAGATCGCCGGACACCTGGGCATCAGCGCCCCCACCGTCAAGGACCACGTCGCGGTGGTCCTGGCCAAGCTCGGCGTCCGCAACCGCCTCCAGGCCACCATCGCCGCGTATGAGACGGGCCTCGTGCACCCCGCCGCGCGGCGGGGTAGGTGACCGTTCGCGGGCAGGAAGAGAACGGACGATCGCTTTCCTAGCGTTGGGCGCATGAGAGGTTTCTTGCTGTTGACGCTCGGCGTGGTGCTGTCCACCGTCGCCGGGGTGCTGGGGTTCTTCGCCGTGGCGATGGTGGTGCCGTCCGTGCCGGTGTTCGCCGGGGCGGGCGCGCTCGCGGTGGCCGGGACGGCGTGGCTGTTCGGCCGCTGGGGTGCGCGGGCGCTCGGCTGGCGCCGGGTGTGGCCGTACGTCGCCGTCGTCACCGCCGCGCTGTGCGGCCTGACGGCCGTCACGGTGCTGCGCCCGGCCGACGTGCCCGCGCGGGCGGCCGTCCCCGCCGGGGTGCGGTTCTGGGACCTGCCCACCGGCTCCCGCCTCGCCTACTACAGGGAACCTGCCAGAGGTACGGCCAGGCCGTACCCTGTGCTCTTCCTGCACGGCGGGCCGGGCACGCCTGGAGAGGGGATCCCGGAGGGCGGCGAGGAACTGGCCGCCAAGGGGTTCGACGTGTACGCCTATGACCAGCTCGGCGCCGGGCGCTCCACCCGCCTGGACGACGTCACCGGCTACACGATGGCCAGGCACGTCGCCGACCTCGACGCGATCAGGACGAAGCTCGGCGCCGAGCGGGTGATCCTGGTCGGCAGGTCGTTCGGCGGCACGCTGTCCGCCGCGTACATGGCCGCTCACCCCGACCGCGTCGAGCGCGCGGTGCTGACCTCCCCTGGACCGATCTGGGATCCCGCCTTCCCCGAGGGCGCCGGCTCGCCCTGGGGCAAGGACGGCGAACCGGACGTCTCCCTGCGCTTCCTGGTGCAGAGCGTCCTGCTCGGGCTCAACCCGGCGTCCGCGCGCGCCCTGGTGCCCGACCGTGAGGCGGACGCGAGCTTCCGCGCGCTGCTCCTCGCCGCCAAGGACGCCACGAGCTGCCCCGGCGCGCCGCCCGCGCCGGTGCACGACAACCAGCCCGGCTTCTACACCAACCAGCTGACCTCGCAGGACCCGGTGCCCGACCCGCGGCCGAAGCTGCGCGAGGTGCGGGTGCCGACGCTGGTCGCGCGCGGCGAGTGCGACTACCTGAAGCCGGAGGTGGCCAAGGAGTACGCCGAGGTCCTGCCGGACGCGACCTTCGTCGCGGTGCCCGGCGCCGGTCACTCGGTCGCCAACGGCCGTCCCGACCTCTACAGGAAGCTGCTGCTCGACTTCCTGACGCGCTAACCGGCCAGGCCCGCCTTCACGTCCCGGGTGAGCTGGTCGGCCAGCACTTCCTCCCTGCCCGCCTCGATCGCGTCGAGGGTCTGCGCGACCACCTCGTCCGGGCTGATCTTCGGCGCGTTCACCCTGGCGGCCATGTCGGTGTCGATGAAGGCCGCGTGCACCCCGACCACCAGCGTGCCCTGGGCCCGAAGCTCGGCGCGCAGGCTGTTGGTGAGGTTCCAGGCGGCAGACTTCGACGCCGCGTAGGTGCCCGCGTTCGGCAGCGAGATCCACGACAGCACCGACAGCACGTTGACCAGGGCGCCGTCCGCGAGCCGCGGCGCGAACGCCCTGGACACGGCCATCGTGCCGAAGTAGTTGACCTCCATCTCGGCGCGCGCGTCACCGCTGAGGATCCCGGCGTTGTTGATCAGCAGCGTGACGTCGCCGCACTGCTCCGCCGCCCTGGCGACCTGCGCGGGGTCGGTGATGTCCAGCTCGACGGGCAGCACGCCCTCGTCGGTCACGGTGGCCGGGTTGCGCGCTCCGCCGTACACCCGGCTCGCGCCGCGCGCCAGCAGGGCCTGCGCGTACGCCCGCCCGAGCCCCCTGTTGGCCCCCGTCACGAGGGCCGTCACACCGGCGATCTTCACAGCGCCTCCAGGATCGTGGCGTTGGCCATGCCGCCGCCCTCGCACATCGTCTGCAGCGCGTAGCGGGCGCCGCGCTGCTCCATCGCGTTGACCAGGGTGGTCATCAGGCGCGCCCCGCTGGCGCCCAGGGGGTGGCCGAGCGCGACGGCTCCGCCGTTCACGTTGACCTTGGCCGGGTCGGCGCCGGTCTCCTGCTGCCAGGCCAGCACCACGCTGGCGAACGCCTCGTTGACCTCGAACAGGTCGATGTCGTCCAGCGCCAGCCCGGCCCTGCGCAGCACCTTGTCGGTCGCGGGGATCACGCCGGTGAGCATGAGCAGCGGGTCGGAGCCGGTGACGGCGAAGGAGTGCAACCTGGCCCTCGGGCGCAGGCCCAGCTTGGCCGCCAGCGAACTGGTCGTGATGAGCAGGGCGGACGCGCCGTCGTTGGTCGGGCTGGAGTTGCCCGCCGTGACCGACCAGTCGATCTGCGGGAAGCGCTCGGCCATCGCCGGGTCGTAGAAGGCGGGCTTGAGCCCGGCCAGCACCTCGGGGGTCGTGCCCGGCCTGACCGACTCGTCGATGCCCTTGCCGACGACCTCGCGGGCGAACCGGCCCTCCGCCCAGGCGTAGGAGGCGCGGCGGTGCGACTCGACGGCGTAGGCGTCCAGGGCCTCGCGGCTGAGCGACCACTTCGCGGCGATCAGCTCGGCGCTGATGCCCTGCGGCACCAGGCCCTCCGGGTAACGCGCCTGGACGCCGGGGCCCCACGGGTCCGAGCCCGGCAGCACGTTCGACCACATCGGCACCCGGCTCATCGACTCGACGCCGCCCGCGATCACCAGGTCGTACGCGCCGGACATCACGCCCTGCGCGGCGAAGTGCACCGCCTGCTGGCCGCTGCCGCACTGCCGGTCGATCGTCGTGCCAGGCACGCTCTCCGGGAGCCCGGCCGACAGCGCCGCCCAGCGCGCGATGTTCTGCGCCTGGTCACCGACCTGGTCGACGCACCCGGCGATGACGTCGTCCAGTTCCTCCGGATCGATGCCCGTGCGCTCGACCACGGCGCGGATCACCCCGGCCAGCATCTCCACCGGATGGACGTCGTGCAGCGCGCCGTTGGGCTTGCCCTTGCCGATGGGCGTGCGCACGGCCTCCACGATCACCGCGTCCCGCATCATGCCTCCGTTGTTAGTTGGAAAATCAAACTCACCGTCTCATCTGCTAAGTTGGAAATCAAGACGGACAGGAGTGTGAGGTATGCCACGGGAGTGCTCGATCGCCAACGCGCTGGAGGTCGTGGGCGAGAAGTGGAGCCTGCTGGCGATGCGCGAGGTCTTCTGGGGCGTGCGGCGCTTCGACCAGATCGCCCGCAACACCGGGGCGAGCCGCGACATCCTGGCCGCGCGGCTGCGCAAGCTGGTCGAGGTGGGGTTGCTGGAGCGCGTGCCGTACGAGGAGCATCCGCCGCGCTACGAGTACGTGCTCACCGAGGCCGGCCGGGGGTTGCACGCGGTGCTGCTCACGCTGATGGACTGGGGTGACCGCTACGTGACGCGGGGGGAGCCGCCGACGGTGTGGGAGCACGACTGCGGGCAGGTGCTGGAGCCGCAGGTCACGTGCGCCCACTGCGCCAGGCCGGTCGAGACGGACGGCATGCGCCTCATCCGCGCTCACCGAGTCTGACCAGCGCGGCCACCACGTCGGGGAAGTCGGCGGTGATCGCCGGGCCGAGCTCGGGGTCGAACGCGCCGGTGATCTCGGTGCGGTAGGTGACGCGGGTCAGCCCGCCGTCCAGGCGGTCGAGCCTGTGCACGGTACGGACCACGAAGTCGCCCGCGTCCATCTCGTCGGTGAACAGCTCGCCTGCGACGACCTCGACGATGCGCATCTCGATGGGGTCGTCGCCGGGCGGGGTCATCCTGAACGTGGTGCCGACCGCGAGAGGGCCGTCGACCTCGATCTTCTCGATGCCGTCGTTCCACTGCGGCCAGGCCGCGATGTCCGACCAGTGGCGCCACAGCGCCTCGGGGGCGGCGGTGGTCTCGGCGGCGTGCTGGTAGTCCCACATGGCGTTCTCCTTCGCTCATTTGCTCTGTGCATAGACTATCTACGCGAAGACTATCTGGCAAGAGAAATGCACGTGCTATGTGTCTCACAATAAGAGATGAATTGTCCCACTAAGCGAGACTTGCTCTAAGGTCTCGTGCATGCGCTGGATGATGTTGAGCCTCGGTATGGCAGCCCAAGGGGCCGGATGTGTCTTCATGTACGGCCTGCCGTTCCTCCTGCCCGCGTTCCGGGCGGAGTTCGGGCTCACGCTCGCCCAGGCGGGGATCCTGGTCGGCGCACCCAGCGCGGGGATGTTGTTCACCCTCATCGCCTGGGGCTGGGTCGCCGACCGGTTCGGCGAGCGGCTGGCCATGACGGCGGGGCTGGTGATGGCCGCCGCGTTCCTGGCGGGAGCGGCGGCCACCGGTGACCCCGTCGTGCTGGCCGTCCTGCTCGCGCTGGCCGGAGCCGGCGGTGCGGCGGCCAACGCGGCCAGCGGGCGGGTGGTGCTCGGGTGGTTCCCCAAGGAGCGGCGCGGGGTCGCCATGGGCTTCAGGCAGACCGCGACGCCGCTGGGCGTGGCGGTCGCGGGGGCCGTCACGCCCCGCTTCGCCACCGTGCAGGGGGCGTTGCTGGCCATGGCGGTCATCTGCGCGGTCACCGCCGTGGCCGTGCTCGCGTTCGTCCGCGACCCGGCGCGCGGTGCTTCGGGACCTGCCTCACGTACGGCGTCGCCGTACCGGGACGCCGGGTTGTGGCGGGTGCACGGGGCGAGCGCGCTGCTGGTCGTGCCGCAGTTCGCGACGGCGGCCTTCGCGGTCACCTACCTGGTCTCGGCCAGGGGCTGGGACGTCGCCTCCGCCGGTCAGCTGGTCGCCGGGGCGCAGTTCCTGGGTGCCGCGGGGCGGCTGGCGTGCGGGCGGTGGTCGGACGCGGTCGGCAGCAGGGTCCGGCCGATGCGGCAGCTCGCCCTGGTCAACGGGGTGGTGATGGTGTTGCTGGCGGCGTCGGTGCAGACCTCGTGGGGGTTGCCGCTGATGATCGCGGCGCTGGTGATCTCGATGTCGGGCAACGGGCTGGCGTTCACGGCGGTCTCCGAGCTGGCCGGATCCGCCTGGGCGGGGCGGGCGCTCGGGGCGCAGAACACCGCGCAGAACATCGTCTCGGCCGTCACGCCCGGCGTGGTCGGTGCGTTGATCGCGGGGACCGGGTTCGGTGTGGCCTTCGCGCTGGCGGGGGCGCTCGCCCTGGTCGCGGCCGTCGCGACCCCGAGCGAGCCCACCCCGGCCGCGGTCACCGTCTAGCTCTCGCTACACCGTCTAGCTTTTGTTTCACCACCTGGTCTTTGTTCAACCGTCTAGCTGGTCAGCGCCTGGCGGTAGGGGACCAGGGTGGCCAGCCACTCGTCCTGGGCGCCCGCGTCCTCCCACAGCTCGTAGACCTCGTTGTCGTCCTTGGTCGTCGCTCGGTCGAGCACGGCCAAGGCGGCCTGACGCAGGTCGGCCGTCGCGGCGAACGAGTTGGCCGCCAGCCACTTCGCCGCCACCGAGTCCCGCTCCTCGCCCAGGATCCGCGCGCCCACCAGGCAGGCCACCGCGATCGCCCCGGAGAGCTCCGGGCTCTCCAGGTAGCCGGGCTCGTCGAGGATCTCCCGCATCGCCGAGGCCATCGCCTCCTCCAGGTCGGCCGCCCCGTCGAGATCGCCCAAGGCGTCGAGAGCGCCGTCATTGCCGAAAGGTCCGATATCCCATGCACCCATGGCGATATTTCTAGCACCCGCTGCATCCCGTGTAGCGCCTCCCGAGTGAAGCCGGGAGGAGGATCGGATGACGATTCCGGTGGCACCGAGCGCCATCCCGGCGGGCGGTCGCGCTAACCTCCCGAGACCCGAACGGCGGTCAGAGGGTGCGGAAGGAAGGCGGGAAGAGCGTCTCGGCGGGGCGGCGGAGGTGGTCGCGGGTGGAGTAGGCGGCCTTCATCCGCTCGAAGTAGGACTGCGCCCGCACGCGCATCGCCTCGGCGTCCACCCCCGGGAGCGAGCCGTCGCGCAACACGGTCCTGCCGTTGATGACGACGGTGGACACGTCGGACCCCGAGCAGTTCATCAGCATCGTCCTGATCGGGTCGTCGTACACCCCCACCCGTGGCGAGGCGAGCGACACCGCCACGATGTCCGCCTTGGCCCCGGGAGCGAGCCGTCCCAAGTCGGTACGGCCCAGCGCCCGAGCGCCGCCGAGCGTGGCAGCCCGGTAGTAGTCGGCCGCCGCCCCGGCGGACAGCCGTCCGGTGACCAGCTTGGCCAGGTTGTTCCCGTAGTCCATGTTCCTGATCATGTCCGGCGGGAACGAGTCGGTGCCGAGCGCCAGGTTCACCCCGGCAGCCGCGAACTCGTCGAAACGCAACGCCGAGCCGTACCGCACCGACGTCAGCGGGCAGTGAACCACCGAAGCCCCGGACGCGGCCAGCGCGGCGAGTTCGGTGGCGATGTCGAGGTGCACGGCGTGCGGGATCAGCAGCCCAGGCCCGAGCAGCCCGGTCTCGCGCAGCAGGTCGAGGGGCCGCTTGCCGTACCAGGAACGCAGCAGCTCGATCTCCCCGGAGCCCTGCAGGCAGTGCAGCCGCACCAGCGACCCCAGCTCGGCGGCGGCGGAGGCGGTGGCCCGCATCAGGCCGGGGGTGAGCGTCTCGATGCGGCACGGCAGCAGCGCGCCTCTGATCAGCCCGCCGTACGAGCCGTCGAAGTCCTGGAAGAAGCGGACCGCGTCCGCGAGGCCGGAGACGCCGAGCGGCTCGTCCCACAGGACGTCGCGCGTGCCGTCGTCGCGCACGACGTTCACGCCGGACCGGTAGCTGGGCCCGAGGTACATCCTGAGGCCCAGCTTGGCGGCCGACGCGGCCGTGGCCGCCATCTCGTCGTACGACTCCGCCCACGCGCTGTGCGTCTCTGCGGCGATCGGCATCGCGGTGGTGATGCCGTTGCGCACGAGCTGCGTCAGCGCGTACTCGCGCATGAAGGCGGTGTCCTCGAACGGGAAGACGGCCTGGCGCCTGTTGCGGAAGTAGTCCTCCGACCAGGTCAGGCCGTCGAAGGAGGCGTGCCAGGAGTCGAGGAGGGCGTGGTCGATGTCGGCGAGGGCGTCGAGGTCGATGAAGCCGGGCCCGGCGACGGCCAGTCCGAGGTCGACGACCTCGTCCACCGCGCCGGGGTAGTCGCGGCCGACGAACACGATCGTGTCGTCGCGGTAGACGATCTCGCCGTCGCGGTGGATGACGTGGTCGGCGCCGTCGAAGCCGATGACGAACGCCGCTTTCAGCAGGATGAGCACATATAACGGTATACCACTAGGCGGCGCGCACCGAGCGCAGTGCGGTGCTCCAGGCGATGAGCTGGTCGAGCAGCCTGGTCAGCATGTCCTCCTGCCGGGCTGCGGGGGCGAAGACGGAGAAGTTCTCGAAGTCCGTGAAAAGGCTCAGCTCGACCTGTGCCCGCACGTCGGCGAGCTGCAGCTCGGCCGCGATCAGCCGCAGGTGCTCCACCGCGCGCACCCCGCCGGAGCCGCCGTAGGAGACGAAACCGACGGCCTTGTTGTTCCACTCCTTGTAGAGGAAGTCGATCGCGTTCTTCAGCGCCCCCGAGGTCGAGTGGTTGTACTCGGGCGTCACCACCACGTAGCCGTCGAAGGAGTCGATGGTCCGCGCCCAGGCGAGCGTGTGCGGCCTGCCGTACTGGCCGACGGACGGGAGCGTCTCCTCGTCGAGGTGCGGCAGGTCGTAGTCGGCGAGGTCGACGATCTCGAAGGTGGCGTCGTCGCGCTTGCTCGCGAGGTCGTGCACCCACCGCGCGACCGTGTCGGCGGTACGGCCGGGCCGGGTGCTGCCGACGATGATCCCAATGCGTGTCATGAAAGATCCTCTCTCAGTTGATGTGTCAACCATAGGCAAAGTCGGGTTGATGCGTCAACCGTCGATAGACTGGGCGGTATGGACGGGCTCGACGAGCGAGAGGAACGCGCCTGGCGCGCCTTCTTCGAGATGCAGGTGCGCTTCTGGCGTCACATGGGCCAGCAGCTCCAGCGCGACACCGGCCTCTCCGAACCCGACTTCGCCGTGCTCACCGCCCTGGCCCAGGCCCCCGAGGGACGGCTGCGCCCCTACGAGCTGGGCGGCTTCATCGACTACGAGAAGAGCAGGCTGCACCACCACCTCACCCGCATGGGCGAGCGTGGCCTCATCGCCCGCGAGCAGTGCGCCGAGCCGGCGCGGGGCGCGATGATCGTGCTCACCGAGGCGGGCCGGGCGGCGATCGACAGCGCCATTCCGCAACGTATCGCGCACGTCAGGCGCTGGCTGATCGACCCGCTCACCGAGGATCAGCTCGACACCCTGACCGACATCTCACACCAGGTCCTGGAGGGCCTCGACAACGACTGAAAAATCAGGGCATTGACATCCATCCCCCTATTTCCTACTTTTTATGTAGGTATTAGGGAGAGGATAACCCATGCCCGCCTTCGCGACCCCCGCAGACACCGAGATCCACGGCGTCTACGCGGCCCAGCCGATCTACCCCTTCCAGGACCGCGTGACAGCGGACGGCTCCAGCGGATACCTCGCCGAGCCCGGCCGCTACCACCTCTACATAGCCTGGGCCTGCCCCTGGGCCCACCGCGCCGCGATCGTCCGCAAGCTCAACGGCCTGGACGACGTGATCTCCCTGTCGTACGTCGACGACGAGCGCGACGCGCGCGGATGGGCGTTCCGCGAGCGCAGGGGCGAGGACCCGGTCAACGGCTTCACCCTGCTCAGGCAGGCCTACGACGCCACCGAGCCCGGATATCCCGGCCACATCTCGGTGCCGGTGCTGTGGGACAGGAAGACGCACCGGGTGGTGAGCAACAACTACCCGGACATCACGCTCGACCTGAACACCGCGTTCCGGCAGTGGTCCGACCCGTCGGTCGACCTCTATCCCGAAGATCGACGGTCCGAGATCGACGCGCTCAACGAGGAGATCCTGCACGACGTCAACCGGGGCGACGGCCGGTTCGAGCCCTACGACAAGCGGCTGGCCGACAGCAGGTACCTGTTCGGCGACGCGCTCACCGAGTCGGACGTGCGGTTGTGGGTGACGCTGGTGCGCACGCCGGTCGAGCGGCTGGAACCGTATCCGCACCTGCTCGCCTACACGCGCGCCCTCCACGAACTGCCCGCCTTCCGCGAAACCACACCGGCATGAGCAGGCAGGTCCACCTCGCCGCGCACTTCCCCGGCGTCAACAACACCACCGTCTGGGCCGACCCGCGCTCGGGCAGCCAGATCGACGTCGACTCCTTCGTCCACCTGGCCAGGACCGCCGAGCGCGGCACGTTCGACTTCTTCTTCCTGGCGGAGGGCCTGCGGCTGCGCGAGCTCAAGGGCCGCATCCACGACCTCGACGTGGTCGGCCGCCCGGAGGCGCTCACCGTGCTGGCCGCGCTCGCCGGGGTCACCGAGCGGCTCGGCCTGGCCGGAACGGTCAACGCCACCTTCAACGAGCCCTACGAGCTGGCCCGCCGCCTGGCCACGCTCGACCACCTGAGCGGGGGCAGGGCGGCATGGAACGTGGTGACCACCTCGGACGCCTTCACCGGCGAGAACTTCCGCCGGGGCGGCTACCTCGACCGCGCCGACCGCTACACCAGGGCAGAGGAGTTCGTACGGCTGGCCCGCACGTTCTGGAGCTCCACGGACGTCAGGCACCAGGGCAGGCACTTCGACGTCGAGGGGCGCTCCAGCGTCCCGCCGAGCCGCCCGGTGATCATCCAGGCGGGCGACTCCGACGAGGGCAGGGAGTTCGCGGCCAGGACCGCCGACGTCATCTTCAGCAGGCACGGCACGCTGGAGGAGGGCAAGGCGTTCTACGCCGACGTCAAGCGCAGGCTCGCCGCCTACGGGCGCGACCACGACGAGCTGAAGATCATGCCGGGGGTCACGTTCGCGCTGGGCGACACCGACGAGGAGGCCGCGGAGAACGCGGCCGTGATCCGGCGGCAGCAGGTCGGCCCGCAGACGGCGATCGCGTACCTGGAGCAGATCTGGGGTCGTGACATGTCGGCCTACGACGCTGAAGGTCCGTTACCTGATGTGGAGCCGGGCGGCGGGGTGTCTGAGGGCCGGGTGCAGGAGGCCAACCGGCTGGCCGTGGTCGCCAGGTGGCGCGCGGTCGCCGAGGAGAAGGGGCTGAGCATCCGCGACCTGGTCATCGAGATGACCGGCCGGCAGTCGTTCGTCGGCTCGCCCGCCACGGTCGCGGCGCAGATCGACGCGTTCGTGCAGGCGGAGGCGGCCGACGGGTTCATCCTCGTGCCGCACCTGACGCCGGGCGGGCTGGACGACTTCGTCGACCGGGTGGTGCCGCTGCTGCGCGAGCGCGGCGTGTTCCGCACCGAGTACACCGGCACGACCCTGCGCGAGCACCTGGGAGTGAAACCATGATCCATCTGGCAGGAGCCGTGGAAGGCGTCGCGCAGGTGCTGGAGGCCGAGCGGGCGCTGCTCGACTTCGTGACCTTCCCGGCCGAGCCGTACGACGGGGTGCTGGTCGCCGCGCACGCGGCCACCCGCACCACCCGCGTCGGGCTGGTCCCGACCGTCACGACCACCCATACCGAGCCGTTCCACGTGGGGATCGGCATCGCCACGCTCGACCACGTCAGCAAGGGGCGCGCGGGATGGCGGGTGGCGACCTCCCCGAGCGGCGAGGAAGCGCGACTCTTCGGCAGGAGGACCGACCTGACGGACCTGGAGCTGGAGGCGGCCGACGCCGTCGAGGTCGCGCGCAGGCTCTGGGACTCCTGGGAGGACGACGCCGAGATCCGCGACGTCCCGACGGGCCGGTTCGTCGACAGGGACAAGCTCCACTACATCGACTTCGAGGGCCGCTGGTTCTCGGTGAAGGGGCCCTCGATCACGCCGCGCCCGCCGCAGGGCCAGCCGGTCGTGGTCGCCGACGCGGGTCTCGGCGTGGAGGCGGACGTCGTCCTCGTCACGCCCAGGGACACCGCGCACGCCTGGGAGCTCGCCGACGCGGGCACCAGGGTCTTCGCGCTGGGCGCGACCGACGTGGAGACGGTCGTCGACTGGCACCAGGCGGGCATCGACGGGTTCCTGCTGCCCGTGGCCGACGCCGTCGAGCTGGCAGCGGAACTGCGGGACAGGGGCCTGTTCCGCACCGCCTACGAGGCCACCACCCTGCGGGGGCTGCTCGGCCTGCCGCGCCCCGCCAGCCGCTACGCGGAGGTGTCATGAAATTTCTGGCTATCACGTTGATCGTGCATGACGGCGCCCAGAGCACCACGGACCGGTTCCGCGAGGTCGTCGACAACGCCGTGCTCGCCGAGGAGCTGGGCTTCGACGGCTATGGCGTGGGGGAGCGGCACGAGCGCCCGTTCATCTCCTCCTCTCCGCCGGTCGTGCTCAGCCACATCGCCGCGAAGACCAGCACGATCCGCCTGTTCACCGCCGTCACCACGCTCAGCCTGCTCGACCCGGTCCGCGCGTTCGAGGACTACGCCACCCTCGACCACCTGTCCGGCGGGCGCCTGGAGCTGATCATCGGCAAGGGGAACGGCGCGGCCCAGGCCCAGCTCTTCCACGTCACGCCTGAGGACCAGTGGGAGCGCAACCGCGAGGGCTACGAGCTGTTCAGACGCCTGTGGCGGGAGGACAAGGTCACTTGGAAGGGGTCGTTCCGGCCCTCGCTCGACGAGGCGGAGACCTGGCCGCGCCCGCTCCAGCAGCCGATCCGCGTCTGGCACGGGAGCGCCACCAGCAAGGAGTCCGTCGACCTGGCGGCGAAGTACGGTGACCCGCTCTTCTCCGCCAACGTCACCAACCCCATCGAGCCCTACGCCGAGCTGATCGACTACTACCGCGAGCGCCTGGCCTTCCACGGCCACGAGAACGCGCTGGTCGGCGCGGGCACGGCCGGTTACTACGGCGCCAAGCGGTCGCAGGACGCCGTGGAGACCTACCGCCCGATCTACGAGGCGCGGCTGGCGTTGTTCAAGAAGGTCGGCATCGTCCCGGTCTTCCCCACGCTGGAGGACGCCATCGAGCGCAGCTCCATCCTCGTCGGCAGCCCGCAGCAGATCATCGAGAAGGTCCACCGCTACCACGAGCGGTTCGGGCACTCCTATATGCACATCACCGCCGACCGGGAGGGGCTCACACCTGAGGAGCACATCGAGACGCTGGAACTGTTCCAGAGCGACATCGCCCCGGTGCTCAGGCCTTTGGGGGAGGTCTCATGACCGCCCTGTCGATCCTGGACCTGGCGCCCATCTCCTCGGGCAGTACGGCAGGCGAGGCGCTCCGCAACACCCTCGACCTCGCAGTAAAAGCCGAAAAATCGGGGTATCGGCGGTACTGGGTGGCGGAACATCACTTCGCCCCCGGCGTGGCCAGCGCGGCGCCTGCCGTACTCATCGGACTGATCGCCCAGGCCACCTCCACGATCCGGGTCGGGTCCGGCGCCGTGCAGGTCGGGCACCAGACGCCGCTGGCCATCGTGGAGCAGTTCGGCCTCATCGACGCGCTCCACCCGGGCCGCATCGACCTGGGTCTCGGCAGGTCGGGGCAGCGGCGGAAGGAGCTTCTCAAGGAGCCGCTGGAGGCCGCTCCCGCGGAAGAGCGGGTCGTGGACGGGCTGCTGATCCCCAAGCCGTTCTCCTTCGCCGCCATCGCCCGGTCACCACTTTTCCGGCTTTATAGCGAACTGCTCCAGCAGCCCGGCGCGGAGAGCCCCGACTTCGCCGACGTCGTGGACGACATCCAGGCGCTGATCGCGGGAACGCATCAAGCGCACGCCGTACCCGGTGAGGGTGCGGACGTCGAGTTGTGGATCCTGGGCAGCAGCGGCGGCCAGAGCGCCGAGGTGGCGGGGGAGCGCGGCCTGCCGTTCGCCGCCAACTACCACGTCAGCCCAGCCACGGTCCTGGAGGCGGTGGACGGCTACCGCGCCGCGTTCAAGCCGTCGCCCCAGCTCGCCGAGCCGTACGTGATCGTGTCCGCCGACGTGGTGGTCGCGGAGGACGACGCGACGGCGCGGCGGCTGGCCTCGCCGTACGGGCCGTGGGTGCACAGCATCCGCACCGGCGCGGGCGCCATGCGCTTCCCCTCGCCGCAGGAGGCCGAGGCGCTCGACTGGGACCGCGAGCTGGTCGCCGACCGGATCGACACCCAGTTCACCGGCTCGCCGGACACCGTCCTCGAACGGCTGCGCACCCTCCAGCGGGTCACCGGGGCCGACGAGCTGCTCGTCACCACCATCACCCACGAGCACGCCGACCGGGTGCGCTCCTACGAACTGCTCGCCGAGGCATGGAAAGGACAGTCGTGAGGTTGGCACCACTGCTCGCCGCCACCGCCCTGGCGGTGACCGCCTGCGGCGCGCAGGCGGCGGGTCCCGTCGAGAACACCGCGCTCACCTGGGCGGTCGAGACGCAGCCGGTCACGTTCAACCCGCAGCTCTGGGCGCAGAACAAGGCCAGGCTGCTGGTGTTCAACCAGTTCGACGCGCTGGTCGCCAGGGGGAAGGACGGCGCTTTCGAGCCCTGGCTGGCCAAGTCGTGGACGATCTCCGACGACAAGCTCACCTACACCTTCCAGCTGCGTGACGACGTCACCTTCCACGACGGCACCAGGTTCGACGCCGCCGCGGTGAAGGCCAACCTCGACCAGTTCCTCGTGCCCGCCTACAACCCGGTGGTCGCCGCGATCCAGCTGCACGCCTTCGACCGGGCCGAGGTGGTGTCGCCGACCACGGTGAAGATCGTGCTCAAGGAGCCGGACGGGTTGTTCCTCGACTTCCTGGCCTCGCCGTACGCGGGACAGGTTTCCCCGAAGTCCCTCAAGACGGCCAAGAACCTCAAGGCGGGTGGCGTCGACCTGGTCGGGACGGGACCGTTCATCCTGGACAGGTACGTGCAGGGGCAGGAGGTCCACTACAAGCGCAACCCGGCCTACAACTGGGCTCCGGCCGGGGCCGGGCACCAGGGGCCGGCGCACCTGTCGGAGATCACCTACCGGTTCCTGCCCGAGGCGGCGGTGCGGGTGGGCGCGCTCACGTCCGGCCAGGTGCAGGTCATCGAGGGCGTCCCGGCCACCGAGGTGAACCTGATCAAGAAGGACCCCGGCCTGACCTTCCAGACCGCGCTCAACTCGGGCACCGCCTACACCTACTACTTCAACATCTCGCACGCCCCCTTCGACGACCTCCGGGTACGGCAGGCCTTCCGCGAGGCCGTCGACCTCGACAAGGTGCTCGCCTCGATCTACCAGGGCACGGCCGTCAGGGCGTGGAGCCTGGTCGGCAAGTCGAGCCCGTTCTACGACGCCACCCTGGAGAAGACCTACGGCGGCGACGCGGCCAAGGCCAACGCGCTGCTCGACGCCGCCGGATGGAACCAGCGCGACGCCGAGGGCTTCCGGGTGAAGGACGGCAAGCGGCTGACCGTGCGCGAGGTCGCCTCTGCGCCGTTCGTCAGGGACCGCAGGGACATCCTGTCCCAGGCCATCCAGGCCCAGGTCAAGCAGAGCGCCGGCATCGACCTTCAGGTCAAGCTGCTCGACCAGGGCGCGGCGCAGAAGGCGCTCGACGCGGGCGAGTACGAGCTGTTCGGCAACTCGCGCGGCGACTCCGACGTGGGCGCGGCGCTGAACCTGATCCTGCCGGAGAAGGCGGCCATCAACCGCAGCCACTTCAAGAGCGCCGAGGTGGAGAAGTGGCTGCGCGAGGCAGCCGCCAGCTCCTCGCCTGAGGAGCGGAAGGCCCTCTACGCCAAGGTGCAGCAGGTCGTGGTGGCCGACGAGGCGATCGTGCTGCCCGCCTACGTGCCCGCCGACCAGATCGCCGCGTCCAAGACCGTGCAGGGCCTCGGCTTCGACCCGGTCACCGGCACCCCGCGCGGCGCCTACGACGTGCGGATCGGCACATGAGGCGGATCGCGACCGGCCTGGCCGTCCTCTGGGTGGCCGCCACCTCCTCCTACGTCGCACTCCTGCTCGCCCCTGGCGACACCGTCGACATCCTCGTCGGCGACGGGCTCGACACCCCGCAGATCAGGGCGCAGATCGTCGCCGAGTGGGGGCTCGACCGGCCGGAGATCGTGCAGTACCTCTCCTACCTGGGCAGGCTGGTCCGCGGCGACCTGGGCCGCTCCTACCAGTTGCAGCGCGGGGTGGGCGAGATCCTGTCCTCCCAGATCTGGCCCACCGTGCAGCTGACGCTCGCCGCCGCGGCGGCCGGGGTGCTGCTCGCCGTCGTCCTCGCGCTGGTCACCGCCGGTCGGCGGTCGTGGCTGGCGCAGAGCGCCGAGCTGGTGTCGGTCTCCGTGCCGCCGTTCGTCATCGGGATGCTGCTGCTCAGCGTCTTCTCCTTCACGCTCGGCTGGTTCCCCGTCTCCGGGGACCGCGGTGTCGCCTCGCTCGTGCTGCCCGCGCTCGCGCTCGGCCTGCCCATCGCCGGGGTGCTCGGCCAGGTGCTGCGTCAGGGGCTCGAACGGGCGCTGGAGCAGCCGTTCGCGCTCACCGCGCGCTCGCGCGGGCTCAGCGAGCGGGCGGTGGTGGCCAGGCACGCGCTCAGGCACGCCCTGCTGCCCGCCGTGACGCTGACCGGCTGGTTCGCCGGGACGCTGCTCGGCGGCGCGGTCATCACCGAGGCGCTGTTCGGCCGTCCGGGGCTCGGGCAGGTCGCCATGAACGCCGTCACCGGGCGCGACATGCCGGTCGTCATGGCCGTGGTGATCCTGTCCGCGGCCGTCTACGTGGGCATCAGCACGCTGCTCGACCTCGTCTACCGTGTCATCGATCCGCGGTTGAGGAGCGCCTGATGCGCTGGGTGGTCCTGGCGCTGATCGTGGCGGCGGTAGCCGTACCAGGAGTGTTGACCTCCACCGATCCGCTGGCCGCCGATCCGCTCAGGGCGTTGGAGTCGCCCAGTGCCGCGCACTGGTTCGGCACCGACCATCTGGGCCGCGACCTGCTGTCCAGGGTGGTGTTCGGCGCCCGCCACTCCCTCATGATCGGATTTTTCGCGACATTGGCGGGCGTCGGGGTGGGCGTTTTGCTCGGGCTGGCGGCCGGGCTGTCGCCGCGCTGGCTCGACGAGACGCTCGCCCGTTCCTTTGATGTCTTGTCCACCTTTCCCGAGCTGCTGCTCGCGCTGCTCGTCATCGCCGTCACCGGCCCAGGCACCTGGAACATGATCGCCGCCATCGGCCTGGCCCAGATCCCCAACTACGCCAGGGTGACCAGGGCCCAGACCTTCGTCGTACGGCGCGCCGGATACGTCGAGCAGGCCGTCACCGCCGGGTTGTCCGGGGCGCGGATCACCGTCAGGCACGTGCTGCCCAACGTGCTCGGCCCGATCCCCGTCCTGGCCACCATCGGGCTCGGCCAGGCCGTCATCGCCGCCTCCGGCCTCAGCTTCCTCGGCATGGGACCCCAGCCGCCCGCCGCGGAGTGGGGCGCGATGCTCTCTGAGGCCCGTAACTACCTGCGGATCGCCTGGTGGGAGGCGTTGTTCCCGGCGGTGGCGATCATCGCGACCGTGGTGTGCCTGACCGTGATCGGCCGGCGCCTGCAGCGCCGCTTCGAAGGGAGAACGTCATGACGCTCGTCGAGGTCGCGGACCTGCGCGTCTCCTTCGGCGCCGAGGAGGCGGTGCGCGGCATCTCGTTCACGGTCGGCGCTGGCGAGTGCGTGGCCGTGGTGGGGGAGTCGGGGTCGGGCAAGAGCGTGACCGCCAGAACCCTGCTGGGCCTGTCGGGCGGTACGGTCACCGCCTCCACTCTTGCCCTGGACGGGCAATCCGTCCTGGGCTTCACCGGTCGTGACTGGCGCAAGCTGCGCGGCCGCTTCGCCGGTCTGGTCCTGCAGGACGCCCTGGTCTCCCTCGACCCGCTGCGCACGGTGGGCGCCGAGGTCGGATGGGCCGGGCGCGAGAAGGTCATCCCGCTGCTGGAGTCGGTGGGCATCCCGGAACCGTCGGTCAGGGCGCGGCAGCACGCCCACCAGCTCTCGGGCGGGTTGCGGCAGCGCGCGTTGATCGCCTCGGCCATCGCCGCCGACCCCCGCCTGATCATCGCCGACGAGCCGACGACCGCGCTCGACGTCACGGTGCAGGCGCAGGTGCTGTCGTTGCTGGCGGCGCGGAAGGCGTTGGGTACGGCGTTGCTCATCATCAGCCACGACCTGGCGGTCGTCGCCTCGATCGCCGACCGGATCCTGGTCATGAAGGACGGCCAGATAGTGGAGGAAGGCCCAACTGAGGAGGTGCTGGGCACCCCCACCCACCCGTACACCCGCACCCTGCTGGCCGCCATCCCCTCGGCCGCCTCCCGAGGCACCCGGCTGTCCGCCGTGGCCAGCGGCGGCACCCCGCTGAGAGCCCCCCTCCCCACCAGAACGATCTCTTGGGACACTCCAGCCCTGACCGCGACGAACCTGTCCTTCTCTTACGGCTCACGCCAGGTGGTGGACGACGTGTCCTTCACCCTCCACAGGGGCGAGACGCTCGGCATTGTCGGCGAATCCGGCTCAGGCAAGACGACGGTGGCGAGACTCGCCCTGGCTTTGCTCCAGCCCCAGCGCGGCTCGGTGGAGCTCCACAACTCCCCTTGGAGCGTCCTTCATGAACGCCAACGCCGACCGCGGCGATCCGCCATCCAACTGATCACCCAGAACCCGCTGGACTCCTTCGACCCCCGCCACACCGTAGCCAAACTCATCGCCCAACCGGCTGCCCGGACCAGGGAGCTCTTGGAGAGGGTAGGCCTGGACCCATCGATGGCGAGCCGCCATCCCCGCTCGCTGTCCGGCGGCCAACGCCAGCGGGTAGCGATAGCCCGCGCCCTGGGCCCCCGCCCATCGGTCCTGATCTGCGACGAGCCAGTGTCCGCGCTGGACGTCTCGATCCAGGCCCAGGTGTTGGACCTGTTGGCGGAGCTCCAGGCGGCGAAGGGGCTGGCGTTGCTGTTCATCTCCCACGACCTGGGTGTGGTGCACCACGTGAGCGACCGGGTGCTGGTGATGAAGGACGGCCGGGTGGTGGAGGAGGGCAACGTGGACGACCTGTTCTTCCTCCCCCAACACCCCTACACCCAGACCCTCCTAACCGCCCTCCCCCACCTCACCAACGCCTGACCCACCCACCCTCCTGGTGCCCGGCGGGAGAGGCCAACCTCCAGTGGGGCAACTTCGCGGTCTACGAAATAGTCCGAGGGTTGTAGCGGCGGCGCCTCCCGCCGGAGGATTCGCGGCGGGAGGCGCCGTCCCAGACTGGGCCCATGAAGAGGTTCGCTTACGGCATCGCGGCGCTGCTCCTGGCCAGCTCGGTGTTCCACGGCACCGTCTATCTCGTCGACGACGGCGGCTGGTCGGGGCCGGTGTCGTGGCGCAAACCCATCCTGTTCGGCTTCTCCTTCGGGCTCACGCTGGCCACCCTGGTGTGGGTCTCCGGCCGGGTACGGCTGACGCCGCGCCAGGAGCGCTGGATCCTCGGCCCGCTGGCCGTCGCCAGCCTGATCGAGGTCGCGCTGATCGCGGCGCAGAAATGGCGCGGCGTGCCGTCCCACCTCAACTTCGCCACCCCCGCGGACGCCACGATCTCCGCGGTCCTGGCGGTGACCGCCTTCCTCGGGCTGATCCCGCCGATCGTCGCGATCACGTATCTCGCCTACCGCCGCCTGGACGCGCCGCCCGAGATGCGGCTGGCCATCAGGGCCGGGCTGGCGATCCTCGTACTCAGCCAGTTCGCGGGCGGCGCGCTGATCGCCAACGGGCGCGTGATCGGGCTGCCGCCCGAGGCCACGGACCTGTCGATCTTCGGCGCGGCCGGGCAGCTCAAGGTGCCGCACGCGGTGACCCTGCACGCGTTGCAGGTGCTGCCGATCCTGGCCGCCCTCCTGGCGCTGACCTCGTGGAACGCGGGCGCCAGGCTCCGCATCGTCGTCATGGCGGCCGCCGGGTACGCCGGGATCGTGCTGGTCGCGGTGTTGCAGGCGCTCCAGGGGCGCGCGCCCGCCGATCTCACGGCCGTCACGGGCGCGCTGCTGCTGGCGAGCGCCGCCGCGCTGCTGGGCTCAGGGGGAGCGGCGCTGGTCAGGATCTCCCCAGCGGCGCTCGCACGGCTGAGTCGTAAGTAGCGGTACCTAGGGCGAATTGCGCTTAACGCCCCATGTGTCGAGGGGTCCCCCGGCCCGACGCTGGACCCCATGAACGGCCTCTACACACTCAAGCCCTGGTACGCCGCCCGGCTGGGCGGAGTGCGCAGGCTGCTCGTCACGCGCGGCGTGCGACCAGGGACCATCACCCTCGCCGGGATCGGCTTCGGGGCGGCGGCGGGCGCGGTCCTCTGGTTCGCCGCCCCTGGACCGCCGGCCGCGCTGGGGGTGGCCGCCGCGCTGGCCGCCCGGCTGGCGTGCGCGAACCTCGACGGCGGGGTGGCCCGCGAGAGCGGGCGGCGCAGCAGGTTCGGCTTCGTGGTCAACGAGCTGGGGGACCGGCTGGCCGAGTACGCGGCGCTGGCCGGGTGCCTGGCGATCGCGTCTCCCGCGCTGGTGGCGGGTGCGGCGCTGGCCGCGACGCTGCCGTCGTGGGCCGCCCTGGCAGGCGCCGCCGCGGGGGCGGGGCGCGTGCAGGGCGGTCCTGTCGGCAAGACCGAGCGTTGCGTCCTGCTGGTGGGGTTCGCGCTGACGGGCTGGTCGGCGTGGCTCCTGGTGCTCGCCCTTGGTTCCCTGCTGACCGCGGTGGTACGGCTGGCCCGGCTGCGCGCCTCGCTTCGGGACCCCTCGCCTGACCTCCGGGTCGTGCGGCCATGATCCTCGACACGGCTCCCTACCTCGCGGGCGCGCTCGGGGTGAGCGGGTTGGCCGTGTGGCGCTCACGGCAGCGCGAGCTGCTGCGCCGCTGGAGCACCTGGGCCGTCGCGGCACCCCTCGTGACGTGCGCACTCCTGCTCGGCTCGGCCGGTGCCGCAGGGTTGGCAAGCCTTCTGGGTGCGATCTGTGCCCTCGAATACACCCGCCTGGTACGGCTTCGCCTTTCCCAGGGGCTCGCCATGGTCGCGGTGGCCGCCCTCCTGCCGCCGGCTGTTCTCGTCGACAGCGGGGTCGTGCGGGTTCTGCTGGTTCTCTGTGCCTTCGCGGTCGTTCTCGCGCCCGTCCTGTCCGGTGATGTCGAGGACGGCGCGCGGAGGGCGGCGTTCGGGGTGTTCGGGCTCGTGTGGTTCGCCCCGCTGGCCGGGCTGGCGCTGCTCGGCCCGCCGACCGCCTTCGCCCTCTGCCTGGCCGTGGCCGTCGCCGACGTCTGCGCCTGGTGCGGCGGCAAGCTCGTCGGCGGCCCGCCCCTGTCCCGGCTCTCGCCCGCCAAGACCTGGGGCGGTGTGCTCGGCGGCGCCGCTGGCGGCCTCGCGGTGCTGGCCCTGCTCGGCGCCCTCACCCCAGCCCTGGCGCTCGCCGTAGCCGTCGGAGCCCCCCTCGGCGACCTGCTGGAGTCGATGGTCAAGCGCGGCGCCGGCGTGAAGGACGCGGGCACGTGGCTCCCCGGCTTCGGCGGCCTCCTCGACCGCGTCGACTCCCTCCTGCTGGCCCTCGCCGTGGCGGTGGTGCTCCCATGATCGGTTCCCTGGCCAGGCGCTGCCTGTGGCGCGCGATCTTCAAAGCCAACGGCGGGTTCGCCGTGGAAGGGCCGCTCCCGCAGGGCCCGTGCGTGGTCGTCGCCAACCACTCCTCCCACGCCGACACCGCCGCCCTGCTCGCCGCCCTCCCCGCCCGCCGCCGCCCGATGGTGGCGGCCGCCGCCGACTACTGGTTCGCCGGGCCGTGGCGCTCGCTCGTCTGCCGCGCCCTCGTCGCGGGCTTCCCCGTGCGGCGGGGCGGCGGCGGCACCGCCGACCTGGCGCACGCCGTACATCTCCTGGAGCGGGGACGGGTGGTCGTCGTCTATCCCGAGGGCACGCGGTCGCGGGACGGCGCGGTCGGCGACTTCCACTCCGGCGCCGCGCGCATCGCCGGCAAGGCGGGCGTGCCGCTCGTGCCCGTCGCCATCCACGGCACCCGCGACGTCCTGCCCGTGCACGGCCGGGTGCGGCGCGGGCGCGTCCTGGTCCGGTTCAAGCCACCCGTCCACGACCTCGAAACCGCACAACACCTGATCGAAGGAGATATTTCATGAAGTGGGCTCTCATGCGGTTGCTGATGCGTACCGCGGGACGGCTGAGCCGGGGGATCCGCATCGGCTACCGCCACGGGTTCGACAGCGGCACCATGCTCGACTACGTCTACGTCAACGAGTCGCACGGCCTGCTCGGCGTCGGCAAGCTCATCGACCGCGCCTACCTGAACGCGGTCGGCTGGCGGGCCATCAGGGCCAGGCGCGACCTGCTGCACAACGTGCTCAGGGACGAGGTCTCCGCCAGGGCGGGCCGCGCGCTGGTGCTCGACGTCGCGGCCGGACCGGGACGCTACCTCCAGGACCTCGCCAAGGAGCAGCCGGAGATCGAGGTCGTCTGCCGCGACCTGGCCGAGGACGGCCTGCGCCTGGGCGCGGCGCAGGCGCACGGGCGCGGCCTGACCAACATCCGCTACGAGCGGGGCGACGCCTTCGACCCGGCCCCGCTCGACCGCCCCGCCGACATCATCGTGGTGTCGGGACTCTACGAGCTGATCCTCGACCAGGAGCTGATCGCCAAGTCCGTCGCCAGGCTGCGCGACCTGCTCGCCGACGACGGCGTGCTCGTCTTCACCACCCAGACGCGTCACCCGCAGCTGGAGTTCATCGCCAACGTCCTGCCCAACCGCGACGGCGACCCGTGGATCATGGAGTGCAGGAGCGCCGAGCAGGCGCACGCGTGGGCGCGGGCGGCGGGCTTCGTCGACGTGCTCAGCCGGATGGAGAGGGTCGGCCTGTTCGCCGTCACGACGGCCACTACCGTGGAGCGGTGACTGCCGACGGAGATTACGGGATGCCAGGCTCGCTGGCGAAGGTGCTGGCCGACGTGACGGCCGAACGCGTGGCCCAGGACGTCATGTGGGGCATCCAGGAGCGCCCCGACGGCACGTCCACAGCCCGTACGGCGGAAGCCGACGCGGCCAAGCTGGAGCTCGAAAGGGCCAAGGACGACGAGGCCCACACCTGGCGGCACATCCTGCACGAGGAGGTCCTTGAGGCGTTCGCCGAGGAGGACCAGGACCGGCTGCGCACCGAGCTGGTCCAGGTGGCGGCCGTCGCGGTGAAATGGATCCAGGCCGTCGACCGGCGCGGGACCCGCGCGCCGCACCAGGTGAAGCAGGCGCGCTTCAGGACGATCACCGACGTGCACGTGCTGCTGGTCCGCGACGGGAACGTGCTGCTGGGCAGGCGCAGGAACACCGGGTACGCCGACGGCCAGTGGCAACTGCCCGCCGGGCACCTGGAGGAGGGCGAGTCGGTCACCGAGTGCGCGGTCCGCGAGGCGCGTGAGGAGGTCGGCGTCGAGCTCACCGACCTCAGGTTCGCGCACGTGGACCACCGCGCCCCCGAGCGGGTGGGGTTCTTCTTCGTGGCGGAGAGCTGGGCCGGGGAACCGTACAACGCGGAGCCGGACAAGTGCTCGGAGCTCGCCTGGCACCCGCTCGGCGCGCTGCCCGCGGACACGGTGGACTACACGGCGCGGGCCGTACGCGAGATCCTTGACGGAAAGACGTTCGGGCTGCACGGGTGGGTTCAGGATGCTTGACTACGACGCCGAGGCGGACAGCTACGACGAGACGCGCGGCGGGCTGCCCCGAGCGCGCGCTGCCGCCGACGCGGTGCGCTCGCTGGTGCCCGGCGGCACGCTGGTGGATGTGGCGTGTGGGACCGGGCTGGTGAGCAGGGAGCTGGCCAGGAGCGGGCTGCGGGTGCTCGGGATCGACGCGTCGCACGGGATGGCCAGGATGGCGTCGGGCCGGGTGCTCGTCGCGGTCGGTGACTCCCGCAGGTTGCCGCTGCCTGACGCGAGCGTGGACGCGGTGAGCCTCATCTGGCTCCTGCACCTGGTCCAGGACGCCGCGCCGATCGTCGCCGAGTGCGCCAGGGTGCTGCGCCCCGGCGGCGTCCTCGTCACCACGGTCGCCAAGTCCGCCTCGTACGCCGACGACCTCGACCCGCTGCTCGCGCCGTACAGAGAGGCCACCGACGAAGCGGGGCTGATCGCCGAGCTGGCCGCGGCACACGGCCTGCGCCCGTCGGGCGAGGCCGCCTTCACCGGGCACGGCCAGACGAGGACCCCGGCCAAGGTCGTCGCCGACCTCAAGGCGGGCCGCTACTCCTTCACTGCGGGACAGAGCCTGCTCGACGCGCTCGAAGCGCTGCCCGACCAGGACAAGCCCAGGCCGGAGCCCGTCTACCGGCTGCTGGCCTTCAGCTGATCGATCACGCCGTCCGCCCATTCCAGGCACGCCCGCGACTGCGCGAGGCCGAGCTGCAGGGCGAACTGCCCGAACCGGTACCCCTCGGGCGCCGGCGGGATCGACTCCAGCTGCGCCAGGCGCGTGGCGAAGTGTTCCCTGAGCCTGGTCACCGCCTCGATGGCCTCGTCGGTCTCCAGTAGCGGTAGCAGGAACGTGTGCAGCGCCGTCTCGCTCCTGGGCGGCGCCGTCGGGTGGAAGTCGAGCATCCACTCGCGGAGCGTCCGCGACCCGTCCTCGGTGATCGCGTAGATCTTGCGCCCGCGCGCCCCTTCCTCCAGCACGGTGATGAGCCCGTCGGCCTCCATCTTCACCAGCTCCGGATAGATCTGGCTGTGTTGCGCCTGCCAGACGTGGTTGATCGACACCCCGAACTTCTTGGTCAGGTCGTAGCCACTGGCTGCGCCTGCGGTGGTGAGCAGGCCGAGGAGCGCGATCCGCAAGGACATGATTCCCATCCTACAAAGGTATTGACATGTCAGAGCTTACATATCAATCTCTACCTGTGACTACTGACATAAAGAAAAAGGGGAACGGCCTGCTCCTGCTGGCCGTCCTTGGCGGCATGTTCCTCGCGATGCTCGACCAGACGATCGTCGGCACCGCGCTGCCCAAGATCACCTCTGAGCTGGGCGGCACCGACCTCTACACCTGGGTCGTGACCTCCTACCTGCTGACCTCGACGGTGACCGTCCCGCTGTACGGCAGGCTGTCCGACCAGTACGGCAGGAAGCGCCTGCTGCTGATCGGCGTGGTGGTGTTCGTGATCGGCTCCGCGTTGTGCGGGCTGAGTCAGGACATGACCCAGCTCATCGCCTTCCGCGGTTTGCAGGGCCTCGGGGCCGGGGCGTTGATGCCGCTGTCGATGGCGCTGGTGATCGAGCTGTTCCCGCCGGACAAGAGCGCCAGGGTGCAGGGCGCGCTCGGTGGCGTGATGGCGCTGAGCTTCGTGGCCGGCCCGTTCCTCGGCGGCCTGTTCACCGACTACGCGAGCTGGCGCTGGGCCTTCTACGTGAACGTGCCGCTCGGCATCATCCTGACCGCGATCATCGTCATGCGCCTGCCGTTCCGCAAGGGCACCGGCGGCGGGCGGCCCGACTACCTGGGCATCGCCGTCTTCGCCGTGGCGATCTGCGCGTTGCTCGTCGGGCTGACCAACAAGGGCATCGGCGACAACACCTGGACCACGCTGACCGTCGCCGGGCCGATCATCGGGTCGCTGGTGCTGCTCGCGGCGTTCGTGCTGATCGAGCGGCGGGTGGCCGACCCGATCATGCCGATGCACCTGTTCGCCAACCGCAGCTACACGCTGGTCAACGTGGTCTCGTTCTTCACCGCTTTCTGCATGTTCGCCGGGGTCGTCTTCCTGCCGCGTTACTTCCAGGAGGCGCTCGGGGTCAGCGCGACGAGCTCGGGTCTGCGCATCTACCCGCTCACGCTGGCCATGGTCGCGGGCAGCGTGATCATGGGCGCGCTGATGTCGCGGACCGGTCTGTTCAAGCCGTTCCTGCTCGGGGCCCCTGTGCTGCTGATCGCCGGGACGCTGCTGTGCGTGAACCTGTCGCTCGACACCGCGCCGCTGGCGCTGGCCGGGTGGATGGCGCTGATCGGGCTGGGCATGGGGCCGATGTTGTCCGGGCTGACCGTGGCGATCCAGCAGTCCGTCCCGCCGCAGTTCATCGGTACGGCTACCGCCAACCTGACCTTCTTCCGGCAGATCGGCGGCTCGGTGGCGCTCGCCATCGCAGGGACCGCTTATGGCTCGGTGGTCACCACGGAGGCGCCGCTCCACGGTCTGCAGGCGGCGCACGCCTCGGCTGCGGCGACCGTCATCCCGTGGCTGGGCGTCGCCGGGGCTCTGATCGCGTTCCTGGCCCTCACCGGGCTGCCTGGGGGTCGGCTGACGCGGGCCGTACCGGTGGAGCAGAAGCTGGAAGCCCTGGTCTGAACGGGCCCGGTTTCGCGCTGTGTGGGCAGTCGTGCGAAGCTGTGGGTTGTCCCCAACACCAGGAGGTCCTCATGGCTGACACCCCGGCGGAGCCGGACAACACGCAAGACGCCGAAGTCTCAGAGGACGAGATGAAGCGCAAGTTCCGCGAGGCGCTGGAGCTGAAGAAGAACCAGCACGCCGAAGCGGCGGCCGGTGGCAGGGGCAAGGACCCCTCGAAGATCCACGGCACGCACGGTCCTGCTGGTGGCAAGCGCACCTTCCGCCGCAAGAGCGGCGGTTAATCCTCCAGGGGGTACGGCCCAGCCGTACCCCCTTCTTTGTCCCCACCTCCTCGCGACCCCCACCTCTTCGCGACCCTTGGCGCGACCCCCAGCGACGCCCGCGATCTCCCCGTGAGACCCGCGACCTCCCGTGAGTTCCCCCGCACCCCCGCGTCGCTCCACTCGCCCCTTTGGCGCGCCACCCGCGATCCCCGACCTCCCGGCCCCAGGTCTCCCAGGCCCCCAGCGCCCCCACCTTCTGCGACTCGGGCTCTCCTGCGGCCCCAGCGCCCCCACCTCCCGCTACTCGCGCCCTCTCGGGCCCCGCGCCCTCCATGCGGCTCCATGGCGCGGCTTTCCTCTCGTTGCCGACCTTCATCGGGCCTTTGACGATCTCCTTCTCCAGGGGTGTGCATTCCGCCAGGGGAAGGTAGATCCATTTCGGGCCCCCGCCCTGTGATTGGCGTGACATTCGCCCCGAGATCGACAAGCGGCGGGAAATGTGCGAAATCCGGGGCTGTGCAGGGCTTTCGTGGTTGATAGGCACTACTGATTCATGGGACACCAAGGTAGATCTTCTGGGGTTTTCATGGGTTTAGTTTTGCTTTTGTCCCGCTTTGTGCCTACAGTCCTAAGCGTTACCAGCCGGTGACCTGGCCCTTCACCAGGAAGAGGCAGCCGGCTGGCGCCGAATCCCGCGAACGCGGGAGCCGGGGACCCACGTCCCTTGGGGTGAATCCGACCTCCCCAGGTCGGTAGGGCATCTCCACGCCCGAACCCGTCAGCTAACCCGGTAGGCGCGATGGAGAGGACCACGAACTTATGCGTTTCCACGCCCCTTCCCCCTTTCGTGCCGTAACGGCCCCCGGGTACTGATCTTTTTCTCCCGCTCTTTCGCGTAGCGACCGTCTGGCCCTTCTGCCCGGCTACGCGCCTTCTTGAGCGCGACTTTCCCCGTCCCCGCACAAAGGACCTTTCTTCTTCATGACTCCCCGCTTCGCCATGCGCACGTTCACCATGCTCGCTGTCGCCGGCCTCATCGCCGGAGCAGGCGCAGCCGCCGCCCACGCCGACGTCGAGATGACCCCCGTCGCCCAGCAGAACGAGAAGCCCGTCCTGCTCAAGGGGTCCACCACCGCCTCGTACTACTGGGACGACTCCTCCGGCCGCGCCGGTGACACGGGCCTGCCCGCCAGCGGCAAGCCGATGCAGAAGGGGATGGCCGCCAGCCCGAGCTGGCCGCTGTTCACCGAGGGGTACGTGGTCTACAAGGGCAAGAAGGCGCCGTTCTTCGTCGGCGACCGGGGTCCTGGCAACCCGTCGAACAACGGGGTCATGCTCGACCTCGACGCCAAGACGTTCGCCTACCTGCTGGGTGGCACGTTCAACAGCGGCACGCTGGGTGTGGACGGTGTCGGTGGCGAGGGGCACGCGAAGGTGGAGTACGTCATCACCAAGTGGGGCAACGGGGTGGGCAAGAAGAACCACCCGGTGGCGTTCTCCACGGGTGCTTGGGCGCGTAAGGACAGCAACCCCGCCAAGCCGCCGGTCCTCGCCGCCAAGGCTCCGGTGAAGAAGGCCGAGCCTGCGAAGAAGGCGGCTCCGGTCGAGGCCGCTGCTCCTGCCGCTGCGCCTAAGCCGATCGACGTTCAGGCGATGGCCGTGAAGTCGGACGCCACGGAGTCGAACACCATCGGTGGTGTCGCCATCCTGGGTGGTCTCGCGCTGCTCGGCGGTGGGCTGTTCCTGGCTCGGGGGCGGATCTCCGCTCTCGTCAAGCGCTGATCCCACGCTCGTAGCCCGGTGCCCGCCGTACAGGGCGCCGGGCTCCGCCGTACCCCGACCCGCCGACGCGGCGCCTTGGGGTGCGCGCCCTTAGCTCGGAAGGCCCATGTACCCCCCGGTTGGCCGAGACACTACGGTCATCCTCGCGCTACCCGGGGGTTGCGGGCGGACCTCCGCTCTCGTCAGGCGCTGATCCACCGCTCGTTGCCCGGTGCCCGCCGTACAAGGCGCCGGGCTCCGCCGTACCCCGACCCGCCGACGCGGCGCCCTGGGGTGCGCGCCCTTAGCTCGGAAGGCCCATGTACCCCCCGGGTGGCCGAGACACTACGGTCATCCCGCGCACTGCCCGCGCTGCGGGCGCGCTACCCGGGGGTTGCGGGTGGGGCTTTTCTCTGGGCGATTAGAATGTCATTCTATTTGGCATGACCGAGTTCGCGAGCGTCAACGGCCTCCAGCTCTGCTACGAGTCCTTCGGGTCCCCGGAAGACAAACCCATGCTGCTCATCATGGGCCTCGGCGCACAGATGATCTTCTGGGACGACGAGCTCTGCCAGCTCCTCGCCGACCAGGGACACCACGTCGTGCGGTTCGACAACCGGGACGTGGGCCTGTCCACCCACCTGCACGAGGCGGGCCCGCCCGACCTCGCCGCCGCGCTCGGTGGCCACCCGCAGGCCGCCTACCTGCTCAAGGACCTCGCCGCCGACGCCGCAGGACTCATGGACCACCTCGGCTGGCCGTCCGCCCACATCGTCGGCGCCTCCATGGGCGGGATGATCGCCCAGACGTTCGCGATCGAATACCCCGAGCGCACCCTCACGCTCACCTCGATCATGTCCACCCCCGGCCCCGACATCGGCGCCCCGAGCCCCGAGGCGGGCGCCGCGCTGCTGATGCCGCCCGCCCCCGACCGGGCGACAGCGGTCGAGCGCTCCTTCGAGCTGTGGGGGATCATCGGCTCCCCGGGCTTCGAGATGGACCGCGAGCGCGTGGCCAGGATCGCCGGGCTCTCCTACGACCGCGCCTACGACCCGGCGGGTACGGCCAGGCAGCTCGTCGCGATCATCGCCTCGGGTGACCGTACGGACCAGCTGAGGCAGCTGGACGTGCCGGCGCTCGTCATCCACGGCGAGGCCGACAGGCTGGTCCAGCTGCCCGGCGGGATCGCGACCGCCGAGGCCATCCCCGGGGCCAGGTTGCTGACGTTCCCGGGAATGGGCCACGACCTTCCGCGCCAGCTCTGGAAGCAGATCACCGGCGCGATCACCGAGCTCACCTCGGCCTAGACCTCCAGCTTCTCCTCGATCACGCGCAGCTGGTGGCGGGCCAGCGCCAGGTTGGCGCGCCCCCGGTCGAGCGCGAGGTAGACGAACAGGCCCTTGCCGCTCCTGCCGGTGATGGGCCTGATGAGGTGGTACTGCGAGCTGAGCGAGATGAGGATGTCCTCGATGCCGTCCTTGAGACCGAGCGACTCCATCGTGCGGAGCTTGGCCTTCATCACCTCGGTGTTGCCCGCCGCCGCCACCTGCAGGTCGAGCTCCTTGGAGCCGCCGAGCGAGCCGAGCGCCATGCCGCTGCCGTAGTCGACGATCGCCGCACCGATCGAGCCGTCGATCGCCATCATCTCCTTGAGCGAGATGTCCATGCTGGCCATGTGTTTCCTCCTGGGTTAGCGATTTCGCGAGGCCAGGGCGGCCACGGCGGCCGCCGTCTTGCGACCCTCCAGTCTCAGCAGGCCGAGGTTGGTGCCCGGCTCGGCGAGGACTGTGAGGACGATGGTGGGGCCCGCCGGATAGAACGCGGCGAACCCTGCTGTGCCGGACATGAGCGTCTCTTCGAGCACGCCCCGGCCGGCCATCTCCGACATGCGCCTGCTGAGCGACAGGACGGCGGCCGCCAGCGCGGACGTCCGCTCGCTCGTGTCGTCGCTCCCGTCGCAGGCGAGCATGAGCCCGTCCACGGTGCAGGCGACGCTCCCGCTGACCTCCGGCGCGCGTTCGCGCAGGAGGCGCATCTCCTTGGCGACCTCTTCGCGCAGTTCCACGGACGGCCTCCTTCTGAGTGAGGGGAACCTCACGACAGCTCCTCCAGCGCCTTCTTCAACCTGACCAGCACGTCCATGTCCGTCGGTTCGTACAGGGGCGCGGGCGGCCGGTCGCCGTGTTCCTGCCTGACCCGCTTGGGCAGGCCGCTCGGCTGCTGTAACAGCCCGGCCGCCGCCATCCGCCGTACGGCAAGCAAAGTCGAGTAGGCGGGTCTGCCCAGCCGCCTGGCGAGGTCGAGCGGCGTCGACTGGCTGTCGGTGTGGACGAGCACCTCCCACTCCAGGTCGCTGAGCAGGATCCGGTGGCAGCGCGGGCTCGGCACCGGGATGACGGGCGACGTGTCGTACTCGGCCGTCGGCCACAGCTGCGTCAGCCTGGTGCGCCTGCGCGCGCACTCGCGGATGAGCCCGGACACCTCGAAGTACCACTGCGTGCCCAGCCAGTGCTGCTCCCCGGGGCGGAACTTCGGCCTGGTGCCCTTGGAGGGCAGCAGGAAGTACGCGGCGTCGAGCACCGCGCCGAGCACGCAGAACTGCAGCTCGCCCCTGGTCACGGCGCCGCTGTCGACCAGCAGGTCACCGCCCTCCTGCTGCGCCGAGCGCAGGGCGGTGGCGCTGACCCGGCCCGAGGCCCGCAGGAGGTCCTCGACGCTGGGCGTCTGGGCGCACTCCATGTAGGTGACCCGGCCGTCGGCCAGGAACACTGTTCCGGTCCTGCCCAGGCGGATGGAGCCGGAGGCGCGCTCCTTGGCGAGGCCCGTCAGGAGGGTGTCGAAGGCAGACATGGCTCACATCGTCAGCTGGCTGGAGATCGTGTGGAGCCGGTGCCTGGCGAGCGCCAGGTTGGCGAGTTTCAGATCAAGGTGCAGGTAGATCACCAGCGGGCCCTCGAAAGGGGTGTCGAGGGTTCTGAGCAGGTGGTAGCCGCGGTCGGTGACGACGATCATGTCGTCGATCCGGACCGTTCCACCGGGGGACGCCTGGGCCAGGCCGTCCATGGTCGCGCGTACCGTCTCACTCAGGGCGGCGGCCGACGCGGAGACGTCGAATCCGTCGGCGCCGCTGGTGGCCACGGCCATGCCGCTGGTGTGGTCGACCACCAGGGCGTCCAGCGCCCCAGGGATGGCCATGACCTCGGTGAGGCAGTCGTCAAGTCCGAGCACCCGGTCAGCGTAGGAGCAGGCGCTGAGACTGAAGGGGCGCGAGAGGAGAGATACGTATCGGCGTAGAACGAAATATCTCCCGAGTGGCAAACCTGCCTCGGCAAATCAGGGCGTACCCGAGAGATATTCATATTCTTCGCGCGTTTCCGCAGGTCAGATGCCCGGCTCGTCGGGAAGAAGAGCTTTTTCATCGGGTTTATGGACCAACACATTCTTCACATAAGACTCGACCGCCGGAACGAGTCCGACATCGGCTCCCGCCGCCTCCGACAGATACCAGCGGTGATCGAGAACCTCGTGGAAGAGCTGGGCGGCCTCCAGCTTGCGCCGCATCTCCGCCGGGATGGCGTCTATCGTCGGCTGGAAGACCTCGGCCAGCCACCGGTGCGCCACTATCGCCTCGTCCTCGTGGCGCAGCCCCTTGGCGACGCGGAAGCCGTCCAGGTCGTTGAGCAGGCGGCGGGCCTGGTTCTCCTCGACGTCCAGGCCGGTGAGCCTGAGCAGGCGGCGCTGGTGGTGTCCCGCGTCGACGACCTTGGGCCGCACGATCAGCCGGCCGGTGCCGACCTTGCGCCTGACCATCATCTCGGCCACGTCGAAGCCGAGCAGGTTCAGCCGCCTGATCCGCTGCTCCACGCGGTGCCAGTCGACCTCCTCGATGATCTCGTCGGTGGTCAGCTCGCTCCACAGCCGGTGGTAGCGGGCGGTGATCTGCTCGGCGATGTCCTCAGGGTCGATGGACGGGTGCAGCAGCTCGCCCGCCTCCAGGTCGAGCATCTCGCCGAAGATGTTCATGTGCGCGATCTCGATGTCGTGCAGGCGCTGGCCCTCGCTGATCATCGGGTGCATGTCGCCGGTCTCGGCGTCCACGAGGTAGGCGGCGAACGCCCCCGCGTCCCTCCTGAAGAGGGTGTTGGACAGCGAGCAGTCGCCCCAGAAGAACCCGTTGAGGTGCAGCCTGACCAGGAGTACGGCCAGCGCGTCGAGCAGCCGCGTGAGCGTGTCCGGGCGCAGGGTGCCGGACATGACGGCGCGGTAGGGCAGCGAGTACTGCAGGTGGCGGGTGATCAGCGCCGCGTCCAGGCCCTCCTCGCGCCCGGTCACGTAGGCGACCGGCTCCACCGAGGGCGCGTCCAGCCTGGCCAGGTCCCACAACAGGCGGTACTCGCGCTTGGCGTACCGCTCGCTGATCTCCTTGATGGCGTAGACCTTGCCGCCGAGCCTGGCGAAACGCACCACGTGCCGCGAAATGCCGCGCGGGAGATCGACCAGATGGCGTTGCGGCCACTCTTCCAAGGGGAGCTCCCAGGGGAGCCTGATGAGGTCGGGGTCGCCGAGCGCGCCGGTGATCTGCAGGGCCATGGCGCCCAGGATATGGTGCATCGGTGGACGAGTTTCTCACCTGGTACTTTTCACGCAATCCGGTCGCAGCCACCTTGCTGGGCGCCGACGGTCACGACCGCACCCTGGGTGACTGGACGGCAGAGGGCCTGCTCACCTACGAGCGCGAGCAGGCCGAGTGGCTGGAACGGCTGAGCGCCGTCACCGGCGGCACGCTCGACGACGAGATCGACCGCGGGCTGGTGATCTCGCAGCTGAAGGGGGAGCTGGCCTTCGGCGACTGGCAGTCGTGGCGGCGCGACCCCACCGCCTACCTCGGCACGATCTTCTCCTCGCTGTTCGTACCGTTCCAGCGGGGGCTCAAGCCCGAGGCCGCGCTGGTGGACGCCGCTGTGGCGCAGCTGGCCGAGGTGCCCGGGGTGCTGGCCGCCTGCCGTACGAACCTGGACCCCGACCTGGCGGCGCCGCTCTTCGTCAAGCGGGCGCTCGGGCAGGCGCGTACGGCACGCGGGCTGCTCACCCAGACGATCCCCGGGATGGTCCAGGACCCCGCATCGCGTGCGCGGCTCCTCGACGCCGCCGGGCCCGCCGCTGACGCGTTCGACTCGCTCGTCGGGTTCCTCGAGACCTTCGAGTGCGGCGGGACGTGGCGGATGGGGGAGAAGCTCTACTCCACGCTGCTGCGCGAGCGCGAGATGCTCGGGTACGGCGCCGCCGAGCTGCACGAGAAGGGCAAGGAGCAGTGGGCCCTGCTCGACGGGCAGATGGCCGAGGTGGCGCTCAAGGTCAACGGCACGCGGGACTGGCGGGCGGCGCTGGAGTCGCTCATGGACGACCACCCGCCGACGCTGGAGGCCATGCGGGCCGAGTACGAGGCGGAGACGCAGCGGGCCAGGGAGTTCGTGCGCGCGCGTGACCTGGTGACCTTCCCCGAGGGGGAGGAGTGCGTGGTGTTGCCGTCGGCCGAGTACAACCGGCCGATCCTGGCTGTGGCGCACTACATCGCGCCGCCGCCGCTGACTGCTTCGCGGCGCGGGTTCTTCTTCGTGCCCTACACGCCTGACTCGTTCACGCCTGAGCAGGTGGTGCAGCGGCTGCGGTCGAACTCGCGGGCCAGCATGCCCGCGGTCTCGGTGCACGAGGCTTATCCGGGCCACCATTGGCACCTGTCACACATGTCCGGAAATTTGCGGACGGTGCGGAAGGTCTTTCGGACGCCGTACTTCACCGAGGGCTGGGGTCTCTACGTCGAGAAGATGCTCCATGAGCAGGGGTATTTCGACACGCCCGCCACCGAGCTGTCCTTCCTCGACGCGCGGATCTTCCGGGCGGCGCGCATGGTGGTGGACACGGCGCTGCACTGCGACGACATGTCGATCTCGGACGCGGAGACCTTCATGGCCACCCGCTCCGCGCTCTCCCCGGAGACCTCGGTGGGCGAGGTGAACCGCTACTGCGCGTGGCCCACCCAGGCTCCGTCCTACCTGACCGGAGCGCTGGAGATCGACCGCATCCGGGAGTCGTGGACAGGGTCCTTGAAGGACTTCCACGACCGCCTGGCCGGGAGCGGCGGTCTTCCCCTCGGGCTCGCCGCCCGCACGGTCGCCTAGGGGTTCCTGCGGGGGAACGCCGGCGGGTGGAGGGCGCGGTCGACCACGCCCGCCAGCTGTTCCTCCGTGAGGATCGTCGGCTTGCCGATCGACAGCCCCCGCACGTACACCTCGCACAGCCACTCCAGCAGGCGGGTCAGCTCGAACGCCTGCTCAAGAGTCGCCCCCACGGTCACGCCGCCGTGGTTGGCCATCAACGCGCCCTGCCGCCCGTCGAGCGCGGCCCGCACGTTGGCGGCCAGCTCCGGCGTGCCGTAGGTCGCGTACTCGGCCACGCGCACGGTCCCGCCCAGCATCAGCGCGTTGTAGTGGACGGCGGGGAGTTCGGTCATCGTGGTGGCGACGACGGTGCCGAAGACGGAGTGCGTGTGCACGACGGCCTGCGCGCCGGTCGCGGCGTAGACGGCCAGGTGCATGGGGGTCTCGGAGGAGGGCTGGAGGTCGCCTTCGACCAGGTGGCCGTCGAGGTCGACGATCGGGCACATCTCGGGGGTGAGCCGGTCGAGGGCGGCTCCCGAGGGGGTGACGGCCACGAGATCGCCGTCGCGGACGCTCAGGTTGCCCGAGGTGCCGATGACCAGGCCCAGCTCGATGGCCTTCCTACCGTACTCGCACACCTGCTCGCGCAGCTCGCCCATCCTCATGCGGGGCAATGTAGTCGGTCGTCCGAAATAACTCAACGACCCACCCACTCCCAGGAAAAGACCTCACCCCCCGAAGAGACCGCAGCTCCCACGGACGGCCGCCCCCGGGGGATCTCCTCCCCCCCACGGGGGCCACCCCTCAGGCATATCCGCCTGTGGGGCTGAGGTCCCTCAGGGGCGACCGTCCGTGGGGGCGAGGTCCCTCAGGGGCGAGCTCCTGATGGGTGGGTCAGCCCCCGAGGGTGCGGAGGAGGTGTTCTGCCTCGGTCAGTACGGCGGGCAGGGCGTCGGCGGGGTGGTCCGTACTCGCGAGAAAAAGGCCCGCCTCGCACAGCGCCCCGAAGATCAGGTGGGCCAGAACCTCCGAGTCGTCCCCGGTAGCCGCCGTGAGACCGTCGCGCAGGACGCGCAGCGTGTGGTCGGCCTGCAGGGCGCGGACCCCCTGCCATCCCAGCACGGAAGGCCCGTCCAGCAGGACGATCTGGCGGAAACCCGGATCGAGGCAGCGCTCCAGAAAGGCCCTCGCCCCCGCCGCCAGCGCGTCCATGGGGTTGGGCGCGCGCCCCGCAGCCTCCTCCAACACCGCGGCCACCTGGGACTGCTCCTGTTCGAAGACCGCGCGGAACAACGCCGCCTTGCCGTCGAAATGGTGATAAGCGGCGCCCTTCGTCATCCCCGCCGCAGCCGCCACCGCGTCGATGGAGGTGCCCGCGTAACCGTCGCGGGCGAACAGCAGTCGCGCCACCTCGACCAGCGTCGCCGAGGTCGCACCCGAACGCTCCGCCTGGGTACGGCGAACCATCCCTTGACACCTCCATGCATCGAACGTAAGTTCGAACTCCAAGATACATACCCTCGGTATGAAAGCGAGTTCGTCCATGAACGCACCGCTCATCGCAATCTACGGGGCCACCGGACACACCGGACGCCTGGTGGCCAAGGAACTCCTCGCCCGCGACCACCCCGTCATCCTCGCGGGCAGGAACGGCGCGAAACTCCAGGAACTGGCCGTCGAACTGAACGCCCCAGACGGCAGGATCAGGACGCACGTGGCGACCCTCGACGACGAGGCGGCGCTCCGCGAGCTGGCCGAGCGCAGCGCGGTGATCGTCCACTGCGCCGGGCCGTACGCCGAGACCGCCCTGCCCCTGGCCCAGGCCGCGGTCGACGGCGGCAGCCACTACATCGACCACGCGGTCGAGCCGCACCCGGTGAAGCTGCTGTTCGACACGATGCAGGCGCGGGCGCAGTCGGCGGGGATCGTGATGATCCCGCAGCTGAGCTTCTACGGCGGGATCGCGGACCTGCTGGCGGCCGCGGTGACGGAGGGGATGGGGGACGTCGACCGGGTGACCGTGGGGTACTCGGTGACCGGGTGGCGGATGACGCCGGCCGCGGTGAAGACGGCCGAGTTACTGATCGGCGAGATCGACAGGGTGACGTTCGCGGACGGTGTGCAGCGGGTGGAGCCGGTGGAGATCCGTAACACGGTGTTCCCGTTCCCGCCGCCGGTCGGGCCGCGGACGATGATCGCGCCGTTCCCGTCGGGGGAGGTGGTGACGATTCCGCGTCACGTGCCCGCCCGGCGGGTGGAGTCGCAGCTCACGGCGAGCACCTTCGAGGAGGAGCAGACCTTCACCAGCCAGGACGCGACGGCTGAGGAGCGGGCGCGCACCGACTTCATGATCGCCGTCCAGGCCACCTCGGTGGGCGGTGGGGGACGCAACGGTCACGTCCGCGGGTCGGACATCTGGTGGGTCGGCGCGCTCGCCTCGGTGGAGGCCGCCACGCGGCTGGCCTCAGGTCAGACCCCACCCAAGGCGGGCGTCCTGAGTACGGCGGAGGCCTTCCCCGCCGCCCCCTTCCTCCGCCACCTCGCCACCCTGAACGCCTTCACCCTCGCCCTGTAACCAGCCGGTCGAGGGCGGTGAGCATCAGGCGCTCGAGGTCGACGCGGGTCAGGCGGCCGGGGTAGAGGAGCAGGTGGAGAGACAGACCGTCCACCAGGGCGAGCAAATGCTCGGTGACGTCGTCAAGGTTCTCGCCACTCGCGATCTCCCCGGCCGCCTGCGCCTCGCCCAGCAGGGACCGTACGGCCGCGCGCAGCTCCTCCGCCTCCGCCCGCTGCACCTCGGCCAGGTGCTCCGACGCCAGGCTGCGGCTCCAGAAGCTCACCTCCAGCCGCGTCTCCTGCGTCCGCTCCGCGTCCAGCGGCAGGTTGTCCAGCAGCACCTCGCGCAGGGCCGCCACCCCCGACACCCCCCGCACCCGCCGCGCCAGCCGCGAGCGGATCCGCTCGTGTGACTGCCGCAGCGCCGACAGCAGGATCTCGTCCTTGTCGGCGAAGTAGTGCGCGAGCACCCCGTTGGAGTACCCCGCCTCCTTGGCGATCGCCCGCGTGGTGGCCGCGTCGATGCCGTCGCGCACGATCACCCGCCGCGCCGCCGACAACACCTCGCTGCGTCGCTCGTCGTGGTCAACGATCTTCGGCATGAGTGAGCTCCCTTCCGTCCAGCAGCATATTGACTTTTTATTCGGACGTCTGTCTACTAACCACCATGACCGTCGTCACCGTGGGTGTGCACATCGTCGACATCCTGACCAGGCCCGTGGAGTTCATCCCGCAGGGTCAGGACACCGTGCTGGTCGACCAGATCCGGCTCACAGCCGCGGGCGCCGCGGCGGGCACGGCGGTCGATCTGGCCAAGCTGGGTCACGAGGTCGTCTCCCTGGGCGCCATCGGCGACGACGAGCTCGGCGACTTCCTCCTCATGGTCATGGCCAGGCACGGCGTCGACGTCTCCAAGCTGGTGCGCAAGCCGGGCGAGCAGACCGCCGCCTCCATCCTGCCGATCAGGCCGGACGGCGGGCGCCCCAGCTTCCACGTCCCCGGCGCGAACCTGGGCGTCACCCTGGCCGACCTCGATGTCGACGCGCTAAGGGCGGCCGGTGCCGTGCACCTGGGCGGCGTCGACGTGACGTTCGGCCTCGGCGACCCGGCGTTCTTCGCCCTCCTGGACGAGCTCCGCGCGCAGGGCACGATCATCACGATGGATCTGCTGTCGGAGATGCCGGACCTGCTGGGCATGGCCAGGGCCTTCCTCCCGCACGTGGACTACTTCCTGCCCAACGACTCCCAGGCGCTGCTCATGACCGGCGCCGACGACGTGGCGACCGCCGCCTCCCAGCTGCTGGCCGAGGGCCCGAAGGGCGTGCTCGTCACGCTGGGCGCCGAGGGCAGCCTGGTGGTCACGCCGGAGGGCACGACCCGGGTCCCCGCGCTCAAGGTCGAGGTCAGCGACACGACGGGCTGCGGCGACGCCTACTGCGCCGGGTTCGTCACCGGCCTGCTGAGCGGCCGCGACGTCGTCGGCGCCGCGAGGCTGGGTACGGCTGCCGCCGCCCGCGTCGCCACCGGCCTGGGTTCGGACGCGGGCATCGAGAGCCTGGACGACGTTATCCGTACAGAAAGTGAGAATTCATGAAGGACGGCGAGCTCCGCGAGCGGGCACTCAAGGTTGTCCCAGGCGGCATGTACGGTCACCTGAACGCGGCCATCTTCGCCCCCGGCTACCCGCAGTTCTTCGACCGCGCCGAGGGTTGCCGCCAGTGGGACGTCGACGGCCGCGAGTACATCGACTTCATGTGCAGCTGGGGCCCCATCGTGCTCGGCCACCGCCACCCCAAGGTCGAGGAGGCAGCACAGAGGCAGCTCGCCAAGGGCGACACGCTCAACGGCCCCGGCCCGATCATGGTCGAGCTGGCCGAGCTGCTCGTCGACACGGTCCCGAGCGCCGACTGGGCGATGTTCTCCAAGAACGGCACGGACGCCACCACCCAGGCCCTCATGGTGGCCCGCGCGGCGACCGGCCGTACCAAGGTGCTCATGGCGCACGGCGCCTACCACGGCGCCGACCCGTGGTGCACGCCGTCCATGGCGGGCGTCACCCCGAACGAGCGCGCCGACCTGGCCGAGTTCACCTACAACTCGCTGGAGTCCCTGGAAGCGGTCGCCGCCGAGCACGACGGCGACGTGGCGGCGATCATCGTGACGCCGTTCAAGCACGACTCGTTCGAGGACCAGGAGCTCGTCGAGCCCGCCTTCGCGCGCGGCGCGCGGGCCCTGGCCGACCGCATCGGCGCCGCCCTGGTGATCGACGACGTGCGCGCGGGGTTCAGGATCGACCTGCGCGGCTCGTGGGAGCCGTACGGCGTGCGCCCGGACCTGACGGCGTGGTCGAAGGCGATGGCCAACGGCTACCCGATCGCCGCCGTGACCGGCACGGACGCCCTCAGGAACGCGGCCCAGACCCTCTACTCGACCGGCTCGTTCTGGTTCTCCGCCGTCGCGATGGCCGCGGCGAAGGCGACCATCGAGACGCTGCGCGACGACGACGGCATCGCCCAGATGAACCGCGCGGGCGCCCAGCTCCGAGAGGGGTTGTACGCGCAGGCGAGGACGCACGGCTTCACCGTCAACCAGACCGGTCCCGTCTCGATCCCCTGGCTGAGCTTCGAGGGCGACGCGGACCTGTCGAGGGCGATGTTCTGGAGCGACGCCTGCCTGCGCCACGGCGTCTACATCCACCCGTGGCACAACTGGTTCATGTCGGCCGCGCACACCGAGGCCGACGTGGCCAGGGCGCTGGAGGGCACCGACCTGGCCTTCGCCGAGACCCGCAAGCAGTTCTAGGCGCGCTTGGCGGACTCGGCGGCGGCCCAGGTGTAGATGCTCTGGGCCATCAGCGACTGCTCGGTCCGCGCCCTGGTGGAGAACACCTCGGCGCGGACCCGGTGCACCCCCGCGTCGTCGGGCGCCGCCAGGGCGGCCATCTCGGCGAGGTTCCCGGCCAGCCGCTCGTCGCCGTCGGCCAGCGCCTTCAGCGCCGCGTCCGCGAGCGCTGACGCGCCACCGGCGAGCCCGGCCACGGCCGAGGCGATCGCGGCGTCGGAGGCGGGCTTGAGGTTGGCCGGGTTGCCGTCGTACCAGCCGCCGTAGAGCCGCCACAGGTTCCTGACGATGAACTCGGGCTCGTCGTAGCGCGCCCGCAGGTACGGCCGGTCGGCGAGGTGCTCCAGCGGCTTGACGGTGTGCACGATCTCGTCGAGCCGCGCCCCGGCGTTCAGCAGGTCGAGCGTCTGGGTGACGAGCGACTCCAGCCACTCGGCCGTCTCCAGCAGCGCCGTGCGGATCCTGGCCGCGCCGAAGATCGGCGCGCCGTGGCTGGGCAGCATGATCTCGGCGTCGAGCGCGGCCATGCGGCGCAGCGCGTGCACCCACTCGCGCGGGTAGCGCTGCACCTTCTGCGGGTTGCCGCAGTTGGGCGTCACCCAGATGAACAGGTCGCCGGGCAGCAGCAGCCGGTGCTCGGGCACGTAGGCCACGGTCGCGTCGTCGGTCTCGCCCTTGGCGTGGAAGAGCTCGAACGTCAGCCCGCCCGCCCGCACGGTGAGCGCGTCGCGGTAGGAGACGTCGGGCTGCCGGTAGTCCATCGGCCAGCGCAGGTTGGGCGCCTGGAACTGCCGCTGGTTGATGACGGAGTTGTAGCCGTTGGTAAGGACGTAGCGAGCGAACCGCTCGGCCACCGCCTCGTGCGCGTAGACCGTGGCCCGCCGGTCCTGCTCGAAGGGAGCGACGCCGAAGACGTGGTCGATGTGCCCGTGCGAGAAGAACGCCGAGGTCAGCGGCGCAGACGACCACGCGCGCACGTCCTCGTACAGCTTCGCTGTGGAGAACGGCGAGCTGGTGTCGAACAGCAGCAACTCGCCCTCGGTCTCGAAGGTGATCACGTTGCCGAACCCCGGCCACCAGCCGAGCCCGCCGGCGATGGTCTGGACGCCCTTGCCGTCCATCCCGTTGTCGACGATGCTGTCTGCCATCTCGCCGCGCCAGACGCGGTCGGCGTACTCCTCAATCATGGTCCCCAGCCTCTCCCCGGCCCCGCGCGACAGGCAATGGGAGCGAGCACAGCGGCCCCCGGGTCACGTTGTGACATCCCAAGGTCACGTCTCGGTTTCGAGCCCTTGACGCCTATTGCGAGCGTCCGTACGTTCAGGCAAACGTTTAGGAAACTTTCCTATTTGATCCCCAGGAGAGCCCGCATGACCCACCCGGGAGAGATCACTCGGCGGCAGTTGCTGCGCCGAATCGGCCTTACCGCTCTCGTCGCCGGCCCCGGCGCGGGCCTGCTGACCGCTTGCGCCACCGGTGGTACGGCCACGCCGTCCGCCGCCCCCGTCACCACCGCCGCAGCGGGCAACGACCCGAAGAACCCCTTCGGCGTCGACCCCAAGAAGCCCCTCGAAGTCGTCATCTTCAGCGGCGGCTACAGCGACGCCTACGCCAAGGACGTCCACGAGGTCCTGTACGCCAAGGAGTTCGCCGGCGTCTCGATCAAGCACAACGGCACCCAGGCCATCGGCACCCAGCTCCGCCCGCGCTTCCTCAGCGGCGACGTGCCCGACGTGGTCAACAACTCGGGCCCCGAGGCCATGGACCTGGCGGCGCTCGCCGCCGAGGGCCACCTGGCCGACCTGACCCCGCTGTGGGACGCGCCCTCGATCGACGACCCGAGCAAGAAGGTCCGCGACACCATCACCCCGGCCGCCATCGAGAACGCCAAGCTCAACGGCAAGGACCTGGTGCTCAACTACACGGTGTCGCACCGCGCGCTGTGGTACGACGCCAAGTTCTTCGAGGCCAAGGGCTGGACGCTGCCCAAGACCTGGGACGAGTTCCTGGCGCTGGGCGAGAAGGCCAAGGCCGAGGGCATCCACCTGTACGCCTACCCGGGCCAGAAGGGCCCGTACTACCAGCTGTGGAACATGCTCTACACGGCTGCGAAGATCGGCGGCAACCAGGTCATCATCGACATCGACAACCTGGTCGACAACGCCTGGAAGTCGGAGCCGGTCAAGGCCGCGCTCACCGCGTGGCTCGACGTCCAGACGAAGTACGGCGACAAGTCGTACCAGGGTCTCGACCACACCCAGACGCAGATCAAGCACCTGCAGCACAAGGTGCTCTTCTACGCGACGGGCTCCTGGCTCGAGAACGAGATGGAGAAGGACAAGCCCGCCGGGTTCGAGTACGCCATCGCGCCGGTCCCCGCCGTCACGGCCGCCGACAAGATGCCGTACGAGGCCATCCAGGTCGGCGTCGGCGAGAACTTCATCGTCGCGGCCAAGGGCAAGAACCCGCAGGGCGGCCTGGAGTACTTCCGCGTCATGCTCTCCAAGGAGGGCGCGAAGGGCTTCACCGAGAAGACCAAGAACCTCACCGTGGTCAACGGCGCGGCCGAGGGCCTGACCCTGACGCCGGGCCTGGTCAGCGCGGCCAAGGCGCAGGACGCCGCCGGTCAGAACATCATCACGGACGCGCGGTTCGAGGGCTGGTACAAGGAGCTGTTCGACTACGCCACCAAGCAGACGAACGCCCTCATGTACGGGCGTATCTCGGTGGACGAGTTCATGAACACGGTCCAGAAGAAGGCCGACGACATCAAGGCCGACTCCTCGATCACCAAGCAGACCAGGAACGCCTGATTTTGATGGAGCGGTTGCGCAAGTACGGGTTCGTCACCGGGTTCCTCATCGTCCCGGTGACGCTCTACGTGGTCTTCGTCCTCAGTCCTTACGTGCAGGCGTTCCAGCTCTCGTTCACGAGCTGGAACGGCTACCAGGCCAATCCCGCCTACGTGGGGCTGGAGAACTTCGTCCGGCTGTTCAAGGACGAGATCTTCTGGCAGTCGCTGCGCAACCACGGGATCATCCTGCTCGTGCTGCCGCTCCTGACGATCGCGCTGGCACTGTTCTTCTCCTTCCTCCTCAACCTGGGCGGCGGCTCGCGGGGGTCCGGGATGCGGGGCGTGTGGGGGTCGACCTTCTACAAGGTCGTCTTCTTCGCCCCGCAGGTCCTGGCCGTGGCCGTGGTCGGCGTGCTGTGGAAGGCGATCTACCGGCCCGACGAGAACGGCGTGATCAGCAGCATCCTCGCCAGGTTCGGCGCGGAGCCGGTCGGCTGGCTCACCGAGCCCAAGCTGGCCCTGTGGTCGCTGATCGCCGTCATGGTGTGGCAGGCGGTCGGGTTCTACGTCGTGCTGTTCGCGGCCGGGATGGCCGCCATCCCGAAGGACTACTTCGAGGCCGCGGCGCTCGACGGGGCGGGCCGGTTCCGCCTGTTCTTCTCCATCACGCTGCCGCTGCTGCGCGACACCGTCCAGGTGGGCTGGGTCTACCTGGGCATCGCCGCGTTCGACTGCTTCGCGCTGGTCCAGGTGCTGTCCATCGACGCCGGTGGCCCGGACGGCGCGACCACGGTGCTGCCCGTGGAGATCTACAAGACGGCCTTCTCGTTCAACAAGGTCGGGTACGCCTCCGCGATGGGCGTCGCGCTGTTCTTCCTGACCATTACGTTTGCCGTCCTGACCCTGCGGGTTTCCAGGCGCGAGAAGATTGAGCTCTGAGATGGCCAGGACGACCCCCAAGCCCAAGCGCAGCTTCTTCGGCGCCCTGTCGCATCTGGCGCTGGCGATCTGGGCGCTGCTGATCATCCTGCCGCTGCTGTGGACGTTCCTGGCGGCGTTCAAGAACAACACCGAGATCTTCGGCGACGCCCTGCAGTTGCCCGGCGCGATCCGCTGGGACAACTGGGCGCGGGCGTGGAGCAAGGCGCACGTCGGCACGTACATGATCAACACCGTCATCGTGGTGTTCTTCAGTACGGCGGGCACGATGTTGTTCGGCTCGATGGCGGCGTACGTGCTCGCCCGCTACAAGTTCGTCGGACAACGGCTGATCTACCTGCTCTTCGTGGCCGGGATGGCCTTCCCGGTGTTCCTGGCGGTCGGGCCGCTGTTCTTCATCGTCAAGCAGTTCGGCCTGCTCAACTCGCACATCGGCCTGATCATCGTCTACATCGCGTACTCACTGCCGTTCACGGTGTTCTTCCTTGCCGCCTTCTTCCGCACGCTGCCCGAGGCGGTCGCCGAGGCGGCGAAGATCGACGGGGCCTCGCACACCCGTACGTTCTTCCAGGTCATGATGCCCATGGCCAAGCCGGGCCTGATCAGCATCACCATCTTCAACGTGCTCGGCCAGTGGAACCAGTACCTGCTGCCGCTGGCGCTCGTTCCAGGCGACAAGGACAAGTGGGTCATCACCCAGGGCATCGCCGACATCTCCACCATCGCGGGCTACGAGGCCGACTGGCCCGCGCTTTTCGCCGCGCTCAACCTCGCGATCATCCCTGTACTGATCATCTACATCATCTTCCAGCGCCAGATCCAGTCAGGTCTGGGCGCGGGTGCGCTGAAATAGTCCTATGTGGACCGAACACGACAACGAGATCAAGCGCACGATCGAGGCCCCGGACTTCCCGACGGCCATCCGCATCGTCGACGAGATAGCCGTCAAGGCAGAAGAGCTCAACCACCACCCGGACATCGACATCAGGTGGCGCAAGCTCCACCTGACGCTGACGACCCACGACGCGGGCGGGCTCACCGACCTCGACCACAAGCTCGCCGCCATCATCGACGAGATAGCCGCCAAACACGGCGCGTGAGCACATGACTACTCACTAGAGTGGCTCCTCTGATCCGGGCCACTCTGGGGAGTAGTCATGCGCATTCCCGCGCTCCTAGCCGTCCTGCTCGTAGCCGGTTGCAGCCAGTCGACCGCGGCCCCGTCGCCCTCCCCCGAGGGAGCCGTACGGCTGTCCGGGGGTGGCCAGTTCGCCACCAAGGGCACGGCGGCCGTCGTCTACGACAGCAAGCTCGCGCCCGAGGGCGCGCAGGCCAGCGCGACCGTCGAGTCCTCGCCGGGCAGGACCGTGTCGTCCCTGGTCGTCGAGGGCCTGCTGGCCAAGCGCGCGTACGGCGCGCACCTGCACGTCAACCCGTGCGGCGCCAAGCCCGACGACGCGGGAGCCCACTTCCAGCACCAGGCGGGCCACGCCGACGCGGCCAACGAGGTGTGGCTCGACGTCAAGACCGACGAGGCGGGCATGGGCCGCGCCACGGCCACCCAGGCGTGGGGCTTCCCCGTGGGCACGGTGCCCGGCTCGATCGTCATCCACGCCCAGCCCACCAAGGCAGACGGCACAGCGGGCCCGCGCGTGGCCTGCGTCACCCTGTCGCGCTGAGCACCTTGCGCCCGACGGCCACCTGGACGAACAGCTTCTCCTGTACGGCGTGCCGCTCGATCGGCGGGCGCCATTCGAGCGGCGTGACCAGCCCGGGTTCGAGCAGCTCGAAGCCGTCGAAGAAGCGCATGATCTGCTCCGGCGTCCTGGACACGTAGGGCGCGGAAGGCCGCCCGCCCGCCTTGGCGATCACCGCTTCGAGCAGGGCGGGTGGGAAGGAGACGTGCGAGAGCACGAGATAACTGCCCGGCGACATGGCGCCGGTGAGCGTGGCGACGATCCCGTACGGGTCGTCCTCCTCGGTGACGAAGTGCAGCACGTTGTTCAGCACCAGCGCCATCGGCCTGGACAGGTCGACCCGCTCCAGCAGGCCGGGCTGCGTCAGGATGTCGGCTGGCTTGCGCAGGTCCGCCTGGACGAGCGTGACGTGCTCGGTGGTGGCCAGGAGCGCGTTGCCGTGCGCGATGACGACGGGGTCGTAGTCGACGTAGACCACCCGGGCGCTGGGGTCGACCTGGTGCGCCACCTCGTGCACGTTCTGCTCGGTCGGCAGCCCTGAGCCCACGTCGACGAACTGGCGGATGCTCGCCTCTGCCGCCAGGTGGTGGACCGCGCGGATGAGGAACTGCCGCGACTGCCTTGCCTCGTCCCGCGCGTTGGGCTGCATGGCGAAGAAGACGTCGGCGAACTCGCGGTCGGCCGCGTAGTTGTTCCGCCCGCCCAGCGCGTAGTCGTACATGCGGGCGGCGTTCGGGACGGAAATATCCACACCTTCAGGCGCAGGGTAATCAAAGTCCACATCTGGGACGATACTTCACGCCTCTACAGAAATGGATCTTCCGCTAATATGATTACATGATTACCAACCCGGGTCGTACCTGGCAGCCGCCCCGTTTAAGGCTGTTCGAGGACGGCCAGCGGCGGGCCACCTGGCTTGAGCTGTTCTACGACCTCGTCTTCGTCGTAGCGGTCGCAGAGCTCGCCGGGGTCCTCGCCGACGGCAACGTCGGCGGCTACGTCGGGTTGTTCATCCCGATCTGGTGGGCGTGGGGTGGTTACGTCTTCTACGCCAACCGTTTCGACACCGACGACGTCAGCCATCGGCTGCTCGTCACCGCCCAGATCCTCGCGGTCTCCCTGATGGCCGCCAGCATCGGCGACATCCAGGGCCGCTCGGCGCTGTTCGCCGTAGCGTACACCCTGGTCAGGCTGCTGCTCATCGTCGCCTATATCCGGGTCGCGAGGAGCATTCCCGAGGCCAGGGCGCTGGCGGTCAGCTACGCCACCGGGTTCTCGATCGCGGTGGTCTTCTGGCTCGGCTCGCTCGCCCTGCCGCTGCCGCAGCGCTACCTCCTGTGGGGCGTCGCGATCGTGATCGACCTGGCCACGCCGTTCGTCAGCAGGCGGTTCCAGCACGCGCTGCCGCCGCAGAGCGAGCACCTGCCCGAGCGGTTCGGCCTGCTGGTCGTCATCGTGCTCGGCGAGGTGGTCGCCTCGATCATCATGGGTCTCAAGGACCACCCGATCACGCCGGTCACGCTGCTCATCGCCCTGGCCGGGATCGTGGGCGCGGTGGCGGCCTGGTGGGCCTACTTCGACCACATCGACGAGACCGTCGTGCTGCGCACGCAGATGGCCGGTCAGGTGTGGACCTACTCGCACCTGCCGCTGGCGATGGCGCTCGTGGCCTTCGGCGTCGGCGTGGAGCAGCTCATCGTGCACCCGGGCGCCACCGCCTGGTGGATCATCGCGGCCGCCGTCGCCGGAGTCGCGCTCTCGCTCGCCGCCCAACGGATCAGCGCAAGGAAGCCGTCATGAAGGAACTGTTCGACAACCAGCTCGCCGCCATCGCGGCGGGCGACCTCGACGCCCTGATGGCCCAGTACCACGACGAGGCGACCCTGGTCCGCCTGGACGTGGTGGCCGAAGGAAAGGCCGCCATCAGGGAGCTGATGGCGGCCTATTTCACCCGCGAGCCGAAGCTGGCCGAGCTCAAGAACGTCCAGTACGCGGGTGACGTCGTCCTCTACAACGCGGGGATGACGATCGGCGGCGCCGACTTCAACACCTTCGGCACGTTCGTCGTCCGTGACGGCAAGATCTGGCGCCAGACGGCGATCGCCCTACCGGCCTGACGGGCGGCCGTTACGGCGGCCCGCTCTCACGCTCGTCGGCCGTGCCCCTGGAGGGAGCCCGGCCACGTGCGGTGGCCGGGCGTCCCTCGGCTCCGCCGTACCCCCTCAGTGACCTGCGGGGATGGTGCCGAGCCGACCCGCCTGGTAGTCCTCGAAGGCCTGGACGAGTTCGGCGCGGGTGTTCATCACGAACGGGCCGTAGTGCGCGACCGGCTCGCCGATGGGCTCGCCGCCGAGCACGATGACCTCCAGCCCGGTCTTCGGCGATGCGGTGATCGTGATGGTCTCGGCGTCCGTGGCGAGGCCGGGACGGTTGCCGAAGCCCTCGAAGACGGCGAGCTGGCCGCTGTCCAGCGGTCGCTTCTCCGCGCCCACGGTGCCCTTGCCGGACAGCGCGTAGGCGAGCGCGTTGAAGTCCTTGCGCCACGGCATGGTCAGCTGCGCGCCGGGGCTGATGCTGGCGTGCAGCAGCGTGATCGGGGTGTGCGTGGCGCCAGGCCCCGCGTGCCCCGCCACGTCGCCCGCGATGAGCCGCACCAGGGCGCCGCCGTCGTGGCTGCTCAGCAGGACGACGTTGGACCGCCCGATGTCCTGATATTTCGGGGCGAGCATCTTGTCCTTGGAGGGCAGGTTCACCCAGAGCTGGATGCCGTGGAACAGCCCGCCCTGCTGGACGAGCCACTCCGGCGGAGCCTCGATGTGCAGCAGGCCGGAGCCGGCTGTCATCCACTGCGTGTCCCCGTCGGTGATGACCCCGCCGCCACCGTGCGAGTCCTGGTGCACGAACGTGCCGTCGATCAGGTAGGTGACGGTCTCGAAGCCGCGGTGCGGGTGCCAGGGCGTGCCCTTGGGCTCGCCCGGCGCGTAGTCCACCTCGCCCATCTGGTCCATCATGATGAACGGGTCGAGATAGGTGGGCTTGATTGCGGCCAGCGCCTTGCGCACCGGGAAGCCCTCGCCCTCGAAGCCGCTGGGCGCGGTCTCCACGGCGAGCACCTTCCGCGGGATCCCCAGGTCCTCTGGCAGGCGGGGGAGGGTCAGCGGGTTCTCTACGGTCACGGCGGGCATCTCAGGCTCCTTCCAGCGAGCTACGCACCCCATAACCAAGTTTATATTTCAACTATTCCGCGCTGAACAGCTAGGCGGGGATCCGCGCCATCATGCGTTCCATCCCGTTGACCCAGTTGTCGCGCAGCGCCTCTGTGGCCCCACGGAGATCGCCCTCGTCCAGCAGTAACGCGATCTTGCAGTGCTCCGCCGCCTCCCGCTCCAGCGGCGCGTCGTCGCCGACCATGAGGTGCGCGTAGCGGCGCATGCCCGCCTTGACGCTGGTGATCAGGTCGAGCAGCCGCTCGTTCTGGCAGCCGCTGAGCAGCAGGTCGTGCCACTCGTCGTCGTGCCGTTCTATCTCCTGCTGCTCGGCGACCTGGTCGGGGAAGTCGTTGGCCAGCCGCAGCAGCTCGGGGGCGACCCTGCGCAGGTGGTCGGGGTCGGAGGTGTCGAGCGCGAGCGCCTCGAGCGCCGCGACGATCTCGCACAGCTCGCGGAACTCCTTGCGGCTGACCGGCGCGAACCTGAACCCGCGTCCCTGGTTGCTCTCCAGCACGCCCTCGCCCGCGAGGGTGATGAGGGCTTCGCGGAGAGGGGTACGGCTGACGCCCAGCTCGCCGGCGAGCGCCACTTCGTTGATGTCGGTGCCCGCTGAGAAGTCGCCGCGATCGAGCCTGCGCAGCAGCTCTTCCCTGATCTGCTCCCGTAGCGGTCGCCGCTCGATCGGCATGCAGTCCTCCGGTTGTGTATGCCCCCGTGCAAGCCTAGCGCTTGACGTGATGCAAAATACTGCACTATGAATTCTGTGTACAAAATAGTACATGTCACAGACATCTAGGAGGATAGAGTGGGACTGACCCGCGTGCCAGGTCTGCTGTTCGGCGGTGACTACAACCCCGAGCAGTGGCCCGAGCAGGTGTGGGCCGAGGACGTGCGCTTGATGGCCGAGGCCGGGGTGAACCTGGCGACCGTCGCCGTCTTCTCGTGGTCCCGCCTGGAGCCGCGCGAGGGTGAGTACGACTTCGCCTGGCTCGACCGGGTCATCGACCTCCTCCACGAGCACGGGGTCGCCGTCGACCTGGCCACCGCGACCGCGACCCCACCCCCCTGGCTGGTGCGTGAGCACCCCTCGGTGATGCCCGTCGACGCGAACGGGACCAGGCTGGAGTTCGGCTCCCGCCAGGGGTACTGTCCCAGCTCGCCGATCTTCCGCGCCCACACGGTACAGCTGGCCCGCGCGATGGCCGAGCGCTACAAGGACCACCCGGCGCTCGCGATGTGGCACATCAGCAACGAGTACGCCGACCACACCGTGGAGTGCTTCTGCGAGGAGTCAGCCGCCGACTTCCGGAAATTTCTGGAAAAGCGGTATGGCGGCATCGACGGGCTCAACGCGGCCTGGGGCACCTCCTGCTGGGGCCAGCACTACACCTCCTTCGACCAGGTCGAACCGCCGCGCAAGGCGCCGGGCCCGGTCAACCCCAGCCAACTCGTCGACTGGCGCCGCTTCTGTAGCGACGCGCTCCTGGCCTGCTTCAACGCGGAGAAGGCGGTCCTGCGCGAGGTGACCCCGGACGTCCCGGTCACCACGAACTTCATGAGCATCCTGCACAGCCTCGACTACTGGGCCTGGGCCGAAGCGGAGGACGTCGTCAGCGACGACGCCTACCCCGACCCGGCCGACCCGTCCTCCCACGTGGCGATCGCCCTCAGCTACGACCTCATGCGCTCGCTCAGGCAGCGCCCGTGGCTGCTGCTGGAGTCCGCGCCGTCCGCGGTGTCGTGGCGCGACGTCAACGCGCCCAAGCCGCCCGGCATGATGCGCCTGCACAGCCTCCAGGCGCTCGCCCACGGCTCTGACGGCGTGATGTTCTTCCAGTGGCGCCAGGCGAAGTACGGCCCGGAGAAGTTCCACTCCGCGATGCTCCCGCACGGCGGCGTGTCCACCCGCGGCTGGCAGGAGACCCTGCAGCTCGGCGCCTCTTTGAAGGACCTGGCCGAGATCGCGGGGACGACCACGCGGGCCGAGGTGGCCCTGGTCCTCGACTGGGACAGCTGGTGGGGCCTGGAGGCCCCGGAGTCGATGCCGTCGCAGCGGCTCAAGCTCAAGGAACTGCTGCTGTCGTGGTACCGGCCGCTGCACGCGCGCGGCATCGCCGTGGACCTCACGCCGCCGGGCCGCGACCTGTCCGGCTACAAGCTGGTGATCGCGCCGAACCTCTACATGTGCACGCCCGAGCAGGTCAAGTCCCTGGAAGCCGCCCAGAAGCTCGTCGTCGGCCCGTTCTCGGGCGTCGTGGACGCTGCCGACCAGGTGCACGACGGCGGCGCCCCCGGCCCCCTCCGCGACCTCCTCGGCATCACCGTGGACGAGCCCTGGCCGCTGCCCGACGGCGCGGAGCAGCGCACCTCCATGGGTACGGCACGCACCTGGGCCGAGTGGATCCGGGTGACCGACGCCGAGGTGCTCGCCCGCTACGAGGGCGGCGACCTCGACGGACGCCCGGCCGTCACGCGCAGGGGCCACGTCACCTACCTGAGCTGCCTGCTCGACGACCTCACCCCCTTCCTGGACGGCCTCACCCCGGTCGCCGACGTGCCGGAAGGCGTCGAGGCCACGCGCCGCCAGAACTACCTGTTCCTCCTGAACCACACCGCAGAACCCGCCCGCGTCACCCTGCGCGAGCCCGGGTTCGACCTGCTCACCCAGACCGACAGGCAAGGCGAGATCGAGCTCGCCCCTCGCGACGCCGTCGTGCTGCGCATCGAAGGAGACCAGTGACACACCCCTATATCCCGAACGCGGAACCCCGCGTCCGGGCCGAGATGCTAGAGGCCATCGGCGCCACGAGCGTCGAGGAGTTCTACGCCGACATCCCGGCGGCCCTCCGCCTCGACCGCCCGCTCGACCTGCCCGCGCCCTTCGCGGCCGAGTACGAGCTCAAGCGGCACATGAAGGGCCTGTTCGGCCGCAACGTCGAGGGGCTGAGCTTCCTCGGGCACGGCACCTACCCGCACTACGTCCCCGCGGTGTGCGACGAGGTCAACTCCCGCTCCGAGTTCCTCACCGCGTACGCGGGCGAGCCGTACGAGGACCACGGCAGGTTCCAGGCGCTGTTCGAGTACGTCAGCATGATGGGCGAGCTGCTCGAGATGGACGTGGTCAACGTCCCGACCTACGACGGCTTCCAGGCGTCCGGCACCGCGATCCGCATGGCCGCGCGCTACACCAAGCGCGGCAAGGTGCTCATCGCCAGCCCGATCAGCGCCGACAAGCTGAGCAAGCTGCGCGACTTCCTCACCCCCGACGTGGAGATCGTCCACGGCACCGAGGTCGACTCCGAGACGGCCGCGATCTACCTGGAGACCCCCGACGTGTACGGGGTCGTCGCCACCAACGGCCGCGAGCTGGCCGACGCCGCGCACGCGCACGGCGCGCTGCTCGTCGTCTCCACCGACCCGATCTCCCTCGGCGTCCTGGCCCCGCCCGTCTGCTACGGCGCCGACATCGTCTGCGGCGACATCCAGTCGCTCGGCATGCACCAGTCCTACGGCGGCGGCCACGCCGGCTTCATCGCCACCCAGGACCACGAGCCGCTGGTCGCCGAGTTCCCCTCCCGCCTGTTCGGCATCGCGCCCACCGCGGTCGAGGGCGAGTACGGCTTCGGCGACGTCTTCTACGACCGCACCTCCTTCGCCCAGCGCGAAGAGGGCAAGGAATGGGTGGGTACGGCTGCCGCCCTGTGGGGCATCACCGCGGGCGTCTACCTGGCCCTGATGGGCCCCGAGGGCATGCGCGAGGTCGGCGAGACCATCCTGGCCCGCACCCGCTACGCCATGGACGCCCTGGGCGACCTGGTGCAGGCCAAGGACGCCATCCACTTCCGCGAGTTCGCCATCTCCGTCCCCTCCTCTGAGGACCTGCTGGCCAAGTTGCGTGAGCAGGGCATCTTCGGCGGCGTCCCGCTGGACGACCGCACGGTGCTGGTCTGCGTGACCGAGCGCCACACCATCGCTGAGATCGACCGGCTCGCCGCAGCCGTCAAGGAGGCGCTGTGAGCTCCGCAGGAGAGTCGTTCGCCGAGCTGCCCGTCAAGCCGAAGCCGCCGATCCGCCGCTTCCACCAGGCGCGATGGGACGAGCCGATCATCTTCGAGTTGACCGAGCCCGGTGCGCGCGGCATCGCCGTACCCGAGCCTGGCGCGCCGAAGGTGGAGCTGCCCGAGGGCGTACGGCGGGCCACCCCGCCCAAGCTGCCCGAGATGGCCCAGCTCCACGTGCTGCGCCACTACCTGCGCCTGTCGCAGGAGAACCTCGGCTTCGACTTCAACATCGACGTCGGCCAGGGCACCTGCACGATGAAGTACAGCCCCAAGATCAACGACACCTTCATGGACGACATCGCCGACCTGCACCCGGCCCAGCACGAGGACACCGTCCAGGGTGTGCTGGAGATCTACGCGCAGCTCGAGAAGATGCTCGCCGAGATCTCCGGCATGGCCAGGGTCTCGCTCCAGCCAGGCTCCGGCTCGGCCGCGATCTACGCGAACATCGCCATGATCCGCGCCTACCACGAGGCCAACGGCGAGGGCCACCGCGACCAGGTCATCACCACGATGTTCTCCCACCCGTCGAACGCGGCCTGCGCCAAGGTCGCCGGGTACGAGGTCATCACCCTCATGCCCAACGCCGAGGGCTACCCCGACATCGAGGCGCTGCGCGCGGCCGTCGGCCCGCGCACGGCTGCCCTGATGATCACCAACCCCGAGGACACGGGCATCTTCAACCCGCGCATCCAGGAGTTCGTGGACCTCGTGCACGAGGTGGGCGGCCTGGCCTGCTACGACCAGGCCAACGCCAACGGCATCCTGGGCATCACCAGGGCCGCTGACGCCGGGTTCGACCTCGGCCACTTCAACCTGCACAAGACCTTCTCCACCCCGCACGCCTGCGGCGGCCCTGCGGCCGGCGCGTCCGGCGTCTCGGCGAAGCTGGTGCCGTTCCTGCCCGGCCCGGTGGTCGACCAGGTCGAAGGCAAGTACGTCCTGCGGACCCCGGAGAAGTCGGTCGGCAAGATCCGCCCGGGGCTCGGCGTCACCACCAACGTCGTCCGCGCCTACGCGTGGATCATGTCGCTGGGCGCCGAGGGCCTGCGCACGGTCGCCGAGACCGCCGTGCTCAACAACAACTACCTGATGCACAAGATCCTGCAGATCCCGGGCGCCTCGGCGCCGTGGAACAAGCGCAGGATCGAGCAGGCCCGCTACTCCTGGGAGGCGCTGTCGGCCGAGACCGGCGTGCACTCGGAGGAGATCGGCGTGCGCGCCGCTGACTTCGGCGTGCACTACTGGACCTCGCACCACCCGTACCTCGTGCCAGAGCCGTTCACGCTGGAGCCGACCGAGTCCTACTCGCGCGCCGACCTCGACGAGTACGCGGCGATCCTGGCCCACGTGGCGCAGGAGGCTCGGGACAACCCCGAGTTCGTGAAGGGCGCGCCGTACAACCAGACGATCCACAAGATCGACACGACGTCGCTGGACGACCCGAAGCAGTGGGCGCCCACCTGGCGGGCCTACGTGCGTAAGCACCTGTCATGAGGATCGGGCTGGTCGTCAACCCCGTGGCCGGGCTCGGCGGCGCCGCCGGGCTCAAGGGCAGCGACGGCGTCGAGGTCCAGCGCGAGGCGCTGGCCAGGGGCGCCGTGCCGCGTGCGGGGGATCGGGCAGCCCAGGCCGTACGAACCCTGCTGTCCCGCCGCCCGGACACCGAGATCGTCACGGTCGGCGGGGCGATGGGCGAGGACAGCGCCCTCGCGGCGGGCGCGACCCCCGAAGTGGTACGCCGGGGGGCATCGGACACCACGGCGGCCGACACGAAGGCGGCGGTGCTCGCCCTCGCAGGGGTGGACCTCCTGCTCTTCGCTGGCGGCGACGGCACCGCACGTGACGTGCTCGACGCGGTGAGGGAGCTCGGCGACGAGGCCCCGCCCGTGCTCGGCATCCCCGCCGGGGTGAAGGTCTACTCCGGCTGCTTCGCCGTGAGCCCGGCCGCCGCCGGCTTCCTGGCGGCGGAAGGGGCCGAGCGCGTCGTCGAAGCCGAGGTCGTCGATCTCGACGAGGAGCGGTACCGGCACGGTCTGGTCAGTCCCAGGCTGTACGGCACGCTCAAGGTCCCGGCCGCCAGGGTCAGGCTGTCCGGGCGCAAGACGGGCTCCTCCAGCGCGATCCCCGCCTCGGCCGAGGGCATCGCGCAGGAGGTCGCCGCCCGGATGCGACCGGGCGTCCGCTACGTGCTCGGCCCCGGCGCCACCACGGCCGCCGTCGGCAGGGAGCTGGGGCTGGCCACCACGCTGCTCGGCGTCGACGTCGTCGAGGACGGCGAGCTGGTGGCCGCGGACGTCTCGGAGAGCGAGCTGTTCGACCTGGTCAAGGACACTGCGGCGGTCGTCGTACTCTCGGTCATCGGCGGTCAGGGGTTCGTACTCGGGCGGGGCAACCAGCAGGTCTCGCCCCGGGTGCTGGACCACGCGGAGCTGACCGTGCTGGCCACCCAGCAGAAGCTCGCCGGGCTCGGCGGGCGGCCCCTGCTCGCCGACACCGGCGACCAGGAGACGGACAAGAGGCTGAGCGGCCACGTCCGGGTGATCACCGGATACCGCGAAAGCGCGATTTACCGCATTCAAGCGGCAAGTGAGGAGTTTCAGGCATGAGTGCTCTCGAGGGCAAGGTCGCCATCGTGACCGGCGGCGCGTCCGGCATCGGCAGGGCCACCGCTCTGCTGTTCGCCAAGGAGGGCGCGAAGGTCGTCGTCGCCGACATCGACGCGGCCGGCGCTTCGGCGCTGGCGCAGGAGATCGGCGGCGTCGCCGTACAGGCCGACGTCTCCTCGGCCGAGGACTGCGCCAGGATCGTCCAGACCGCCGTGGACGCCTTCGGCGGCCTGCACGTGCTGTTCAACAACGCCGGCATCATCCGCCGCACCACCGCGCTCGACCTGGAGGTCGAGGAGTGGGACCGGGTGATGGCCGTGAACGTCAGGTCGGTCTTCCTGATGTGCAAGTACGCGATCCCCGCCATGAAGGACGGCGGCGCGATCGTCAACACCGGCTCCGGCTGGGGGCTCAAGGGCGGCGGCAACGCCATCTCCTACTGCGCCTCGAAGGCCGCCGTGGTCAACATGACCCGCGCGCTGGCCATCGACCACGCCAAGGCCGGTATCAGGGTGAACTCCGTGAACCCGGGGGACACGGACACACCCATGCTTCGCGAGGAGGCCCGCCAGCTCCAGGAGGACTGGGCCGCCTTCGAGGCAGACGCGGCCGATCGCCCGATGGGCCGCTCAGGCACGCCTGACGAGATCGCTCAGGCCGTGCTCTTCCTGGCGAGTGACGCCGCCAGCTACATCACCGGATCCGCCCTCGTCGTTGACGGCGGCGGCCTCGCATAACAGGAGGAATCCCCCCATGAAACGTGCACTCTCCACGATCGCCCTACTGGCCCTGGCCGCGACCGCCTGCAGCGGGGGCAACGCGACCGGCCCCGGCGTGAAGCAGGCAGGCTCCTCCTCGGACGGCGGCCCGGTCACCGTCCGCTGGTCCACCTGGGGCTCGGCCGACGACGTGAAGTTCTACAACGAGTTCATGAAGGACTTCGAGAAGCGCCACCCCAACATCAAGCTGAAGCTGGAGTCGGTGCCGAAGTACGCCGACTACCACCCCAAGCTGCTCACCCAGCTGACCTCCAAGACGGCGCCCGACGTGTTCTTCGTGGGCGACGACAACGTCGGCAAGTTCGTCTCGGCCAACGTCCTGACCCCGCTCAACGACAAGCTGAGCGGACCTGACTCCAAGAGCAAGCCCGAGGACTTCTTCGAGGGCGTGTACGGCGGAGCCAAGAAGGACGGCCAGATCTACGGCGTCCCCAACGACGTCAACCCCGAAGTGCTCTGGTTCGACAAGAAGGCCCTCGCGAGCGCCGGGATCACCGAGAACCCGGCCGACCTGTACGCGGCGGGCACCTGGACCATGGCCAAGTACATGGAGATGAACGCCAAGCTGAAGGCGGCGGGCAAGGCCGGTTCCATCTTCTGGAACTGGTACGGCTCCACCTACAGCGTCATCACCGGCTTCGGCGGCAAGGTCTGGGACGGCGGCAAGTTCGTCGCCACCACCGACGAGAAGTCGCGCAAGGCCCTGGACACCCTGGCCAAGGGGTACCAGGACAAGACCTTCCTCAGCGCCGACCTCCTTCCGGCCAGCGCGGGCGCGGAGACCACCTTCCTCAAGCACAAGGCCGGTTTCTACGCGGGCGGCCGCTGGATGATCGACTCCCTGAAGAAGGGTGGCGACCAGGCCAACTACGACATCGTCCCGTTCCCGTCCGAGGACGGCCAGCCGCTGTCCGGCGCGGTCGCCGCCTCCTACCTGGCGATGAACAAGGACACGAAGCTCCCGAAGGAGGCCTTCACCTTCCTGACGGAGTTCGTCAGCAAGGAGGGCCAGGCGCTCAGGCTCAAGGGCGGCGGCGCCGTACCGTCCATCAAGGGCGCAGAGGCGCTCGTGCTCGACGGCTACCCCGCGCACGCGCAGACGTTCCTCGACGTGCGTGACAAGGGCTTCGCCAACTTCCCCGAGGAGGTCGCGATCCCCGGTCTGACCGCCGGCATCAACGACCACCTGATCAAGGTCTGGCAGGGCAAGGTGCCCTTCGACCAGGGCATGACCGAGCTGCAGAAGCTCGTCGAGAGCAAGTTGGGCTAACGGTGTCCGTCCTCACCGACACCCGGCCCCCCAGGTCCGCCGCGCACGCCAAGAGCAGGCGCGTGCGGACCAGGGACGGCTGGTGGGCGACATTCTTCCTGGCGCCGCAGGTGATCGGGCTGCTGGTGTTCCTGGTCTTCCCGCTCGGCTACGCCGTCGTCCTGGCGTTCATGAGCTGGGACGGGCTGAACCCGGCGACGTGGGTGGGCTTCGACAACTTCGCCACCCAGCTCACCGACCCCGACTTCCTGCGCTCGATCTGGAACACCGTCAAGCTCGCCGTCCTCACCGTGCCCATCGGCCTGGCGCTGGCGATCGCGATCGCCGTCGGGCTCAACAACATCAAGGGCGGCAACGTCTACCGGGTGTTGTACTTCCTGCCCGTCGTCACGAGCTCGGTCGCGGCCGCGCTGATGTGGCAGGTCATCCTGGCCAACGACGAGAACGGGGTGCTCAACACCTCGCTCCAGAAGTGGTTCGGCATCACCGGCCCTGACTGGCTCGGCGACACCAACTGGGTGATCGTCGCCATCGCCGTCGTGACGATCTGGTCGTCGCTCGGGCTCAACGTGGTGATCTTCCTGGCCGGTCTGCAGACGATCCCGCCGCAGCTGATGGAGGCCGCCAAGATCGACGGCGCCGGGCCGTGGCGGGCCTTCCGCTCGGTCACGCTGCCGATGCTGTCGCCGACCATCTTCTTCTCCACGGTCGTGGCGGTCATCAGCTCGTTCCAGGCGTTCGACCAGATCTTCGTGCTGGTCAACCCGAAGAACAACGAGGGCGCCAGGACGATCGTCTACCAGGTCTACAAGCTCGGCTTCCAGGACTTCAAGCTCGGCATGAGCAGCGCTGCCGCGCTGATCCTGCTGGTCCTGACGCTGATCGTCACCGTCGTCCAGTTCGGCCTGCAGAAGCGGTTGGTTCACTACGATGCGTAAGGGCCAGGTGGCGCTGCACGCCACACTCACCATCGGCGGGCTGCTCATGCTGTTCCCGTTCGTGTGGATGGTGCTGATGTCCTTCAAGGGCACCCCGCAGATGCTGAACAACCCGACGGACTGGCTGCCCAACCCGTGGCGGGCGGCCAACTACTCGGACGCGCTGTCCGAGATGCCGTTCGGGCTGGCCTACTGGAACAGCTTCTACATCGCCGTGCTCAACGTGGTCCTGACGCTGCTGACCTCGGCGATGGCCGCCTACGCCTTCGCCAGGATCAGGTTCAGGGGCTCCAACGCGCTGTTCGTGCTGTTCCTGGCCACCCAGATGGTGCCGTCGCAGGTCACGATCGTGCCGCTCTACCTGCTGCTGGCCAAGCTCGGGTGGATCGACTCGCATCTGGCACTGATCGTGCCGAGCATCGCCAACCCGTTCGCGGTCTTCCTGCTGCGCCAGTTCATCAGGGCGGTGCCGGTCGAGCTGGAGGAGGCGGGCAGGCTGGACGGCGCGGGGCGCTGGCGGATCTTCTGGAGCATCGTGCTGCCGAACATCCGTCCCGGTCTCGGCGCGCTGGGCATCATCACGTTCCTCGCTTCGTGGAACTCGTTCTTCTTCCCGCTGATCTTCCTGAACACGACCGAGCTGGCGACCGTGCCGCTGCTGCTCCAGCGCTTCTCGGGGCAGCACGGCGCGATCGACTACGGGCTCACCCTGGCGGCTGCCGCCGTCGCGGTGGTGCCGACGTTGATCGCGTTCCTGATCGGTCAGCGGAAGATCATCAACTCGATGGCCGCGTCCGGCCTCGGAGGCAAATAGACATGCTCGACCTGCGCGAACGCCCCTTCACGGAACGGGGCTCCCGGCTGCTGGTGATGGCGGCCGACGACGGCTCGCTGTGGATCGCCAGGGCGCTCTACGAGACCCGGCTCTCGGAAACGACCGTCCTGACGGGGCTGCGGGTGTTCGCCGGGTCAACCGAGCTGTCCGTACGGCGGGCGCTGCCTGACCGCATCGAGTTCGATGGTGGGGTCTCGCTCGCCTTCGCGGACGCCGAGACCCTGGTGCTGGTCGGTTCGGGGGCTCGGGCGGTCTGGGACGGCGGGGGGGCGGCCATCGACGGCAGCCTCACGCTCGTCGGCTCAGGGGATCCAGTAGGAGCGCTCGAACGGGCCGCAGCGCGGTGGCGCGGGTGGCTCGGGCTGATGCCCGCCGTACGGGAGGATCTTGAGGAGCGGGCGCGGATGGCGTGGTGGACCCTCGGGGTCAACCTGATCGGCATCCGGGGCCGGGAGTCGCTGATCCCCTCCAAGTACGGATATGTCGGGCTGTGGAACTGGGACTCCTACTTCCACGCCATCGGGCTCAGGCACGGCGACCCCGCGCTGGCCCGCGAGCAGATCCGGATCCTGCTCGACAACCAGCTCGACAGCGGGCTGATCCCCGACGTCGTGCACGACGAGGGGGTGCTGGCCGAGACCACCGACCTGCCCCGCTCCGACATCGCCCGCATGGACCAGCACGTGGGCGGGGGAGCGCCGCGCGAGGTGGTGCCGGTCACCAAGCCGCCGCTCACCGCCTGGGCGGTGTGGAAGATCCATGAGGCGGACCCCTCGCTGGAGTTCCTGGCGGAGGTCTATCCCAAGCTGGTGAAGTCGCAGGAGTGGTGGTTCCGGCATTCCGATCCGGACGGGGACGGGCTGGCCGAGTACCTGCACCCGTACTCGTCCGGGCTGGACGACAGCCCCATCTGGGACCACGGGCCGCGCGCCGAGCCGCCGGACCTGAACTCCTACCTGGCCCTGCAGTACGACCGCCTCGGCGACATCGCGGCCGCGCTGGGACACGACGACGCGCCCTGGCGCGCGAAGGCTCAGGAGCTCGTCGACCTCCTGGTGGCCAGGCGGTGGAACGGGACCCGGTTCGTCACGCCCACGGCTGACGTGCGGACGCCGCTCGACCTCATGCCGCTGTTCACCGGGCGCCTGCCCGCCGAGATCGCCGACCGGCTCGTCGCCGACCTCCGTTCTCCCTCCTTCTGGGGGGAGCGGCCGGTGCCGACCGTCGCCTTCGACGACCCGCACTTCGACGCGGAGTCGATGTGGCGCGGTCCCGTCTGGCTGAACGTCAACTACCTGCTCATCGACGGGCTGCGCAGGTCGGGGTACGCGGAGGTGGCCGACGAGCTGACCCTCCGGACGCTGGCGATGGTGCGGGACGGGGGCGGGCTGTACGAGTACTGGAACCCGCTCACCGGCGCCAAGGCCAAGCGGGCCACCTCCGGCTTCGGCTGGTCCTCGGCGCTCTTCCTGGACCTCGCCGTGCGCTAGTCAACGTGAACATTGCTCATGTATGTTCTGCGGCACTATGAGGAACCGCTGGGTGGCGCTGATCGCCGTCGTCGTGCTCGCGCTGGTGATCGTGCTGGGGGCGGTGTTCGACCCTTCCGGGCTGGCCGCGCCGTACACGTGGACGGGGGCCGACCTGCTGCCGGTCGCGGGGGTGTGGCAGGTGGCGCCGCTGGTGGTCTACGTGCCGCTGCTGCTCCTCGGGGTGTGGGCGCTCACGCCGGTCTCCCTGCCTCCTTTCCGTACGGCGCTGCTGGCGTGGGGCGCGGTGGTGGTGTCGGCGATGGTCGCCAAGTTCGCCATGTCGATGGTGATGTCCTTGGGGGACGTGGCGTATCTGGCGTGGTCGACGGGCTTCACAGGCGTGAAGGCGCTGGTCTTCGGCCTCCCGGTGCTGGTCGCGACCTGGATCACGCAAGCCGTACGCCGCAGGCTCCCCAAGCCCGAGCCCGTACCCGCGCTCGCCGGGTCGCCGTCCGCGCCCGCCCTCGCGCCCGCTTTTGCGGTCGCCCAGCCCCTTTCTGCGCGGTCGGTGGGGTTGGTGGCGGCTGCGGCTGCGGTCGTGCTGGGGGCTCTGGTGGGCGGGTCGTGGTGGGGTGGGTCGCCGATCGGATACGCGGTCGGTGACTCCCCGCTGGCCCCCGCGCCGGAAGCGGGGCCGCTCGGCTGCCTGGCAGCGGTCATCCTGCTCGGCCTGGTCACCTGGGCGGTCGACCGCTGGCTCGGCGCTCCGGCGTCCTGGGGGACGGCGGGCGCCCGGGTGGCCGTGGTGGGTGCCCGCGACAGAGGTGCCCGGGTGGCTGCGGGTGCTCCCGGCAGAGGTGCGCGGGCGGTTGTCGCGGGCATGTCGGCGCTCACGGCGGCGGGGGTCCTGGGTCTCGTGCAGGTGGCGATCGGCCTTCCGGGCGACATGGCGGGCGGCGACTCCTTCTGGGCCCCGGCGATCATGCTGAGACTGGCCTCCGCGCTGTCGTTCGGCGCGATGCTCGCCGTACTCGTCGCCCTGGCCACTCTCGTGCGCATCCCGAAGGCCGCCCTCGCGGTGGTCGCGGCCGGAGCGCTGGCCGTACCACTGCTGGGACCGCAAACGACGGCGGTGCAGCCGCAGAAGACCCAGGGCCTCACCCTGTCCGCCGACCGCAGGATCGTCGACGCCCACGGCAACGAGGTGCTGCTGAGGGGCGTCAACGTCAACCAGTTCGAGGACTACTACCAGAAGGACCCCGCCAAGCAGGTGGCCCGCCCGCTCACCGAGGACGACTTCGCGGGCATGGAGCGCATGGGCTTCAACGTCATCAGGCTCGCCCTGTCCTGGTCCGCACTGGAGCCAAACCCGGGGAAATACGACGAAACCTATCTCTCCAGGATCGACTGGGCCGTCGCGACCGCCGCCAAGCACGGCCTCCGCACCGTCCTCGACATGCACCAGGACGCCTGGGGCAAGGGCGTCCAGGCCGACCAGGGCGCCACCTGCCGCAACGGCTCCCCGATGCACGGCTGGGACGGCGCCCCCGCCTGGGCCGACCGCTTCGACGGCGCCCCCAGGTGCGAGTTCACCGGCCGCGACATCTCCCCGGCCGTCTCCCGCGCCTTCACCAACCTCTACCAGGACCGCGACGGCATCCAGACCCACCTGGTGAACACCTGGGCCATGCTCGCCAGGCGCTTCGCCGCCGACCCGATGGTCGCCGGATACGACCTACTCAACGAGCCGGGCTTCGGCGAGGCCCCGCCGGTCACCTCCGGCGTCCTCCTGGGCCGCTTCTACGACAGGACGATCAAGGCGATCCGCGCGGCGGAGCGGGGCGGCTTCCCGCACCTGGTCTTCTTCGAGCCCTCCGTGCTCTGGTCGGGCCTCGGGTTCGAGGTCTCGGTGCCCAGGGACTTCACCGACGACCGGCTGATCGTCTTCGCCCCGCACCTCTACAACGAGTCGATCACCATTGACCGCGGCACCGGCGTCACGATCACCAGCATCGAGCGCGGCTTCGACCTGGCGAGCAGGGCGGCAGAGGCGTATGGCGCCGGGTTGTGGTCGGGGGAGTGGGGCTGGTTCGGCGACCCGGCCGAGGCCCCCATCGGCCGCTACACGAAGCAGGAGGACGCCCACCGCATCGGCGGCGCGTTCTGGGTCTGGAAGCAGTCCTGCGGCGACGCCCACGCCGGCCCCGAGGACAGGACGGGCGGCAACCTCATGATCGAGGACTGCGCCACCGGCAAGGACCTGCCCTCGCCCCCGGAGTACACCGCCGCCCTGTCCCGCCCCTACCCCCGCTCCGCCCCCGGCCGCCTGACCGCGCTCACCTCGGACAAGGCAGCCCTCACCCTCAGGGGCGAGGGCAAGGGCTGCGGTCTGGACGTCTGGTTCCCCGGTACGGCCAAGCCGGCCACCCAGGGCACCGGCCTCCAGAACCTGTCCGCCCGCCAGTCGCCCGGCGGCTGGCGCGTCACCGGCTGCGCCGCGGGCGCCTACGAGCTAGCGGCGCGTGGCTAGCGTGAACGCCCCCTGAGCCAGGGCGATCAGCTCGGACCCCGCCTGGTTCTCGTCGATCGGCGCCGCCGGGTCGCTCGCCATCAGCGTCACGGAATAGGTGCGCCCGCCCGACTTCGCGGAGAACCCCAAGGCGAGCACCCCGGGCTCCGAGCCGCCCTTGTACCAGACGTCGGTCAGCTCCTTCGCGGCCAGCGTGTTGGTCGACATCGCCTGGTTCACCCGCTCGTCGGCCAGCCCGCGCAGCGAGGCGTGGGCGCGGCAGACGTCCTTGGGCGAGCCGAACCACTCGACGGTGTCGATGGCCGTCGGCTTCTCCCAGGTGGTGATGTCCGACAGCGGCACCTTGGCCACCACGTCGCGCAGGAACGCGCGCCGGTCGGGAGCGTTGAGGTAGGCGTCCACCCGCTTGGTCCCCTTGATCACGAACATGTCCCTGGTGGACAGGAAGGGCTCGTTGCGCGTGGACGACCACTGCCGGTTCTTCGCCTCGACCGCCTTCCTGCCCACCTTGTTCAGCAGCAGGTCGGCGGCGGTGTTGTCGCTGATGGAGATCATCAGCTTGGCCGCCTCCTCGACGGTCACCTTGCTGTTGTCCGGCCGGTTCTGCAGCTCGCCGGACGGCAGGCTCTTGAGCTCCGGCCTGATCGTGAGCTCGGTCTTCCAGTCCTTGATGTGCTCGGCCGCCGCGCCGAGCACGTAGAGCTTGAACATCGAGCCGAGCGCCCTCGGCGTACGCGGCTGGATCCCGTGGACCGGGCGGCACGCGCCGCCCTTGGTGATCTCGGCGGCCAGGAAGCCCACCTGGGGAGCGACCGCGCGCATGCGCTTGTCGAGCTCCTTCCAGCTGGTGGGCGGGGTCCGCTCGACCGGCGGGTCGTCCATCCGTGCGCCGCTGATCAGCCCGCTGCCGTCGACGGTCAGTTCGAGGTTCTGCTTCTTGCCGTTCAGCGTCATCTCGGCGACGAGCGAGGTGCCCCGGACAAAGAGGACCTTGTCGAGGCGCAGGTCCTTCCAGGTCTTGAGCACCTCGTTGATCTGCGCGGGCGGGACCTGCCTGAGGAACGACTCGGCGAAGTGCGCGGTCAGCTCGCTGTCCGGCAGCGGCGCCCGGCCGACGGCGTCCATCAGCCAGGTGAGCTGCCGTTCCACCGCCGACTCCTGAACGGCGGAGGCGGCGGCTGGGGTGGGGGTCTGCACCCCTGCGCACGCCGCGACGGCGACGGTCGCTGCTGCCAGTGCTGCGGCAAGGACTCGCATGGGAACTCCTTCTCTCGGGGTCCCCTCCAGCCAACAGAAGCGCCGCAGCCGGACCTACCAGGCCAGCCATAGACCTGATGTGCGGTTAACCTCATAGACGTCGCCAGCCGTCGCGGCAACGATGGGGACCTATGGGTGCGAAGACGGTGGCGGCCGTGCCCGCGGTGATCGCGGCAGCGGGCGCGACGGCCGGGGCGCTGATGGAGTCCGGCCTGCCAGCGCCTCCGCAGCAGTGGGTCTTCGCGGCGCTCGGTTGCGTGCTGGCCGCCCTCGGCTGGCTGCTGGCCTCCAGGCGGCCCGGGATCGTGTACGGCTGGCTGCTGCTCGCCGCCGCCCTGTCGCTGGGTCTCGGCGCGTTCGGCGTGGGCCTGAGCAGGCGGTCGGACGACCTGGCCGGCCTGGCCGCGATCCTGTCGGCCTGCTTCACCTTCTACTACGGGCTGCTGTGGGTCTACATCCCGCTGCTCTTCCCCGACGGACACCTCCCCTCGCGGCGCTGGCGGCCCGTCGCGTGGCTCGGCGGCGTGGCGCTGGCCGTGCAGTTCGCCGGCAACATGCTCCTGCCCATGACCCTGTACGGCAGGCAGAACCCGCTCGCCCTGCCACAGGTGTGGATCGCCGTCTGGGCGTCGGTGGGCGGCCAGGCGGTCGTGCTCGTCCTGGGGCTGGTGGTCGCGGCCGGGCTGGTCGTGCGCTGGCGGCGCGCGGCCCACCGGGGGCAGTACGCGTGGATGGTCGCGGGAACGCTGATCAACCTCGCCGGGTGGGGGGTGGTGATCGGCTACGCGTTCGGCGGCGTCGGCTCGGTCGCGGTGATGTTCGGGCTGCTGGCCGTACTGGCCGCTGTTCCTTCGGCGATCGGGGTCACGCTGGTGCGCTACCAGCTCTTCGACATCAGGGTCGGCGTGCGCGGGTCCAGGCTGCACGTGGTGGTCGACGTCAGGCCGTCGGTGGGTGAGGTGCTCCACCGGCTCGGCACGGCGCTGGAGGACACACCTGAGCCCGTCGAGCAGCTCGGCAGGCTGGCCGCCGCCGTACGGACCGGGCTGGACGTCAGGTGGGCGGCGGTCCGCCTCGCCGACGGCACCCGCGTCGTCTCAGGACAGGAGGCGACGCCCGCCGTGCTCACCGTGCCGGTGCGCGGCGGGCTGGGGCAGCTCGAAAGCGGTCCCAGGCGGCTCGGCAGGCTGACCGAGGAGGACGGCAGGCTGCTGGAGGCGCTCGCCGTACCGGCTGGGCTGGCCATCCAGAGCGCGGGGCTGGCCGCGCGCCTGGTCAACGCGCAGGAGAAGGAGCGCAGGCGGCTGGAGCGCAACCTCCACGACGGCGTCCAGCAGCAGCTCGTCGCGCTGATCGCCGGGCTGGAGCTGGCCCGCGCCACCGGCGGCGGCGCCGAGCTGTTCGGACGGCTCCGCGACCAGGCCCGCCAGACCCTCACCGACCTGCGCGAGCTGGCGGCGGGCATCCACCCGTCCGCGCTCAGCCAGGGCGGGCTCGTCGAGGCCGTCGAGGGGCGCTGCGCCGACCTGCCCGTCCCCACCAAGGTCGTCGCCTCGGACGGGCTGCGCCTGCGGCGGTTCTCCGACGAGGTCGAGGGCGCCATGTACTTCGCGGTCAGCGAGGCCGTGGCCAACGCGCTCAAGCACGCCCGCGCTGCCAGGATCGAGGTACGGCTGTCGCATGAGAGCGCACGCCTGCGCGCCTCGGTGCGTGACGACGGGGTCGGGTTCGCCGACGGGCAGACGCCCATGCGGCCGATGGCCGACCGGCTCGACGCGCTCGGCGGCGGGCTGGAGATCTCGCGTGGAGGGGGAACGCTCGTGGAGGCCTGGGTGCCCGCCGATGGCTGAACGGCTGCGCACGGTCGTCGCCGACGACCACTACCTGGTGCGCGAGGGCACGCGGCAGCTCCTGGAGACCTCGGGCGAGGTCGTCGTGGTCGGCGCGGTCGGCGACGCGGACGAGCTGCTCGACGCGGTGCGCAGGCTCAGGCCAGACGTGGTGGTGACCGACATCAGGATGCCGGGAGGGGCGTGGCGGCCCGGCTTCGAGGGCATCGACGCGGCCCACCGGATCCGCGCCGACCATCCGTCGGTGGGGGTGGTGGTGCTGTCGCAGTACGCCGACGCGCTGTTCGCCCTGGAGCTCTTCAAGGAGGGCACCGAGGGGTACGCGTACCTGCTCAAGGACCGGGTGGGCGACCTGGACGAGCTGCTCGGCGCCATCAGGGCGGTGTCGTGCGGCGGGTCGGTGATCGATCCCAAGGTCGTCGAGGGCCTCCTGGCCAAGCGCGACGTGCGCGGCGACCGGGAGTCTCTGACGCCGCGGGAGCGCGACGTGTTGCGTGAGATGGCGGCCGGGCGCTCCAACAGCGGGATCGCGCGGGCGCTGCACCTGTCGGTCTCGTCGGTGGAGAAGAACGTGAACAGCATCTTCACCAAGCTCGGCCTGGAAGCCAGCGCCGACCTCCACCGCCGCGTCGCCGCCGTCCTCGCCTACCTGCGCCCCTAGCCCTCTTGCTTATGCTTGGTCGGGTGAGCGACGTTCTGACCACTTCGCGGCTGGTTCTGCGGCCGGTGACCGTAATCGACCACGCCTGGCTGCTTGCCCACTGGACCGAGCAGGACGTGCGGCGGTTCCTGTTCGACGGGGAGATCCTCACGCCCGAGGAGGTCGGCGAGACGATCGAGGACCCGGACACCTGGCTGTGGCTGATCGTCCCGCAGGGCGGGCAGGAGCCGGTCGGTACGGCGGGCTTGCGGCCGCTGGAGGAGCTCGGCCTGGAGATCTACTACAGCCTCGCCCCGGTCGCCTGGGGCAAGGGTTACGCCACCGAGGCGGCCAGGGCGGTCGTGGAGCACGCGCTCGGGCCCCTCGGCCTGTCCGAGGTGCTGGCCGAGGTCGACGCGGGCAACACCGCCTCCGTCGCGGTCGTCGAGCGGCTCGGCATGACCGCGTTCGAGTCCGTCCCCGGCCTGCTCGGCCCGATGACCCGCTACCGCAGGACCGCCTGACCCCGTACCGTCGCCGTATGAAGACGATCGGGCGGTGCTATGGATGCGGGCGGATGTTCGCCTACGAACCAGACAGCGTCCAGATGTTCCTGGTCGACCCGGACACCGGCCTTCCACCGGGGATCACCGTCCTGGGGACGACCAGGGAGCCGTCGCCGGAGGCCGTGGCCAGAGCGGTGGAGCAGCCGGTCTGCCCGAGCTGCGTCACCAGGGCTCAGCCTGAGGAGTAGACGTCCGCGTGCTCGCGCGCCCACGACGCGAACGTACGGGCAGGAGACCCGGTCAGCTCCTCCACGGTCCGGGTGACCAGCGAGGACGGCGAGCGCGAGGCCGCGGCCAGCAGCGCCTCGACCAGCGCGGGCGGCCTGCCGTCGTCGAGCATCCGCCGCCGCGCCTCCTCCACGGGCTGCGGCTCGAACCGCAGCGAGAGCCCGGCCGCCTCCCCGATCAGCCGCACCTGGTCCGCCCGGCTCAGCACCTCGGGCCCCGTCAGCACGTGCTTCGCCCCGGCATGGCCTGCGTCACGCAGCACGGTCACCGCGGCAGCCGCGACGTCCGCCTCGTGGACCACGGCCGTGGCCGCGATGTCCGGCCCGCGCACCACCCCGGAGGCGCGGATCTGCCCGGCCCACCCCAGCGCGTTCGACGCGATCGTGTCGGCGCGCAACACCGTCCACTCCAGCCCTGACGCCTCGATCAGCCGCTCCATCCCGGCGTGCATCAGGTTGATCGGATCGTCGTGGACGCCCACCCCCGACGACGACACGTACACGACGCGCTTGGCGTGGCGGGCGATCGTCTCCAGTACGCCGGGCGCGCCCTCGGTGCCGAGGAACGGCCAGATGAGGAACACCTGCTCCACGCCGGGCAACGCCGCTTCCAGCGTCTCTGGCTCGCTCAGATCGCCGCCCGTCCGCCTGGAGAAGGGCCGCGCCGCGTCCCCGAGCCGCCTGGCCACCTGGCCGCCCACGTTGCCCGTCGCACCGGTCACCAGAATCTCAGTCATGCCTTTGGCTAGCTTCTGGAGTTGAGGTGGTATTCCCACCGGAAAGTGTCAGTGGCGTGGGGCATGATGAGGCTCATCATGATCACAACACCTCCACCCCCCTTCGCCGCCATGCGCTCGCTTTCCGGAGACATCGTGGTGTTCTACGTGGGCACCGAGCCGCGGATGACGCGCGAGCAGGCCCTGCAGTTCGCCGACCAGATCCGCGACCTCGCCCTGGAAGGCGCCTGATCAGTCGAACAGCGCAGGAGGCGGCACGGGGGCCAGCACGGGGTCGCCGTCCTTGATGGGCGGGGCCCCGGCGACGAAGTTCGTCAGCGCCTCGCCGTACACGCATCTGGCCTGGGTGAGACCACCGGCGGCGCGCCTGGTGAGAATCTCGAGGGGCAGTTCGGTCGGCGACGCGGCGATGATCAGGTTGCCGAACCGCCGCCCCCGCATCACCCCGGGCTCGGCGAGCAGCGCCACGTGGCGGAACGTCCCGCGCACGGTCGCGGCGAGGCGGCGGGCGAACATCAGGCCCTTGCCGTCCGCCAGGTTGATCAGCAGGGTGCCGCTGGAGCGCAGGACGCGCGCGATGTCGGCCATGTACTCGGCCGTGGCCAGCTCCACCGGCATCGTCGCGCCGGAGAAGGCGTCCAGCACGAAGAGATCGGCCGACTCGTCCCACAGCCCGGTGGTGCCCTCGCGCCCGCCGACGACGCGGACCTTCAGCTTCGGCACCGACTTCAGGTCGAGCTGCTCGCGCACCAGGTTGACCAGCAGGCCGTCGGGTTCGATCACCAGATGCCTGGAGCCAGGGCGGGTGGCGGCGATGTAGCGGGGGATCGTGCAGGCGCCGCCGCCGACGTGCACGCAGGCGAGCGGGCCGTCCCGCATGACGTCCACGACGTCCGCCATAAGCCGCACATACTCAAAGTCAAGATATGTGGGGTCTTGTAGGTCGATATAAGACTGCGGTACGTCATCCTTGGACAACATCCAGCCGTCCTGCCTGTCCAGGTCCCGTAGCAACTCGACCTCCCCAAAGGTCACTTTGTACAGGCCCGGCGTCGGCTCAGATCGTCCCCTCACGGGAGAAACCGTATGCGACGACGAAGGCTGATCGTGCTCCTGGTGGCGCTTTTCGCCGTCATCGGAGCAGGGACCTTCGCCGTCGCCGCCTCCACCAAGGTGTACGGCACGGCAGCCGGAACCGCGGACACCTACTTCACCAACTGGCGCAACGGTGACATCGAGGCCATGCGGCGCCTGGTGGACCAGCCGCCCAGGAACTTCGTCACCACGCATCTGGCGCTCGACGACGGCCTGCATGTGGAGTCGTTCACGCTGACCCCGGGCGTGCTCAGGCGCACCGGCGACCAGCGGGCCGAGGTGCCGTTCTCCGGGGTGCGCAAGCTGAAGGAGTTCGGCGACCTGCCGTTCGCCGGCACGTTGCGGCTGGCCGTACGTGACAGGGCCTGGCGGGTGTTGTGGGCGCCGGAGACGCTGGACCCGCACCTGAAGGGCGGCGGCCAGCTGGAGGTCAAGGCCATCGACGGCCCCGCGATCAAGCTCGTCACCAGGGAGGGCGTGGACATCCCGAACAACGGCTACCTCGACGCCTACCTCGACCGGCTGCTGCCCGAGTTCGACGACGGGGTGAGCGAGGGGTGGGCGCTGGAGGCGACCGCGCCGGGCAAACCGGCCGAACGGCTGCAGGTGATCCTGCCGGACGCGCGGAAGGTGCGGACCACGCTGTCGCGATCGGTGCAGGCGGCGGCGGCCCGCGCGCTGGACGCCGTGGACGACGCGGCGATCGTGGTGCTGCGGCCGAGCTCGGGGGAGGTGCTGGCGGTGGCCGACCGGCTGAAGGAGGCCAGCGCCTTCCACAGCCTTTTCCCGCCGGGGTCGACGTTCAAGGTCATCACGGCCTCTGCGCTGCTGGCGGCCGGGCTCGACCCGGTGACGGAGGTGGGCTGCCCGCCCTCCTACACGATCCCCGAGGGCAGGACCTTCACCAACGCGGGCGGCGAGTCCGCGGCGGACACCACGACGTTCCTGGAGGCCTTCGCGATCTCCTGCAACACCGCCTTCGCCGAGCAGGCGACCACCAGGCTCACCCCGGCCGACCTGCTGGAGGCGGCCAAGGCGTGGGGCATCAACCGCGACCCGCTGCCGACCGGGGTCTCCGGCAGCTGCGGCGAGCTGCCCGAGCCCGACGGGCTGGACCGGCTCGGCGAGGACGCCATCGGGCAGGGGCTCGTGCAGGTCACGCCGCTGTGCATGGCGATGGTCGCCGCGGCGGTGGAGAACGGCACGTGGCGCTCACCGCGCTTCCTGATCTCGCGCAAGCAGATCGACGACATCGACGGCGGGCCGCCGCCCCAGCCGGTCGAGCTCGACGACGGGGTCGTCACGGCGCTGCGTTCCATGATGCGCGCCGTCGTCACCGAGGGCACGGCGTCGGGCGCCGGGCTGCCCGACGGGGTCGCGGGCAAGACGGGGACGGCCGAGGTCAGCGGCGGTGAGCACGCGTGGTTCATCGGCTACCGCGGTGACCTGGCCTTCTGCGTCTTCGTCAGGTACGGCGGCGCGGGCCGCCAGGCCGCGGTGCCGATCGCGGCACGCTTCCTCAACGGCCTCTAGCAGAGCCCCTCTCCTTGTGAGGAGCGTCTCTTTCCGGGTGCACAAAGCTACGGAACCGTAAGTTACGGTATCGTAGGTTACGTGCTCTATGAAAAGCCGTTGCTGCGCGGCTGGCTGCACGCGGGCGCGCTGCCCGTGACGCTGGTCGCCGGGTTCGTGCTCGTGGCGCTCGGACCCACCCCGCAGGCCAGGCTCGCCTCCGCCGTCTACGCGATCACCTCCGCGCTGCTGTTCGGCATCTCGGCCACCTACCACCGCGGCACGCTGGGCCCGCGCCTCGCCGAGGTCCTGCGCCGCTTCGACCACGCCAACATCTACCTGATCATCGCGGGGACCTACACCCCCTTCGCCCTGCTGGCGCTCGACGGGGCGGCCCGCATAGCCGTGCTCGCCGTCATCTGGGGCGGCACGCTGGCCGGGGTCCTGTTCCGCGTCTTCTGGGTCGGCGCGCCGCGCTGGCTCTACACCGCGCTCTACCTGGCGCTCGGCTGGACCGCGATCTTCGTCATGCCACAGCTCCTGGAAGGCGCGGGCGTGACCGCCGTCGTGCTGGTGGCCGTAGGCGGAGTCTTCTACTCGCTGGGGGCCGTCGTGTACGGCCTGCGCCGCCCTGACCCGTCGCCGCGCTGGTTCGGCTTCCACGAGGTCTTCCACGCCTTCACGATCGCCGCGTACCTGGTGCAGTACATCGCGGTCTCGATCGTGGTCTACTCCCATCTGTGAACCTCGGGAGCGAGCAGTACGTGTCGGTCACCACCTACCGCAGGGACGGGACGCCGGTCGCCACGCCCGTGTGGGTGGCGCAGGACGGCGAGGACGTCGTGTTCTGGACGGTGACCGGGTCGGCCAAGGTCAAGCGCATACGCAACAACCCGTCGGTCACCGTCGCCGCGTGCGACTACCGGGGGAACGTGCGGGGCGAGGCGGTCAAGGGGGCGGCGACGGTCCTGTCCGACGCGGAGACCGAGCGGGTGCGCGGGCTGCTGCGCCGGAAATATGGGCTGGTCGGGCGGCTGACCTTGCTGGGGAGCCTGATCCGGCGCGGCCGTACCGGCACGATAGGGGTAAAGATCACCGATCTTTGACGATAGGCCGAGATGATCGCGGGAAACGCCCCCATATGGAGCAATTGGCGAGCGCATGGTGGCTGGTGCTCATCCGCGGCATCTGCGCGATTATCTTCGGCATCCTGGCGCTGGTCTGGCCAGGCATCACTCTCTACACCCTGGTGATCTTCTTCGGCGCCTACGCGATCGTCAACGGCGCGTTCACGCTGGCCAGCGCGTTCCGCCACGACGCGGAGTCCAAGGGCTGGCTGATCGCCTCCGGCATCCTCGGCATCCTGGCGGGCATCATCGCCTTCGTCTGGCCCGGGATCACCACGCTGGCGCTGCTGTTCGTCATCGCCTTCTGGGCGATCTTCACCGGCGTCGCCGAGATCGCGGGCGGCATCAAGCTGCGCAAGATCATCGACAACGAGTGGATGCTGATCGTGGGCGGCGCGCTCTCGATCATCTTCGGCATCCTGCTGCTGATCTGGCCGGCCACCGGAGCCCTGACGCTCACCTGGCTGATCGGCCTGTTCGCGATCATCTACGGGATCGCGATGGTCGCTCTGTCGTTCCGGGTGAAGAACCTGGCCCCAAGAACCTAGATCGCAGAAATTTTTCGGGTAAATACGCATTCTTGAGGGAACGTATGCCGTGTCCGGCCCACTGTGGAGGAGACATGGACGTTCACGACAGGCTTGCCCGCCACCTTCTCGTCGATGGCTACCGGCTGGTGCTGGACCTCGAACGCAGCCAGGGTTCCTGGCTCGTCGACGCCCGCACCGGCCGTCGCTATCTGGACTTCTACACTTTCTTCGCCTCCGCCCCCCTGGGCGTGAACCCCCCACTCGACGAGGAGCTCCTCGGCAGGATCGGGAAGAACAAGCCCGCCAACCCCGACATCTACACCGCGCACCTGGCCGACTTCGTCGACACCTTCAGCCGCGTGCTCGGCGACCCCGATCTGCCGCACCTGTTCTTCGTCGAGGGCGGCGCGCTCGCCGTGGAGAACGCGCTCAAGACCGCCTTCGACTGGAAGAGCCGCCGCAACGAGGCGGCGGGCAGGTCGCGGGAGCTGGGCACCCGGGTCATGCACCTGACGAAGGCCTTCCACGGGCGCAGCGGTTACACGCTCTCACTGACGAACACCGAGCCCAACAAGACCGACCGCTTCCCCAAGTTCGACTGGCCGCGCATCGAGGTGCCCGCCATCCACCTGGGCGACGTGGAGCGGGCGGAGGAGCGGGCGCTGGCCCAGGCTCGCGCCGCCTTCGAGGCGCATCCGCATGACATCGCCTGTTTCATCGCCGAGCCCATCCAGGGCGAGGGCGGCGACAACCACATGCGCCCCGAGTTCCTTCAGGCGATGCAGGCGCTGTGCCACGAGTTCGACGCGTTGTTCGTGCTCGACGAGGTGCAGACCGGCGGGGGCACCACCGGCACGCCCTGGGCGTACCAGCAGCTGGGCCTCGCCCCGGACATCGTGGCCTTCGCGAAGAAGGTCCAGGTGGGCGGGATCATGGCCGGGCGCAGGGTGGACCTGGTCGAGGACAACGTGTTCAAGGTCAGCGGCCGCATCAACTCCACCTGGGGCGGCGGGCTGGTCGACATGGTGCGCTCCCGCAGCCTCATGGAGATCGTCGAGCGGGACGGGCTGATCGCCCGCGCCGGGCAGCTCGGCGCGTTCCTGCTGGAGCGGCTCACCAAGATCCAGGCGGAGAACCCGGCGCTGGTGTCGAACGTGCGCGGCCGGGGTCTCATGTGCGCCTTCGACCTGCCGGACGCCGACGCGCGGGCCGGCCTGATCTCCAGGCTGCGCGAGGAGGAGGGCGTGCTGGTGCTCCCGTGCGGCGAGCGCTCCATCCGCCTGCGTCCGGCCCTCAACGTGCTGGAGGAGGATCTGGAGTTCGGGCTGGCCGCGCTGGCTCGCCTTCTCCCGTGACCTCGGCCAGGGCCCGACCGGCGCGGTCCGCTCCGTGCCGGTCGCCGAGCTCCCGGTAGAGCTCCTGGGCGCGGCGGAAGCACGCCGCGGCCTCGCCGTACAGGCCGTGGCTCTGGTGGGTGGCACCCAGGGCGAGCAGCGTGCGGGCCTCGTAGCCCGGCTCGCCGGTCACCCGCAGGGCCTTCGTGTGCAGGGTGAGGGCGTCGGCGTAGTGGCCTCGGCCGTTCAGGTGGCGGTAGAGGTCGATCGCCTGGTGGCGGGTGTGCGCGGGCCAGTGGTCGCCGCCCGACGCGACGAGGTTGGCGCGCTCGGCGTCCAGCCAGGCGCCCGCGCCCGCTCGCGCCGCGGTGGACAGGTAGTGCGCGAACAGGCGCTCCAGCGCCTCCGGCGCCTCGTCCCGGGTCGCCATGGCGCGGGCGTGCTCGCGCAGCAGGTCGTGGAAGGTGTAGCGGCCCGGCTCGTGCTGGAGCAGCATGTGCACGTCGAGCAGGTCCTCCATCAGGGCCTCGGCCCTGTCGGGCGGCAGCCCGGCGAGCGCGGCAGCTGCCTGCGGCTCGATGTCGGGGCCGCGGTGCAGGCCGAGCAGGCGGAACATCCGTTGCTGGTGCGGGCCGACCTGCTCGTACGACATGGCGAACGCGGCGGCCACGCCGTGCTCGCGGGAGAGCAGGCTCTTCTCGCGCAGCCGTTCCGCGAGGTAGGCGACGTTCCATCGTGGCCGGTGCAGCAGGCGGGCCGCCGCGATTCGGACGGCCAGCGGCAGGAACCCGCACAGCCGCAACACCTCCAGCACCGCTTCGGGCTCCTCGGCCGCGCGCGCCCCCACGATCCTGGTGAACAGCGTCACGGCGTCGGCGGCCGGCGGCACGTCCACAGACATCGCGTGCGCGCCGTCCAGGTCGACCAGCCTGCGCCTGCTGGTGATCAGCACGAGACTCCCGGGCGAGCCCGGGAGCAGGGGCCTGACCTGGTCGGCGTCGGCCGCGTTGTCGAGTACGGCCAGCACCCGGCGACCGGCGAGCTCGGCCCGCCAGAGGGCGCTGAGCTCGTCCGGCGACGCGGGCAGGCGTTCGGCCGGGACGCCGAGCTGGCGCAGCAGGATCTCCAGCGCGGCGGCGGGCGCGAGCGGGACCTGGCCGCTGGTGTGCGCGTGCAGGTCGACGAACAGGCGGCCGTCGGGGAAGCGTGGGGCCAGCCGGTGCGCCGCGTGCACGGCCAGCGTGGTCTTGCCGACCCCGGCCATCCCGTCGATGGCCGAGACCGTCGCGTCGCTGGTCACCAGCCGGTCGAGCTCCTCGGCTCGTCCTGAGAAGTCGGGCACGCCGTACGGGAGGAAGTCCGGTGCCGGGACGTCGTTCAGGATCGTGCGTTCCAGGTCGGCGAACGTGCGGCTGGGGTCCAGGCCCTGCTCGTCGGCCAGCCGTTCGCGGAACGCCCGCGCCGCGGCCAGGGCGTCCACCTGGCGGCCTGAGCGGTGCAGGGCGAGCATGAGCTGGCCGGTCAGCCGTTCGCGCAGGGGATGGTCGGCGGCGAGCGCGGCCAGCTCGTCGACCAGCGCGGCGTGCCTGCCCGCGCCCAGTTCGAGCTCGGCGAGCCGCTCGAAGGCGGCCAGGCGCCGCTCGACCAGGCGGGCGCGGGCCTGCTCCACGTAGCCGCCGCCGATCCCGGACAGCGGCTGCCCGCGCCAGAGCGCGAGCGCCCTGCGCAGCCGATCCACCTGCGCCGTACGGTCACCCGCCTCGCCGGCCAGCTCGGCGAACTCGTCCAGGTCGAACCGTCCTGGCTCGGGGAGGATCACGTACCCGGCCGATCGGGTCTCCAGGACCTCTCCCGCCCCGGCCCGGCGCAGGACCTGGCGGATGGCGGCGATGGAGGCCTGGATCTGGGAGCGCGCCGTGTCCGGCGGGTCCTGGCCCCAGACGGCGCCGATGATGCGTTCCGCGCTGATCACCGTGCGGGCGTGGAGCAGCAGGTAGGCGAGCACGGCGCGGTGGCGCGGGGCGGCGCCCGGCACGGGTTGCCCGTCGGCGCCGAGCACCTCGACGGTGCCCAGAACCCTGAAATATGCAGACATGTGCGGATCCTGCCTCGGGGGAATGTCTCGCTGGTTCTCATGCTTATAAGCATGTATAACCGTAAGAAATTTCGAGGGAGCGCCGCGATGACCAGCAGATTCGCCCAGGTCGCCTTCACGCCCGCCGTCCAGGAGCAGCAGCGGGCGCACGGCAGCGACCGGGCCTACCAGCGCATGCTCGACGGGCCGCGACAGACCGACAGGATCGGCGAGAACGAGCGCTACTTCATCGAGGAGCGCGACAGCTTCTACCTGGCCAGCGTGGGGGAGACCGGCTGGCCGTACATCCAGCACCGCGGGGGGCCGCGCGGGTTCCTGCGGGTGCTGGACGACCGCACGCTCGGGTTCGCCGACTTCCGCGGCAACCGGCAGTACATCACCCGCGGCAACCTCGACGGGGACAACCGGGTGTCGCTGTTCCTCATGGACTACGCCAACCAGGCCAGGCTCAAGATCCTCGGGCGCGCCCGGGTGGTGGAGGGGGACAGCTCGCTGGCGGTCGAGGGCTACCCTGCGAAGGTGGAGCGGACCATGCTGATCGACGTCGAGGCGTTCGACTGGAACTGCAGCCAGCACATCCCGCAGATGTTCCCGGTCGAGGCGGTGGAGGGGACGATCAGGAGGTTGCAGGCGCGGATCGCCGAGCTCGAGGCTCGCCTGTGAGCGGGGAGCCGCTGCCTGTCGAGCTGGCCAACACCACGTATGCCGTCAGAGGCAAGGTGCGGGACGGCCTGGCGGACGTGGGCGCGCTGTCCGCCTGGCTGGAGCTCACCCTCCCCGGCCTTCCCTCTCCCAGGGAGGCCGATCTCACGGTGGCGCGCGAGCTGCGTGACGCCATCCGGGCCCTGGCGGGGGCGGTGGTCGCCGGGGAGCGGCCCGCTGAAGCTGCCGTGGAAGCGGTGAACAAGCATGCCCGTACGGCTCCGCGCTGGCGGGAACTGCGCTGGGACGCGCCCCCGTCCGCCGTGCCGTACAACACCCTGGGCGGGGTCGCCGGGGCGCTGTCGTCGATCGCGCAGGAGGCCGTCGACCTGTTCGCCGGGCCGCTCCTGGACGACCTCCGCGCCTGCCACGCGCCCGGCTGCGTGCTCTTCTTCGTCAAGGACCACCCCAGGCGCGAGTGGTGCTCGGCGGGCTGCGGCAACCGGGCGCGCGCCGCCAGGCACTACGACAAGGTGCGCGGCGCCTAGCTGACCGCCCGCCTGAGCAGGCGCTCCAGGCTGTTGAGCGCCGGGTCCGCGTCGGTGTCGGCGCGCCTGGAGATCGCGATGTCCACGTTGAGCGGCTCTGGCAGACCCTCGGCCGGCCGTACGGCTCCCGCAGGGACGTTGTCGGCGAGGAGGGCGCCCAGGCCGATACCCGCCGAGATGGCGGCGATCACGGCGTGCGCGCTGGTGCTCTGGAAGGCGATGCGCCACTCGCGCCCGTGCCTGCTCAGCGCGTCGAGCATCGGCTGGCGCCACTGGCACGGCTGGCTGAACATCACCAGCGGCAGCGGCTCCCTCGCATGGTCGAACCCCGGCGCGCACACCCAGACCAGCGGCACCCGCCGCTCCCAGCGCAGCGCCGCCTCGCTCATCGCCGCCGGATCGCCGAGCGCCAGGTCGAGCCGCCCACGGTCGGCGAGCCTGCGCAGCGTGGCCGCTGAGCCGATGACGACCTCCAGGTCGACCAGGGGATGCAGGGCGGCGAAGTCGGCCAGCGCCGTGGGCAGCGCCGTGATCGCCAGGTCCTCGAGCAGCCCGATCGTCCGCCGCCCCGCCGAGGCGGCCCTGCCGTTGACCGACTCGCGCGCCTCGTCGTGCAGGACGAGCAGGCGTTCCGCATAGGCGAGCAGCTTCTCACCCGCAGGGGTCGGCCGAGCGCCCTGCGAGTCCCTGACCAGGATGCGCTCGCCTGCCGCCTGCTCCAGGCGCTGGATGCGCTGGCTGACGGCCGGCTGGCTGAGCTGGAGGGCGGCGGCGGCCCTGGTGATGCTCCCGGCGCGGACGGTCGCCGCGAAGGAACGCAGGTCGGCGATCTGGAAGTCCATAAGCAATCATTATGCACAGCATCGCAATATTGCCATTCTCCATGGCCGGGCGGATTCCTACAGTGGGCACATGCCCATCGAGTACCACCACGTCGACGTGTTCGCCGACCGCCCGTACACGGGCAACAGCCTGGCCGTCTTCGTCGACCCGCCCCCGCTGTCGTCCACCCAGATGCTGACGATCACCCAGGAACTCCGCCACTTCGAAACGATCTTCGTCACGGAGACGTCAGTGCGCGTCTTCGACCTCGTGGAGGAGCTCGACTTCGCCGGACACCCGTTGCTCGGCGCGGCAGCCGTCCTGGGCCGCCCGTCCGTGACCTTCACCCTGAGAGACGGCCGCGAGGTGGAGGTGACCGTGGACGGCTCCCAGGCGCTCCTGGACCAGGGCCGCCCGAGCTTCATCCCGTCCAGCCCCATCGTCTCCGAGGTCGCAGAGGCGATGGGGCTGCACGCCTCCGACCTGCTGGAGCCGGAGGTCATCTCCACCGGCCTGCGCTACCTCGTCATCCCCGTACGCGGGGGAGACGCCCTGGCCCGAGCCCAGATCACCCACCCGGACCTCACTTCCTTCCTCGCTGGCCTGGGCGCCCAGTTCGCCTACCTCCTGGACATCAGCGCCGTGGAGGGCCGCCACTGGAACAACGACGGCGTCCTGGAAGACGTGGCGACAGGCAGCGCCGCCGGCTGTGCGGCGGCATACCTGCTCCGCCACGGGCACATCGCGGCAGGGGAGAAGGTGTCCCTGAGCCAGGGCCGCTTCACCGGCCGCCCCAGCACGATCACCATCACCGCCTACGGCACCTCCGACTCCGTAACGCGCGTCACGGTGGGTGGCAACGTGGCGAAGGTGGGCACAGGCACCCTGAGCGTCGCCCCATGATGGTGGAGGCCGAGACCCTGCGCGCAGCGGTGTCCCTCGGCGATCTCATCGAGCCGGTGTCACGAGCCTTCGCCGACTACAGCGCAGGACTGGGCGAGACCCCGCTGGCCGTCTTCGCCCCGGCGGGCGAGCAGGGCGACGTGCACGTGAAGTCCGCCTGGCTGCGCGGCTGGCCGTACTTCACCGTCAAGGTGGCCACCTGGTTCGCCGCCCGGACACCCGCCACCAGCGGCTACATCGCCGTCCACTCGGCCGCGACCGGCGACCTGCTGGCCCTGCTCCGCGACGAACACCACCTGACCGACCTCCGTACGGCAGCCGCCGGTGCGATAGCCGCCCGGCTGCTGGCCTGCCCGGACTCCACCACGCTCACCGTCCTGGGCGCCGGCACCCAGGCCCGCCTCCAGACAGAGGCCGCGGCCGCCGTGCTCCCCCTGGAACGCATCCTGATCTGGGGCCGCAACCCAGAATCCGCCCGAACCCTCGCCACCACCCTGACCACCTCGGGTGGGCCGGTCGTTTCCGCGGTGTCCGATCCGGCGGAGGCCGTACGGCAGGCGGATGTGATCGTGACCGCCACCGGCAGCAGGGCGCCCGTCCTGCACGGGTCCTGGCTGCGGCCCGGTCAGCACATCACCGCCGTCGGCGCCGACGACCTGACCAAGGCCGAGCTCGACCCCGCCTGCTTCGCCAGAGCGGACGTCGTGGCCGTCGACAGCCGCTCCCTCGCCCCGCTCTTCGCCGGCGACCTGACCGGGCCCATCGACGCGGAACTCGGCGAGCTGATCCTCGGGCGCCACCCGGGCCGCACCCATCCAGCCCAGATCACCGTCGCCAAGCTCATCGGGCTGGGCATCCAGGACCTGGCCGCCGCCACCGTCGCGATGGAGGCTCTCAGGTGATCGCCAGAACCTGGTCCGGCCGCGTCCCCTCGCACCTCGCCGACCCTTTCGAAGCCCACCTCATCGCCACCGGCCTGACCGCAGCGTCCGCCTTACCCGGCTATCAGGGCGCTCAGATCCTCCGCTCCACCCATCCCCAGGGGCGCACCGTGGAGTTCCGGCTGGAGACCTTCTGGGAGTCGTGGGAGGCGATCCGCGGGTTCGCCGGGCCGGACGTCAGTGCCGCTGTGCTGTATCCCGGTGACGAGGCCTACCAGCTCTCCCCCGACCTGCACGTCGAGCATCACCTGGTCGTCAGGAGGGATCTGCTGTGATCACGGCGATCACCGGGGGATACGTGGTCCCCGTCGCCTCCCCGCCGATTGACGGGGGGACGGTGCTGGTGCGGGACGGGAAGATCGTTGCGGTTGGTGCCGGGCTGGCCGTACCGAGTGACGCGACCGTCGTCGATGCGCGCGGCACCTGGGTCCTGCCGGGGTTCGTCGAGGCGCACGGGCACATGGGGATCGGCGAGGAAGGGATCGGCGACGTCGGGGAGGATCTCAACGAGCCCGGCGAGACCAACGGCGCCCGGCTACGGGCCGTCGATGCCATCAACCCCGCTGACCAGGGGTTCGTGGATGCCCTGTCGGGAGGCGTCACCACTGCGGCCATCCTGCCGGGCTCGGCCAACCCGATCGGCGGGCAAGCCGTGGCGGTCAAGACGTTCGGGCGCACGGTCGAGGACATGGTGGTCCGTTCGCCGGTCGGGGTGAAGAGCGCGCTCGGGGAGAATCCTCGCCGGGTCAGGAGCGGCACGCGGATGGGTACGGCCGCGGCCATCAGGGACGCCTTCCTCGATCCTGACCCTGTGCTGGCTCGCGTGTTGTCGGGGGAGCTGCCGTGGTTGCAGCACGTGCACCGCGCCGACGACATCGGCACCGCCGTACGGCTGGCCGACGAGTTCGGCTACCGCCTGGTGATCAACCACGGCACGGAGGCGCACCTGCTGGCCGACCTTCTCGCGGCTAAGGGCATCCCGGTGGTCAGCGGGCCGCTGTTCGGCACGAGGACGAAGGTCGAGCTGCGGAACCGCACGCTGGCGAGTCCGGGCATCCTCGACGCGGCGGGAGTCCTGGTGGCGATCACGACGGATCACTCGATGGTGCCGATCCAGTTCCTCGTCCACCAGGTGACGCTGGCGGTCAAGGAAGGGCTGGCCCGGTCGTCGGCCCTGCAGGCCATCACCACCAAACCGGCGGCGATCCTCGGCCTGGACGACCGGGTCGGTGCGCTCGTCCCGGGGCTGGATGCCGATGTGGTGCTGTGGTCGGGCGACCCCTTGGACGTCATGAGCCGCGCCCTCCGCGTCTTCGTCAACGGCCAGGAGGTGTACACCTACCGCGCGTAGGGACCTTCTGCCACGCCGGGCCATCCCGGAGCACCTGACAGAACGGCCCATCAAGCTCTTGGTGGGATCAGAGGAAGGGATCCCCTCAAGAGGTCATGGGGTGCGTTGGAGCCAGAGGGTGATCGCGGTCGGGCGGGAGTCGACGCCAAGTTTGGCGTAGATGCGGTTGACGTGGTTTTTCACCGTTTTCTCGCTGAGAAAGAGACGCTGCGCGATCTGGCCGTTGGACTGGCCGGTCGCGATCAGGTCCATCACTTCTGTCTCGCGTTTGCTCAGTGACATGGCCGCGCTGTCAAACGCTGCGTCGTCGACTCTCATCCGGCCTCCGGGGCGCGAAGACGGTCAGATCGCCGAGGGCCCCCGTGCATCCGGCGTAAGCGGTTGTCAGCGAGCATAACTCGCAATGTCATGATTTGGGGGACGTACGGGAGAAAACGCCAACGGCCGGTCCCGTAGGACCGGCCGTTGTACATGGGGTGAGCGACGGGACTTGAACCCGCGACATCCAGGACCACAACCTGGCGCTCTACCAACTGAGCCACGCCCACCATGTGCGCCGCCGCAGCAGCACAAGAAAAGTGTAGCGGCCTTCGGGAGTCTTTACGACCGAGTAACGCCCTCGGCGAGCGTCCTGGCCGTCGCCGAGTCCGGACCGGGCTGTCCCACGAAGACGGCGGCCCGGTAGTAGCGCAACTCGCGGATGCTCTCGGTGATGTCGGCCAGCGCCCGGTGCCCGCCCTGCTTCTCGGGCGCCGCGAAGTAGACGCGCGGGTACCAGCGGCGCACCAGCTCCTTGATCGACGACACGTCGATCATCCGGTAGTGCAGGTAGGCGTCGACCGCCGGCATGTCCCTGGACAGGAACGTGCGGTCGGTGCCGATCGAGTTGCCGCACAGCGGCGCCTTCTTCGGCTCGGCGATGTGGCCGCGCATGTAGTCGAGGACGAGCGACTCCGCCTCGGCCAGCGTGACCCCGCCGGCCAGCTCCGGGAGCAGCCCGGAGGCGGTGTGCATCTGCCTGACCACCTCCGACATCTGCTCGAGCGACTCCGGCGGCGGCTTGATCACCACGTCGACGCCCTCGTCGAGCTGGTTGAGCTCGCTGTCGGTGACCACGCAGGCCACCTCGACCAGCGCGTCACGACCCAGATCGAGCCCGGTCATCTCGCAGTCGATCCAGACCAGCACGTCACTCATAGCATCTCCCTTGTATGGGACAAGCCTAGTGCCACTGGTCAGGAGACCTTGAGCGAGTTCAGCACCTGAGTCACCACATCGGTGCCGAGATTGTCGGGAACCGAGGTGTAGAGCAGCGCCGGAGCCTTGCCCTCGCCCTGGTCCACGACCACGACGGCGCCGCGCTCCTTCTTCCACTTGTAGCCCTTGGCAGCGGACTCCTTGGAGAAGTCGAGCTCGAACTCGATCAGCCACCCGTCCCGGTCGCCGACCTTGATCGCCTTGTTCTGCAGGATCTTGCGCTCGTTGGGAATCTGGTAGTAGTTCGTGGCGAAGTCGATGAAGACGCCCTCTGTCGCGTCCTTCAGGCCGGCGACCCCGGAGTAGGGGTAGACCGGGTTCAGCGTGCCGGTGTAGATGTTGCCGATCCAGTCGTTGTCCTTGCCGTCGTAGTTCTCCTGCGACGTCTTCTGCACCGCGCCCGACCAGTTCTGGATGCTGGGGTCGGTCCCGTTGATCTCCGACCACTCCGGCACCGTCCAGCCCTCGGGCACCGCGAACGACAGTCCGGTCACCGGATCGGTGATCGTGCCGTCCTGGGCCTGCGGCAGCTCACCCGTCGACGGCTGGGCCGACGGAGTCTCACCGGGCGTGGTCTCCTCGGGCCGGGGCTCGAGGCTCCTGGTCGGGATGGGCTGGGCGATGGGACCGCTGCCGCTCGTCGACTTGACCACGAAGACCACGGCGCCGACGATCAGCGCGACCACGAGCAGCGCGCCGACGCCGCCGAGCACCCAGGGCAGCGCGCTGCTGCGCTTGGGCGGCGGCCCGAACTCGGCGCCGGGCAGCGGGGCGCCCCACTGCGACTGCTGCTGTGCGTACCCCGGCTGGGTGTAGGGGGCCTGGCCGTACACCTGGGTCGGGTTGGAGGCCTGCTGCGGTCCGTAAGGGGCGGGCCCGGAGGAGGGGCCTGGCGCGAAGTACGGGCCGGAAGGAGGGCCTGGGGGCGGGGGAGCGGCTGGCTGGGGGGCCGATGAGGGCTGGGGTCCAGAGGACGGCTGGGCCCCCGCAGTGTCCGTTCGCGCCTGCTCCAGCGGGTGCGTGGCGTCGGTCCACTGGCTTCCGTCCCACCAGCGGAGCTGAGGCGATCCGTAGGGGTCGGGGTACCAGCCTGCGGGGGTCTGCGGAGTCATGTCCGTCAGAGTAGTAAGAACCGCTTTGTTGTGCATTCAGCACTTGTAGGTAAAGCTCGTCTTCCCCTCGATCGTCTTGCCGTCCTGCGCGGGCGACAGCACCCGCAACGTGGCCGTCCCCTTGAACGACCCCTGTCCCTTGACGGTCCACAGCAGCGGTACGGTCACCGATTTCTGGCCTTCGCGCACAGTCTGCTTCTGCGTGATCGGCTGCTTGGTGTCGCTCTTGCGCCACTCGTATTCGATCGTTCCCGCCTGGCCGTTCGTCAGGAAGGTCCCGCTCACCTTCATCGTCTTGTCACACCCGAGGGTCTTCTTCGGCACGGTCACCTGAACCGACTGCACCGCCAGCGGCGTCCCGGTGAACGGGTCGTACCAGAGCCACACCAGGACCAACCCGGCGATCATGAGCGCGAGCACCGCCGCAGCGACGATCGTGCGCGTGCGCCGCTTGCGCGCCACCTTCCCCGCCCTGGCCGCCCCGCGCGGCGAGGCGGTGGCGAGCTGGTCGCGCCCGGCCCGCCACATCTCCTCCACCGGCGAGGAGTGCTCCGTCGAGACCCCGGGGCCGAAGTGCTGCTGCTGGCCCCCCGGCACGTGCAGGAGCGTGACGATGTCGCCCTCGTCCTGGTTCAGCACCCCCTGCGCCACCACGTCCAGCGCTGCCCACCTGCGCGCGACCATCGCCAGCGCGTCCCTGCTGATCAGCCCGCCGGGCAGGGCGTCGCGCCCGCCCAGCAGCGTGTCGCGGGCGGCGGCCAGCCCGTGCGTGGCGGCGACGGCGGCCGCCCGCTCGAACAGCGCGGCAGCGCCGGGAACCCCGGCCGCCCACGTCGCCGCCAGCCCTCGGGCCAGCGACCCCCAGGCGGCGATGTCCCGCTCCTGGGTCGGCGGCATCCCGCGTACGGCGTCGGCCAGCCCGCGCTCGCTCAGCAGCGCGGCGCCGTCACCGGCGATCACCACCGTGCCCGGGTGCACCGACCCGTGCACCAGCCCGGCCGCGTGCAGCGACAGCAGCGTCTGCGCCGTCTGCACCAGCACGGCCGCCGCACCCGACGCGTCCATGCCCGGGGCGTTGATGAGGTCGGACAGCGTCGGGCTCGCCGACTGCCCGGTCAGCAGCCAGACGTCGTCGCCCGCCGCCACGACGTCCACCACCGGGACCAGCCCGCCGACCCCGCCACTGACCAGGCGCTGGTCGGACACCACGGTCTCGACCAGGCGCTCCTTCACTCCGGGCAGCCCGATGACCTTGGGGTCGAAGCGCAGCGCGCCCGCCCTGGTGCCGTCGGGGCCGATGGAGTCGATCCAGGTGCCGAGCTCGGTGATCCGGGTCCGCTCGGTGAGCTGGAAGCCGGCGATGCCCTTCCTGGGTGGCTGCTCGCTCATCGCCGTAGCTCCCCGATCCCTTCTACCGCTTCCTCCTGTGCCGCCCTGCCATGCGGCGCCGCACCGCCAGTGTGACGGGTACCGCGCCCGACGTCACCAGCCCGGCTGCCAGCACCGCCCCCGGGAACATCGCGACCTGCGGATTCCTCCTGGGGTCCGGTGTGCTCTCCGGAGTGGGCGACTCCCCGTTGTCGGTGCGCGTCGGGGATTCGCCGCCCCGAGGAGGGGACTCCTCCCCTGTCGGCTCCTCGGTCGGCTCCCCGGTGGACTTGGTCGGGGTCGGGCGGGACGTCGGGGACTGCGTCGTCGGAGTGGGCGTCGGGGTCGGGGTGGCGCTCTTCGTCGGGGGAGTGGTGGGGTCGGTGTCCGCCGTCGAGGTGATGCCGGGCTCCGGGCTCTCCGTGGGCTTCTTGGTCGGCTTCGGCGTCGGCTTCACCGTGGGCGTCTTCGACGGCTTCGGCGTGACCGTGGGAGTGGCCGAGGTGGGCGCGACGGTGGGCGGCGCGGCCGTCGTGGTGGGCTCCACGGTCGGCGTCTCCTCCGGCGCCGGGGTGGTCTCCTCCTCGGTCGGCGTCGGCGACTCGGTGACCGGTTCGCCGGTGATCGGCGGCACCGCGCTCGGGGTCAGCGTCGACGTCCCCGCCTGCAGCTTCGGCTTCTCGTCCGACCCGCTCAGCGCCACCACCGCGATCCCGGTGATCACCCCGACGGCCACCGTACCGACCAGGACCTTGACCCCGAGCTTCGTCATCACCTTCGACCCGCCGCCGTGCAGCTTGGTCTCGGCGAGCGAGGTGGCGTCGTCCTGCGGCAGGTCGTCGGCGCTGGGGAACAGCACGAGCAGCAGCCCGGCGAGCCTGGCCAGGCGGCGCCGTCCGCGCTCCTGCCAGTCCGGCCCGTAGGCGTCGGCCGCGACCGCCTCCAGCTCGGTGAGGAACGCCTCGGCCGACGGCGGGCGCTCCGCCGGGTTCTTGGCCATGCCGCGCTCGACCAGGCCCTGCAGCGCCGCCGGCACCTCCTCGACGGGAGGGGGCGTGCTGTGGTGCTGGTGGGCCAGCGCGGCGATGTTCGAAGCGCGGAAGGGCCTGGTGCCGGTCAGGCACTCGAAGAAGACGATGGTGGCCGCGTAGACGTCGGTCGAGGGCGAGGCCGCCGCGCCCGACCACTGCTCGGGCGCCATGTAGGGCGGGGTGCCCGCCGCGTTGGCGCCGTCGCCCTGCCGTACGGCGATGCCGAAGTCGATGAGCTTGCTGGTGCCGTCGCCCTGGACGACGACGTTCTCCGGCTTGAAGTCGCGGTGCACGACGCCGATCGCGTGCGCCGCCGCGAGGCCCTTGAGCGCGCCGTACAGCACGCAGAGCGCGGCCTCGGGGCCCGTCGGGCCCTCGGAGTTGAGCAACGCGCGCAGCGGGACGCCGTTGACGAGCTCCATGATGATCGCCGCGCCGTCGCCGGTCTCGACGTAGTCGATGAACTGGGCGTTGTGCGGGCTGCGCATCGCGCCGAGCAGCCGTGCCTCGTGCCTGAACCTGGCGACGAACCCGACGTCGTGCCGCAGTTCGTCGGACAGGTATTTGATGGCCACCTCGGCGCCATCGTGGTCGCGGCGGGCCAGCACCACACGTCCGGCGGCACCGGTGCCTAACTCGCGGACCTCGGTATAACCGGGGACCCCCCAGTGCGTCCCGTACATAACGGTCTCCTCAGAGTTTGTCTGGGCCCCCACCCTCAACAGACGGAGCGTAGCTTAACTCTGGTAACCGTGATTGTTCCGAAAAGTCGGAAATTTAGTCGCTGGAATGATCGGGAGTGGGCGTTGTGTCCTGACTTTCGCACGCCGGAGTCTTGCCGCCGGTGCTGTCGCCTCCGCCGTCCGCTGCGGGGGTCGTGGAGGCGCTGATCGCCCACTCGGAGCCGCACGGGACCTTCTCGAAGGTGAAGCTGACCGTCCGGGTGTAGGACGTCTGCCCGGTCAGCTCCACCTCCTCGTTGTGGGTGGCCTCGCCGAGCCGGAACGACACGTGCAGCTGCACCGGCTGCTCGCCGTTCGTCAGGACGACGACCGTGGCGGCGGCCAGGCCGCGCGCGTTGAGCGAGGCGCGCGCGATGGAGACCGTCCTGACGCCGGCCGGGCACGAGACGGTCGTGCGCGCCGAAGCGGACTCGCCGCCCGCGCGGACCGTCACTGACAGCACTGCGCCGCACGGGCGCTTGTCGAAGGTGTAGCTCAGGGTGCGCGAGTAGGAGCGCCGGCCGGACAGCGTGGCCGAGCGGGTGGCGACCTGGTCGCCGTTCACCGAGAACGCGCCGTCCAGCTCGACGGCGGCAGTCCCGCTCGTGGCGACCCTGACCGCGGCCTGTACGGCCCGCCCTGGCGCCTCGGCGACGTCCAGCGACACGCGCAGCGCGGTGACCTTGGTGGCGCAGGCGGGCACGGCGGCGCGCACGGTCCTGGCGCCGCCCGGGGCCGCCGGGGTGGTCCGTACCGTGAGGGTGACGGTCCTGCCGCAGGCCTCGTCGCCCAGGTCGTGGGTGAAGGCGCTGGTGTAGGTCCTGGAGCCGCGCAGCCGTACCCGCTCGGTGTGCACCACGTCACCGGCCACCGCGAACGTGGCGGTCACGGTGATCTGGGCCGTGCCCGTCGTGCTGATGGTGGCGGCGCCGGACGCCACGCCGGCCGCGCTCACCTTGAGCGCCGCGAGGGAGAGCGCGGAGACGGAGGTGACCGGTTTGGGGGTGATCGTCGGAGTGGGCGTGGGCGTCGGGGTCGGCTTCTTGGTGGTGATCGTCGGGGTCGGAGTGGGCTTCTTCGTGGTGACCTTGGGGGTCGGGGTCGGCTTGACCACCGTAGGAGTCGGCTTGACCACGGTCGGCGTCGTGGACGGCGACACCTGGGAGACCACCGTCGAGGACGACGGCTCCTCGCCGGGCCCGCCCGTGTCCGTGTTCTCCACCAGGGACGGCGTCGGCGTGTCCGCGGTCGGCGGCAGCGCCAGCGGGCTCAGCGGCGGCGTGGTCGTCGGGGCCTCGGCCACCACGTCCACGGGCTTGATCGGCGTGGCGTCCCGCCCGGCCAGCGCCACCGTCGCGACCACCGCCACGACGGCCACCGCGGTCGCCCCGACACCGACCAGCAGCTTCGACATGTTGCTCCGCGCCCCGTGCAGCACCGTGCGGAACAACGTGGTCCCGCCGGAGGAGACCGTCGGCGCCTGCGCGGGCATCGGCAGCAGCAGCGGCAGCAACCCGACCAGCGCGATCAGCCGCCGCCTGCCCCGCTCCTCCCAGTCCTCGCCGTACCCTGCGGCCGCCACCCGCTCCAGCTCGGACAGGAACGTCAGCGCGCCCGGCGGCCGGTCGGCCGGGTTCTTGGCCAGTCCGCGCATGACCAGCTCGCGCACCGGCTCCGGCGCGTCGTGGGCGGGGATCGGCGCGTGCATGTGCTGGTAGCCGAGCACGACGGGCTCGGTCGACTGGTAGGGCCGGTGCCCGGTCAGGCACTCGAAGAAGACGGCCGTCGCCGCGTAGACGTCCGTGGACGGCGTGGCCGGGCCGCCCTCCCACAGCTCGGGCGCCATGTAGGGCGGGGTGCCCTCGGGGTGTGCCGTCGTGCCCTGCCGTACGGCGATGCCGAAGTCGACCAGCTTGCTGACGCCGTCGTCACGGACGATCACGTTCTCCGGCTTGTAGTCCCTGTGGACCAAGCCGACCTGGTGCGCCCTGGACAGGCCGAGCAGCGACCCCTTGAGCACGACGAGCGCCGCCTCCGGGCCGGTCTCCCCGGCCTCGCGCAGCAGCGCGCGCAGCGAGACGCCGTTGACGAGCTCCATGACGATGGCCGCGCCGCGCGGCTCCTGGACGTACTCCCACATCCGCGCGATGTTCGGGTCCTGGAGACTCACCAGCAGGCGCGCCTCGGTCTGGAACCGGGTCAGCGCGGCGGGATCGCGCCGCAGCTCTTCCGACAGGTACTTGATCGCGACCTTGACACCTGTCTCGTCGTGCACGGCGAGCACGACTCTGCCGCTTCCGCCCGTTCCGAGCTGTCTGATCTCGGTGTAGCCGGGCGCGCTCCAGTCCATGGCGCTCTCCCATCAGGAGTGTGGCCCACCTGATGAGACGCTGGATCTAGGACAAAGGTTGGCCAGGTGGTCCATGTTTCATTGGACTACCGCCGCTCCCTGATGTGAATGGGTACCTCGATACCTTCTGGGAGCACTGGGTCGGTTTGCGGCCTGCCCCAGGACGTCTCGATCGGCAGGACCCCGGCCCAGACGGGCAGCTCGTAGTCCTCCTCCTCGTCGTTCGGGGCGCCCTGCCTGATCTTCACCGACGCCTCCTCCAGCGAGAGCGCCAGCACCGCCGTGGCCGCGAGCTCCTTGCGCGACGGCTTCCTGGCGTAGTCCCACTGGCCGGGGGCGAGCTGCTCGGTCAGCGCGCGCAGCGCGTCGAGGCGCTCCTCCTCGCCGGTCACCAGCCTGGCCGGGCCGTAGATGATCGCGGAGCGGTAGTTGACCGAGTGGTTGAAGATCGAGCGGGCCAGCACGATCCCGTCCACGTGGGTCACGGTGACGCAGATCTCCGTCCCGTCGCCCGCGCGCAGCGACCGGGCGCCGGTCGAGCCGTGCAGGTAAAGGGTGTCGCCGATGCGGCCGTAGCCGGTCGGCACGACCATCGGGTGCCCGTCGACCACCACGCCCAGGTGGCAGAAGAGGCCCTCGTCGAGCACGGCGTAGAGGTCGCTCCTGTCGGTGCTGCCGCGGTGCTTCTCGCGGCCGAGCGTGGTGCGGGGTGTGGTGGAGAGCATGGGTCGACTGTATTGAGATAGTGGACCTGTCTTGTACGTCCACTAACGCGGCCTTCTGGGGGACCACTTCCGTGCGCGCCACCGTCGACCTGCCCGTTTCCCTGTCCAGGGACTCGCGGATCCCGCTGTCCACGCAGCTGAGCGACTGGCTGCGCGAGGCGATGTCGTCAGGACGGCTGGCGCCGGGCGAGCGCCTGCCGTCCTCGCGCGGGCTGGCGGCGCAGCTCGCGGTCAGCCGCACCGTGGTCACCGAGGCCTACCAGCAGCTGTACGCCGAGGGCTGGCTCGACGGCCACCACGGCTCGGGCACCTACGTGGCCGACGCGGGCGACCAGGGCGTACGGCGCGGCCACCAGGAGGCCACGCCCAGGCCGATCCTGCCGATCACCCCGCGCGACAAGGTGATCAACCTCACCCCCGGCGACCCGTGGGTGCGCGACTACGACCAGGCGGCCTGGAAACGCGCCTGGCGCAAGGCCGCCGACCTCCCGCCCGGCGACGACCCCGACCCGTACGGCCTGCCGCACCTCAGGGAGCTGCTGGCCGCCCACCTGCGCAGGGCCCGCGTGATCGCCGTCGGCCCCGAGAACATCCTCGTCACCCGCGGCACGGGGCACGGCCTCGACCTCGTCGCCATGGCCCTGCTCAAGGGCGGCAGGGCCGGGGTGGAGGACCCCGGCTACCGGGTGGCGCGCAACGTGTTCGCGTCGCGGGGAGCGGAGATCGTCCCGTGCCCGGTCGACGAGGAGGGCGTGATCGTCGACGACCTGCCCGACGACCTCAGGGTGCTCTACACCACCCCGGCCCACCAGTACCCGCTGGGCGGGCGCCTGCCGATCCCGCGCAGGGAGCGGCTGCTGGCCTGGGCCCGCCGTACCGGGGCCATGGTGGTGGAGGACGACTACGACGGCGAGTTCAGGTACGACGTGGCGCCGCTGCCCGCCCTCTACGGGCTGGACCCGTCCAGGGTCGTGCTGCTGGGCACGCTGTCGAAGTCGCTGGCCCCCGACATCGGCGTGGGCTGGCTGGTCGGCGCGCCTGAGCTGCTCGCCGAGATCGCCGAGATCAGGGACGAGCTGTCCGACCGCACCAGCGGCCCGGTGCAGCAGGCGGTGGCCACCATGCTGGAACACGGCGACCTGGACAGGCACCTGCGCCGCATGCGCCTGGAGTACGCTCGGCGGCGCGCGGCCGTGGTCGAGCTGCTCGGCCCGGTGTGCAAACTGCACGGGGACACGGCGGGGCTGCACGTGCTGGCCGAGCTGCCCGCGCGGGAGGTGCCCCGCATCGTGCGCGAGGCGGCCGGGCGCGGCATCGCCCTGGACACCACGGAACGCCACCACCACGGCGCCGAGCGGGTCAGCGGTCTGGTGATCGGCTACGGCTCAGCCTCGCTGCCCGACGTCAGGAAGGGATGCGCGATTCTGGCCGATCTGATCGGGCGGGCATGAGGTCCTGGAGCACCGGCAGCGCGCGGTGCGCGTAGAGCGGGTCGACGGGCAGCACGTTGGACGCCCACCACCGGGCGGGCTCTGGGTCGGGCGACGGTTCGGTGAAGCCGGGCGCGTAGTCGTCATACGGCGGGTCGTAAAGGTAGCCGGTCGCCACCCCGCGCCGCTCCAGCGCCGCGATCGCGGTGTCCCGGTCGTGCACCAGCAACGGCACGCGGAACAGCGGCTGGTGCACGTGCGACCTGACCCCGTCCGCCACCGTCGGCAGCTCGGCCAGGCTCGCCACCCCCGCGAGGCGGCGCGACCGCTCGCCGGGGACCTTGGCCAGCCGCCTGGACTGGTACCAGCGCGCCACCCACCCGCGCCGCGCGCGGTAGGTGTGCAGGTCGGCGCGCACCCACGGGTCGAACGGCTGCAGCGCGGGCGCCAGGCGCATCGCTTCGGCCAGCTCGGGGCTCTGCAGGCCGATGCGGTAGCCCTCGCGCTCCTCCTCCATGCCGAGCATGCGCATGAGCTTCAGCGCGGGCCTGACCAGGTCGAGGCGCAGCGCCGCCTGCCTGGCCATGGAGCTGGCCACGCTGACCAGCTCGGTGCGCATGGCGCCGGGTTCGAGCAGCAGGTCGCGCGCCCTGGTGAGGGACTGGAGGTCGGCTGCCGAGTCGACGGCGAGCACGCCGCCTGAACCCGCGCCCGGGTGCTTGGAGAGGCTGAACACGCCGGCTTGGCCGTACGTGCCGAGGGGGCGGTCGAGGGTGGTCTCGAGGGCGTGGGCGACATCCTCGATCAGGATCTTTCCGGAGAAGGCGGCGACGTCGTCGGGCAGGCCGTACAGGTTGGTGGTCAGGACGGCGTCCACGGACGAGAGGTCCACCCGCGAGGCGTCGATGTTGCCGTCGCGCGGGGACACCGGCGCGATCACCGGACGTAATCCCGCCGCGAGCACCAGGAACAGGATCTCGTCGGCGGAGATGGGTGACATGAGCAGCCGCATCCCGGGCGTGCACCAGTGGCGGAGCGCGAGGTAGAGGCCCATGCGGTTGGACGGCAGCAGCAGGCAGTGCCGTCCGGTCCGCTCCGCCACCGCGCTCTCGGGCCTCACGACTGCAGGGCGGTACGCAACCGCCCGTAGGTCTTCAACGCTTTGTCCGCCGTACGCAACAGCAGCGGGTTGGCCATCACCGTGCCGCGCGCCTTGCGCACCGGCACCCGCAACACCCAGTGCACGCCCGCACCCGCGCTAGGTCTGGCCACCCTGCCCTCCGCGACCTGATATTCACCGGTCTTCAGCTTCTCCTTGTACTCCTTGTCGCCCCGGCCCATGTCGATCACATGGATGCCGGCCTCCGCCGCCCGCTCCGCCATCGCCAGGTGATGGATCAGGCCGGGGGAGTATTTCGCGAAGGAGGTGTCGTAGGCGGGAAACCACCCCACCAGCGTGGTGCGCGTGCGCAGCCCGAAGTGCCCGGCCACCGGGGTGTCGTCGACGTACAGCATGTCGAGCACCCCAGCGAAGCTCTCGCTCTGCGTGGCCAGCAGGCTCTCGACCAGTTGAACGATCCATTTGTGGGCGAACCGGTCGGTGCGGCCGGTGCGCCGGTATTGGTCGGTCTTCCAGCCGAGCAGCGTGTGCAGCGGGCCGACCTCGGTGACCGCGTAGTCGTGGCGCAGCGGGCCGACGTCGCGCTGGAGCTTGCGCGACTTGGCCATGGTCGACTTGTAGGTCTTGCCGGAGTTGACGCGGAGGTACTCGGTGTAGGCGGACCAGCCGTCGCGCAGGTCGATGATCGGCGACGGGTAGGTCTCGTGCCGCTCCGGCAGCAGCGGCTGCTTGGCGACCAGGTGGTCGAACTCGTAGACGCCGAGCCCGCACTCCTTGATCAGCCAGCGCGCGTCGATCTCGCTGTCCTTGGCGTAGATCATGCCCTGGGCGTCGGTGAGCCCGGCGGCCACCGGCTTGCCGATGCCGAGCGGATGCCGCTCGAAGGGGAAGAAGCCCACGATGTCCGGACCGTCGTAGATGATCGCGACTCTCACCATGTCGCGCAGCGCACCCACCGCGAGCGTGAACTCGGGCGAGAGGAAGGGATTGTCGAAAGCGGGATCTGCCTCCTGCAGAGCCCGCCACCGGATCACTTCCGGCCCCTCCAGCTCACGAGGGTGAACAAGTGCGATGCGCATAGGCTCCTACACGATCTGAGTCTGGACAGGCACTCCCTGTACCAGCGTGCGGGCAGACGTGTATCCCAACAGTAAAGGATCTCCTGGACCGCGCCTCTACCCGACCTAGGAACGTTACCGAACTTTCAGCTTTGCTTTCGTCGACCGAGTGGCGTTCTAATGTGATGCCATGACGGTTCCTGGCATCGACTGGCCGCAGCTCGCCGCATGGATGGCCGTGCACGTCCCGGATGTGGGCGAGCCGCTGTCCGTCGCGCTGATCTCGGGCGGCAAGTCAAATTTGACCTATCTCGTCGAGGCGCGCGACCGCCGGGTGGTGCTGCGCCGCCCGCCGCTCGGTCACGTGCTGCCGACGGCGCACGACATGCGGCGCGAGTGGCGGGTCATCTCGGCCCTGGCGCCCACGCCGGTGCCGGTCCCCGAGCCGGTGGCCTTCTGCGCCGACGAGTCCGTCATCGGGGCGCAGTTCTACCTCATGGGGTACGTGGACGGCGCGTCCGTCAGGACCCGCGCCGAGCTCGCCTCGCCCTCGGCCGAGGTGACCAGGCAGCTGGCGGAACGGCTGGCCGAGGTGCTCGCGGCGATCCACGCGGTCGACTACCGCGAGGTGGGGCTGGAGGACTTCGGGCGGCCTGAGGGGTACATGGCCAGGCAGCTCAGCCGGTGGTGCCAGCAGTGGGAGCGGTCCAAGACCGCCTCGCTGCCCGCCTACGACTCGCTCGTGGAACGGCTGCGCGAGCGGATGCCCGCCTCGCACCCGGCGACGCTGGTGCACGGGGACTACCGGCTCGACAACACGCTGGTACGGCTGGCGCCGCCGGAGATCCGGGCGGTGGTGGACTGGGAGATGTCCACGCTGGGGGATCCGCTGGCGGACCTCGGGCTGACGCTCACGTACTGGCACGACCCTGGGGACGACGAGCGGGCGGGGATCCCGGTGTCCGGGGACGTGACGCTGGCGCCCGGGTTCCTCAACGCGGCGGAGTTCGCGGCGCACTACGCGAAGGTGTCCGGGCGGGATGTCACGGACCTGCCGTATTACGTGGCGTTCGGGAATTTCAAGCTCGCGGTCATCGTGGAGGGTATCCACGCGCGGTTCCGCCAGGGTAAGACCGTGGGGGAGGGGTTCGAGAACATCGGCTCCGCCGTACCCACCCTGATCGCCCGCGCCCACCGCATGCTCGACCAGGAGACCCCATGAACCCTGCCCTCACCCCGACGAGGGTCTCCACTTGCAGCAGCTCCATGCGGGCAACCCCACATCCAGAACCCCCTTCCCAGGAAAATCCCGCCTTGGAGACCCCAGGACCGGGGTCTCCCCGTGAGGTCTTTGTCCATGCGGCCTCTGCCCGTGGGGTCCTTGCGCGGGAGGTCCTCTCTGGTGGGGGTCCTTCCCGAGGGACGGCAAGCGATATGACCTCTTCGAGCGGAGCGAGCGCATGAGCACTGTCGCGTTGATCACAGGGGCCGCCAGCGGCATCGGGGCGGCCGTCGCGCGCCGCCTGTCCGCCGGCGGCGCGCGCTGCGTGATCGTGGACCTCGACGGCGAGGGCGCCGAGCGGCTGGCCAAGGAGGTGGGCGGCGTGGCGCTGGCCGCCGACGTCAGCACCCCGGAAGCGTCCCAGCAGGCCGTCGACCTGGCCGAGGAGCGGTACGGCAGGCTCGACCTCGTCCACCTCAACGCCGGCATCTCCAGCGGCGTCGACCTGGCCGCCTTCGACCTGGCGCAGTACCGCAAGGCCGTGGGCGTCAACATGGACGGCGTCGTCTTCGGCGTCACCGCCACCGTCCCGCTGCTCAAGCGCTCCGGCGGCGGCGCGATCGTGGTCACCTCGTCCCTGGCCGGGCTCGTCGCCTTCCACGGCGACCCCGTCTACACGATGACCAAGCACGCCGTCGTGGGGCTCGTGCGCGGGCTGGCCGTACCCCTGTCGAGGGAGAACATCCGGATCAACGCGGTCTGCCCCGGTTTCACCGACACCCCGCTCGTCGCCGGTATGCGTGACATGTTCGTCGGCGCAGGCTTCCCGCTGCTGACCGCCGAGGACGTCGCGGCCGCCGTCGAAACCGCCTTCTACGCCGAGGATCCCGGCACGCTCCTGGTCGTTCAGCCGGGCAGGCAACCCGTGCCCTACCGCTACTCCGGAGTGCCTGGTCCGGTGACCGGGGAGCGCCCGCCGATTTAAGTCCGCTGCAAGTCCGAACGGATACCCTCATAAAGGACGCCGGGCAGCCCTTGCCCGGCCTCTGTATGAGTGGAGGGTTCCCGTGATTCCGACCGGTGGTCGACACGCGCGCCGGGGGCCCGGATGGCCCATCGCGCTGGGCGCAGGCATCCTTGCCGTGCTGCTCGTCGTCGCGATCATGGTCTATGCCGGGAACCGGGGCGCTCAACGCGCGGCGACCAAGGGCGAGGCGGCCACGCTGCTTCCCCAGGAGCCGCCGCCCAGCCTGGAGTCGCCGCCCGCGCTGGAGGAGTGGCCGCGCTGGGGCGTCACGCACACGCAGTACAGCGCGGACAACGCGCCGGCCGAGATCACCGACCAGGCCAAGCACGTGCTCGGCCGGGTGCCGCTGATCCAGAACCAGCACATCATGGGCTGGGGCGTCGGCAACCCCGAGCCGTCTCCTGGCAAGTACGACTTCCGCGACCTGAACCGGCGGCTGAAGTTCATGTCGTCGTCGAAGGCCATCCCGGTCATCACGCTGTGCTGCGCGCCCGACTGGATGAAGGGCGGGCAGGCCGGCCGTACGGACTGGGCGAAGAACCACACCACGGCGCCCAAGCGGGAGCACTTCGACGACTACGCCAAGCTGGCCGCGCAGGTGGCCAGGCGCTATCCGACCGTGAAGTACTTCATGGTGTGGAACGAGTTCAAGGGCTTCTGGAACGGCGCGGACAACCGCTGGGACGCCGAGGCCTACACCGAGCTCTACAACAAGGTCTACGACGCGCTGAAGAAGGTCGACGGGAAGATCCAGGTCGGCGGGCCGTACATCCCGGTCGAGAGCAGTTCCCGCGAGGACGCCTCCGAGCTGACCGGTCCGTGGGGAACGGTCGACCAGCGGGCGCTCGACGCGATCGAGTACTGGATCGAGCACAAGAAGGGCGCCGACTTCATCGTCGTCGACGGCGCCTCGATGACGAACGACAAGGGGAACGTTCCCGACGACTTCGCCGCCACGGGCAAGTTCAGCGCGATCACCACGTGGTTGCGCCAGAAGAGCAACGACATGCCGGTGTGGTGGGCCGAGTGGTACGTCGAGCCGGAGAACGCCGGATGGACCGAGGCCAAGCGCACGGCCGTGCAGGCGACGGCGCTGATGGAGTTCGCGACCAGCGGTGCCAGCACCGCTCTCTACTGGAACCCGCAGCAGAAGAGCGGCAAGGACTGCCGCGGCTGCCTGTGGAGCCCTGAGCGGGGCAACGAGCTGCCGATGGCGGGGTTGCTGAGCGGGTTCACCAAGTGGTTCCCGCTGGGCACCACGCTGGAGCCGGTGACATCGTCGGACAAGAAGGTCAGGGTCCTGGCGCAGCAGCGGCAGCTCGTGATGGTGAACACCAGCGACAAGCCGGTCTCGGCCACCGTGGACGGCAAGCCGGTCTCGCTGCAGCCGTACGAGATCAAGTGGGCGCAGCGGGGGACGCCGTAGGCATGGGGGACGTGCTCAGCGACGTCGTGGCCGTCATGCGCGCAGGAGAGCCGCGCTCGGCGCGCATCCTGTGGCACGCGCCCTGGGGGCAGGAGTTCCCCACGGTGCGCGGCTCCGCGGCCTTCCAGGTGGTGCTGCGTGGATCCTGCTGGCTCGTGCCCTCGGGGGAGGGGACGCCGGTCCAGCTGCACGAGGGCGACGTGCTGTTCCTGCCGCACGGCACCGGGTTCTCCCTCGTCGACGACCTGACGACGGCGATCACCGAGCCGATCTGCGACCCGATGAACGACCCCAGGTTCGACGAGCGCTACGCCTCGGCGACGGTGGGCGTGCCGTCCTCCAGCAGTACGGTGACCCTGTGCGGCGGGTACCAGGTCGACCCGGCCAGGGCGCATCCGCTGATGGCCGACCTGCCGGAGATCGTGCACCTGCCCGCTGGGACGTCGCCGGAGCTGCGGGCGGCGGTCGATCTGCTGGGCGGGGAGCTGGACAGCCCTCGGCTGGGCGTGGACACGGTGATCCCGGCGCTGCTCGACGTGTTGCTGCTGTACATCCTGCGCACGTGGTTCACGGGGGAGCGGGGGGCCACGACGGGCTGGGCGGCCGCCCTCGCCGACCCCGCGATCGCCACCGCCCTCCACGCCATCCACGAGACCCCCGCCGCACCGTGGACGGTGGAGTCACTGGCGGCGCAGGCGTCCCTGTCGCGGGCCGCCTTCTCCAAGCGCTTCACCGCGTTGGTGGGGCAGCCACCGCTGACGTACCTCACGTGGTGGCGCCTGACGAGGGCAGCGCAGCTCCTGAGGGCCTCGGACGCCTCTTTGAGCCAGGTCGCCGCCCAGATCGGCTACAGCTCGGAATTCGCCTTCGCCAACGCCTTCAAGCGTGAGTACGGCACCGCCCCAGGCCGCTACCGCCGCTCCCTGACGGGATGAATCCCAGGGATTCATCCCTCCGAGAGGGTCTGTGCCTTGGTGGCGGTCGGGCGGCGCCAGTAGGTGAGGAAGCGGAGGATCCACTCGACCGGGCCGTAGCGGTGGTTGCGCAGCCACAGGTGGCTGTAGACCACCTGCAGGCAGAACACCCCGATCGCGATCGCCACCTCCAGCAACGGGCTCACCCGGTCCAGTAACCCGAGCCCGTATCCCGTGAAGATCAGCGAGCAGATCAGCGACTGCCCCAGGTAGTTCGACAGCGCCATCCGCCCAGGAGCCGCCAGCGCCTGCCCGAGCCTCGGCACGTGCGGCAGCAGCCGCAACAGCGTCGCGGCGTAGGCGGCGGCCAGCAGCGGCGCCGTCACCAGGTCCACTGCCTGCCCCAGGAACTTGTGCCCCACCCCGTTCCAAGCCGACTGGGTGTAGAAGAACGCCCCGATCAGCCCGGCGGAGAACCCGACCCACTGCAGCCGGCGCAACACCGAGGCGTAGGCGGCCACGTCACGCAACGCCCCCAGCTTCCCGACCGCCAGCCCGATCAGGCAGGCAGCGAGTACGGCAGGCCCCTGGAAGAGCACGCGGAACACCATGATCGTGGAGAGCTTGTGCATGTGCTCCCCGATGATCTGCCCCACCGTCCCGAGCTGCGCGATGTCCGAGACCTGGGCCTCGGCCAGCCCGCCGCCGACCCGCCCCGTCGTGTCCAGCCCGAGCTGCGCCATGATCGCCAGCAGCGCGAACCCGGCGGCGAGCAACACCGTCAGCGAGACCGCCATGATCATGGCCCGCCGCGGCGTCACGTTCCGAAGCGCCAGCAGCGCCACGCCCACCACGGCGTACGTGGTCAGGATGTCGCCGGGGAACAGCAGCACCGCGTGCACGACGCCGATCACGAACAGCCCGCCCAGGCGGCGCAGGAACATCGGCACGAACGCGTTGCCCCGCCGTACGGCCGAGTCGAGCTGCAACGTGAAGCTGTAGCCGAACAGGAACGAGAACAGCAGGTAGAACTTGTTCTCCAGGAACATGGTCACGAACCAGCGCACGCCCCAGTCGAGCGGGCCGTCGAAGGCCGGTTCAGCCAGCCCCGCCATCCGGTAGCCGGAGGCCAGGAAGGCGATGTTGACGACCAGGATGCCCAGCAACGCGAACCCGCGTAAGGCGTCGACGGATCCGATCCGCGAGGCCGTCGTCTCCCCACGCCCCATGCTGCGCACTGCCCCCTGTGTCCTCATCAGAGATATCATTGCGCATTCCTGAGGGTTTCCTGTGAATATTGGGGGCTAAATCCGTATTTGTTACATCACTTGTTCATAGCGATGTAGATGAAGCGCTCGATGATCACGCCGAGGGACAGCGCGAAGGCCGGAATGGCCACGTAAAGCAGCCTCCGCCTGGCCTTACGCGCCCGGTCATCGCCGTGCAGCCTGATCACTTCATAGGCGAACAGGGCAGGCCAGAACACGCCCAGGGCGATCAGCCCGACCAGGTCCCACGGCGTTGTGGGATCGCCCACACCCGACGGGGTGTTCGGCTCGGGAATCTCGGTGCCCTTCACGAACTTCTTCAGCGTGTAGACCGCGGCGTCGTCGCCTGAATAGACCTTCTTCACCAGTTTCGAGCCGTCCAGCGTCGCCCTGAACTGGTCGGCCCAGCCCTTCGGGAAGCCCTCGTTAAGCTCCAGGTAGGCGGCCTGCGCGTCGGTGACGACCAGGAAGGTGTTCCGGTAGTCGGACTGCAGCTTCTTGACGACCGAGCTGATGTCCTTGGGGTCCTTGAAGACCTGCACCTGCTCGTAGACGGTCCGCTCGTAGTCGCGCTCGCCCCACGGCAGGATCGGCGTGCTCTCCGGCCCCGTCTTCGGCACCAGGTAGAGCACGCGGGCGCTCGGCTTGTCGTGCTCGTAGACGTACCGCATCGCGGCGACCTCGCTCGGGGTCACCCGCTCGAACTTCTCGTTGCCGTAGCGCGCCACCAGGAACGACAGCGCGAACACCATGGCCACGGTGGCGGCCAGCACCAGCGAGAGCTTCTTGGTGAGCTCGGGGTTGAAGCGCACGTTGCGCTTGCGCACGGGGACCGTCTCGTCGCGGGCGTCCGCGCTGTCGGCCGGCATGTTCGGGAAGAACGCGTAGGCGGCCAGCAGGCACGCGCCGGGCAGCGCGAACATGTAGACGCGCAGCGGCATCTCGCCGCCGTAGCTCTGCAGCCCCATCGCCAGCGCTGGCACGCACAGCAGGATCACCGCAGCGCGGTCGAACACGCCGCGGCGCATCCTGCGGATGAAACCGACCAGGGCCAGCCCGAGTACGGCGGCGCAGATGCCCAGGCGCGTCTTGAGGACCAGCGCGTGCACCGGGTCGCTGCCGGAGATCCGGTCGCCGGTGCCGCGCTGCAGGTTGTCCAGCAGCCTGCCGAGCCCGCCGAAGATCGTGTCGATGTTGTTCGACCAGAAGCCGACCGTCTGGTAGCTGATCCACGCCAGCACCATCAGGCCGAAGAAGAACGGCAGCGCCCACGTCAGCGACGTCCGCTTGAAGATCAGGAACGCGGTCAGCGTGCCCAGCATCATGAACGGCGTGATCTGGTGCGAGGCGGTCGCCGCCACGAACAGCAGGATCAGCAGGATGAGCATGAGCAGCTTGTCGGCGCGCCACATGCCGGTGTTGGCCAGCTCGCCCGGCATCATCGCGTCGAGCTTGGCCAGCAGCCGCCTGACCTTGCCCTTGGGCGGGATCGGCTTCGTCCGCTCCTCGACGCGGCCGAACCAGCGCAGCAGGATCGCCACGAACGCCAGATAGAGCGCGAACGTGAAGCCCTGGGGGGAGAAGTAGTCCTGCCCGATCCACTGCACCAGGATGAACAGCAGCGCCGCGAACCAGCGGGCCCGCGTCGTCGCCACCACCTGGCGCAGGATCAGGACGAACGGCAGCAGGTAGAGCAGGTTGGACAGCAGTGGCGTCCACATGAGGATCGGGGTCAGGTCGGTGATCCCCGCCGTCTTGGTGACGAACGAGAACAACGCGAAGAACCCGGGCCAGCCCATGCGGGCGTCCATGACGATCGAGCTCTCGCCCGTTCTGGAGATGTAGTCGACGAAGCCCGCATGCACGTACGCCGTGGGGAAGCGGGGGGCGTCGGCCACGATCGCGCCCGCGCCGTGGAGGGCGAAGGTGATGACGGCGATCTGGAAGAGGAGGAGGAACTTGCGGTCGCTGCTCTGGGAGACCGTGACGAAGAAGGCCACGATCATGATGAAGATGGCGGCGAAGGCGCTCAGGGGCATGGCGGAGATCAGCCCGAGGCCGCCGATGTCGGCGGGGTCCACGCCGCGGAGGGGTCCGGGCGCGATGCGCAGCGCCAGGACGTACATGAGGAGGCCCTCGAGGGTGAGCAGGACGGGCAGCCACTTGGGCGCGCTCTGCAGGATCCCCCTGATGCCGGTGGCCTTGGGAGCCGCCTTCTCCACAGCCAGGGGAGAGGGCTTCACCGGCGCAGCGGTCAGGTCCGTCGCCACACCCTGCTTCGCGGGGGCGGACGTCTCTTCGTGTACGGCAGGCGCCGCGGAAGCGGCCTGCTGCGAAGAAGGGGCCTTGGCGGCGTCCTCTAGCCGTGAGGGCGTCCTGGTGGTGGGCGTGTCCTTCTGCGGCGAGGTGGCGGGTGCGTCCTTCGGTACGGCGGGCGCCTCGGGGGCGACATCCTCCGGCGTGGGGGGATGGCCGATCTGCACGGCGAAGGAGGAGGGCACCCTGCGGGTCACCGTGGCGGACAGGTCGAGCTCTTCTTCGTCGTCCTTCACGGGGGCCACGGGCTTCGGCAACCGTCCGGGACGCGTCACATCGGCGTCGTCCTCATCAACGGCGTCGTCGGGCTCGGGCGTCTCTTCGGCCTCGGAAGCGGGCTCGGGCTGGGGCTCGGGCTCGGGCTCAACAGCCTCGGGCTCAACAGCCTCGGGCTCAACAGCCTCAGGCTCAGTGACCTCAGGCTCAGTGACCTCGGGTTCAGTGACCTCCGGCGAGGCGGCCTCGGGCTCAGCGGCCTCGGGGTCGGCGGCGTCGCGGCGGGCCTTCAGGGCGGCGGCCTTGGCTTCCTTGCGCGCCTTCTTCCCCTGCGGCCGAGGCGCGGTGTCCTCGTCCTCGGGCTCCGGCGGCTGGACCGTGATCCGCGGGATCACGCCGGTGGCGTCGGGATCGAAGGACACGTCAGACTGCTCCCTCTCCGTCTCTGAGGAGTCCGTGGTCCCCGTGGTCATGTCATCGCCTGCCCGTTGCCTCACGTTTACAATCATGCGGGCTCGGGCGACTCCTGCGTCACGCTAGGCTGCCCGGTTTCGTCAAATTTGAGTATTTTACGTAGCTCGGGCAAGATCAGCAAGGCCACCAGGATCTCGCTGATCAGCAGCCCCACCCCCACGGCGTTCACGTTGAAAACGGGGAACAGCGACAACATCGAGACCAGCACCAGCAACGCCAGCCCACCCTGCACGACCGCCAGCTTCCGAGCCTGACTCTGCGCCCGCAAAGCACTCAGATACACCTCGATCAACACCCGAGGCAAGACCGCCAGCGCCATCAGCCGCAACAGGGTCGTCCCCTCGGCGGCGAACGCACTGCCGAAGATGGTCAGGATCAACGGCGCGGCCAGGATCGTCACCACGATGATCGGCGCGATGATCATGTAAGCCCGGCGCAACGCGTTGCGGCAGTTGGCCGCGAGCTGCGACTTGTCGAAAGCGCCCTCGACGGTCAGCGACACCGCCATGTTCATCGCCAGCAGCTCGATCATGCACCCCAGCGTGTGCGCCATCGAGAACCGGCCGAACGTCGCCGCCCCCACCTGTGCGGCCACCAGCACCGGCACCAGGTAGACGATGGCCAGCATCGACAGCGTTCCGGGGAAGTCACCGGCCAGGAACCGGCCGACCTCGCGCAACCGCGGCGGAGACGCCTCTGAGGCGGTCTCCTTCATGTGCCGCGGCACCACGATGCCGAAGATCAGGAAGTTGACCGGGATCAGCGCGATGGCCGTGGGCACGATCCAGGACACGAAGATCCCGCCGGACGGCAGAGCCCCGGCGAGCGCGACCAGCAGCCCCATCTTGACCAGGCCGAAGACCAGGTTGTTGATCGGCACCCAGGTCGCCCTGCGCAACCCGGTCAGCGCGACGTCCTGCAGCGTGAACACCGACCACACCAGCACGGACGCCAGGAAGAACAGCCCAGGGCCGAACCCGCCGAGCACCGAGTAGGTCTTGCCCCACAGCGGCAGCGTCAGCAGGAAGCCCAGCGCGGCCACGCATCCCGTCGCCCCGGCCACGCCGTACCCGCGAAGGATGAGCTCAGGAGTGCGGCGGCCCGCGATCGGGATGAACCTGGCCAGCGCCCCCACGAGACCGAGCGCGGTCAGCGACGCGAACAGCCGCATCGCGGTGATGACCGCCTGGCCGCGGCCGAACTCCTCGGGCGAGTAGAGGTGCGTGGCCAGCAGCCAGTAACCCATGCCCAGGACGGCGGTGATCGCGGTGTTGGCCATGAGCGCGTAGCCGTTGCGGAACAACGGGTTACGGAGGTCGCGCATGACCTTCTGCACGATGTTAGACATTGCCGCGCACCCGCTGCAGGCCGTACCTGGTTCTCCGTACGATCGCGTAGCCCTTGGTCAGGACGCGCTCGCGCAGGTAGATGAGAGGTACGGCGCTGCCCTCCACGGCGCGCCTGAACATGTTGATCGTGGTGTGCCTGGCGACGGTCAGCCGGGGGATGGCCAGCATGTCGTGCCGGTCGGCCGCGATGGTGTTGGACACCGCGCAGGCGGCGAAGTAGCCGGCCTTGTAGACCTCGCGGCGCACGCGGGCGCTGCTGTAGCCGTACGGGTAGGCCATGGTCGCGACCGGGCTGCCGATCTTCTCCTCCAGCAGCCCCTTGTTCTTGCGCAGCTCCTGGCGCAGCTCCGCCTCGGGAAGCTGGTCGAGCTGGGGGTGGCTGTGGCTGTGCCCGCCGATCTCGATGCCGGTCTGGGCGGCCTCGCGGGCCTGGCCCCAGGTGAGCATGTCGTCCAGCGGCCTGCCCGCCGCGTCCTTGCCCGCGTCGGCCACCCACCCGCTGGTCAGGAAGACCGTGGCGGGGAAGGTGTAACGCTCGAGAACGGGCAGCGCCTGGCTGTGGAAGTCGGCGTAACCGTCGTCGAAGGTGACGACGACCGGCTTCTCCGGCACGGAGCGCCCCTGGTTCTTGTTGAGCGAGGCGACCAGGTCGGCGACGGTGAGCGGGGTGAACCCGCTCTCCGACAGGTAGGCCAGCTGCTCGGCGAAGTCGGACGGCCGGACGGCCAGCGGCGCGGTCTCGCCGTTCGGCCGGTCGGTGACCGAGTGGTACATGAGGATCGGCACCCGGATCATCGCAGTCTCCAACTTCCCACTACATAGCCCCAGGTCGTCCAGGCCAGCCCGACCACGATCGCGGCCGCGCGGCCGAGGCCGCCCACGTCGCCGCGCAGGGCCTCACCGACCCCGCGGAGCGCGCCGAGCGGCAGCGTCTTCATCGCGTGCGCGCGCTCGCTGGCGAGCCCGTCCTGCGTGCCGACCTCGCGGGTGACGAGCGCCTTGGACAGGCCCTCGGCGTAACACCTGGACCTGAAGTAGGCGAAGCCCTCGCGCTGCCTGGACACCTTGTGCCCGATCACCGCGCGCGGCTGGAACAACATCACCGAACCCGGCTTCTGCTGCGTCAGCCTGATGCAGAACTCTGTCTCCTCGCAGCCCAGCGGCCGGCTCTTCCTGCCCTGCACGCTGCGGCCGATGCCGCTGTTGAACCCGCCGACCTCCGCCACGACCCCGCGGACGAAGGCGGCGTTGCCCCCCATGACATTGCGGATCGGCGCCTTGACGTCGGGCATGCCGCGGTAGGTGCAGCCGACCGTCCAGTCGAACTCGTACGGGAACCAGCGCGGGCGCCGCTTCGACGCCCACAGCGGGTCGGTGCGACCGCCCACGCCGACGACTCCGGGGTCCTGGAAGCCCTCCTCCAAAGCCTCCAGCCAACCGGGGTCCGCCACAGCGTCGTCGTCGAGGAAGGCGACGATGTCGCCCGTGGCAACGGCCACGCCGGTGTTCTTGCCGCCGGACAACCCCTGCTCGTGCGTGTTCTCTACCACGATGGCCTGCGGGTAGGCACGCTTGAGCTTCAGGTGCAGATCAGGGTTGTGGTCGACGACCAGGAGCAGCTCGTACGGCTTGCGCGTCTGCTGCTCGACCGACTCCACGGCCTGCCTGATGTCCTCCCAGCGCTCCTCGGTGTAGACGCAGATGACGACTGACGTTTTCACGGTAACCCCGAACTAGGCGACACCCCGGTCCGCGGCGGGAGCTGCAGCGGGCTCGGGGATGGGTGCGGTGGGCTGACGGCGCCACTCGCGCAGGATGGTCTTGAGCACGCGCATGCCGTCGCGGATGGCGCGCAGGTTGCTCTCGCCGTGGATGCGGCAACGCTCGTGGCTCGGGACCTCGTGCACCTTGAGGCCGGCCTTGGCGGCGCGCACGTTCATCAGCGTCTCGACTTCGAAGCCGTCGCAGTCGAGGTCGAGGACGTCGAGGTGGCGGGCCCAGAACGCGTTGTAGCCGTAGCACAGGTCGGTGTACTGCGTGCCGTACATGACGTTGACCAGGCCGGTCAGCACCTTGTTGCCGAAACGACGGCTGAAGGTCAGGTCGTCGCTGCCGCCGCCGGCCGCGTAGCGCGAGCCCTTGACGAAGTCGGCGCCGGTCACAAGAGAGCCGACGAAGGTGATGATCTCATGTCCGTCAGTGGAACCGTCGGCGTCGATCATGACGATGATGTCGCTGGTGCATGCGGCGAAACCGGCCGCGAGCGCATCGCCCTTGCCCTTGCCCGTCTGGGTGACGATCTTCACATTGGGCCGGAGCCGCTTGGCCACAGCCACCGTGTCGTCGACGGAATTTCCGTCGACCAGCACGATCTCGTCGATCCATTGGGGCAGTGTCGCGAACACGTGCGGAAGGTTCTCCGCCTCGTTCATCGCGGGCACCACGACGCTCACCGTTGGAGATATGGCCAGGTGAGGCGTGACGGGAGTGAAACGCTCAAGCGGCGGCATGGAGCGCAGGGGTGCAACCTGTGCCTTGCCGTTGTGCTTGGTGATCTCGGGACTCATGGTGAGGACAATCCTTCCGGGACCTGACGCTGCCGATCGGACCCGGGAGCCAGAGGGGATGGCGGATGCGGCGAACGGTGCATGAAGGGTCCTGTGCGAGTGAGGGTGTGCTGCTTGCTTGGGTGAGGGGTAGAGATGGGAGCTCTAGCGCGCTCCCGATGGTTCCTTGGCGGTTGAATCGGGCTGGATGGACGTGCGCATTCGACCGAAGCCCTTCAGGACACGGTCGGCCGCTCTATAGAGAGACGGTCGATCGGTCACGATTGTTCGGGCTTTGTTGAAAGGAGTCCGTCCGATCCAGTGAACAGCCGCCGCCGCGGACGGTCTGGAGATCCGTCCTTCGGCTACGAGCAGGACCCCGCTCTTGAGCCAGTCCTTGTATTCCTTGCCGCCCTTGCCCATGTCGACCTGGTGAAGGCCGGCTTGCGCCGCGTGCTCGGCCATCTGCAGGTGATGCACGATGCCCGGTGAGTAGCGCGCGAACTCGGTGTCGTAGGCGGGGAACCAGCCGACGAGCGTCGTCGCCGTGCGCAGACCGAAATGGCCGGCGACCGGGACGTCACCCGCGTAGAGCATGGTCAGCACGCCGGAGAAGTCCTCCGACCTTTCCGCGTGCATCAGATCGATCAGTTCGACGATCCAGGGCTGGGCGAACCTGTCCACCCTGCCCGTGCGCCGGTACTGATCGGACTTCCAGGCGAGCAGCGTACGGAGCTCTTCGTCATCGGCAGAAGCCCAGTTGAAGCGCAACCCGCCCTGCTCCCTGCCGAACTTGCGCTCCTTGTAGCGCACGGTCTTCAGGTTCTTGGGTGAGTTGCTCTTCACCTGATCGAGCCAGGCGTCGAAGCCGTTGGTGAAGTCCATGATCGGGGCCGGCCGTACGTCCGTCTCGAACGGGGCGAACGTGGGCTGGCCGGCCACCAGGTGGTCGAAGTCGAAGACAGTGAGCTTGCACGCTCTCAAGAGTGCCTTCGCGTCGACCTTGAGGTCCGGTATTGAAATCAAACCGTGACACGTAGTGAGGAAGCCGCCCAAGGGCTTACCTATGCCGAAGCTGTGCCGTTCATACGGAAAGAATCCAGTGATCTTCCCCCCGTCCTCGATGACCGCCACCCTCACGTAGTCACGCAGGCGGTCCATCGCCACAGCGAACTCCACCGACAGGAAGGGGTTGTCGAGGCTGGGATCGGCCTTCTGCAACTCCCGCCATCGGGATCGCTCAACGTCGCCGAGGTCTCTCGGGCGAACCACGGAAATGTTCACCTTGACCTGGCCCCCTGTTCGGTCTGCATGTTCTTCCCCCGGTACAACACGCGAAGCACGTACATGAACCCTCCGAGCACGGCGACGGTCGCCACACCGGCCCGGGGCGACCATGCGTCAAACAACAGCATGGCTTGGGCAAGGAGAACGTTCAGTACGAGACTTGCCGCGGCACCTACTGATAGTGCGGCAAGTGGGTCACGATCACGCAACAGTCCGACGACTGCCGCACCTGGAACCACCAGAAGGAACAGGGAGATCAGGAACGGGCGCAGGGGCGTCTGGATATCGGCCAGCGCGATCACCGCACCGGCGATACACGCGAGCGCGAGCCCCCACGTCAGAACTCTACGGTTCCTGAACATGTCCTACTCCTGGTCCTTCCTGGGCAAAGGCACGGTTGATCGCATTCTTCATCCGACCAACGCACCCCCGAGTGCGTCAATGCCGACGCTTGGCCGCCGCACCTGGTTTACCGGACTGGTGACGTTCCCCATGTGTTCTTCAACACATCGTCAAGAGCCGGGCAACCCTGGGCGGATTCCAAGTCCACCAGGATGCCCTATCTTGCCACCGATCTTCGCGTTGGGGTCCGCTTTATACCTTTTTGTCACCAGAATGTGCTGATGTCCGTTGATCTACCTCTACCATCGTCACCCATGACACCTGAAGCCTGCCTGAAAGTTACTTAAATGATCTTCAGGGCAGGTCGCTTTTTCCTCATCAGACCCCTTCACACCTAAGGTCCGCAGAAAGATCCCGAGGCCCGTGCCCGCCGGAGGTTTCGCCGGAGCCGCGCGGCCATGAGCAGACCTTCACGTGACCCGGGCGCACCGGTGCCGCGCCGTCTCCTGAAATGCGTGAGTGGTGGGAGCCTCTGCCCCCACCACTCCCTGAAGTGAGCTCCTGTCCCACCATTCTCAGACGTGAGCTTTATCCCACTTCTCCTTGCCCGCGTCAGTGGCCCAGCAGGTCCGCGGTCGCGGCCGTCTGGTCAGTCGTGGTGCTCGACGTGGCGGTCGCGTCCGGGTTGACCGTCGGGTCCGGGCTGTTCGGCGGGGCGGTGGGGGACTCCGACGACTGGGGCGGATCGCCGCGCCACGTCACCGAGCAACTGCCGCCGCCCCCGTTGGACGTGAGCACGACCGTCCCCGAGCCGGGCTCGTCCGGGTCGATGGCGGTCACCCAGATCGCGACCGACGCGCCGCTCCGCAGGGAACCCGAGGCGGGGAAGACGTCGAGGCCCTCGGACGACGTGGCGCTCCAGGTGACCGTGGCGTTGCGCGCGCTCAAGGTGACCTTGCCCGCGCCGTCGATCCGCCCGGGGCAGCCGACCGCCAGCCGCGCCACCGGCTGCGGCGCCCGGGTGGTCGTCGGGTTCGCGGCCGGGCGGGTGGTCTGCGTGGTGGGCGCGGCCCGTCGCGTCGGGGTGCTCGCCGTCGGAGTCGTGCGGGTGACGGTGGGGGTCGGGGTGGGCGGCTCCTCTGACTCCTCTGTCTGCAGCTCCGGCTCCTGGTCGGTGCTGGGCAGCGGGTCGCTGGACGCCGTGGGCGGCGGGACGCTGAGCGCCAGCGGCTTCTCCTCCCCGCCCATCAGCGCCATCGCCCCCGTGGCCGCCATCGCGGTGACCGCGAGCAGCACGACGGGCAGCAGCTTGCGCGGACGCCGACGCCTGGCACCGGCGCGGGGGCGCTTGGACGGCCGGTTCGCGCTCTTGTCCGCGACGGGGAAGCCGGTCTTGTCGAAGGCGCCGGTGTCCGCGATCATCGTCCGGGTCTGGTCGAGCTCGGGGTTCACGCACGTCTCGACCACGCGGCGGCGGAGCGAGATCGGCGGGAACGCCACCGGCACCATGTCCAGCAGCCGGGCAGCCGCGACGTGCTTGTGCCTGCCCTCGGTGCACACCTCGCACCCGCTGATGTGCCCGGACAGCCTCCGGCGCAACATCGGCGTGAGCGGCCCCTCCCACGAGTCGACCATCGCCGACAGGTCGGGGCAGTGCGCCCGCCCGGTCCTGGCCAGGACCACGGCGGCGGCCGCGTTCTCCAGATGGTCGCGCGCCCTGCCCAGCCGCGTCGTCGCCTGGCGCGAGGTCAGCCCGAGCACGGAACCCGCCTCGCCCGGCGTCAGGCCGTGGCGCAGCGACAGTTCGAGCACCTCGCGCTCGCTCCTGCTCAGCTCGCCCAGCGCCTCGTGGACCAGCTCGGCCATCTCCGGGTCCTCGGGATCGTCGAGCACCGGCGGCGGTGTCGGATCCTGCGCCTGGCCCCTGTCCAGGCGGGCCGCCGCCTGGAACCTGGTCAGCGCGTAGAGCCAGGCGCGCAGCCTGGTGGTCTCCTTGAGCTGGTCGACGCATCCCTGGGCGGTGACCAGGGCATCGTGTACGGCATCGGCCGCCTGGTCGCGGTCGCCGGTGAGGCTGCAGGCGTAGTCGTGCAGCCGCTCGGCGTAGGCGTCGTAGAGCTTGGCAGGGGCGTCGGTGTCCGCACGCCTCAGCGCGTCCACCAGCTGGTGGTCGTCGGCGCGGTCGACAGTCGGCCATCCGGGCACGAGAACTTCCTCCCCGCAGGACTTGGATCGTGGCCCCACAGCGGGTTGGACGCCGCCTCCCACGGGCGGGTTGTCCGGGGGCCACACACCCATAACCAGCGGGCATGACCTGCGCAAACACGAGGGAGAGGAGGGGAGGGCGTTGATCTAAGTCCGTTTACTAGCCCATCCGGGCGATGTCGCGGCGCCCGGCCACGCACGCTGGATGGCCATGAAGGACAGGCCCCAGCCCCTTACGGCGGGCAGCGATCCCTCGGCTCCGCCGTACAAGAAAGGGACGGCGGGGTCGGCCCCGCCGTGCAAAGGACCCCCGCCTGGGCGGAGGTCCTTTGTCGAGAAGTGCGTCCTTCAGAAATCTAGCCGTCGCACTTCGGGGCGCAGAGGCGGCGCTTCATGCCTTCGAGGAACACGTCCCGCACCCCGAGGATGTCCTTCGCGATGAACGCCTCGCCCGCCGTAGCCTGCGCGATCGCGTCCATCTGCTTCTTGCCCTTCGCCGCGTCAGGACCGAACGCGATCAGCAGGATGCTCACCGGCCGCTTCGGGTCGAACTGCGACTTCAGATACTCCAGGATCTCGTCATTGCTGACCCCGCCGTCAGGGTCGTCGTTGCCCGCGCCGTCCGTCAGCACCAGCACGACGTTGATCTTGTCCTTCTGGTACCCGTCCAGCATCTCCTTGTAGGCGGCCTTGAGCGTGTCGTTCAGACCCGTGTCACCCGTCGCCTTCGCCTGGACCGTGGCCAGCTGCTGAGCGAGCGCCTGCTTGCGCAGCACCCCGTTCACCTGCTCGCTGAGCGGACCGACCGGGACGAGCTCCTTCCAGTCCTTGCCCTGACCGTCCAGGTGCGTGGAGAACGCCCAGGCGCCGATCTCGGCGTTGGCCTCGTACAGGCCCATGCCCTCCGTGGCGATCTTGCTGATCGCCTGCATGCGGGTCATCTGCGTCCCGGGCACCGGCAGCGCCATCGTGCCCGACACGTCGAGCAGGGCCAGCAGGCGGGTGCCGAGGTTCAGCCTGGACCACGTCTGGCTGAGGCTGGCGACCGTCTTGGCGTCCGGCGCTGCCAGCGCCTGCGGCGCCTCGGGCTTGAACCCCTCGCCCTTGGACAGCGCCGTGCCGCCCTTGCCGTCCGCCGTGCGGAAGCCGTAGTCACGCAGGGTCTTCACGGCCGAGTCCCCGGCGAGCTCCTTCTGGAAGGCGGCCGCCGCCTTCTGTACCTGCGCGTCCTTGGTGAGCACCAGCAGGGGGAAGTCGAGGAAGAGCGTGCCCTCGGCCGGGTAGAGCGGGACGACCTGCGCGTCCGGCTTCTTGGTGTTGTGCGCCCAGATGTTCTGCTCGGTGGCGACGCCCAGCGGCACCTTCTTGTCGGCCGACTTGACCGTCAGCGACGCCAGCAGCGCGCTCGGGTCGGCCACGAGCGTGCGCGAGAGCTGCTTGAGCGAGCCGAGCAACGCCTTCTCGCTGACCTGCGCGGCCTTGGCCGCGCCCGCTGCCGCCAGCAGGGCGCCGAGACCGGCCGAGTTCTTCTGCGGGTCGAGGGCGAGCACCCGGATCTTCTTGCCAGGCCCGTCCGGGTTGGCCACGTTCGAGGCGGCGATCAGGCCCGACCAGCTCGGCTCCAGGCTCCCGGCCAGCTTCGCCGCCGCCGACTTGGGCGCGGCGAGCACGATGGGCGACACCGCGACGGATCCGGACGGCTCGGGCAGCCCGGCGCCCGCCTCGTCGCCGCGCAGCCGGGCGATCACCATGCTGGAGTCGGCCACCCACAGGTCCGTCGCCGACTTGCCGGCCGCGAGCGTGACCGCGGTCTTGGCCGTCGACTCCTTGGCAACGCTCACTTCGACGCACTTGTCGTCGATGGAGTGGGTCGCCTTGGTGTAGGAGGCGGCGATCTTCGACAGGGCGGGCTGGATGTCGGGCGAGGCCGTCACGCGCAGCGCGATCTTCCCGGCCGAGCAGTTGTGGTCCTTGTTGAAGATGACGAAGGCGGCCACACCGAGCAGGACGGCCAGCGCGACCGCGCCGGCCAGCGGGACCAGTACCTTGCCCCGGCCACTGCCACCACTTCGCCTGCGAGGGGCCGACTCGGAGGCGCGATAGCCATCATCGAGCTCGTCTGTACGGTGTCGCCCCACGATGTCCTCTTCGGTGTTCTGCGACGTTCCGGGAGAATTCGGGTCACCCTACCGGTAAACAATCCGCAATGCCTACGGAACGATACTCGGTGGGCTTAGTGTGGCAAAACCGCTCTTTTGGTGCAGCGATTACCGGCTGTGACGGTCAGTGGCAGCATCCGTGACCGTGCCAGGCGCGCCATCCCTCGCGTACGGCGACCGCCGCAAGCGCCAGCGCCACCGCCGGATCCACCCACCACCAGCCGACCGTGCCGGCCCACAGACCTGCGAGAACACCGGCCGCCATCGCCGCGCAGATCAGGTTCTGGGTGCCCTCGCCCGACGTGGCCGCCGAGGCCAGCCGCGCGCCGAGCCGCCGCTTCGCCATCCCGAGCACGGGCATGCTGACCAGGCTCACCGCGGTCACCACGATGCCCAGCAGGGTCGGCGCCGCCCGGTGGCCCGCGTCGAGATCGTGCGCCACGTGCAGGACGAGGTAGGGGGCGAGCAGCCAGAAGCTGACGGCGACCGCTCGCTGCGCCCGATGTTCCGCGCTGGGGGACAGGGTGCGCGACCCGGTGAACCGCCACACCACGATCAGGCTGGCGAGCGCCTCCACGAACGAGGACAGTCCCCAGCCGATGAGCGCGACGGAATGCGCAGAAAACCCGGCGAACAGCCCCAGTGAACTCTCCACGCCGAGCCAGGCGAGCGTGCCCACCGACAGCGACCGGGCGAGGCGGGCGTCGCGCAGCCAGGTGGCTGACGCGGCCGGATGCTCATGAATCCGCTGGTCAGACACCATGACCCCCGATATTCTGGCCTCCGGCCGTCGACAGCGATACGTACCTTACCCACTACTTAGAGTGACCTTAGCGGGTCTAGGTAAAGGATGGTCAAGATTCGCCGGGTAGTCTGCGACTCGTGCCGTTCACGCCCGCCCACGTCGCAGCCGTGCTGCCGCTGGTGTCCTCGCCCACGATACGCAGATGGCTCGACCCATGGGCGCTCGCGCTGGGAGCGATGGTCCCTGACCTGCCGATTTTCCTCCCTTTTCTGCCTGAGCGCACTGACTGGCACTCGTTGCAGGGCGTGCTGACGCTCGACCTGCTGTCCGTTCTCGTGTTGCTCGGCCTCTTCCACGGCGTCTTCAGGGAACCGCTGATCGCGTTGCTGCCGCCGTCGCTCGGCGGGCGCGCCGCGGTGCTGAAGCCGTCGTTCCGGGTGCTGCCGATCGTCGCCGGCGCGGTCGTCGGCTCGGCCACGCACGTGTTCTGGGACTCCTTCACCCACTCCACCGCCTCGATGTACTGGGGGTGGAGCGGGTTCGACCACCGGGTCCTGGACGTGATCCCGCTGTTCCGGGCCCTCCAGTACGGCTCGTCTGTGGTCGGGCTGGCGATCGTGGTGTGGTGGGTGTGGCGCGGGCTGGCCCGCATGCCGGCGGCAGCCGTACCGGACAGGCTGGTGATCTCCCGCGGGGTCCGTGCCGGGGTGCTCGCGGCGTGCGCGGTGGGGATCCTGGTGGGGGCGGTCGTCTGGCCGATGGTCGACGAGCCCGAGTATCCCGGCATCGCCTCGATGCTCACCAAGGTCGGCGCGGGCACCGTGGTCGGCCTCAGCCTCGTGCTCCTCTGCTACGCGCTGGTCTGGCAGGTCAGGCGGGTCGTGGCAGTATTCGAAGGTGCCTGAGTATCTGACCGACCCGCGCGACCCCCGCCTCGCCGACTACACCAGCCTGCGTGACGTGGAGCTGCGCAAGAGCCTGGAGGCCGAGCGCGGCCTCTTCCTGGCCGAGGGCGAGAAGGTGATCAGGCGCGCCGTCGGGAGCGGCTACCCGGTCCGTTCCGTGCTGACGACCGAGCGCTGGCTCGCGTCGCTGTCCGACGTGCTGGACGGTTGCACGGTGTACGTCGTGGACGAGGCGGTCATGGAGGGGGTCGCCGGGTTCCAGGTGCACCGGGGCGCGCTCGCCTCCATGGAACGCCTGCCCGTGCCGCCCGTCCCCGACGTCCTGGCCACGGCCACCCGCGTCGTGGTCCTGGAGGACATCGTCGATCACACGAATGTCGGGGCGATCTTCCGGTGCGCGGCCGCGCTGGGGGTCGATGCGGTGATCCTGTCGCCGCGGTGCGCCGACCCGTTGTACCGGCGCTCGGTCAAGGTCTCGATGGGCGCCGTCTTCGCCGTGCCGTACGCCAGGATGGACGACTGGTACGGCGGGCTGGACACCCTGCGCTCGGCCGGTTTCCAGACCCTCGCGCTCACCCCGGACCAGGGCGCGACGCCCCTGGACGAGGTGAAGATGGGGTCGCACGTCGCGCTGCTCATGGGTTCCGAGGGGCCCGGGCTGTCGCCGCGCTGGCTGAACGAGGCGTCGGAGCGGGTGTGCATCCCGATGAGCGCGACCGCGATGGCCTCGGGCGTCGACTCGCTCAACGTCGTCGCGGCCACCGCGATCGCCTGCCACACCCTCATGCGGGGCTGAAGGCCAGGCTCGGGTCGAGGCCGGTCAGTTCGCGGCTCGCGGTCCACAGGCGGGCGGCGAGCTCGACGTCGGCCAGCTGGCCGCGCACGGGTTCAAGGACGGGCAGGCCGCGGATGCCGAACACCCGCGGCCCCCAGAGCTGCCCACCGCGCACGGCCGGGTCGAGCACGGCGCGGACCGCGGGCCAGGCGGCCGCCTCCTTGCTCTGGAGGAGGAGTCCGGCGGGCAGGCCGCGCAGCCGTTCCCCTGTGGTCCGTACCCGGACGGGCGGTCGGGACGGCGTGAGCGAGTCGAGCGCGCCGCCCGGATGGGTGACCACGCTCATCGTGGTGCTGCCGACCGCGCGCAGGCGGCGGTCGAGTTCGAAGCCGAAGAGCATCTGGGCGAGCTTCGACCGTGCGTACGCGCGTTTGGGGCGGTAGTCGCGCTCGTTCTGCAGATCGTCGAGGCCGAGGCTCTCGGACTTGGCCGTGAAGCTGCCGGTGGTGACGACGCGGCCCGCCGGCGCGGCGGCGAGCAGGGGCGCCAGCCACCAGGTCAGCGCGAAGTGGCCGAGGTGGTTGGTGGCGAACATCAGCTCGGTCCCCTCCTCGGTGAGCCGACGCGGCGGCCGGTCGAGGAGCACGCCCGCGTTGTAGACGACCGCGTCCAGCCGCTCGATGTCCAGGGGCTCGGTCCTCGGGGAGGAGAGGTCCAGCCTGACGTGGCCGACCCGGGCGCCGGGGACGCGGGCGCGGATCGAGGCCTGCGCGGCCTCCGCCTTGACGGGGTCGCGGCTGCCGAGGATGACGGTCGCGCCGGTGCCCGCGAGCTGTTCCGCGACGAAGTATCCGATGCCCGCGTTGCCGCCGGTGACGAGGAAGGTCTTCCCGTCCGCCCGTGGCAGGTGTTTCACGTCCCATGACATGGCGACTCCAAAAACTAGAATGACTCTGAAATCATACTCATTCTGGATTTTAGCTATGATGAGGGCATGGGACGGCGCGAGCGCAAGAAGGCACAGACCCGCCAGGCACTGGCGGACGCGGCGTTGCGGCTGTTCGCCGAGCGCGGGTACGACGGTGTGACCGTCGCCCAGGTCGCGGACGCGGCCGACGTCTCCATCGCCACGCTGTTCGCGCACGTGCCGGACGGCAAGGAGGCGCTGATCTTCGACGACGGCGCCGGGCGGGCCGGTTGGCTGGCCGAGGCGATCAGGGACAGGCCCGAGGGGCAGTCCGTGCTGGAGGCCCTGCGCCGTCGCATGGCGAGCGGCGGGCCGTTCGCCCCCGATCTTCCCGAGGCGATGCGGCGCAAGCGCGACCTGATCGTGAGCACGCCCGCCCTGCGCGACTACTCGCGCCGGCTCTGGATCGCGGGCGAGGCCGAGCTGGGGGAGGCGATCGCCGCCGAGAGCGGTCGCGAGCCGTCCGACATGCGGGTGCGGGCCCTCGCCCGCTACGTCCTGGAGATCCCCGAACTCGCCGGGGCGGAACCCGACCCGCCGGCCGCGATGCACGCCGTGTTCGATCTGCTCGAATCCGGTGTTGAGTAGGGCCTACTCATGTGTGCGCGGTGATCGCCGCCTAGCGTTTCGAGTGTGATCGGCAGATGGGTTTGCGCGGCCGTGCTGGCGTTCTCGGTCGCGCCGTTACCGGCGGCGGCGGCCGCCGTGCTCGACTGCCCGTCGTTGCTCGGGACCAGGGACGGTACGGGGACGGGGTCGGGGGACACGATCCCCAACGTGGTCGGGCTGACGCTGACCGAGGCGAGGACGGCGCTGGGGGAGGCCGGGTTCCGGGTGGACGAGAGCGGGGTGGCCGACGAGGACGCGACGATGGCGAGCCAGGATCCCGCGGCGGGGACCGAGGCGGCGTGCGAGACGGTGGTGCGGATCGCCACCTCCGTGCCTGAGGTGACGCCTACGCCTACGCCGGAGGTCACCCCTACGCCTGAGGTCACTCCTACGCCGGAGGTCACTCCTACGCCGGAGGTCACTCCTACGCCCGAAGTCACCCCCACGCCTGAGGTGACTCCCTCGCCCGAAGTGACGCCTACGCCGGAAGAGACGCCCACGCCCGAGGAGACGCCGAGCGTCGAGGAGACGCATGAGTTGCAGGTGTCCGAGTCCGGCAGTGGGGCGCCCGTGGTTCCCATCGTGCTGGTGGCGGCGGCGGTGTTGCTGCTCGGTGGGTTGCTGCTCTTCCTCCGCCCCCGGCGTAAACCCGCGGTGCCGGGGGTGCGCTGCGTGCCGTACCACGATCTTCAGCCCTTCGTGGAGTTGCACGAACTGCCCGGCATCCGGTTCGAACCCCACCACGACCCCGGCCACCAGGAGTTTCAGGAGATCGTACGGTGACCATTTCCATCGAGACGCATCCCAGCACGGCCGACGTGCTGCTCTTCGGCGATCCTCGGCACGCTGCTTCGGCTCTGGCGCACGCGATCAACGTGCCTGGGGTCGCTGATGACGTCAGGCAGCGGGTGGGCGGGGTGTTCGAACGGCCGATGATCGAGTCGGGGGGTGAGTTGCTGGCTGGGCTCAACATCGGGGCGGCGTTGCTGGGCGGGTGGTACAAGTACCGCGGACTGCAGGCGGCCGCTCGCCGGACGCTCGACAACCCGGGGGTGGGGGAGACGGTGCGGCTGGCGGAGCACAAGATCGTGTCGCGGCATGCGCCTTATGTCGACGTGCTGGTGGGCGGGCAGGTGGTGGGGCGGGTGACGTTCGGGATCGACCTGAGCTTCGACATCGCGATGCTGCAGGCGAGCGTGCATCGGGGGCGTCTCATGCGGGTGAGCGCGGGGGAGTGTACGGCGAGCATTTCGTGGAGCGTGCAGGGGTTCGAGATCCATCGCAACGAGTTCGCCCCGATCGCCCTTCCCCTGCACGCGTCGCTGGGGGAGGGCATCCCCTTGATCCGCGAGGCCCGCGCCAGCTGAGGACCCTTGAGGGGACGGCCTCCGGGAAAGGCTAGCTTTTCGAGGGTGGGCCACCTATGGAGAGGGTGGCCCACCCCTTATGGGTGCCCCCCGTGAGGAACTGCCCCGCCGAGGGCCCCCGTGGGCCTGGGCGCCTCTTGGGGGTGAGGCTCCTTGAGGCGAGGGCGCCGTGGGAGGTGGGGGTCCGTTGGGGTTGAGGGTCTTGGGGTGAGGGCCCTTTGGTGGTGAAGGGCCCTGGGAGTGGGGGTCAGCCGCCCTGGATCTGGGTGGTGGCGTAGTCGAGGAGTTCCTGGGCCTCGGTGAATCGGCGTTCGTTCTGGTCGCCCAGCAACACCCCCACGATGCGCCGCCCAGCACGCTCCCCCGCGAACAACAGGCAATACCCCGCCGCGTTCGTGTAGCCCGTCTTCACCCCGAGCACCCCGTCCGTCATCCCCAGCAGCTTGTTCGTGTTCTTCCACGTGTGCGCCCGATGCGCCCCCGTCTTGGCCACCCGATGCGCCTTGGCCCCCACCACCGCGCGGAACGTCGCGTCAGACAGCGCCGCCTGCGTCAGCTTCGCCTGGTCGATCGCCGTCGAGTACCCACCGTTGCGCGGCGACGGCAACCCGTCCGGATTCGTATAAGCCGTGTCGGAAAGCCCCAGACTCCGCGCCGCGTCGTTCATCTTCGCCACGAACGCCCCCTTCCCAGGCCCGTACTTACGCGCCAGCGCGTTGGCCGCGTCCGCCCCCGACGGCAGCATGAGCCCGTACAGCAGGTCCCTGACCGTGAGCCGCTCCCCCGTGGACAGCGCCGCCGTCGTGGCCCCGTTGTCGGCCGCGTGCCGCACGTCCCCCTTGGTGATCGTCACGACGTCGCCCAGGTTCGCCTCGCGCAGCACCACGTAGGCGGTCATGACCTTGACCAGGCTCGCGACCGGCACGCGCCGGCTCTGGCGCTTGCCGAAGTGGATCGTCCCCGCAGAGTCCACGACGTAGGCCGCGCGCGCCCCCACGGCGGGCGCCTTGACGGCCGCGTGCGCGGGTGCGGCAAACCCCACACTCAGGGCTAGTACGGCAGAGCAGAAGATACCCCGGATATGCATTCCAGCATGGTGACAGGTGATCAAACGTTGCTATGCGGAACTTGACCCTAAGAAGCGAAAACATCCTCCTGACCGGGGTAAACGATCCTTACCAGGAGTAAACGGGGGAGAACGCCATGGCAGGCAAATTCGTCATCACGAAGGACAGGCGCGGAGAGTTCCGCTTCAAGCTCGTCGCCACCAACGGGCAGACCATCGCGGTCAGCGAGGGTTACACGACCAAGGCGGCGTGCATGAACGGCATCGAGTCGGTGCGCAAGAACGCCGGCGACGCCACGGTCGCCGACGAGACGCTCGCGGCCGTCTGAGCAGCTGTCGCAACCCGGGAGGCCCTCGTCAGGCGGCGAGGGCCTTCTCGGCCCGCTTCCTGCGCCGCCGCCACACCACGAACCCCACGACGGCCGCGACCACCACCACGGCCACGGTGCCTGCCGCGACCGGCGACTCCGCCGCCAGCCTGAGCCAGCCCCAGACTGCCGCGTACAACCCGAACCACCACAGCGGCGCCCACGTGAGGCAGCCCAGCGCGCTCGCCACGACGTACCAGGGGTAGGACACGCGCAACGCGCCCGCCACCCACGGCAGCGTGTGCCGCAGCCCGGGAACCCAGAAGCAGCCGTAGACCGCCAGCGCGCCCCACTTCTCCACGACGTGCTCGACCTTGCGGATGCGCTCGCGCCCGACCTTGACCCCGATGCGCGACTCGTAGAGCTTCTCGCCCAGCTTGCGGCCGATCCAGTAGTACGCCTGGAAAGCGCCGAACAGCGCGATGATCAGCACCACGCCCACGAGCCAGTAAGGCAGGCCCAGCCAGAACGGCCGCGTGTAGTCGTCGGAGATGGCGATCAGAGCCATGCGGACAATCACCACCCAAGAAGCTCGTTAGGTCAGCCTTACCTTATTTGACTCGCCAACTACCTGCCACCTCAGGGCCTTACGTCTGACTTTTCGTATCATGCGCGGCCTGCAAGCCCGCGGCAAGTAGGGCTCAACCACCTTCCCGTACACCTGTAGATGAGAGGGCAAGGTGTTGATCATGGGTAAGGCAGCAGCGGTTCTGAGCACAGGCACCACCACCACGCTGAAGTTGTTCGTCGGCGCGCTCGCCTTCACCAGCGTCTACGTCGGAGTCTCTGCGTACGGCACCGCCGCCTCCGCCCCAGCAGAAGCGCACACCATCACCCTGGCCGCGCAGGCGATGCCCATCACCACCACGATCGCCCCGGTCTCCGGCGAGATCTCCGTCGCCACCGGCGCCACCGAGCCGGGCTGCGCCAAGACCATGGTGGCCAGGACCGTCCTCGTCAACGACAAGCCCGGAGAGACCGTCCTGTACGGCTGGCGCCTGGCCCGCTGGAACGCCACCACGAAGCAGTGGCGCTCCTACCTCAGCGACTACGCCGGGTTCGCCGCCGCGAGCCGTACCGTGAAGTGGCAGCCCAGGATCGTGTCGAACCCGGGCTGGTACCGCATCGAGCTCGCCGTCCAGGATGGCAAGACGATCAGGAGCGACCGCTTCCAGGTGAGTTGCTGACCGAGCGCCTCGCGGCCTCCACCCAGCGCGGCACGCCGACCCGCTCGGCCACCTCCAGCGCCTTGACGTAGTGGTCCTGCGCCGCGTCCGGCTGGCCCAGCCGGATGGCGAGGTCGCCCAGCGTCAACGCCACCGGCCACAGCGCCACCACGCCCGTGCCCGCCCCGGCGATGCGGTCGTGGAACGGCTTGAGCTTGTCGTAGCAGTCGACCATCCGCTCCCGGTCGCCCAGCAGCATCCCGGCCAGCGCCCGCCACGTCATCGCCAGCTCGTACAGGAAGTCGGGACGCACCGGCGGCCGCACGGCAGCCACCGCCCGCGCGTCGGCCTGGTGCCCGGCCGAGGCCAGCGCCAGCGCGTAGGCGTCGAGCGTCCACTTCGCGCCGCGCTGATGCGCCTCGGACAGCACGTCGACCATGTCGGCAGCGCGCCCGTCGACCAGGTGCAGGCAGAACGTCGCGATGAGCGGCAGGTCCTGGCGCCCCTCCAGCATGCCGGCGCGCGCCGTCATGCGGGCCGCCTCGCGGTAGGCCCGCTCGGCGCCGGGGTAGTCACCGGCGATCATCAGCTTCTGCCCCGCGTACCAGGCGCAGACCGCCTCGGGCGCGGACAGGTCGTACTGCTTGGCCAGCCGTTCAGCTGCGGCCGCGTGCTCGTCGGAGACCGCGAACTCGCCGCGCGCGGCAGCGCACTCCAGCAGCACCAGGTGCGCCAGCGCCTGCACGGCCATCTGCCCCGACCGCTGCGCCACCTCCAGCAGCTCGCGGCCGATGCTCTCGCGGGTGTCGACGGCGGGGATGTCGTAGGACTGGCGCAGTCGCCCGCTCAGCGCCACCGCCAGCAGCGTCGGGTCGCCGCTCTGCCTGGCCAGCTCCAGCGCCTCGAGGGAGGCCTGCCGCCCGCGCTCGGGCGAGGAGGACCCCTCCAGCTCCAGCGCCAGCGTGGTGAGCAGGCTGGCGCGCAGCGTCTGCTCGCCCTCGGGCAGCTCCATCAACGCCTTCTCGGTGACGTCGACGATCTCCCAGGCGGTGCGGGTGAAGTCGCGCGCCATGCCCTTGTGCGGCACGGCCAGCGAGGCAGCCACGCGCGCGGTGATCTCCAGGTCGCCCAGCGGGAGCGCCAGGTCCATGGCGGCACGGCGCAGCAGCCGCGCGGCCTCCATGTCACCGCACAGCGCCAGCGCCTTGATCTGGCGCAGCATCAGCAGCAGCCGCTGGCGGGTGTCGCCGCCGGTGCGGTCGAAGGCCGCGATGGCCTGCTCCCACAGCTGCGCCGCCTCCCGGTGCGCGAAGCGCCGCTCGGCCTGCTCGGCGGCCAGCCCCGCGTAGTGGACGGCCTTGCTCGCCGTCTCGGCGGTGCCCGCCGCGAAGAAGTGGTGGGCCAGCGCGGCCACGTCGCCGGGGTTGCGGTGCTCGATGACCGCTGCCACGGAGGCGTGCAGGCGCGTACGGCGCAGCCGGGACGCGTCAGAGTAGATGGTGTCGCGCACCAGGTCGTGGTCGAAACGCAGCAGCCCGGGACCTGGCTCGGTGACCAGCCCGGCCAGCAGCGCCGCCTCGACCGCGTCGACGACCGCGTCCTCGGCGCCGCCCGCGACGTCCACCAGGACGTCCACGTCCACGTCGCGCCCGATGACCGCCGCCTGCAGCAGGATCTGCTGCGCCGAGGCGGGCAGCCGCGAGATGCGCCTGCGCAGCACGTCGCGCACGCCGGACGGCACCCCGGACAGCACCTCGGCAGCCGTGGCGTGCGCGCCCGCGGACTCCGAGTCCAGTAAGCGGACGGTCTCCCGCACGAAGAACGGGTTGCCGCCGGTCCGCTCCACGATCGACTCGACGGCGTCCTCGTCGATCTCCCGCACGCAGGTGGCCCTGACCAGCTCGGCCACCGCCTTCGGGTCGAGCCCGGACAGCCCGACGCGCACCGGGCCGAGCCTGGCCAGCGCGGCGAGCACGTCGGCCTGCCGGTCGTCCAGCTCGCCCTCGCGGCACGTCACGACCAGCAGCACGCGGCTGGTGGCCAGCAGGCTCGGCAGGGCGCGCAGCAGGGCGAGCGTCTGGTCGTCGGCCCAGTGCAGGTCCTCGAGCGTCAGCAGCACGGGGGCGCGGCGCGCCACGCCCGCCAGGTAGCCGCCGACCGCGCGGTGCAGGCGGAACCCGCCGGACGCCTCGTCGTCGTCCGGGTCGGGGTCGGCGTCGTCGAGCAGCGGCGCCAGCAGCGTGGCGTACTCGCCGGCGCCGGTCACCTCGGTCAGCGCCCGCAGGATCTCCACCCACGCCCAGCCGGGCGGGGTCGCGCTGGAGTCAGGGCAGGCGCCTGAGGCGGACAGCCAGCCGTCCGCCGTGACCTTCGACTGCAGCTGGCGCAGCAGCGTCGTCTTGCCCGCTCCTGCGTCTCCGGCGACGATCGCCACCTGGAACCTGGCGGTGCGCTGGGCGGCCGTGGTGAGCCTGCTCAGCTCGGCGTCACGGCCGACGAACGGCTCAGGCTCCAGTGGCGGCGGCTCGATCGGCGTGGTCGGCCTCGGCGGCCAGGTGTCGGTGGCCGGGGGAGCGGGCCGCGACGGCCTGGCGGCGGCGACGAGTTCGAGCTCGGGCGACTGGGCCAGGATGTCGGACTCCAGCTTGCGCAGCGCCGGGCCGGGGTCGATGCCGAGCTCGTCGGCCAGGATGCCGCGCGCCCTGCGCAGCGCGGCCAGCGCGTCGCCCTGGCGGCCCTGCCGGTAGAGGCCCAGGGCCAGCAGGCGCCAGCCCTCCTCGCGCAGCGGGTGCTCGGCGGTGAGCGCCTCCAGGTCGGGCACGGTCTCGGCGTGGCTGCCCAGCCGCAGGCCGGTGTCCGCGTGCCGTTCCCTGGCCACCAGGCGCAGCTCGGCCAGGCGGTTGACCTCGGCCTCCGCCCACTGCTGGTCGGCGAAGTCGGAGTAGGGGGTGCCGCGCCACAGGCCGAGCGCCTTCTCCAGGCGTCCGCGCGCGGACTGCGGGTCGTCGGCGTCGAGGTGCTCGCCCGCCGCGCGGACGAGCTGCTCGAAGCGGAGCGCGTCGACCTGGTCGGGCGCCACGCGCAGGGCGTAGCCGGACGCGACGGTCACCAGCAGCCGGTTGGGGCCCCCGCGCGGGCGGCCGGGCTCGAGGACCCGGCGCAGGCGGGAGATGTAAACCTGGAGCCCCGACTGGGCGCCCTTGGCCGTGTCGTCGGCCCACAGGTCGAACAGGAGCGTGTCGACGGGCACGACCTGACCCCTGGCCACGAGCAATCGGGCGAGCACGGCCCGCTGCCGCAACCCGCCGAGGTCGAGTTCGTCGTCGTGTTCGTACGCCTCGACTGGCCCAAGAACCCGGAACGCCACCATGTCAGCCGCCACGCTATGCGTGCTTCCGAAGGAGGCACAAGGTCTTTGAACGGTTCACTAGGGTGCTTTCAGACTCTCGGGGGCGGGCTCAGCAGTCTGGGACCGCCCGTTGCGCCTGCGCAGGAGTGCCCACGCGCCGAGGGCCAGCCCACCGAAGGGGATCTCGATAGTGTAGGTCCAGAAGCCGAACAGAAGCGCGGTGGCCGTCGCGGCGGGTGTGGGAACCCCGAAGGCGATCAGCAGGACGACCACCCCCGCCTCCATGATCCCGGCGCCGCTGGGCGTGACGAGCGCGCTGGTCAGCACCCTGGAGAGGGCGAAGACGGCGATCGACTGGGCCAGCCCCGGGTAGGCGCCGGTGGCCTGCATGCAGACCACCATGATCAGCCATTGGAGCGCCAGGAAGGCGACCATGCCGGCCGACAGCCCGGCCCAGCGCTTCCTGACCACCTCGGCGGTGTCCCTGCGCAGGTTGTCCAGCGCCTCCGAGGCCTTGAACCTGAGCCTGAACAGCCGCATGAGCCCGTCGAGCCCGCGCCCGAGCAGGTTGGCCGCCCTGTCCCAGTAGAGGGCGGCGGCCATGACGGCGACCAGGACGAGGATCGACAGCGCGCCGACCCATCCGGCCTTGGCCACGGTCGGGTTCGGCACTTCCCCGGCCAGCAGGAGCCCCAGGATGCCCACGGCGGGCAGGATGAACCGGAAGAGGGTGTTCCAGATGCCGCTGACCAGGGTCATCACCACGATGGGCCGGTTGGCGAACCCCCAGCCCCTGGTCATGCCGAAGGTCAGCGCCACCCCGGCCGCTCCGCCGAACGGCAGCAGGTTGCTCACCGCGCTGCCCGCCGCGTTGAGCGTCAGCGCCTGCAGGTGCGACAGGCCAGGCAGGGAGTTGGTCAGCACGAAGGTGTAGGCGATCAGGCTGGCCAGCCACACCGCCGTCATCAGGGCTATGGTGCCGATGCCCATCCTGGAGAAGATCTCCCCGATCTGCTCCCACGAGACCGGCTTGCCGGTCAGCGTGTGCACGATCTGCGGCAGGTACACCACCAGGAGGACGGCGAGACCGAGCGACAGGACGGAGAGGGCGCCCTGGACCCACTTGTTCTTCATCAGATCCCGTCGAAGGGGTGCTTGAGGCGGGTGCCCGGGGGCACGTCGCGGCGTACGAACCATTCTGTCCCGAAGACGAGGCGATAGAGCGGTCCGGGGATCTTCAGCATGACGGCGAGCGTCCTGTCGGTGCTGCCGCCCTTCGCCTGGGAGGCGTGGGCGGCCATGGAGGCGCGCTTCTGCTTCGTGTATTTCCTGACGTTCACCCGGTGGGTGATGTCCTCGCCCGCCGTGTAGGCGCTCTCGAAGGTCCGCACGTCGAACTCGGGCGGGAACCGGTAGACCTTGCCCGCCATCCTGAGCGCCTTGAGCAGGGGGTCGCGGTTGACCGTGGCCTCCAGCACGATCTCCGTTCCGGCGATCTCCGCCGCCCGCCTGCCCACCCGGTGCACCTGCACGTGGTCCGGGTGACCGTACCCGCCAGCGGGGTCGTAGATCGCCAGCAGGTCGGCGCGCTCCTCGTCGAGGATCTCGGCCAGCCGCTTGGCCGCCTGCTCGGTGTCGGCGTCGATGAAGGCGTTGTCGGGGCGTTCGGAGGCGACGCCGCCCGACGGGCTCAGGCCGGAGTCGCCGTAGCCGAGGCACTCCACGCGGGCGCAGCCCAGCAGGGCGGCCGACTCGTACAGCTCCTTGAGCCTGGTCTCGCCCAGCTCGTCGCCCGGCTCGAGATCGGCCAGCCCGCGCTCGCCCGCCGTCGCCACGACGAGCACCACCCGGTGGCCCTCGGCCGCGAGCATCGCCATCGTGCCCGCCGTGAGCAGGGCCTCGTCATCAGGGTGGGCGTGGAAGAACACAGCTGTACGTGGAGGCACAACCTCCAGATTAGTCTGGGAGGGGTGCGGATCCTTCACGTGAGCGACTGTTACCTGCCCCGGCTCGGGGGTATCGAGGTGCAGGTGGCCGACCTCGTGCGGATGCAGCGGGAGGCGGGCCACACCGTCCTCGTGGCGACCGCCACCGGCGGCGAGCCGATCGAGGGGGTGCGCCGCATCGTCGCCCGCATGCCGTTCGACCTGCCCGTCCACCCGTTCGGAGTGGGCCATCTCACCCGCCTGATGACCTCATGGCGCCCCGACGTGGTGCACGTGCACACGGGCGCCGTGTCCCCTTTCGCGTGGATGGGGGTACGGGCCGCGGTGCGTTCAGGACTGCCCGCCGTGGTGACCGTGCACAGCATGTGGGATCCGGTCACCCGTGGGGTCTACCGGGCGCTGCGCTGGATCTTCGAGTGGCACAAGTGGGGGCTGGTCGCCACCGCCGTCAGCAACGCGGCCGCCGTCCCCATCAGGGCGGTGGCCGGGCGCGGGGTGCCGGTCAACGTCGTCTCCAACGGCCTCGACCTGTCCGGCTGGCTGCCAGGCACCCCAGGAGAGGCCGACGAGGTGCACATCGTGGCCGTGGGACGGCTGGCGCCGCGCAAGCAGCCGGTGCGGCTCCTCAAGCTCCTGCGTGCCGTACGCACCAGAGTGCCGGACTCGGTCGCGCTGCGGGCCACGATCATCGGCGACGGGCCGGCACGCGGCCAGATGGAACGTTTCCTCGCCAAGCACGGCATGACCGGCTGGGTGTCGCTGCCCGGCCGCTACTCCCGCGAGGAGATCGCCAAGGTGCTCTCCTCAGCCGACGTGTTCGTCGCGCCCGCGCCCCGCGAGTCGTTCGGCCTCGCCGCCCTGGAGGCCAGGGCGGCCGGGCTGCCCGTCGTGGCCAGGGCGCAGAGCGGCGTCGCCGACTTCGTCCGTCCGGGCAAGGAGGGGCTGCTCGGCCGCAGCTTCGACGAGCTGGTCGACGCGGTGACCAGGCTGGCGGTGGACGGCGAGCTGCGCCGGTCGATCGCCGCGCACAACCAGGCCACCGAGCCGACGGCGGGCTCGTGGGCGGCGGTGCTCGACGGGTTCGACAGGTGTTACGCGCAGGCGATCGGCTAGGGGCGGTTCAGCACGACGTAGCCGTCGCGCTCGAAGACCTTCTGGTAGCCCAGGTTCTGCAGCTCGGCGACCCGGTTGGCCTGCTCCTCCGCCGACCCGAACGGGAACTCCCAGCGCGCGGTGTCGGCCAGCACCCACGGCGCGGAGAAGTGCGGCTGGGCCGTCCAGAGCTGCACGGTGGCGCGCGAGGACAGGTTGGGCCCCAGCGAGTTGACGGTCTCCACGGTCACCCCTGACGGGACCTTGCTCACCGCCTCGGCCGCCGCCGCTGTCCGCGCCTCGTCGCCCTTGTAGAAGTCGGGGTGGTAGAGCTGGTCCAGAGAGAACTTCGGCACCAGGGTCAGCGCGACCGCGCACACCCCGACCGCCCAGGCGAGCTTGAGCGACTCAGGCCCCTTCGTCCACCGCAGCAGCCTGGCCAGGCCGTCCACTCCCGCCAGGAAGAGGATCACCACGGTGAACGCGTTGTACTGGAAGTCGGACTGCCACCACAGCTCGCGGTCCGACAACATGCGCTCCAGCACGTGTGGCAGCGCGACCAGCGACAGCGGCGACAGCAGGCACAGCAGCAGCGTCGGCCAGACGAGCAGGAAGAGCGTGTCGACCTTGGCCTCGGCGCTGAACGGGAGCAGCAGCGTGCCCAGCGGGTCGCGGAGGATGGCGGCCACCGCGCTGGGCGCGTCCGGGCCGAGGTGGTTGTAGGCCCAGAAGTCGTTCTGGTCGCCTCCAGCGATCGGGATGAGCACGCCGCGCACGAGGATGGTCCAGCCGACGCCGATCGCCGCGCTGGACAGCCCGCGCAGCCGGTCGCCGACGACGAACTGGTAGAGGCCGAAGCCGATCACCATCAGCCCCATGTCCTCCTTGACGAGGAGGAGGGCGAACATCGCCAGGTAGGCGGGCAGCCTGCGCCCCGCCTGGTAGCGCTCGATCATGATCGCGGTGAGCACCGGGACGAACATGACCTCGTGCACGTCGAAGGCGATCGCCTGCGCCACGGGCCACGACAGCGCGTAGGCGACGGAGACGAGCCAGGCGGGCACGGCGCCCAGCACGCGGCGGGTGAACAGCCAGATGAACGGGATCGCCGCGGCGAACAGCACTGCCTGGGCGACGACCAGCGTCTCAGGGCCGTCGTGGATCCAGTAGAAGGGCGCGAGCACCGCCCAGATGGGCGAGAAGTGGTCGGCGAACTGCAGGTAGTCGTAGCCGCGCCCGTGGAAGGCACCCACGACGGGCACGTACGGCGGGCCGAGGCGCGAGTAGCCCCTGACCGCCTGGTCGAACACCACGAGGTCGAACGTGGTGGTGCGGAAGGTGGCGAGCTTGACGAGCCCGAGGGTCGCGTAGGCGGTGGCCGCCAGTGCGGTCAGCACGCCGATCCAGGGGAACCTCGAGGTCGTGGCGGACGCCTCGGTTTCGGCTGGCAGCGTGTCGACCGTCACGGGCAGCAGAGTATACGGCCGCCGCGCCGCGCTGCCCCCCGCAGGCGGTGCGACGGCCGTGGTCCTGCTAGCTGCAGGCCTTGGTGATCTTCGCCTGGATGTCCGGGATCTTGCCGGCGGACGTGGCGGCGTTGGCCGGGTCCTTCATGCCGTCGAAGAGGTTGGCCAGGTCGTTGATCGCGCTGGCGAGGTCACCGTCGTACTTGCCGGCCAGGGCCTTGAGCTTGGCGCCGGCGTCGGCGCTGGCGGTCTCGATCGCCTTGGGGTCGGTCGCGGCGCCGGACAGCGCGGTGGTGAACTCCTGCGAGATCTTGGTGACCTCGTTGCTCATCGTGACGCAGTCGACCTTCTGGCCGACGCCACAGGCGCTGAGGAGGCCGGCAAGGGAGACCGCCGCCAGGGTGGTGGCGATGCGACGGCTATTGATCTTCATGGGGGAGCCCTTCGTTGTGTTCGTTGCGAAGAGAAAATTATGGGGCAATCCTTGACGTCTGCTTGCACATCACCAACATCAGTTCCAGTCCGTCCTGGGTAAGTGCACCCCGTGAAAGCGAGAGCACTCCTGCCGCTCGTCCTGCCCGCCGTGCTCATCGGGGTGGGGTCCAGCCTCGTGCTGGTCGTGGTCAGCAGGGTGGCCGGGTTCGTCCAGGGCTACCTCTGGGCGCCGAGCGACTCCGGCTGGTGGACGGTGCTCGTGCTCACGCTCGTCGGCGCGGCCACCGGCCTGGTGATCTGGAAGGTCCCCGGGCACGCGGGGCCCGACCCGGCCACCGAGAGCCTGATCGCGCCGCCCATGCCGGTCGCGGTGCTGCCCAGCCTCCTGCTGGCGACCGTACTGTCGCTAGCCGGCGGGGTCAGCCTCGGGCCGGAGAACCCGATCACCGCGGCCAACATCGCGCTGGCCTTCGCGATCGGCAGCAGGTTCATGCCCAAGGTCGGCGCTCCGGCCTGGGTGGGGCTGGGCGCGGCCGGCACGATCGGCGCGCTGTTCGGTACGCCGGTGGCGGCCGCGCTGGCGCTGTCGGAGATGCTGGGCGGCGACGAGAAGACGCCGTTGTGGGACAAGCTGTTCGCCCCGCTGCTCGCGGCCGCCGCCGGGTCGCTGACCACGGTCGCGCTGTCGGGCGAGCAGCTCGCGGTGAACGTGCCCGCCTACCCGGGGTTCCACCTGATCGACCTGGTCACCGGGTCGGTGGTCGCCACGGTCGCCGCCGGGCTCGGGCTGCTGGCCGTCTACGCCTTCCCGTACGCGCACCGGTTCTTCCACGCGATGCGCAACCCGGTCGTCATGGTCACCGTCGGCGGGGCGCTGCTCGGCCTGCTCGGCGTGATCGGCGGGCGGGTCACCCTGTTCAAGGGGCTGGAGGAGGCGGGTGAGCTGGTGTCCGGCTCCTACGGCTCAGGGCAGCTGATCCTGATCATCGTGGTCAAGCTGGTGGCCCTGGTGATCGCGGGGACGTGCGGGTTCCGCGGCGGGCGCATCTTCCCCGTCATCTTCACCGGGGTCGCGCTCGGGCTGCTGGCCAACGGCCTGATCCCGTCGATCCCGCTCTCGCTGGCGGTCGCCGGGGGAGTGCTGGGTTTCGTGCTGGCCGTCACGCAGCAGGGCTGGCTCAGCCTGTTCTCCGCCATCGTCATCGTCGACCAGGCGGTGCTGATCCCGATCGCCTGCGTGATGATCCTGCCCGCGTGGCTGCTGATCACCGGAAAGCCGCAGATGCTCGTCAGGGATTGACGTCCAGGCCCAGCGCGGTGGCGATCGCGACCGCCTGGGTGACGTCGATGCGCGCCCCGCGCAGCTCGGTGACCAGCGGATCGACCGTGGTCAGGTCGCTGCCGCGCAGGTCGGCGCGGGTGAGGTCGGCGCGGTGCAGCATGGCGCCGGTGAAGTCGACCTTGCGCAGCGTCGCGCCCTCGCACCTGGCCCCGGTGAGGTCCGCCTCGCGCAGCTTGACCTCGACGAACGACGCCGCGCCCAGCGGCGCGCCGGGCAGGCCGACGAACGACCAGTCGCCGCCCTCGACCTTCATCAGGTCGAAGGTGCACCGGTCGAACATGCTGCCGACGAACTTGCACCCGGTGAAGGACGCGTCGAAGAACGACGTGTTCTTGAAAGTGCAATTGAGGAACGCGCTGTCGGTGTGCGTCGAGGCGTTGAACTTCGAATTGCGGAAGACGCACTCGACGAACGTGGCCCCCCTGCTCGTCGCCTCGGTCAGGTCGACCTCGTTGAACAACACCCGCTCGTGCACCTGGCCGGACAGGTCCTCGCTGTCCCAGTCGGCGAACTCCACGGTCGTGTCGGTCGGGGGAGTCGGCACCCCGTGCAGGCGTTCTGCCACGGATGTGATGCTACGTCAGCGTACGGCGAAGCCCGACAGGAGCGCCTCGACGATCGCCTCGGGCTCGGGCATCGGCAGGTCGAGCATCCCGCGATAGGTGACCAGCCCGACCAGGAGGTCGGCGAGCAGCCACAGGTCGGCGTCCGGCGCCAGCTCGCCGCGCTCGATCGCCCGCTCGAAGACCGCCCACGACTGCTGCCGCTGGACCTGCATCCCGGTACGGATCACCTCGGCGACGGCCGGGTCGCGCCCCGCCTCGGCGAAGGACTGCTTGGCCATCCTGTCCAGGCCAGGCGTGTGCCACATGGCGAGGGTGTCGACCACGATCGAGGTCAGGTCGCCGCGGAACGACCCGGTGTCGGGGACGGGGACGTTGGCGATGAGCATGCTGCCCAGGGCGTCCAGCAGCAGGTCGCGCCGCGTCGCGTAGCGACGGAACACGCTCGCCCTGCCCACCCCGGCGGTCTCCGCCACCTCGTCCATCGTGAAGTCGAACCCCTTGGTGAAGATCAGCGACGCCGCCGCCTCCCTGATCTTGAGATCGACGGACGGATCGGGCTTGCGTCCACGTGGGCTCATAAGTGATACTCCCAGTATCTGATATTGGAGGTCTCTGAAATAGAGTACTGGTCGTCGGCGCAGGGGTCGCCGGACTCGCCCTGGCTCGCGGGTGCGGCCGGGTGTTGTGGGTGTTCGACGTCCAGGCGAAGCCCGGCGACCCGCTGTGGGGCGACGTCCATCCTCGCCGGGATGACGGATTCCGAGTTCTTCCCCCACGTCAGGCACAAGGTGTCGTGGCGGGCATGGAGGTGACCAGCAAGCCCAACCCGCTGGCCGACCTCCTCTCCGGCCGGCTGATGAGCAAGGGCTATGCCTCGTGGAGCCGGATGTCGTCTTCGTACCTATTGACACGTTGACGAAGGTCACCCGACGATGTCGCATATAGAGCAACTCAGTGCGTAATGCGCAACAAGCGGGTGACTATGTCGAGCTTGATCTCCACCCTTCCCGGCCGCTCCTACACCGACCCGGACGTCTTCCTGCAGGAGCAGGAGAAGATCTTCGAGACCCTGTGGTTCTGCGCGGTCAGGACCGACGACCTGGCCAAGCCCGGCTCCTTCAAGACCGTCCAGGTCGGCAGGGAGAACGTGATCATCGTGAGGGGCCGGGACGACCAGGTCCGCGCCTTCCTCAACGTCTGCAGGCACCGCGGCTCGCGCATCTGCGAGGAGGAGAGCGGCGAGGTCAAGCGCACCCTGCGCTGCTCCTACCACGCCTGGACCTACGACCTCGACGGCAGGCTGGTGGCCGCGCCCAACCTGGTCAAGATGCCCGACATCGACCGTGTGGAGTACGGGCTGATCCCCGTCGCGCTGCGCGAGTGGCTCGGCTACGCCTGGGTCTGCCTGGCCGACGACCCGCCCTCGTTCGAGGAGCGGGTCATGGGCGCGGCGACCGAGCGGCTGGGCGACCTGGCCTCCATCGAGCGTTACCACGTGGACAAGCTCGCCCTGGGCAAGCGCATCGTCTACGACGTGGCGGCCAACTGGAAGCTCATCGTCGAGAACTTCATGGAGTGCTACCACTGCGCCACCATCCACCCGGAGCTCGTGGCCGTGCTGCCCGAGTTCGCCGGGGGATACGCGGCGCAGTACTACGTGGGGCACGGCGCCGAGTTCGCCGACCGGGTCGAGGGGTTCACCGTCGACGGCAGCGCGGGGTTCGGCAAGTTACCCGACGTGGCCGCCGAGCAGGACCGGCGCTACTACGCGATCACCGTCAAGCCGCAGGTGTTCATCAACCTCGTGCCCGACCACGTGATCATGCACAGGATGTTCCCGATGGCCGCCGACCGGACCATCGTGGAGTGCGACTGGCTCTACCACCCCGACGTCGTCGCGTCAGGCGCCGACGTCTCGCACTCGGTCGAGCTCTTCCACCGCGTCAACGAGCAGGACTTCGACGCCTGCGAGCGGACCCAGCCCGGCATGTCCTCGCGCGCGTACGCCAAGGGCGGCGTGCTGGTGCCGAGCGAGCACCACATCTCCGCCTTCCATCAGTGGGTCAGCCAGTGCCTGCGCGGGTAGCGGACGGTCAGCTCGCCGTACGTCAGCTCGCCGGTGACCCGCACGTGCACCGTCCCAGGTGACCTCGGTACGGCGGAGCCGCCGCTGCCCTTCACCTCGGTGATGTCCGCCGAGGCGCCGGGCGGCAGGATGAGCGTGGCCGAGCCGTACTTGAGGTCGAACTCGATCTCGACCACCGGGTGCGCGATCGCCGCCTCGGACAGGTCCAGTTCCGCGCTGCCGTACTTGGAGACGACCCGCAGCCGTCGCGGGACCCGCCAGTCTCCGGCGCGCCTGATGTGCCCGTCCTTGGCCTCGACGTGCACGACCTCGTCCACCGGCCTGCCGTAGGGCAGGTCGGTGACGAGAGCGAGGAGATCGCTGTAGGTCTTCGCCGAGAGGGCCAGACCGATGCGATGGTCCAGCTCCTCTGAGGTCAGGCGGCCCTCGGAGAACGCCTGTTGGAGCTGGTGCGCCGTCGCCTCCCTGTCGGCGTCGGATACCCGCATCCGGGGTTCGGTCATGCTGCAAACAGTCCTAGAAAGGCAACCTCTTGCCAGAAGGGGTGCGCAGGTCGAGGGGCTGGGGACGACGTGGGGGCCGTGGTCGCTGGATGATGATCTGGAGTCGATTCACGATCCGGCTCCTTTCCGAGGGTACGACGAATAGATACCCAACAGTCACGAGGGGTACCGTGACTAGTGATGCTGGCTGATCCGCATTTCGCCCACCCGGCGCTGTTCTATCGCGGCGACCGGGAATACGTGCTGGCCATCTCCGCCTTCGTCAGGGAAGGACTGGCGCTGGGCGAGCCGGTGGCCGTCGCCGTTCCCGCGCCCCACCTGGACCTGATCGAGGACGAGCTGGGCACGCAGGTGCGCGGGGTCCGCCTGGTCGACATGGCCATGGCCGGGCGCAACCCGGGCCGGATCATCCCCGCCGTGCTGCGCGACTTCGCCGACCGCCACCCCGAACAGCGGGTCAGGATCGTCGGCGAACCGATCTGGCCGGGGCGCAGCGAGGCTGAGCTGCCCGCCTGCGCGCAGCACGAGGCGCTCATCAACCTGGCCTTCGCCGGGCGCGACGTGACGATCATGTGCCCCTACGACGCGGAACGCCTGCCCCCGTCCGTCCTGGACGAGGCCGAGCGCACCCACCCCGTCCTGATGGACAAGTCGGGCACGCGGGAGAGCTTCGCCTTCGCGCCCGAGCTGGTCATCGAGCAGAACAACCGGCCGCTGTCGGAGCCGCTCGACGCCGTCAGCCTCGACTTCGACACCAGGAACCTGGCCGGCGCCCGCGAGCTGGCCGCCGGGCAGGCCGCCACGATGGCGTTCAGCCCGGCCAGGATCGACGACATCCGCCTCGTCGTCGCCGAGCTCGGCGCCAACAGCCTCGACCACGGCGGCGGGCAGGGGCGCATCAGGGTGTGGGACGAGGGCACCACGCTGGTCTGCGAGGTCACCGACGGCGGCCACATCACCGACCCGCTCGTCGGCCGCAGCCCGGTCGACCCGCGCTCCGCCGGCTCGCGCGGGCTGCTGATCGTCAACCTGCTCAGCGACCTGGTCAGGATCTACACCAAGTCGGGCTCGACCACCGTCCGTACGTACTTTGACCTTGCGGCGGGTATGCCCCACGCATGATCCCGATGCGGGCGCGTGACACCGCCGAGCAGCATCGTGTGGCCACGCCGCTCGAGCTCTTCTTCGACCTGTTCTTCGTCGTCGCCGTCGGCGCGGCCGCGGCCCAGCTGCACCACGCCGTCGCCGAGAAACACCTGGCCACCGGCCTGGTCGGCTACGCGATCGTGTTCTTCGCGATCTACTGGGCCTGGCTGGGCTACACGTGGTTCGCGTCCAGCTACGACACGGGCGACGCGTTCTTCCGGCTGATGACGCTGGTGGTCATGGCCGGGATCGTCATCCTGGCCGCCGGGGTGCCCAAGCTGTTCGTGCAGGACTTCACCCTCGGCGTCACCGGATACGTCGTGATGCGCGTGGCCATGGTGATCTTCTGGCTGCGGGTGGCGGCCGACGATCCGCCGCGCCGTAAGACGGCCCTGCGCTACGCCGTCGGCACGACGGTCGTGCAGCTGTTCTGGGTGGGTTTCCTGCTGGTGCCCGCCGAGTGGAAGCTGGCGTTCTTCGTCATCGGCGCGATCGGCGACATGGTGATGCCGGTCTACGCCGAGCTGGCCGGGCGCACGCCGTGGCATCCGCACCACATCGCCGAGCGCTACGGGCTGTTCACCATCATCGTCATGGGCGAGAACGTGCTCGCGCTCGTGGGCGCGGTGAGCGAGGGTGCCTACTGGCTGGCGGGGAGCGCGCTGGTCGTGGTGTTCGCCATCTGGTGGCTCTACTTCGACCCGCCCACGCCGGAGATCCTGCGTTCCAACCGCGACGCGATCCCGTGGGGGTACGGGCACCTGGTGATCCTGGGGTCGGTGGCGGCGATCGGCGCGGGCATCGAGGTGGGGTTCGACCCGGAGGCGCACGTCTCGGCGCTCGTCAAGTCCATGGCGGTGGCCGTCCCCGTCGCCGTGTTCGTGCTGACCACGTGGTTCCTGCACATCCGCCCGCACGGCTACGGCCGCCGCGACGACCTGTGCTTCGTCGTGGCGGCCGTGCTCGTGCTGCTGGCGGCGTTCACCCCGGTGGCCGTGCCGCTGATCGCGGTGATCATGGCGCTCCTGGTGGCGGCGACCGCCCTGCTCAGAGCTCCACGGTCGTCATATCCGCATAGCGCTCACCCTTGACCGCGTCAGCCGGTACGGCTCGCGCCAGCGCGGCCAGCTGCTCGGCCGTGAGGGTGACGTCGGCCGCCGCCGCGTTCTCCTCGACGTACTTCAGCCGCTTGGTGCCCGGGATGGGGACGATGTCCTCGCCCTGGGCCAGCAGCCAGGCCAGCGACAGCTGCGCGGCCGTGACGCCCGCGTCGGCGGCGATCTTGACGACCTCGGCGACCAGGGCGGCGTTGTGGGCGGCGTTCTCGCCGATGTTCCTCGGCGTGTACTTCCTGAAGTCGTCGTCGGGCAGCTCGTCGGCCGGGGGGACGGTGCCGGTCAGGAAGCCGCGGCTGATCGGCGAGTAGGCGACCAGCGCGGTGCCCAGCTCCCTGGCGGTGGGCAGGATCTCGGCCTCGATGCCCCTGGTGAACAGCGAGTACTCGCTCTGCAGCGCGGCGATCGGGTGAACGGCGTTAGCCCTGCGCAGGGTGTCCGCGCTCACTTCCGACAGGCCCAGATTGCCCACCTTGCCCGCCTGGACGAGCTCGGCCATCGCGCCCACCGCTTCCTCGATCGGGACGTCGGGGTTGCGCCTGTGCATGTAATAGAGGTCGATGTGGTCGACGCCGAGGCGCTTCAGGGAGGCGTCGCAGGCCTGGCGGATGTAGGCGGGGGAGTTCTCGACGGTGCGCACGCCCTCCTCGCGCCTGACGCCGAACTTGGTGGCGAGGACGACCTCGTCGCGCCTGTCCTTGATGGCGCGGCCGACGAGTTGCTCGTTGTGGCCGCTGCCATACATATCCGCCGTGTCCAGAAATTTCATGCCAAGGTCTAGGGCGCGGTGGATGACGGCTATTGATTCGTTTTCGTTGGCTTCGCCGTAGAACTCTGACATGCCCATGCAGCCGAGGCCCAGTTCGGAGACCTGCAGGGTGCCGATGGTGCGCTTGTTCATGCCTGCTCCCGATAGGAATTGATCTTGTAGTCCAGGGCGGCGAGGTCCTGGGTCAGCTCGGTGATCCTGGCCCGGACGCGGTCGCGGTGCTCCTCGAGCATCTTCTTCCGCTCTTTCCTGGTGTGGTCGCCCATCCTCGCCAGCTCCACGTAGCGGCACATGTCGGCGATCGGCATGCCGGTCGTGCGGAGCTTCGTCAGGAAGACCACCCACGTCAGGTCGTGCTCGTCGTAGTCGCGGTGCCCGCTGCCATTCCTCCCCACGGAATGGATGAGCCCGATGCGCTCGTAGTAGCGCAGGGTGTGCGCGGTGAGCCCGGTGCGACGCGCCGCCTCCTGGATCGTCATGTCTCCAGGGTGGACCTTAGAGTGCGCTCCAAGTCAAACCCTGAGGGGGCAGGCACTACCAGGGTCTGTCTTCCCGCAGGTCATCGCGGTTGCCCATCCCAAAGTCGTAAGGGTCCTTTCAGGGGTGCTTCGGGCTGATCTCCGATGTTCGGCAACCGCGTATTCCGCGAGTTTTGTAGTCATGAAGGCATTGCTTGTCAGCGGGTTCTCGGCCATCGGCGCCGGGGTAGGCGCCATGCTCACGTTGCACGCCGAGGCGGGGCTCGACCCGCTGCACAGCGTGATCAGTGAGTACGCCTTCCAGTCGATCGGCTGGCTGCTGCCCGCATCGCTGACATTGTTCGCCGCGGGCTCCGCGCTGATCGCCGCAGCGCTGCGGCGCTCGGGCGCCTCCCAGTCCGTGGTGCTGCTCGTGCTCGGGTGGGGGGTGTGCATGTTCCTCATCGGGGCGTTCCCGACCGACCGGCCCGGGGTGCCGCTGTCGCTGTCGGGGGGCATCCACCGGTACGCGGCGTTCGCCGCGTTCCTGGCGATGCCCGCGGCCGGGTTCCTGCTGGCCAAGACCCGGGTCCGTTACGCGCGGGCGGTACGGATCCTCAGCGGGATCGCGCTGGGGGCGCTGCTGCTGGTCGTCGTGCCGTACGTGGTGCGGATGTTCGGCATCCCGCTCACCAACGCCGACATCCCTGCGGGGCTCACGCAGCGGCTGGTCGTGGTGACCGAGGTGGGGGTGCTGGCGCTGGCCGGGCTCTCGCTCATGAAGGTGAAGTACGGCGCGCTCAGGCGAGCCTGACGGGGGCGCTGCGGCCCGCGGTTCCTTGTGATCCCGCGGGCCGCAGCCATTTCCGTCGCGGCGCCCGGCCGCGTGCGGCCGGTGAGCGTCTTCCTGGAATGTCCCCAGCCCTGTGCGGCGGGTGGTGCGTCTCCTGGCTCCGCCGTACCTCCAAGGGTGTTTGTGATAGATGTGGTGGCACCTTCCCCCGAGGAGCCCGATGGAGATCGTTCTCTCCCTGACCTGCGTGGTCCTGGCCGCCATCGCCGTGGTCGGGGCGCTCAGGTTCGTCAGAGAGCTGGAGGAGCAGGAGCGGCGGCACGCGGCCGACCTCGCCGACCTCGACGCCCGCACCTCCCAGCTGGAGCGCCACAACGCCGCCCTGGAAGAGCTGGAGGAACGGCACTCCGCCGAGCTCGCCGAGCAGGCCGAGACGCACGCCGCCCAGCTCAGGGCCCTGCTCGACCGGCACTCCATCCAGGTCGACGCGCTGCGCAGGCAGATGGAGCTCCTGCACACCGTGCCCGGCAGGATCACCTGCAAGGGCGGCTCGCCCGCCTCGCTCACCACCGCCTACGAGGCGCTGCTCACCTCGCTGTCCATCGACGTGGTGTCGCGGGCCGAAGACGACGACGGGATCTCCTACCGCCTCCGCGTTCCCCCTGGTACGGCCCTCGCCGAACTGCCGGGCGACGACGCCTGGGCGCTGCTCGGCGCCATGCGGGAGCTGCCGTCCGCGCTGGCCACCATCGACGCGTTACGCATCGAGGCCATCGGCGGGCACCTGCGCTGGGGGCGCCACGACGTCACCTCGCAGGCCCCTGAACACTTGTGAAAAGCATGGTTTTGCCCTGCCGGTCGAGTGGTCATGAGAAGGGAATGACGATCCTGCTTGCTTACGACGGTTCCGACGACGCGCAGGCGGCCATCGCCTTCGTCGGCTCGCTGGTCAAGCCGCAGCCGGTGGTGGTGCTGACCGTGTGGGAACGCATGGCCATGTCGGCCATGCGGGGATCGGTGGGGATGATGCCCACCCTCGACAGCCCCGAGGCCGACCAGGCGATGGGCGAGGCGATGTCCGAGCTGGCCGAACAGGGGGCCAGGCTGGCCAGGGAGGCCGGGCTGGAGGCGACGGCCAGGGTCGAGACCGACTCGCTGGCCGTGTGGTCGACGATCGTGGACGTCGCGGACCAGATCGACGCGTCCCTGATCGTGACCGGGACGCGTGGGCTGGGGAAGGTGGCGTCGCTGCTGGTCGGCAGCACGTCGAACCGGGTGCTGCACCACGCCAAGCGGCCCGTGCTCACCGTTCCCTCCGCCCAGTAGAGTGCCCCTTTGTGACGAGTTTCCGTATCGGTGAGGCGGCCGGGCTGCTCGGGGTGAGCGCTGACACCGTGCGCAGATGGGTCGACTCCGGGAAGCTCACCGCTGGGCGGGACGAGCACGGGCACCGGGTGGTGCCGGGAGAGGAGCTCGCCGCGTTCGCCCGGTCGCAGGTGGGGGAGGAGGGGCGGTTCGGGTTCTCCTCCGCGCGTAACCGGTTCACCGGGATCGTCACCGAGGTGGTCAGGGATACGGTGATGGCGCAGGTGGAGCTGGCGGCTGGGCCGTTCAGGGTGGTGTCTTTGATGAGCCGGCAGGCGGCTGACGAGCTGGGGTTGGCGCCGGGGGTGGTGGCTGTGGCGGTCATCAAGTCTACGAACGTGGTTATCGAGCTCGCGTCCTGATCTTTCTTCCGGCCGGTTCACCTAACTGTCGCCGCCGTCTGTCACAGTCTTCTGGGGCACGCCCTTCCAGGGTTGCGCCTCCTTGGGGTTGCCGTCCTTTTGGGTTGCGGCCTCGTGGGGCACGGCGTTTTGGGGCGCGGGCTCTTAGGGTTGCGGTTTTCTGAAGGCACGGCCCCCTGGGGTGATGGCCTCATGGGGTTGCGGCCTCTCGGGTTGCGCCCTTTCGGGGGGTGCCCCTTGTGTGGGCGCGGCCTTTGGAGGGCGCGCTCTTACGAGGGCTGTGGCCTTCTAGGGGGCGAGGCCTTCTGGTGGCGTCCCTTGAGGCTGTTCTTTTGACGGCGTCCTTCTGGGGTACGGCGGGCGGCTGGGAGGTGGGCTCGTGGCGGATGAGCTGGTGCGGCGGCTGGGGACGCGTGATGCGGTCTTTGTCGGGCTGAGCGCCATGGTCGGCGCGGGGGTTTTCGCGGTCTTCGCCCCCGCAGCCGCCTCTGCCGGGTCGTGGCTGCTGGTCGCCCTGGGGGTGGCCGCGGTGGTGGCCTACTGCAACGCCACCTCCTCCGCGCGGCTGGCGGCGCTCTACCCGGCATCCGGCGGCACCTACGTGTACGGCACGCGCCGACTGGGGCCGTTCTGGGGGTATCTCGCGGGGTGGGGGTTCGTCACCGGCAAGACGGCTTCCTGCGCGGCCATGGCGCTGACCTTCGGCGCTTATGTGGCTCCGGGGCTGGCGAGGCCGCTGGCGGTCGGGGCGGTGGTGGCGCTCACGGGGCTCAACCTGCTAGGCGTGCAACGTTCCGCGCTGGCCGCCCGCATCATGGTGTCCTTCGTCCTCTTCGTCCTCGCCGCCGTGGCCACAGCCGCCCTCCTCGGCCCCGGCCCCTCTCCCAACAGCCCCACCAAGAGCACCTCCCTGGGCACCTCGCCGGGCGCTTCCCCGAGCACCTCCCCAGGCACCTCTCTGGGGACCACGTCGGGCGCTCCTTTGGGCACCTCCCCAGGCACTTCGCCGGGGACCCCTTCGGGCACTTCCTCGAGCACCCCATCGGACGCTTTTCTGAGTGCCTCTCCTGGTGCGGCGATGAAGGTGGTCGACAAGGATCAGCGGGTCGAGCTGACGGACCTGCCCGCCGACCACCCGATGGTCGTGGCCTTCACGTCGGCCCGCCTCACGGACGGGCCGGACATCTGGGGGGTGCTGCAGGGCGCCGGGCTGCTGTTCTTCGCATTCGCCGGATATGCGCGCATCGCCACCCTAGGCGAAGAGGTGCGAGACCCTTCACGCACGATCCCCCGAGCAATCGGCCTGGCCCTGGCCGTAGCCCTGGCCGTCTATGCGGTGATCGGATACGTGGCGCTCTCAGTGCTCGGGCCTTCCACGCTCGCTCAGTCGCCCGCCCCGCTGGTCTCCGTAGTGGACGAGTCCGGGGTGGGGTGGCTGGCACCCGTCGTGAAGGCAGGCGCGGCGGTGGCGGCGCTAGGTGCGCTGCTCGCACTGATCCTCGGCGTCTCACGCACGGTCTTCGCCATGGCCCGCGAACGTGACCTGCCCGGATCGCTGGCCGCCGTCCACCCGTCCAGACAGGTGCCCCATCGCGCGGAGCTGGTGGTCGGCGTGGCGGTGATCCTCCTGATCCTGGTTGCCGACCTGAGAGGCGCGATCGGCTTCTCATCCTTCGGCGTGCTCGTCTACTACGCGGTCGCCAACGCCAGCGCCTTCACCCTCACCCCCGACGAGGGCGCCCCACCGAAGGCGATCCCCGTGCTGGGCTTAGCCCTGTGCGCCCTGCTCGCCGCCACCCTCCCTTGGCCATCGGTGGCGGCCGGTCTCGCGGTCTTCGCGGTAGGCACCCTCCTCTGGCTCCTCAAACGCCGCCTCCAACCCACCTGACCCCAACTCCTTCGAACGGACCACCCCCGTGGCCCACACGCCCCTGGGGACACACCTGAGCCCCACACCGCCTGGGGACACACCCCGTGGCCCACACCGCCTGGGGACACACCCCGTGGCCCACACCGCCTGGGGACACACCCCGAAGCCACACCCCCTGGGGACATATCCCTGAGGGCCACAACCCCTCAAGAGACACACTCGGGGAGACACCCCGAGCGGCCACCGCGGAGGGCCCCCTCGAGCGGCCCCAGGACCCCTCTCCGGAGGTCCACCCAAAGGCTTCGCGCCCCGCAGGGTTCGTCCCCGGCGGGCTCGCGCCCACGGGGTCACAACCCCATGGGAGTCCCCCATGGGGGGTCGCCTCCCGCGGGGGTTACCACCCCACGGGGGTTACCACCCCACGGGGGTCACCCGCGAGGGGCACCTCCCCGCGAAGGTCACCCCCATGAGAGCCCCCACGGGGTTGCTCTCCCGAGCAGGGCAGCCCGAAGGGGCTGCTCTCCCAGGAAGCCTCCAGAGAGGGTCACCCCTTCAGGACGGTCACTCCCTCTACGAGGGTGACCGCGTCAGAGGGTTGGGGGTACATTCAGAGGCAGTCGTCGATGGCCCGGGCGTGCCGATGAAAGCGCCCATGACATGACCCCAGCGGAAAGCCTCCGCCCACGCCGATGAGCGGCGTCCGGGTGCGGACGAGCAAAGACCTCAAGTCAACACGCCGCCGCCGTCCCCCAAGCTGCCTAGGCCACCTCACCGTAGCCCCCCTCTGGCCCATGCACGGCGTCAACCTCGGCACCCTGCTGCGTACCTGCGACGCCGTAGGATCCTGCCTCGCCGTACCCCGCCTCCCCTGGGTCCCCGAAGCCCTCGGCAAGGGCAACACGCTCCGTTCGGGCGGATGCGTGCACTGGGTGCGCCCCCTGCGCTGGCTAGAGGAGCGGCGGGCGGCCGGAGACCAGGTGCTCGGCGTCGAGCTGGCCGAGGAGGCGATCAGGCTGGCCGACCTGCCCATGGCCAGGCGTCCGACCGTGGTGGTGCTCGGCCACGAGCGGGAGGGCATCCCGCCCGAGGCGCTCGACCTGCTCGACGCCGTGGTGGAGATCCCGATGATCGGCACGGGCGCGAGCCTCAACGTCGCCGTCGCCGGGTCGCTGGTGGTCTACAAGCTCGCCGGGTTCAGCTAGCATGGCAGGCATGACGAGGACGACGGTGATGATGGCCCCCTAGGGGCATTCCGACGTCTGGACGAGGCCCTGCGAACCGGGGCCTCTTTTTCGTGCACGGGGCCCCACGGGAGGTACCCGATGTACATCACGACCACGATTCCCTATGTCAACGCCCGTCCCCATATCGGGTTCGCGCTCGAGATCGTGCAGGCCGACGTCCTTGCGCGGCGCCACCGCCTCAGGGGCGAGTCCGTACGGTTCCAGACGGGTACGGACGACAACTCGCTGAAGAACGTTCTGGCCGCCGAGGCCGAAGGGGTGCCGGTCACCGAGCTGGTCGAAAGGAACGCGCGGGCGTTCGAGGGGCTGCGCGAGGTGCTCAACCTGTCGTTCGACGCGTTCGTCAGGACCAGCACCGACGCCAGCCACCGCGCGGGCGTCGAGCGGCTGTGGCACGCCTGCGCCGACGACCTCTACCAGCGCCACTACGAGGGCCTCTACTGCGTGGGCTGCGAGCAGTTCTACACCGAGGGGCCCTGTCCTGACGGGCACGCGGCGCCGCTGCAGAAGGTGTCCGAGCGCAACTGGTTCTTCCGCCTGTCCCGCTACCAGGACGCGGTCGCCGACCTGATCAGGTCGGGCAAGCTCAGGATCGAGCCGAAGGAGCGCAGGAACGAGGTGCTGGCGTTCGTCGAGGCGGGGCTCGACGACATCAGCATCTCCAGGTCGGCGGAGCGGGCGCGCGGGTGGGGCATTCCGGTGCCCGGTGATCCGTCCCAGGTGGTCTACGTGTGGTGGGACGCGCTGGCCAACTACGTGACCGCGCTGGAGGACTACGAGCAGTGGTGGGTTCGCGAGCAGCGCAAGGCCCATCTGGTCGGCAAGGGCGTGATCAGGTTTCACGCGGTGTATTGGCCGGCGATGTTGTTGTCGGCCGGTGAGCCGCTGCCCGACGAGATCCTCGTGCACGACTACCTGACCGTCGACGGGCGCAAGATCAGCAAGTCGGCCGGTGGCGCCCAGGACCCGGCCGAACTGGTCGAGCGCTACGGCGAGGACGCGGTGCGCTGGTGGCTGCTGCGCGAGGTGCCGCGCGTCGGCGACGTCGACTTCACCGAGGAGCGGCTGGTCGCGCGGTTCGACGAGGAGCTGGCCAACGGGGTGGGCAACCTGGTCAACCGGGTGGTCACCATGGTCCACCGTTTCTGCGACGGCCAGGCGCCCGCGCTGGCGCCAGAACCGCTGCCCGCCTGCGTCGAGGTGGCCGATCTGGTGGACTCGGCGCTGGACGGGTTCGACTTCCGCCGGGCGACCGGGGCGATCTGGGCGATCGTGGAGGAGGCGAACAGGTTCGTGGAGAACGTCCGGCCGTGGAAGCTGGAGGACCCCTCCGCCGCGCTCGCGACGCTGGTGCACGCGTGCCGGACGCTCGCCGTACAACTGGAGGCTTTTCTGCCGACCGCTGCGGCGCGCGTGGCCGCGCAGGTCGAGGGGGTACGGCTGCCGCCACCGGCTCCGCTGTTCGCCAGGCTCGGCCGTTGACGGGCCTCCCGTGCCGACCTAGGTTGGCGCAAACAGACCAGTCGGTATGGGAGGCTCACATGCCCACCGTCAACACCGTCCGCGGTCCCGTCGACGTCGACGCCCTGGGTCAGACGCTGATGCACGAGCACGTCTTCGTGGTGGCGACCGAGCATCTGGACAACTACGGCAAAGGCGCCTGGTGGGACGAGGAGTTCCGGGTCTCCGACGCGATCGCCAAGCTCAACGCGCTGGTCGCCAAGGGCGTCAGCACGATCGCCGACCCGACGGTGTGGGGGCTGGGCCGCTACATCCCGCGCGTGCAGCGGATCGCGGCCGAGGTGCCGGGCCTCAACATCATCGCCGCGACCGGTCTCTACTCCTACGACGAGGTGCCACACCAGTACGAGCACCGCGGCCCCGGGCTGCTCATGGACGGCCCCGACCCGATGATCGACGACTTCGTCCGCGACCTCACCGTGGGCATCGCCGACACCGGGGTCAAAGCGGCCTTCCTCAAGTGCGTGGTCGAGCAGAAGGGGCTGACGCCCGGCGTCGAACGCATCTGCCGGGCCGTCGCCCAGGCGCACGTGCGCACCGGCGCGCCGATCACCGTCCACACCGACTCCACCACCCAGGCGGGGGTGCTCGCGCTCGACCTGTTCGCCAAGGAGGGCGTCGACCTGGCCAAGGTCGTCGTCGGGCACGCGGGGGACAGCAACGACCTCGACTACCTCATGCGGCTGGCCGACACCGGCGCCACGCTGGGCATGGACCGGTTCGGGCTCGACCTCTACAACCCGACCGCGCAGCGTGTGGAGACGATCGCGGCGCTGTGCGGGCGCGGGTACGCCGACCGGATGGTTCTCAGCCACGACACGGCTTGTTTCATGGACTACTTCGGGGACGCATGGGACGAAGGGGTCCCGGTCATCGCTCCGAACTGGCGTTACGACCACATTCATGATGATGTGCTGCCTGCGCTTCGGGCGTCCGGGGTGACGGGAGAGCAGATTGATCAGATGCTGGTGTTCAACCCGAGGCGCTACTTCTCGTAAGGTGAGGGGCAACAGACCTACACGGGTGGTGGAGCTGGGTGACATCGGAACAGCAGACCTTGTCGATAAGCCTCGGACTGCAGGGACCATGCGTCATCGCCAGACTCACGGGTGACTTCGACTTCAGTTCGGCCGCTGAGGTGCGGGATCGGGTGACCAAGGCGCTCGATCTGACCCAGCCGCCGTTGCTCGTGCTCGACATGCAGGCGGTCAGTGTTTGTGACTCTTCTGGGCTGTCGGTGCTGGTTTATCTGCACAAGGCGGTTACGGCTTCTGGGGGGCGGTTGTTGCTGTCCGGGTTGAACGGGCGGTGCAAGCACTTGTTCGCCATTACGGCGTTGGACAAGTTCTTCGACATCAGGCCTACGGCGGAGCTGGCGATCGCCGAGCTCCACGACCCAGGCCTGCCATCGCCGTTCACCGATTAGGCGAGCCCGCTGAACCACCCTGGCTGGTGTGACGCCGAACCTTCGTGCCGTCGCTGCCCGGCTATGCCGCGGGACTTGGACCTCTTCCCGAGCCCGGCATCTTGACCTCATTCGCGGCTGTCGGCCGCGTGACCCGGGACAGCGTGAGCGCGCCCGCAGACCGATTGATGCCGAAATATTGACCTGTATGCGGCGGTAGTAGTTAATCGAGGGGTCTGAGATCGTCTTCCTCGGGGGAACTCATGGTCAGCCGGTTATTCGGCATCCTCACGCTTATCCTGGCCGCGACCACGCTGGTGGCGGTCTCGCCAGCCTCGGCATCCACCTCGTCCGCGCCGTCGATCGAGGTCTCCGCGGTGGACGCCGCAGGGAAGCCCAGGCTCCTGAAGGGCAAGCCGTACTTCGGGCGGTGCAAGAACACCTGCCACGTCTACGTCAAGCTCCGCAACGTCTCGGGGCAGTCGGTCTTCCAGGTCAACCTCAAGGTCTCCCTGAAGATCAACGGACGGAATGTCGGGACCTGCCGCGACTACGTCGGCACCATCCGCGCCCACCGCCGCGCCACCGCCTCGTGCGTGGTCAGGTCCGGCAAGCTTTCCCGCATGTGGTCTAACAGGTACGACTACGGCCGCTGGTACGCCTACGCCTGGTCAACGGTCCGCTACCTGTACTACCGCTAACCACCCGTCTCACCGCGCGTAGGATGCGCCGCTCGCACGACACACCCGACAGGCAGCGAACGAACGCGAGGCCCCGCGCGGCCGGGCGCGACGCACGTCGGGCGCGGGCCGTTCGCTGGGCGCACGCCGCATCCGACGGGCAGGGGGCGAGCACAAGGCCACACGCCGCCGGGCGGGCGGGGCCCGACGCGCGTCGGGCGTGGGCCGATCGCTGGGCGCGCGCCACTCGTCAGGGGCACGGCCCTGGCTGGGTCTTCGCCGCTCGTCAGGACGCGGGCCCTCGCCCTCGGCTAGACCTGCGCCGCTCGTCAGGACGCGGGCCCTCGCCCTCGGCTAGACCTGCGCCGCTCGTCAGGACGCGGGCCCTCGCCCTCGGCTAGACCTGCGCCACTCGTCAGGGCGTGAGCCCCTTGGCTGGGCGCGTGCCGTAATAATGCGGACATTGCCCCTGGTGTCGCGGGCACGACAAAAAGGGGTCGAACCGTGGGTTCGGCCCCTTCTGTGGTGGAGGTCAGGTTACGAGGTGACCATGACGGCGAGTCCGATGAGGACGATAACCGGGACCAGCCAGACCACGGCTTCGGCGGCGAACTCCTTGTACATCGTGCAGATCTCCCTCAGAACGCCCGAACCCGGGCCGTGGAAACGTCACTGCGCAGCATAGCCGCCCTCGCCCCCTGCCATGCGCTTACGCGGACCCGCCAGCGACTCCTCCGCCATCAACGCGGGCAACCACGGAGCCAGCTCGTCGATCACCGTCTGCACCTCGGGAAGGTCTCCCAACCGCGCGGTCCAGGCGTGCAGCACCTCGGGCATCGCCTCGATGGCCGCGTCGCTCAGGATCGCCTCTCTGGGCAGCCATGAGGTGACAAACGATGACACGCGCTCCGGGCTCCACCAGAGTGGGCGCTCGCCCACGAACTCCACGAGCTTCCCGAACGCCTCCTCGGCCCCAGGCACCTCAGGCAGGTCGAGCTGGAGATCCGGTACGGCGTGCCGTACAGGGTCAGGGACGGAACGGGTCCTGGCGAGTACGGCGGCGCGCTCGGTGTGCAGCGTCTCCGCCACGGGTGCGCCGAGGACGCCATCCGTGAGCTCGAACGCGTCGAGGATCCGCCCCGCGACCGCGTCCGGGCTCGCCGGGGGCAGGTCGAGGTCGTGGAGGAAGGCGGGTTCCTCGACGGCGGCGTCGACCGCGTAGCCGCCGTTGACCTGGTCGATGGCCACGACGACGAGGTGGGGCTCGTTGCCGTCGGTGTAGCGGAAGGAGAGGACGGCGAGAAGTTGCTCGCCGTACGGGTCGGCTTTGCCGTACCAGGCGCCGTCGCAGGCGACCTGGCCGATCATCGCGGTCCAGGAGTCGTCGCCGACGACATCCCGCGTACTCGTCGCACCCGTGTTGGTGACTCCCGGCGTGCTTGTCGTGCCCGCGCTCACGACATCGCCTGCGTTGGTGAGGTCCGGCGTGCTCGCCGCGCCCGCGTTCACGACATCGCCCGTGTTGGCGACGTCCGGCGTGCTCATCGCGCCCAGGTTGGTGACGTCCGGCGTGCTCGCCGTGCCCGCGTTCACGACATCTGGCGTGCTCGTCGCGCCCGTGCTGGTGGCATCTGGCGTGCTTGTCGCGCCCGTGCTGGCGGCCGGTTCTGGGGGAGTGGGAGGGGTGGTGAGCGTGGCGGCGGTGCGGGCGATCTCCTCAGGAGCGCCGACCACGGCGAGAGCTGCGAGGATCAGGCGAGCTTCCTGCCCACCGTCATCGGCAAGCTTCGCGAGGAAGGCCTCGCCTTCCTCGGCGTCGTCGGGGAACCATTGGGCGGTCAGCCTCCCCGCCGACAGCTCCGCCCGCAGTGGCGAACGCCATCGCAGCAGGTCACGCGCCTGGTTGATCGCCGCCGCGTAGGTGCCCATCGGCCTCTTCTTCGCACTCACCCCTCGACCGTACCCGGTCACCTTCCCGATCTACGTGCCGCACGCCAGGCGACGTCTCTCCGGACACGACCAAAACGAGGCGCACCACCACACGACCCCATGAAGGAAGAGGTGCACTGACGAGCCTCAATCCGCCGCCCCGCCACGCGCCCCATCGTCAGACGGGTTGGGACGCTCGCCGACCGGGTTGCACCCGCCGCTCCGCCACGCGCCCCATCGTCAGGTGGGTTGGGACGCTCGCCGACCGGGTTGTACCCGCCGCCGCGCTCGCCGACCGGGCTGCACCCGCCGCCCCGCTACACGCCCCATAGTCAGGTGGGTTGCGACGCTCGCCGACCGGGCTGCACCCGTCGCCGCGCAAGGCCTCCAGGCGCCCGCTGGTTGCGACTCCCCCGGAGGGGCCCGCACGCTGTTTCGGCGTGCGGGCGGCAGTTGCGTGGGGTGGGGTTACGCGTTGTCGTCGAGGAGGCCTGCCTTGCGTAGGGCTTCGGCGATGGCGCCCGTGGGTGCGGGGCGTCGCTGGCCGCCGTCGCGCTGGCCGCGGCGGTCGGTGTCGCGCTGTCCGCCGCGCTGGCCGCCGTCGCCGCGGCCGCCACCGGTCTGGCCGCCGGACCCACGCTGGCCGTCCGACCCGCGCTGGCCGTCGCGGCCGCCGGTCCCTCGCTGGCCGCCGGAGCCGCGCTCACCGTCGCGGCCTCCCGCGCCTCGCTGGCTGTCGCGGCCTCCCGCGCCTCGCTGGCCGTCGCCGCCGTTTGAGCTGCGCTGGTTGTCGCGGTTGCCTGGGCCGCCGCGCTGGTTCCCGGGGCCGCCGCGCTGGCCGCCGGGGCCGCCTGCGGTGCTCCGGCCGCCCGCAGTGCTTGGGGTGCCACCTGTGCTCGGGGTGCCTGCTGTGCCCGGGGTTGCTTGGGCGTCTGCGGTGGTGGTGCCGCGGGGGCCGCCCTGGTTGCTCGTGGCGCTGCCCTGAGTGGCGGCGCCCGAGGGCCGGTTGCGCTGGTTGTTGCGCTGGCCTGGGCCGTTGCGGGGGCCGGAGGCGTCGGCGGTGGCCTCGTCGTCCAGGCGCAACGTCAGCGAGATGCGCTTGCGGGGAATGTCCACGTCCAGCACCTTGACGCGGACGATGTCCCCAGGCTTCACCACGTCCCGCGGGTCCTTCACGAAGGTGCGCGACATCGCCGACACGTGCACCAGACCGTCCTGGTGCACGCCGACGTCCACGAACGCGCCGAACGCCGCCACGTTCGTGACCACGCCCTCCAGGATCATCCCCGACGCCAGGTCGGACAGCTTCTCCACGCCCTCCTTGAAGGTCGCCGTCTTGAAGGCCGGGCGCGGGTCACGGCCCGGCTTCTCCAGCTCGCGCAGGATGTCGGTGACCGTCGGCAACCCGAACGTGTCGTCCACGAAGTCGGCGGGCCTGATGGAGCGCAGCGCCGCCGTGTTGCCGATCAGCGTCTTGAGGTCCGTCTGCGCCACCCCCAGCATGCGCCGCACGACCGGATACGCCTCCGGGTGCACGCTGGACGCGTCGAGCGGGTCGTCGCCGTCCGGGATGCGCAGGAAGCCCGCGCACTGCTCGAAGGCCTTGGGCCCGAGCCGCGCCACCTCCTTCAGCGACGTGCGCGACCGGAACGGCCCGTTGGCGTCGCGGTGCTGCACGATGTTGTCGGCCAGCGTCGACCCGATGCCGGACACCCGGGTGAGCAGCGGCGCCGAAGCGGTGTTGACGTCGACGCCCACGGCGTTCACGCAGTCCTCGACCACCGCGTCGAGCGAGCGTGACAGCTTCGACTCCGACAGGTCGTGCTGGTACTGCCCGACGCCGATCGACTTGGGGTCGATCTTGACGAGCTCGGCCAGCGGGTCCTGCAGCCGCCGCGCGATGGAGACCGCGCCGCGCAGCGACACGTCGAGGTCGGGCAGCTCGGCCGAGGCGAAGGCGGAGGCGGAGTAGACGGACGCGCCGGCCTCGGACACCACGATCTTGGTGATCCCGGGCATGTGCTTGACCAGCTCACCGGCGAGCTTGTCGGTCTCGCGTGAGGCGGTGCCGTTGCCGATGGCGATCAGCTCGACGCCGTGCTTCTGGGCGAGCGCGCCGAGCACGGCCAGCGACTGGTCCCACTGCCGCTTGGGCTCGTGCGGGTAGATCGTGGCGGTTTCGACGACCTTGCCGGTCGCGTCGACGACCGCGACCTTCACGCCGGTGCGCAGGCCGGGGTCGAGGCCCATGGTGGCGCGGGTGCCGGCGGGCGCGGCGAGCAGCAGGTCGCGCAGGTTGGCGGCGAACACGCGCACCGCCTCCTCCTCGGCCGCCTGCCACAGCCGCATGCGCAGGTCGATGCCCAGGTGCACGAGGATGCGGGTGCGCCAGGCCCAGCGCACGGTCTCGGAGAGCCACTTGTCGGCGGGACGCCCCTGGTCGGAGACGCCGAACTTCGCCGCGATGCGCAGCTCGTACTCCGGCCCCTCCTCTGGCTCCAGCGAGACGGAGAGGATCTCCTCCTTCTCGCCGCGGAACATCGCCAGGATCCGGTGCGAGGGCAGCTTGGTGAACGGCTCGGCGAAGTCGAAGTAGTCGGAGAACTTGGCCCCGGCCTCCTCCTTGCCCTCGCGCACCCGGGCGGCCAGCTGCCCGTTGCTCCACATGCGCTCGCGCAGCGACCCGATCAGGTCGGCGTCCTCGGCGAAGCGCTCGATGAGGATGGCGCGGGCGCCCTCGAGGGCGGCTGCCGCGTCGGCCAGGCCCTCCACGACGTACGGCGCCGCCGTACCGGCAGGGTCGAGGGTCGGGTCGGCGAGCAGCGCATCGGCCAGCGGCTCCAGCCCCAGCTCGCGCGCGATCATGGCCTTGGTGCGGCGCTTGGGTTTGAAGGGGAGGTAGATGTCCTCGAGCCTGGCCTTGGAGTCAGCCGCCTCGATCTGGGCGCGCAGCTCGTCGGTGAGCTTGCCCTGCGACTCCACGGACTCCAGGATCGCGGCGCGCCGCTCCTCCAGCTCGCGGAGGTAACGCAGGCGCTCCTCCAGCGTGCGCAGCTGCGCGTCGTCGAGGGCCCCGGTCACCTCCTTGCGGTAACGGGCGATGAACGGCACGGTCGAGCCGCTGTCGAGCAGGTCGACGGCAGAGCGCACCTGCCCCTCGCGCACGCCCAGCTCTTCCGCGATCCGCTGGTCAATAGAGAGCACTGCTCCGCCTTTCAGAGGTTCCGCGGGGTCAATTGTGCAGGACAAGGCCGCTCTTCATGACCAGAGTTCGTGAGGGGTGGGTCACCACGGCCTCAGCCGCGGTGCTCGACGGGACGGCGACCAGGTCGGCCGCGCACCCGGCTGCGAGGCCGTATCCGGACAGGCCGAGCGCGCGGGCGCCGCCGTAGGTGGCCGCTTCGAGGGCGAGCTCGATGTCCTCGTCGCGCCTGAACGTGCTGCGGTAGGCCAGGTGCATCGCGCGCTCCAGCATGTCGCCGCTGCCGTACGGCCCCCACAGGTCGCGGATGCCGTCGTGGCCGCACGCGACGGTGACCCCCGCGGCGCGCATCCGCTTCACCGGGGGCACGGGAAAGCTGTAGACGGCGGCGGTGGCCAGCGCGACCCCGGCGGCGGCCAGGCCCTGGGCCAGGCGGTCCTGCTGGGCCTCGTCGATCTGGCCGAGGGCGTAGGCGTGGCTGACCGTGACGCGGCCGCCGAGCCCGAGCGCGGCCGTACGCTCGATGATCAGCTCGAGCTCCCAGGCTCCCAACGAGCCGCCGTCGTGCAGGTGCAGGTCGAGGTGGGTGCCGTAGCGCCCGGCCAGCCCGAAGATCAGGTCGAGGTGGCGCACGGGGTCGCGGTCGATGCCCGCTGGATCGAGCCCGCCGATCGCGAAGACGCCGCTCTTGGCCGCCTCTTCGAGCAGCTCGAAGGTGCCGGGGTTGGTCAGCACGCCGTGTTGCGGGAAGGCGACCTGCTGCACCTCGACGGGGACGGTCTCCGCGGCGGACAGCACCGCCTCGATGCCGCGCAGCCCGACGGCGGGGTCGACGTCGGTGTGGGTGCGCACGTGGGTGGTGCCGAAGGAGCTCATCGTACGCAGCAGAGCGGTGATCCGCTCGACGCTGGGGACCCCGAGCTCGGCGCGCCTGCCCAGGTCGTTGCCTATGCGCCCGGCCAGGGTGTCGTCGGCGGAGTGCGGCACCCAGGCTCCGCCGTACAGCGTCTTGTCGAGGTGGCAGTGGGCCTCGACGAGGCCGGGCAGCAGGAGCTGCCCGGACACGTCGATCACCTGCGCGTCGCCCTGCGGGAGATCGGGACCGACCTGTTTGATCAGGCCGTCGCCGATGAGGAGGTCGGCGGGGGAGCCCAGGCCCCAGGGGCGGCCGCCACGGAGGAGGAGGTCGGTCATGCCGAGAACACTAGAGGGCCTGACCGACGATTTTCAGCGGGAGAACCAGGGGTTCCCGCCGAGCGACCAGACCGACACCTTGGTGACGCCGAGGCCCGCGATGAAGGCGATCTTCTGGTCGAGCGCCTTGCTGTCGACGTAGTCGTAGAGCTTGTTGCCGGAGATCCAGCGCATCTCGCCCGAGCTGGGATCCCTGGTCGCGTTCGCGAACCCCGGCTTGGTCTTCATGACCGAGTACGGGACGTTCGTCTGGATCTTGTCGGTGTTGCACCTGGCGGGCGCGATGTACCCGTAGGAGGGGATGCCGATGACCAGCTTGTCGGCGGGCACCCTCGACTTCGCGTACGCCACGAGCGTCCTGGTCCACTCGAACGGCTGGATGGGCAGGCACTTCGAGCCCGGCGTGGAGTCGTACTCCTCGTCGTAGGCCATCACGACCAGTTCGTCCACACCCGTGGCGACCGTGGCGGAATAGCTGAAGAAGTCGGCGTCCTCCAGCATCGCCGGGGCGTCGGCCTGGAGCTTCTTGCCCGCCGTGTGGAGGGCGGTGGCCAGCTCGCGCAGGAACGCCTCGTATCCCGACCTGTCGGCGGAGGTCCAGGACCAGAAGTCCTCGAAGTCCACGTCCACGCCGGTGAACCCGATCGCCTTGACCAGCGCGACCATCTTCGTCACCGCGGCCGTGCGCTTGGCCGGGGAGGTGACCAGCGCTCTGACCGTGGCGGTGTCCATCGCGGACACCGTGGCGTACTGCGCGGCCGACCACGCCTTCACGTCGGCCGCCGAGTCGGCGGTGTTGCACATCCCGGTGTGCTGGACCAGCGTGCCGTCCGGCTGGACGGCCCAGTACTCGGGCTTGAGCGTGCCGTTGAGCAGGCGGCCGTCGTGGTACTCGGACGGGCCGAGGCACTGCGGGTCGCCGGGGGATCCGGGGTAGAGCCACGCCTGGACCTGGGGGGTCACGGCGATCACGAGCGCCATGGCGGTTGTCAACACGAGGTGCTCCTCAGCTGGGGGGTGGTTTCGTCCGGCGGCCCGGTGAGGACGAGCTTCGACGTGAGGCGGTAGCGGTCGCCGCGGTAGATCGCCCTGGTGTACTCGAACAGCGCCCCGTGCTGGTCGCGGGTCACGCGCTCCAGCGACAGAACGGGAAAACCCGCTCCGATGCCCAGCAACGACGCCTGCACCGGGTCGGCGATCGTCGCCTCGTGGATCTGGTCGGCCTCGGTCGGCACCACGTCGTAGCGCTCGCGCAGCAACGCGTAGAAGGAGCCGGCCTCGACGTCCTCCCTGGTCAAGCCGGGTACGAGGGTGTTGGGCACGTGGATGGTCTCCAGCGCCATCGGCTCGTCGTCGACCAGGCGCTGCCTGGCGATGCGCAGGACGGGGGTGCCCGCCTCGACGCGCAGCCTGCTGCCGATGGCCGTTCCCGCGGGTACGACGGAGTGGTCCAGGACGCGGCTGGTCCACTTGCCCGGTGCTGCCGGGTAGGCGGCCAGGCCGGGCACCGGGCCGGTGACGAGCTGCTGGGCGATCTTCGGCGTGCCCACGAACACGCCGCGGCCGTGCTCGCGCACCAGCCAGCCGTCCCTGACCAGGTCGTCGACGACGGCCCGCAGGGTCGGCCTGGAGACCTCCAGCTCGGCGGCGAGTTGCCGCTCCGACGGGATGGCCTGGCCCACGGCTCTGGCTTCGATCAGCGCGATCAGGTGCTCCCTGATCTGGTCGCGTTTCCTCAGGCTCGCTGTCACGGTGGCACCGTCTCACACTGGTCAATCAGTGGTCAATATCTGCTCTATAGGCGAGGGCTCATCTCTTGACATAGCCGGAAATAACCCTCAGGCTCTGCGGCAATCACTGGTAAAGAAGTGGTAGGTCAGCTATGCCCCGCTACGCCGTACTCCTCGCCGCAGCCCTCCTGGCGACGGCCTGCACGTCGCCGACGACCTCGAAGAACGAGCTCGTCTTCTGGCACCCGCTGAAGGACCCGAACGAGCTCAAAGCCATCCAGGGCATCGTCGACAGGTTCAAGGCCGCTCATCCCGGCATCAACGTCAAGACCGTCTCGGCCCAGGACGCCGACAAGGTCACCCAGGCCATCCGCGGCGGCAACCCGCCCGACGTCGCGCTGTCGTTCAACGCCAACAGCGTCGGCGCCTGGTGCGCCACGGGCGCGTTCCAGGACCTGAACCCGCTGGTCAAGCGGGACAAGGTGGACCTGGAGCAGATCCCGGCGGCCGTGCGCTCCTACACCGAGTTCCGCGGCAAGCGCTGCGTGATGCCGCTGCTGGCCGACACGTTCGCGCTCTACTACAACAAGAAGCTCGTCAAGGAGCCGCCGAAGACCATGGAGGAGCTCGCCGAGCTCACCAAGCAGGTCACCCGGCGCAAGCCGGACGGCACCATCGAAGTAGCCGGATTCCTGCCCTATCTCGGTGCCTACCAGTCGGTCGCCGAGCACTTCACCCCCAGCTTCGGGGCGAAGTGGCTCAAGGACGACGGAACCTCCAACCTCGCCACGGATCCGGCGTTCGCCAAGATGCTCACCTGGCAGAAGGGCCTCGTCGACTGGTTCGGCGCGGACAAGTTGACGACGTTCAAGGCCGGGCTCGGCGACGAGTTCTCGGCGCAGCACGCCTTCGAGACCGGCAAGCTCGCCATGATGGTCGACGGTGAGTGGCGCACGTCGTTCATCAAGAACGACGGCTCCGGCGTGGACTACGGCACGGCGCCGATGCCCGCCGACCGCCCCGACCTCTACGGCGCCGGGGCGATCGGCGGCAACATCATCGGCATCCCGCGCGGCGCCGCCCACCCCGACCTGGCCTGGGAGTTCGTCAAGTTCGCCAGCACGGACACCGGCGCGCTCGTGGCCTTCGCCGACGCCATCCACAACGTGCCGACCACGCTGGCGGCGTTGAAGTCGCCCGAGCTCAAGCTGGCCAAGGACCCCCTGTTCAAGCCGTTCCTCGACGTGTTCAGCCACCCCGCCAGCTCGTCGCTGCCCGCCAGCGCGGACGGCGGCGCCTACCTGACCAACTTCGGGGCGTTCGCCGAGAAGTGGCAGCAGGGCCGGGTACCGGACCTCGCGGCGGGTCTCAAGGAGCTGGACGCGCAGAACGACACCGCGCTGAAGCTGGGCGGCTCGTAGATGCACCGGTTGTTCCTGACGCCGTGGCTGGCGGGCGTGGTGATCTTCTTCGCCTACCCGCTGGCCGCGACGGTCTACTTCTCCTTCACCGACTACACGATGCTCGACCGGCCCCACTTCGTGGGTCTGCTCAACTACGTGTACCTGTTCACCCAGGATCCCCACGTCTGGCAGGCCGTACGGAACACCGGATGGTTCCTGGCGGTCATGGTGCCGGCCCAGGTGCTGTTCGCCCTGGGGTGCGCGCTGGTACTGACGAGGATCAAGCGCGGCGCCGGTTTCTACCGCACGGTGTTCTACCTGCCCTCGCTCGCGCCGCCCGTGGCGGCGACCGTCGCGTTCGTGTTCCTGTTCAACCCGGCGACCGGGCCGGTCAACGGGGTGCTCGGGTGGTTGGGCGTGGAGGGGCCGCTGTGGTTCAGCGACCCGTCCTGGTCGAAGCCCGCGCTGGTGACGCTGGCGCTGTGGGGGAGCGGCAACGTCATGGTCATCCTGCTGGCAGCGCTGCTCGACGTGCCCAGGGAGCTGCACGAGGCGGCTTCCATCGACGGCGCCTCCTCCGCGCAGGCCTTCCGCAATGTGACGTTGCCCAGCATCGCCCCCGTCCTGCTCTTCTCCGTCGTCACCGGGATGATCCAGGCATTGCAGTACTTCACGCAGGCGGTCGTGGCCGGGTCGGTGGCGAGCGGCAGCGCCGACATCACCGCGTCGGCGCAGGCTCCGGGCTTTCCCGACGGGTCGACGCTGACCTTTCCCTACTGGCTCTACGTGCAGGGGTTCCAGCGCTTCAACATGGGTTACGCCTGCTCGCTGGCCGTCCTGCTCTTCGTCGTCTCGCTGGGCTTCACCGCCGTCATGCTCAGGAGGGCGCGATGATCCTGCGCAGGATCGCCGACCACTCGATCGCGATCGCGCTGGCTCTGGCGTTCGTCGGGCCGCTCGCGTTCATCGTGCTCACCGCGCTGATGTCGGACCGGCAGGCGCTCACCTCGGCGCTGTGGCCCTCGCCGTTTGAGTGGACGAACCTGGTCGAGGTCTTCAGCCGGGCACCTGTCCTGCGATGGCTGGGCAACACCCTCGTTTACGCCGTTCTCGTGACGGTCTTCACGGTCGTGTCCAGCGTGCCGGCGGCCTACGCGCTGGCCCGCTTCCGGTTCCGCGGGCGTAAGGCGGCTTTCCTCCTGGTCGTGGCGATGATGTTGCTGCCGCCTCAGGTGTTGATCGTCCCCGTCTACCTCATCTGGGCGCAGTTGCACCTGACCGGGACGATCTGGCCGCTCGTGCTCCCGGCCCTCTGCGGCGACGCCTTTGCGATCTTCCTGCTGCGGCAGTTCTTGCTGACCATTCCGGAGGAGTACGCACAAGCGGCGCGGATCGACGGATGCGGGGAGATCCGGGTACTGCTGCGCGTCATCCTGCCGATGATTCGTCCTGCTGTCGCGGCTGTCTCCCTCTTCACGTTCTTCTATGCGTGGAACGACTACTACGGCCCCTTGGTCTACACGGGCGAAGTCGCCGAGAACTGGACGCTCTCGCTCGGACTGGCCTCCTTCAAGACGGTCCACTCGGTGCAGTGGAACCTCACCATGGCGGCGACGCTGCTCGTCATGGCGCCGCTCATCGCGGTCTTCTTCTTCGCGCAGAAAGCCTTCATCGAAGGCGTGACACTCACTGGAGTTAAGGGTTGAAACTCACGGTTGTCGGGGGCGGCTCCACCTATACGCCGGAGCTGGTCGACGGTTTCGCGCGGCTGGGGTTTCCGGTCGCGGAGCTCGCACTGGTAGATCCCGATATTTCACGACTGGAGGTGATTGGCGGGCTCTCGTCGAGGATCCTGCAGAGGTACGGTCACCCGGGCCAGGTCCGGACTTATCAGGACCTGGACGCCGGGATTGAGGGGGCTTCCGCCGTACTCCTCCAGCTTCGCGTCGGCGGGCAGGCGGCGCGGCACGTAGACGAGACGCTGCCCCTTTCGTGCGGATGCGTCGGGCAGGAGACCACCGGCGCGGGCGGGCTCGCCAAGGCGCTGCGCACGGTCCCCGTGGTGCTCGACATCGCCGACAGGGTCGAACGGCTCGCGCCCAAGGCGTGGATCGTCGACTTCACCAACCCCGTCGGAATCGTCACCCGCGCGCTGCTCGACGCCGGGCACCGGGCGGTGGGGCTGTGCAACGTGGCGATCGGGCTGCAGCGGACGTTCGCCTCATGGCTGGACGTCGCTCCCTCGCGGCTCTCGCTCGACCATGTCGGGCTGAACCACCTCACCTGGGAGCGAGCCGTACATCTGGACGGGGTGGACGTGCTGCCGCGCCTGCTCGCGTCCCATGGCGAGGCGCTGGCGGCGCGGGTCAAGATCCCGGTGGAGCTGTTGCGGCGGCTCGGGGTGGTTCCTTCCTATTACCTGCGGTACTTCTACGCGCACGACCAGGTGGTCGCCGAGCAGCTGGCCGAGGGGTCGCGGGCCGAGCGGGTGGCGGAGATCGAGCAGGAGTTGCTCGACCTCTACGCCGACCCCGCGCTGGTCACCAAGCCCGCTCTGCTGGACGAGCGGGGTGGGGCGTTCTACTCCGAGGCCGCCGTGAACCTCGTGGCCTCGCTGACCGACGATCGGGGAGACGTTCAGGTCGTCAACATCCGTAACCAGGGCACTCTGCCGTTCCTGCCGCCCGAGGCGGTCATCGAGGTGCCTGCCACGGTTGGTGCGCTCGGGGCGGTTCCTGTGGAGGTTGCTCCGGTCTCGCCGCTGTATGCGGGGTTGATCGGGCATGTGTCGGCCTACGAGACGCTTGCGGTGGATGCGGCGTTGCGTGGGGGGATCTCGCGGGTGGAGGACGCTTTGCTCGCGCATCCGCTGGTCGGGCAGGCGGATGTGGCTGTACGGCTGGCCGGGGCGCTGGTCGCCGCGAACCGGGAGTATCTGCCATGGGCGTGACGTATGCGCTCGTCGTGGACGGGGGGAACAGTAAGACCGACGTGGCGTTGGTGTCGTCTCTTGGTGAGGTGGTGGGGTCTGTCCGGGGGCCGGGCTTTCGTCCGCAGGTGACCGGAGTGGAGGGCGCTCTGGGGATGCTGGACTCGCTGGTCGGATTCGTGGACCGTCCTGTGGCGCACGTGGCGGCGTTTCTGGCGGGGGCGGATCTTCCTGAGGAGGAGGCTGCGCTGGCGTCGGCGGTCGCTTCGCGCGGGTGGGCGTCTTCCGTCTTTGTAGCGAACGACACCTTTGCAGTGCTTCGTGCGGGTACAGCTTCTTTGCCCGGGGTGGCCGTGGTGTGTGGGACTGGCATCAACTGCGTGGGGGTGGGGCTGGGAGGGGAGCAGTTCCGGTTCCCGGCATTGGGGGCGATCTCGGGGGATTGGGGAGGTGGGGCGGACGTGGGGGCGGCGGCGTTGTGGCACGCTGCTCGCTGTGCTGACGGGCGGGGGCCTTGGACGGAGCTGGCGGTGTTGGTTCCTGGGCACTTCGGCCTGGAGTCGGTGGCGTCGGTGACCCGGGCTGTCCACGTGGGCGAGATCCCTTATCTGCGGCTACGGGAACTGGCGCCGTTGGTGCTGGGGCTGGCTGACGAGGTGGCGGAATCGATCGTCGACCGGTTGGCGGGGGAGATCGTCGCGATGGCTGGGGCGGCGTTGAGCGCTTTGAACCTGACGGACTGCGAGGTGGTGCTGGGCGGCGGCATCCTGGCGGCCGCACCCCCTGGCCTCCTCGATCCGATCCGCGCAGGCCTCCCTGCGTCTGTGCGCCCCGTGGTGGTCAGCGCCCCACCGTTGCTGGGCGCCGGGCTGGCTGGGCTGGACGCGCTGGGGGCGGGGCCGGAGGCGTATGCGCGATTGCGCGGCTATTGGGCGGGGTCGGGGACTACACAGGGGGAGGTGGCGGCAAGGTAGAGGTTGTCCCCTTCCGCCCACACCAACGCCAAGGTGTAACCGTCGGGCGTGGACTTGCCGCCGATGCTCGGATGCCCCACCTCGAACCCGCCGGTAGAGGTGATGGCGTGCCCTTGCTGGCGCCAGTAGGTCTTCACCTGCTGGGCCACTGCCATCATGCGCGACTTCGGGATGCCACGCAGCCAGTAGGCCCGGCTGATCGCCGTCGTCTCCGGCAGCCCCTCCTCCGTGTATGAGCAGGGGTTCGGAACTGCCGAGAAGGCAAGTGCTTCGAGACGGGGGGCCGGGTCGACGGCGGCGGCGGTCTGTCGGATGAGCTCGTCCACTCGGGCCGTGGCCTGCGTTTGGTTCAAGGTCGCTCCCGGGGTGCATGCGGCCAGAAGTATGAGCATCGGCACGATGAATCGGCTGACTGTCATTTCTTGGGCCCAAGGAATTCCGGCATCAGAAGCTGCGGTTGGACGCGGGTCTCCGGGGCTTCGAGCTCGGCGTAGTGCTGAGTGACTATGCGGCCCATGTTGCGAAGCGAGGAGGAGTGCATCTCCCAGTACATCGAGTGGGCCTCCTGGAGCAAGTGGCGGCCCACTGGGAAATGTTGGGCGCCGAAGTCTGGGGCGCCGGGGTCGCGGGTGAAGCGGCCCAGCATCGCCACCGGGTCATTACGGTCCTCACCCACCCACACGTGCTCAGCACCGATTCCCAGATCCTTGGCGTGGTCCACGCCCACCCCCGGGCTGCCTACGAAGATGAGGTCGTCGGCCAACCTGCCTGGACGGAGCAACGCGGCCTTCCCCGTAACCAACGAGCCATAACTGTGGCCCAGGATGACGGTGCGGGACTCCGCTGAAGGCTGGTGGGCGGCGCGAAGGCCGTCGGTGAAGGCGGCCAGTTCCACGCCACCCCGTTCGGCAGGTGCGTCGCCTATCACGGACGCTCCCTGGGTGAAGGTTCCCGACAGTTGTGGGGGGTCGTAGCCCAGCCAGGCAACAGAGGCCACGGCGCGGGAGCCCGCCGTGGCCTGGGACTGCTGCCACAACACCCGCGCCCGGTCGATGTCCCCCGCGAACCCGGCCAGCTTCGTGTTCAGGCCGGGGACATACGTGACGGTGATGTCGGCGGCGTCGGGGTCGCCCCAGGAGACGGCGAGTCGGCCGGTGCCGTTGAGGTCGAAGGCGAGCAGGAGGGCGGGCGGGTGGCCGGCCGTGCCTCCCACGGCCAACGCCCGTTCGATCATGGCGATGTTGCGCAACAAGCCCGACAAACGGCTGGATGCGGCCAGAGTGCCAGGTGGAGCGAGGGCGGACAGCTCTGCGGTGATGTCGGCGAAGGTCAACCCGGTCAGCTCGGCCTCCAGCCGCGACTTCTCCGCAGCCAGCAAGTGGCGGTTGGCGCGGTCGCGGACCGTGGCGGGCAGGCCGTTCAAGGAGCCGAAGCCGGCGAGCTGGACCAGCCGTTCCTGCGCGTCAACGCTGAGCCTGTGCCACCACGCGTTGACGCGCGACGGTAGTGAGGCGTCCCGCGAGGCCAGGAGGTCGGCCAGGGCGGCGGGGGAGCCCGAGGCCAGCTGCGCCAGCAACGCGTCCGGGTCGCCGGGCGCGACGAAGGCGGCGAACAGGCCGAACGCCGCGTCGTCGGACGGGATCCACCCCTCGGAAGAAGCCAGCCGCGCCACGCGCCGCCGCAGGTCGGGGACCTGCATCGCGGCCCACTCCCCGGCCCTGGCGATCGTCCAGCCGGGCGAGGCGGGCAGCCCGAGCCCGGCGAGTTCGGCGCGCACCCGCGAGCCGAGCGCGCCCAGTCGCGTCGAGGCGTTGGCGAGGTGGGTGATGAGGGTGTCCATGGCGCGTACGTCGATGCCGCGGAAGGGGCCGTGGGTCGGCGCGGACACCGGGACCTGGGTGTTCACGTTCGGCGGTGACACCGCGGCACCGCCCTGCCGTACGACGGCCTGGGCCAGGGACGAGAGCGCGACCTGCAGCGCCGACTGGAGCGAGGCGCGCTGCGTGGCCAGCGAGGCGGCGAAGTGCGGCGCGCCGCCGCCCACCCAGGCCTGCGCGGCCATGACGCGGGTCGCGGTGTCGAGGTCGGCGTGGTGTTCTGCGGCGAGCGAGGAGACTCGGCCGAACGCCTCACGGGCATCGGACATGGTGCCGCCAGGATGGCAGCAGAAACACCGATCCCATCAACGAACGGGGAAACGCCCCACTAGCGCAAACAGCGCGGCATGTGCTTGGTTTTGTCGCCATATGAATATCAACGAGGGTGACGTGAAGGCTCTCGCGCGGGGCTGCGCGATCCTGGGCACCGGCGGCGGGGGTGACGTCAGAACGGGCGCGCTCGCCGCGACCCTGGCGATCAGGAAATACGGCCCGGTTCCGCTCATCACGCTCGACGAGCTGGAGGACGACGCGCTGGTCGTCCCGCTGTCGGGCATCGGCGCGCCCACGGTCAGCCACGAGATGCCGCACGGCGAGGACGAGCCGCGCCGCATCGTCGAGGAGATCGAGCGGATCTTCGGCAGGAGGCCCAGGGCGATCATGTCGTCGGAGATCGGCGGCGCCAACGGGGTCGCGCCGGTCGCCTGGGCGGCGCAGCTCGGCCTGCCCCTGCTCGACGCCGACGGCATGGGCCGGGCCTTCCCCGAGGTGCAGATGGTGTCGATGTACGTCGCCGGATTACCGGCCAACCTGGTGGTGATGTCCGACGTCGTGGGGAACGTCATCACGCTGAAGCCCGTGGACGGTCTGTGGTCGGAACGGCTGGCGCGGGCGGTATGCGTGGCTTCCGGGTCGACCGCGCTGATGGCCGACTACGTGCTGACCGCAGCCGAGGCCAGGGGCGCGGTCATCGAGGGTACGGTCACCCGCGCGCTGGCCATCGGCGCCGCGACGGACCTGGAAGGAGCGCTCGGGGCGAAGAGGCTGATCACCGGCAAGCTGACCGACGTGGAGCGCCACACCACGGGCGGCTTCGTGCGCGGGACGGCCGCGATCGAGGGCACCGGGGCGGACAGGGGCAGGACCCTCACCCTGGAGCTGCAGAACGAGAACCTCGTGGCCTTGGAGAACGGCCAGGTCAGAGCCATCGTCCCCGACCTGATCACGGTGATCGACACCGAGACCGAAACGGCGATCCAGACCGAGGGGCTGAGGTACGGCCAGCGGGTCACGGTGCTCGCCTGGCCGTGCGATCCGCTCTGGCGCACCCCCAAGGGCCTGGAGACCGCTGGGCCGAAGGCGTTCGGCTACGACTTCGCCTACGTGCCCGTGGAGGAACTGCATGGCTGAGCTGCGCATCGGCATCGACGTCGGCGGCACCAACACCGACGCGGTCGCGCTCGACGAGAACGACCGGGTGGTCGCCAAGGCCAAACGCCCCACGACCCAGGACGTCACCGGCGGCATCAGGGCGGCGCTCCAGGCGATCGACATCCCCGTGGAGAACGTCACCAGGGTCATGCTCGGCACCACCCACGCGACCAACGCGATCCTGGAGCGCAGGAACCTCGGGAAGGTGGCCGTCCTCAGGCTCGGCGCGCCCGCCACCACGTCGGTGCCGCCCTTGTCCGACTGGCCCGACGACCTGCGGAAACGCGTCTCCGCAGGCGAGGCGATCGTGCCCGGCGGCTTCTTCGTGGACGGCAGGCCGATCAGCCCGCTGGACCCCGACGCCGTCAAGCGGTTCCTGGCTCACGTGACGGCGGACGCTGTGGCGGTCACCGGCGTGTTCAGCCCGGCGGGCAACGACCAGGAGCTGGAGGTGGCCGAGCTGATCCGGGCCGAGTGCGGCCTGCCGGTCAGCCTCAGCCACGAGCTGGGCCCGCTCGGGCTGCTCGAACGCGAGAACGCCACCGTGCTCAACGCCGCCCTGTACGGCGTGGCGGCGCAGATCGTCGAGGCGCTGGTCACTACCGTCAAGGAGCGTGGTATCTCGGCCAGGCCGTACATCGCCCAGAACGACGGCACGCTGATGACCGTCGAGCAGGCGGCGCGCCTGCCGGTGGCGACGATCGGCTCGGGCCCGGCGAACTCGCTGCGCGGCGCCGCGCTCCTGTCCGGAAGGGGCGACGCGATCGTGATCGACGTCGGCGGCACCTCCACCGACCTGGGCGTGCTGGTCGGCGGGTTCCCCAGGGAGTCCGCAGCGGCGGTGGAGATCGGCGGGGTGCTGACGAACTTCCGCATGCCCGACATCCTGTCCATCGCGCTCGGCGGCGGCACGGTGGTGCGCGGCACCCGGCTCGGCCCGGACTCCGTGGGTTTCCGCATCACCGAGGAGGCGCTGGTCTTCGGCGGTACCACGCTGACGCTGACCGACGTGGCCGTGGCTGCGGGCCGTACCCCCGACAGCGGCTGGCGGGTGAGCGCGCCCACCGAGGCGCTCGCGGTCGCCGACACGATGATCGCCGAGGCGGTCGACCGCATGGCGCTCGGCCGTACCCGCCCGGAACTGGTCGTGGTCGGCGGCGGAGCGTTCCTCGTCGAGGGCGAGCGGCCGGAACACGCCGAAGTCGCCAACGCGGTTGGAGCGGCTATCGCCCTAGCGAGCGGCAGAGTCGATACGATCTTGCCTGCGGGCGAAAGCAGGTCAAAAGCGATCGAAAGGGCCAAGGAAGAGGCGGCGGCCAAAGCCGTCGCCGCTGGCGCCGACCCCACCCTGGTCGAGATCGTGGATCTGCAGGAGGTGCCGATGGCCTACCTGTCGGAGCCCGCGGTGCGGCTCAACGTCAAAGCAGCCGGGCCACTGGCCCGGCACTGAGAAGGGATCCCCCACCATGCGCTGGCACAAGCGTCTAGCCGCCGCCGGGGTCACCGGTGTCCTGGCCTTGACCGCATCCGCGTGCGCGGGCGGCCAGGTAAGGGGCGCAAGCAGTACCCCCACCCCTGCCACCACCACGCAAGCTGCTCAAACAACGCAGACCGCAGCGGCAAATAACGAAGAGACGTTTGTCTACGCCCCCAACCTGGACGTCGTCACCGACTGGGACCCGGCCACCTCGTACTCCAACGAGAACATCGCCATGGCCAACATCTACGAGGGCCTGACCAGATACAACAGCGAGACCAAGAAGCCGGAGCCGCGCCTGGCCACCGAGTGGACCTCGGCGCAGGACGGCAAGGAGTGGACGTTCAAGCTCCGCGAGGGCGTGAAGTTCCACACCGGCAAGCCCCTCGACGCGGACGCGGCCAAGAAGGCCATCGAGCGCACGATGAAGAGCGGTGGCGGCGCGGCCTACATCTGGGAGGCGGTCAAGACGGTCGAGGCGCCGGACGCCACGACGCTGAAGTTCACCCTGAAGCGCTCCACGGCCCTCGACCTGGTCGCCTCCTCGGTCTACGCCGCCTACATCTACGACACGGACGGCGTGGACAAGGACGGCAAGAAGGACGGCGGCACCGGCCCGTACACGATCGACACCTGGGCCAAGGGCAAGGAGACCGAGCTCACGCTCAAGGCGTTCGAGGAGTACTGGGGCGGCTGGAAGCCCGAGCAGTACAAGAAGGTCGCCTTCCGGGTCACCCCGCAGATCACCACCGCCTGGCAGCTGCTGCAGAAGCGCGAGGTGAACTTCGTCGAGCGGCTCAACCCGCAGCTCATCGAGAAGGCGGCGAGCACGCAGGGCGTCCAGACGACCACGACGCCGTCGTTCCAGAACCTGATGCTGCTGTTCAACACCGAGAGCGGCCCGCTCAAGGACGTGAAGCTGCGCCAGGCGGTGCAGGCGGCGCTCGACTACGACGGCCTGGCGGCCGCGCTCAAGGGCGCCGGGCTCAAGGGCTCGGGCCTGGTGCCGCAGGGCCTGCTCGGCTTCACCCCCGGCCTCGACCCCAAGCAGGACCTCGACAGGGCGGGCCAGCTCATCGAGTCTGCGGGTTACGGGCCCGACAACCCCGAGCTCACCCTGAAGCTCACCTACGCCCAGGGCGACGACGACCAGAAGCTGCTGGTCACGCTGCTCAGCGCGCAGCTCAAGAAGTTCAACATCACGCTGAACGCCAAGCCGATGGCCTGGAACGCGCAGTGGGACCAGGGCAAGAAGAAGGGCCAGGACATCTTCGTCATGTACTGGTATCCCGACTACGCCGACGCCTACTCGTGGTTCATCAACGTCTTCAAGAGCAACCCGAAGCCGGAGTTCAACCTGTCGTACCTGAACAAGCCGGAGATCGACAAGGCCATCGACGCGCTGCCCATGCTCACCGCGACCGACCGGGCGCTGGCCGAGCAGTCGTACGCGGACCTGCAGAAGAAGATCATCGTGGACGAGGCCGCCGTGGCCGTGCCGTACGTGCAGACCTACCAGCGGGCGCTCTCGGACGGGATCCAGGGATATGTGGACAACCCCGCCTATCCCAACGTGGTCTTCTTCTACGACCTCAAGCCGACCGGCTGACCTGTGCCCCGCTATCTGGCCCGCCGGCTCGGTCAGGCTCTCCTGGTCGTGGCCGGCGTGGTCGCGCTCACCTTCGTGATCATGCGGCTGGTGCCCGGCGACCCGGCCGTCGCCTTCGCCGGGCCCAAGGCCTCGCCCGAGGAACTGGCCGCGGCGCGGCTGCGGTTCGGGCTCGACGAGTCGATACCGGTGCAGTTGTGGAACTACGTCCGGGATCTGGTCACGGGTGACTGGGGGACGAGCCTGCACACCAGGCGCCCCGTGCGCGACGACCTGCTGACGGCCTTCCCCGCCTCGCTGGAGCTGGTGGGGTCGGCGCTCGTGCTGGCCATCGTCGTGGGCATCCCGGTGGGCGTGCTCGCCGCACGCTTCAAGATGAAATTTCCCGATTTCGGGGTACGGCTGGGCAGCATGCTCGCGGTCTCCGTCCCCGTCTTCTGGCTCGCGCTCGCCCTGCAGACGGTGTTCGCGAGCAACCTCGGCTGGTTCCCGATCGCCGGTGAGTACGACGGCGCGCTCGACACCACCAGCCCGCTCACCCTCTGGACCAACATCACGATCGTCGACGCCCTGATCACCGGGAACTGGCCGATCTTCGCCAGCACCCTGGAGCATCTCGTGCTGCCGGCCATCGTCGTCGCCGCCTACCCGGCCGGGGTGATCGCCCAGCTCACCAGGGCGGCGCTGATCGAGGAGGCCGGGCAGGACCACGCCAGGATGGAGCGGGCGCTCGGCTTCGGCGAGACGGCCATCCTGACGCGGTTCGCCCTGCGTCCCGCGCTGAACCCGGTGCTGTCGCTGATCGCGCTCGTGTTCGCCTACGCGATCGTCAACGGGTTCCTGGTCGAGGCGGTGTTCAACTGGCCCGGGGTGGGGCGCTACACGGTCGACTCGATCAGCTCGCTCGACACCCCGGCCATCGCGGGGGTCACGTTGCTGGTCGCGATGGTCTACGTGCTGGCCAACCTGGTCGTCGACCTGCTCCAGGGCGTCATCGACCCGCGGGTGAGGACGCGATGACCCGGCTCGGGGCGGCGCTGCTGGCGATCGTCGTGGTGGCCGTGCTCTTCGCGCCCTGGCTCGCGCCGTACCCACTGAACGACGTGCAGCCGCTCGACAGCCTCAAGCCGCCGGACGGCACGCACTGGTTCGGCACCGACCAGGTCGGCCGCGACATCTTCAGCCAGGTCCTCTATGGCGGAAGGACGTCGCTGTCCATCGCCGTGGCCGTGCTGGCGATCTCGGCTGTCGTGGGCGTCACGCTGGGCGTCGTCGCCGGGTACGCCGGGGGCTGGGTGCGCGACGTGATCATGCGGGTCACCGACGTCTTCCTCGCCTTCCCCGCGCTGCTGCTGTCCCTGGCGCTGGCCGTCGTGCTGGAGCCGAGCGTCACCACGGTGATCGTGGCGATCGCGGTGACCTGGTGGCCCTGGTACACGCGGCTGTCGGCCTCGGTCGCCGCCTCCATCGCCACCCGCCCGTACATCGACGCCGCCCGCTGCCTGGGCGTCCCCGCCCCGCTGATCGTGGTCAGGCACGTGCTGCCCAACTCGCTGACGCCCGTCCTGGTGCAGCTCTCGCTGGACGCCGGAGGCGTGATCCTCACCGCCGCCGCGCTGTCCTACCTGGGGCTCGGCGCGCAGGAGCCGACGGCGGAATGGGGGCTGATGGTCGAGCAGGGGCAGTCGCTCTTCACCACGAACTGGTGGGTGGTGACCTTCCCCGGGCTGGCGATCCTGGTGACGGCGTTCGCCTTCAACGTGCTCGGCGAGGGGCTGCGCGGCGCCCTCGACCCCAGAAGGGTGCTGCGGTGATCGAGGTCAGGAACCTTCAGGTCAGGTACGGCGAGCGGCTCGTGGCCGACGTGCCCGAGCTGGACGTCGGACCGGGCGAGTGCGTCGCGATCGTGGGGGAGAGCGGCTCGGGGAAGACCACCACCCTGATGGCGCTGCTCGGCCTGACGGAAGGCGCCCACGTCACCGGAAATATCAGGATCGGTGGCTCAGAGGATCTCCGCAGCGTGCGCGGGTCGAAGGCCGCCCTCGTCATGCAGTCCCCGCAGTCCGCGCTCAGCCCCACCACCCGCCTCGGCACGCTGATGCGGCGCGCGCTCAAACGGCACGGCATCGCACAGACCGGCATGAACGACGCGGTCGAGGCGGTCATGCTCGACCCGGACATCCTGCGCCGCTACCCGCACGAGGTCTCCGGCGGCCAGGCGCAGCGTTTCGCGATCGCCCTCGCCATCGCGCTCGGCGCCGAGGTCATCCTGGCCGACGAGCCGACCAGCGCGCTCGACGTCACCGTGCAGGCCGAGGTCGTCGGCGTGCTGCGCAGGCTGCGCGAGGAGCGCGGCCTGGCCGTCCTCCTCGTCTCGCACGACCTGGCCCTGGTCTCCACGATCGCCGACCGGGTGCTGGTGATGAAGGACGGGCAGGTCGTCGAGAGCGGACCGGCCGCGTCCGTGCTGGCCGAGCCCGCCCACCCCTACACCCGCGAGCTGCTGGAGGCGCTGCCATGACCGTGCTGAGCGCCGAGGACGTCACTCTCGCGTACGGCAAGGCCGTCGTGGTGCACGGCGTCTCCCTGGAGGTCACCGAGGGCGGCGTCGGGCTGATCGGGGAGAGCGGCTCGGGCAAGACCACGCTCGCCCGCGCCCTGCTCGGCCTGCTCAAGCCGGTGAGCGGTCGGATCACGTACGGCACGCAGGACCTCTACGCGATCAACAGGAAGGCCTTCCGCCGGGAGGTGCAGCCCATCTTCCAGGGCGAGTCGCTGGACCCGCGCATGAAGATCGGCCGTTCCATCGGCGGCTCCCGGGTCGCCGAGCTCATGGAGCAGGTCGGCCTCGACCCGGCGCTGGCCGACCGGCGGCCGCACCAGCTCTCCGGCGGGCAGCGGCAGCGCGCCGTGATCGCCAGGGCGCTGGCCGTCGGCCCGTCGCTGCTGGTCCTCGACGAGCCGACCAGCGCGCTCGACGTCACCGTCCAGGCGCGCATCCTCGACCTCATCGAGTCGCTCGACACCGAGCGGCTGCTCATCACGCACAACCTGGCCATCGTCGGACGGCTGTGCCGTACCTCGCACGTCCTCTTCGCCGGGCGGATCGTCGAGTCGGGGCCCACGGGGGAACTGCTCGACCGGCCCGCCCATCCCTACACGCGGGCGCTGCGTGACGCGGTGCCCAGGCTCGGCGGCGCGCCTCCCGTCGCGTCCGGACGGACCGAGGCCAAACCCGCTCGGACCGGGTGCCCGTTCCGGCTCAGGTGCGGCTTCGCCGTACCTGAGTGCGCCTCTGCACCGGAGCTCAGGGAGGTCGGAGGGCGCCGGGTGGCCTGCCATCGCGCCGAGGACGTGCTGGTCAGCTGATCGTCGTGGGCATGTCGGCGGCCAGCTTGGTCAGCAGCCGGTGCAGCTCCTCGCGGTCGGACTCCGGCCAGCCGGTCATCGCCTGGTCGAACCAGGCGGACGTGGCTGCCACGCAGCGCCCGGCCACCTCCGCGCCCTCGGGGGTGAGCGCGATCTGCCACGCCCTGCCGTCGTCGGGGTCGCGCACCCGCTGCAGCAGGCCCTGCTCCTCCAGCCCGGCCACGTGCCTGGTCACGTGCGGCCCGGCCACCTGCAGGCCGTTCGCGATCGCGCCGACGCGGCGCGGCTCGCCCACGTCGAGCAGGTAGGTCAGCACCTGCACGTCCGGCTGGTCCAGCGGCACCCCGGCCGCCCTGACGATCTCGCCGGTCAGTTTTCCACGCCTGATCGTGGCGATGACCTGGCGAAACGCCGCCACGGTCTGGAACAGCCTGGAGTCCATCTATTTGCTTACCTAACTTAGGTATGTATTATCGCACCCTGTTACTTACCTAAGTTACCTAAAGGAGTCGTGATGGCGAATCCCTGGCCGGGTGTGGTCGCCCTCTCGCTGGCCGCCTCGATCGCGGCGTTGCAGAACACGGCCGTGGTCCCGTTGCTGCCCGTCCTGCAGAAGGACCTGGGCGTGTCCCTGACCGCCGCGACCTGGACGCTCACCGTGAGCCTGCTGGTCAGCGCGGTCGCGACGCCGCTGTTGTCCCGGTTCGGCGACATGTACGGCAGGCGCCGCATGATCATCGGTGCGCTCGCCGCTTTGATCGCCGGGTCGGTGATCGCGGCCTGGGCGCCGTCGTACACCTGGCTGATGGTCGGTCGGGTGTTGCAGGGGGTCGTGGCGGCGTTGTTCCCGCTGGCGATCGGGCTGGTCCGTGACGTGTTGCCGCGCAAGCAGCTGGCGACGGGCATCGGGGTGCTGAGCGCCACGATGGGGTTCGGCAGCGGGTTCGGGATGATCCTCGCGGGGGTGGTCGGCGACTGGCACGCGGTCTTCTGGGTGACGGCGGCGATCGCCGTGGTCGCCGGAGCCTTCGTCCTGGTCTCGGTCCATGACGCCGCCGTCCCGGCCCATGGCCGCCCCGACCTGCTGGGGGCGGGGCTGATGGCCGGGTGGCTGGTCCTGCTGCTGCTTGCCGTCAGCCAGGGCCGCACCTGGGGCTGGACCTCCTCGGCGACCCTGGGATCCTTCGCGCTGGCGGTGGTGCTGGCCGTGGTGTGGGTGTTCGTCGAACGCCGTACGGCGGAGCCGCTGGTGGACCTGGCGATGCTGGTCGACCGGGGGACCGTGGGAGCCACGGTGGCCTCGGCCCTGATGGGCTTCGCGTTCTTCGCCGGGCTGACCGGGATCTCGACCTACACCCAGCTGTCCCTTGGCTCGTCCACGCTGGAGGTGGGCGTGTTCCTCCTGCCGTCGACGGTGTTCATGCTGGTGATCTCCCTGTTCGTCGGCCGCGCCGTACGCCGCTACTCCGCCTCTGCCGTGGTGGCTGGAGGCTCGGTGGTGGTGGCTGTGGCGGCCTTGTGGCTCGCCCTGGAGCACCGGACGCCGTCCGACATCTACATCGGCTCGTCCCTGCTCGGCATCGGGCTGGGCTTCGCCTACTCCGCGCTGGGCACCATGGCCGTCGAGAACGTGGCCCCCGACAGGACCGCCTCGGCCGCCGGGGTCAACGCGCTGGTCCGCATCGTCGGCGGCAGCACGGCGGGGACCGCGATCGCCGCCATCGTCGCCGCCGTACCCGGAGAGGGCGGCTTCACCTGGGTCTTCGCCGCATCCGCGCTGGCCTCGCTGACCGGCGCCCTGTTCGCCGCCGCCTTCGGCCTCCTCAACCGGCGCCGCCTAACCGATAGGATGGCTTCAGCCACTATCTGAGAGCGGGACGCGACATGAGCACCCCCGATCGAGCGGACCACGCCACGAACGCGCAGTGGCTCAAGGACAACCCAGACTCGATGCCGCAGGTGGGCGCCGGGCGGTGGGCGGTTTACGACCGCGAGGGGACCCTGCGCGGGCACCTGGTCGGCGGCGGGCCGACGCTGGAGACCCGCTTCAAGTCGACCTCCAAGGGCGCCCCTGACAGCTTCGGGATCACCCTGCACGACGCCGGGGCGTATCTCCTCGACGCATAGCCCCGATCAGGGTGTCGAGCGGCACGCGGGCGAACCCGACACGCGTGTCGCTCGCCCCGTAGGGCAGCCACACCGCGCCGGCGTGCAGCAGGCCACCGCAGGAGTACACGACGTTGGGGACGTAGCCCTCGCGTTCCTCGGAGTCGGCGGTGAGGAGCGGGACGGGGAGTTCGGCGACGACGCGGTGCGGCTCGTCGAGGTCGAGCAGCAGGGCCCCGATGGCGTAGTCGCGCATGGGGCCGACTCCGTGGGTCAGGACGACCCACCCGTGGCTCGTCTCGATGGGTGATCCGCAGTTGCCCACCTGTATCAGTTCCCAGCCGCGCCTGGGGTCGTGCAGCGGCACCGGCGGTTGCCAGGTGTTGTTCCCGTCCAGGGTGGTCAGGCCGATGGTCTCGCCGTCGGACCGGCACAGCGCCAGGCTGCGCCCACCGACCGGCCGGGGGAACAGCGCCATGCCCTTGTTGGCCGACGCCGGGCCGCGCAGCGGGGTGATCTCGAAGTGCCGCAGGTCGTCGCTGGCGATCAGGTGCGAGCGGATGTGCCGCCCGTCGTAGGCGGTGTAGGTGGCCTGGTAGGACGGCTTGCCGTACGCGTCGACGATCTGCACGAACCGGGCGTCCTCCATGCCGTTGCTCTCGGCGGCGGTCGCCGGCCAGAGCACACGCCGGTCGAGGGGGAGGTCGCCGGGGAAGGTCACCCCGTAGTCGGAGCGCGTCGCCCGGCGCAACTCCTCCAGGGTCCGCTGCGCGGTGGCGCGGGTGAGCAGATCGGCGGGGAGCCGGGCGACAGCCTGCTCGAAGGAGTCGTCGTCGAAGCGCTCCGGCAGCGACTCCAGCATGGCGGCGGACACCTCGTTGTCCCAGGCTTCGTCGGAGAGCCCGGCGGCGAGCAGGTCGCGCCTGTGGTGGGTCGGATGATGACGGCCGACGGACAGGGCGCCGCCGCGGTCGGTCAGGACCAGGCCGGTCCCCGGCCCGAGGACGGCGCTGGTGAAGCCGATCGACGACAGATGCCCCTCGCCGATCTGCCGCAGGCTGATCGCCACCCGCAGCTGCCCCGGGCCCAGGCCGCTCTGGTCAGGGTGGGGGACCATCGACGGGTTGCACACCGCCGCAGCCTCGACGGCGTACTCGTGGCTGAAGTAGGCGCCCACGAGGAGGCGGGCGGAGGGGGACAGGTCGGCGCCGCGCGGAACCCGGTGGCGGACCGCGTCGTGGTGCAGGGCGAAGGTCGCCTCGAGGTCGTCGTGCCGCCCGCTGAACCGCCGCAGCGTGGCCTGGAGCAGCTCGGTCCTGGTGTCCTCGTCGAGGAGCACGATGCGGTCGATGATCGCGGCGGCCCTAGAACGGGTGAGGGCGGCGTCCTCGCCGGGGACGAAGAGCTTGACGATCACCCTTCGCGGGTCGGGCGCGATCGTCGGGCCGAGCCGCGTGGCCAGGTCACCGCCGGTCACGCTAGCCGCCGGGCGTGTTGCATGGTGGAGATCAGCGCGATGGTGGACTCAGCTCCCTGGTTGAGGTTGGGGCCGTGCTCGGTCAGTCCGTCGTAGCCGCCGCCCGTGGTGTGGTCCCACATCACGGCGTCGGCGTCGTTGGCGCCCTCGAACCACGCCACGGCCCGCCGTACGACGGTCTGCCAGGAAGGATCGCCGGTCGCGAGGGCTGCGGTGGCGCAGGCGTCGGCGAGTGCGGCCACCTCGATCGGCTGCTGGTCGAAGCGGGTCCGCGGCGCGTCCTTCCGCCAGCCGGCGACGGGTACGACGGAGAGCCGGTCGCCGTCGGTCTGGGCGGCGCACAGCCAGGTGAGCAGGTGCAGGCCGTTGCTGAGCGACTGCCGGTCACCGTTCAGCTCGCCGGCCGCGACGAGCACCTCGGCCAGCGCGGCGTTGGCGTAGCTCAGGTACGGCTGCGGCCACGGCCAGTCCGGGTCCTCCACCGGCGCGCCGACGGCCTCGGCGGCGTCCGCCAGCAGCGCGGCGGCCACCGCGTTGCCGGGACTGGCCCGGAGGAGCTCGGCGGCGCCGAGGCCCGCGAAGGCCATGGCGCGCGCATGGGCGGAGCGCTGCCGGGCCCCGAGCGTGAAGGCGACCAGGGCCTCCTCGCGGATCCATGGAGCGGTGTTCCCGGCCGCCGCCGTCCCCAGGCCCCACATCGCCCTGCCCCACCAGTCGCCGGTGCCGGGGGAGTCGCCCCATCGCCGGTCGAAGCCGAGCCTGTTCCTGAACGCGCCGGAAGGATCCTGGGCATGGGTGAGGAACGCCAGGTAGCACTCCGACAGCCGGGCCAGCCGGTGCGACGGATGGGCCTCACGGCTGGCGACGACGAGCCCGCGCGCGACGTCGTCGGTGCAGTAGCCGTGGTGGCGGCGGGCGACGGCGTGGCGCGCGTGCTCGAACAGGCCGGTGTCGTCGCTCAGCCGTACCAGGTGCCGGAATCCGGGGGAGTTCATGCCGGTTGCTTGACGAGCAGCGACCCGACGAGCCCGGCGTACCGGTCGGCGACCGCGGGCCACAGCAGGTCGGACACAAGAGCGCGGGTACGGCCGGCCAGCGTGTCGGCCAGCCCAGGCTCGGTGAGGACCCGGCGTACGGCGGCGGCCAGCGCGACGGGATCGCCATGCGGGACCAGCAGCCCTGGACCGCCGGTGAGCAGCTCCACCGCGTGCGGGAAGGAGGTGGCGACCACGGGCACCCCGGCGGCCACCGCCTCGATGAGCACCCCTGACGTGACCTGCTCCGCCGAGTCGTAGGGCAGCACGACGACGTCCGCGGAACGGACCAGCCTGCTCAACGACTCCTGGTCGCGGTAGACCGGATCGTGCCGTACGGAACCGGCCACCCCGAGCTGGTCGGCGAGCTCGTACAGGCTCTCGCGGTACGTCTCGCCCTGGGACTCCAGCACCTTGGGATGGGTCTTCCCCGCGATCGTGTACGTCGGCGACACGTCGCCGAGGAACGCCAGCGCCCGCAGGGCCCACTCGATGCCCTTGCCAGGCCCGATCAGCCCCCAGGTGAGCAGGTGCGGCCGCGGCCCGCGCCGCGCCGGAACCCGCATGTGGTCGGCTGCCCCGTGCGGGATGAGGGAGACCTTGGCGGCGTCGACCCGGTAGCCGACCAGCAGCCGGTCGCGCGCGGTGCCCGTCATGGTGACGATCGCGTCGGCGGCGGCGACGATCTCCTCCAGCAGCGCCTTCTGCCGGGGCGTGGGCCTGGCCAGGACGGTGTGCAACACCACGACGCTGGGCACGGCCAGGTTCTGCAGCAGCGGCAGGACGTCCTCGCCGTCCTGACCGGGATAGATGCCGTACTCGTGCTGGACGATGGCCACGTCGAAGGTCTCGAGCGCGACGGCCGCCGCCTTCCACCCGTCGGCCTCGCCGGCCGACCAGGTGTGCACGACTCCGGGCTGCGGCCGCTCGTCGTCACCGTCAGCGGTGACCCGGACGATTCCGCCGCTCCCGGTGAGATGGGCGGCTAGGGCGGAGTTGAAGGTCGCGAGCCCGCACTGGGTGGGCGGATGCGTGCTGAGGAAGCCGTAGCTGCGGGCCAATGGACGTGCCTTCCGTAGCGCCCGCACCAGAGTGGATGCCATACGGACTCGCTCGACGATCCGGGGCGTGCCGCCGGGGGCCGTCCTCATGCGGGGCCCGGTCGATGGTGGAGTCTGAGTCACCTTGACAGTAGCAGGCGCTACTTCTGCCCCAATATTTCGCGGTAAACGCGCAGGTACCCGTCGACCATCTGCTCCACCCCGAACCTGCTCCGGGCTCGTGCGCGGCAGCCGGCCCGGTCGATCGTCGCGATCCGCGCCACGGCTGCCACCGCCCCGTCGAGCGAGTCCACCAGGAAACCCGTCACGCCCTCGTCCACGACCTCGGCCATCGAGCCGCGCCGGTAGGCCACCACGGGCGTGCCGCAGGCCATCGCCTCGACCACCGACAGGCCGAACGGCTCGTCGAACGCGATGGGATGCAGGAGCGCGGCGCCCTGCCCGAGGATCTCGCCACGCCTTTCCGGCCCGACGGATCCCAGGAAGGTGACCCGGTCCCCGTCGATCTCCGGCGCGACCCGCTCGTCGAAATAGCGCTGGTCCTGGACGATGCCGCAGATGGTGAGCGGCATCCCCGCCCGCCTGGCGATCTCGATCGCCGCGTGGGTGCCCTTGTCGGGATGGATGCGCCCGAAGCTGATCAGCCGCTCGCCGGGCTTCGGCTCGAAGGGGAAGGCGTCGAGGTCGATGCCGTGGTGGACGGTGGCGACGTAGTCCAGCTCGGGGGCGCGGTCGGTGTCCGAGATGGACACGTACGCGGACCTGGCGCGGGCGTAGGCGGGCAGGATGGCCGCTCCGGAGAAGCCGTGCACCGTGGTGAGCAGCGGGGCGCGGCAGTGGTCGGCGAAGGCCAGCGGCAACCAGTCGAGATGGCTGTGGACGAGGTCGAACTCCGCGGAATGGCTGAACGCGTGCGCGACGTGCATCGCCTCCCACACCCGGCCGTCCAGGGACGGGTCGTCGGCGTAGCCGTGCGGGCTCACGCCGTCCAGGGCGGCCGAGGTGACCGAGTCGAGGGTGGCGAACAGCGTCACGTCGATGCCGCGGGCGACCAGGCCCTCGGCCAGCAGGCTCGTGACCAGTTCCCAGGGGCCGTAGTGCAGGGGCGGCGTCCGCCAGGCGATCGGTCCGAGCAGTGCGATCTTCACCGGGGTGTCGCGCAGATTTTTTGGATGAGCGTGGCCTTTCCTGGCTCGGTGGAGGAGCGGGCCGTCAGAGTGGAGGGTAGCGGAGCCTCACTGGACGAAGGCTGTCGCCAGGCTCTTCCAGATGGTGTGGGCTGCGGCCCTTCCCTCCTGGTTGGTGACGACCATGAGGGTGACGCCGCGGGTCATGTCGGTGCCGCCCATGGAGGTGAAGCCGCCGAAGACGCCCGAGTGGCCCTGCCAGCTGCGTCCGGCGACCGTCTCGGCCTGGGTGCCCATGCCGTACGGGTCGCCTGCCTTGACCGACTCGGGGGTGACCTTGGTCATCTGGGCGATCGTGGCGGGCTTGAGTAGCTGCTTCCTGGCGAACAGGGCGTCGAGGAGCTTGGCTGCGCCGAGCGCGCTCCCGGCGAACAGGCCGTCACCCCAGGGCATGCCGTACTCGTCGGTGGGGATGCCGGTGGCGCCGAAGTGGGTGAAGTAGTCGATGGTCCTGCCCTTGTCGACGACGTAGCCGTGGGCGAGGCGTCGGGCTGCGGACGGGGAGCGTTCTGCGGTGATGTCCTGGGGGAGGAACGCGTGGAGGCGGCGCACGAGGGCGGCGTCTCCGCCGGAGACCCTGCTGAGCAGGCGGGCGACGGTGATGAAGCCGGTGTTGGAGTACTCGTATTTCGTGCCTGGGGCCACGGGTGGGTGGATGCCGGGGGACAGCATGGCCCACGTGTAGGGGCGGTCGGGGTCGTAGTCGTCGCCGGGTGGGAAGAGGTTGACGGTCTCGGGGGACTCGTAGAGGTCGGGGTAGCCGGCGGTGTGCTGGAGCAGCATCCGCAGGGTGACCACGGTGGAGCCGGGGACGTCGGTGCCGAGGTAGGTGGAGATCGGCTTGTCGAGGGCAAGTGTGCCGGTTTCCACCAGGTGGAGGACGTAGGTGGTCAGGACGAGTTTGGAGAAGCTGGCGTAGCCGAACAACGTCTCGTCGGTCACGGGGCTCTTGACCGCGTTACCGCTGACGGCTGACCAGATGGGTGTGCCGTTACGCAGGAGGACGGCTTGGACGCCGGGGTTGCCGACCTTGGCCGCCGCTTTGGCGAACGCGGCGTCGAGGGCGGTCTCAGGGGCTGCTGTGGCGGGCGGGGTAAGGCTCACGAGAAGGCTGAACGCCAGAACGAGTGCTCGCACCATGGGCAGCATTGTGAGCGCGGGCCCCTCGCGCACTCGTTGGCGGGAGCGCCAAGAATCCCCCCGCCTGGCTGACGCACAGGACAACATGGCCCTGATGGATGCGCCCTGAGCTTCCACGTGCGGGCGGTCACTGCCAGAGGTCGCCCGCCACTGCGGGAGCAGGGGCGGGCGGGTGGGTGGGCGGTGGGCGGGCAGCCGACCGACGTTGGGCCTGGACTAGAGGGCCTTGAGGCCTGTTATGACCTCCAGGAGGACGCGGGCGTCCGGGGCCGGGGGTGGGAGTTCCACCTGGACCAGATCCTGGGCATGCAAGTCGCCCACCAGGACGCGGACCACACCGATCGGCAGGTTCAGCTCCGCCGCCACGTCCACCAGCCGCGTGGGCCGCGTGCACATCTGCATGATGATCAGATGCTCGGGCCCCAACCCCATAGGCGGCGCGAGCCCGCCCTTGGTGATGACCACCGCGATGAGGTCGATGGCCTTGCTGGCGGGCACGGTGCGTCCACGCGTCAGCAGGTACGCGGGCACGATCGGCCCAGCGTCCTCGTCGAGCCACTGCTCTTCGCTGCTCATCGCACCACGCCCGGTCCGCCGCCGAAATGGGCATGGTCGCGGAGCTCGGGGACGGCCTCGTCGCCCGTGCTCTCCATGTGCTCTCCGGGGATCAACACGATGGCGGTGGTCCCTCCATATGGTGAACCGCGCAGGGTAACGCGGATGTCATGTCTGGCTGCCAGCCGGGCGACGACGAACAGGCCGAGCCTGTCGCTGTCTGCGAGGTCGAACTCCGGCGGCCTGGCGAGGCGGTCGTTGAGTTCGTCGAGCTCCGCCTCCTCCATCCCCAGCCCGCGGTCCTCGACCTCGACGGCGAACCCGCGCGCTGCGGTTTCTCCTCGTACGGTGACCGGGGTGTTGGGCGGGGAGTAGACGGTGGCGTTCTCGATGAGCTCGGCGATCAGGTGGATCACGTCGCCGACGATCGGCCCGTTGAGACTGTGTCCCGGCATGGGGGACACCATCACGCGCGGATAGTCTTCCACTTCCGCGGCCGCTCCGCGAACCACGTCGATGAGCGGCACGGGCTTGCTCCATCCGCGCCCCGGCGTCGCGCCGGACAGGATGATGAGCCCCTCGGCGTGCCGCCGCATGCGGGTGGTGAGGTGGTCGAGCCGGAACAGGTCGTCGAGCGCGTCCGGGTCGGTGGCCCGGTGCTGCATGGCTTCGAGCTGGATGCGCTGTCGGTGCAGCAGGGTCTGGCTGCGCCTGGCGAGGTTGCGGAAGACGTGCCCGACGCCCTCGCGGAGCTGCGCCTGCCCGACGGCCGCCTCGACGGCGGTGCGCTGGACCATGGAGAACGCCTGGCCGACGTCGTCGATCTCGGCCGTGGTGCTCCGTACGATGAGGTCGGGCACGGCGACCTGCTCGCCCTTGCTGAGCTTGCGCACGACGTGCGGCAGCCGTTCCTGGGCGACCTCCAGCGCGGCCAGGCGGAGCCCGGCCAGCTCCTTGGAGAGGCGCCCGCCCAGGCGCAGCGAGATGAAGATCGACACGATGACGAGCACGAGGCCGACCCCGGCGAGGGCCACGGCGCGCACGAGGACGGCGTCGGCGACCGGTTCCGCCCGTTCGGACAGCATCCGCCCGGCCTGCATCTCGGCGTCGCCGAAGGCCTTGCCCATGTCCTCGGTCGTGGACTGCCAGCCCTCCGGCGCGCCCCCGGCGATGATCTGCTCTTCCATGATGCGCATGCGCTGGTAGGGCGGGGAGGCGATGAGGCCGACCTGGGTGTCGCGCAGCCCGGGGTCGAGCTCGGTCAGCGCCTGGTCGATGAGGAAGCGCCGGTTCCCGACGAGCTGGGTGAAGACGCGGCGTTCCGCCTCAGTCGTACGGCCGGCCGCGATGGCCTGCTCGCGGCTGAGCAGCTCCTTGGCGTACCCCAGGTTGACGACGATGCGCGACTGCTCGTAGATCGGGATGTCGTCGATCAGCGCGACCCGCCGGTGCAGGCCGAAGAGGGTGTCGGAGATCGCGTTGTACGCCTCGATGGTGTGCAGCCGGTCGGACAGGCCCGCGTCGATCTCGCCCCTGATGACGTCGAGGCGGGCAAGCTGGGTGAGCACGGCGTTGACCTGGGCGGAGATGGCCGGGGACGCGTCCATGGAGGCGGCCGACAGCCTGCGGAAGTCGGCCCTGGCCTCGTCGGTCTTGGTGCGCTGGGTGAAGGCGACCGTCCGGGCGGCAGCGCCGGACTCGCGCAGCAGGTGGGCGGCGGTGAGTCGTTCGCGCTGGAGTTCCGCGCTGAGGACGTAGGCCGGGTGGCGCAGGTTGTTCCAGAGCGTCTTGTACTGGCGCAGGCTGAGGCTCTCGCCGGCGGTCACTGCCGCGATGACGCCCCAGAGGACCACCATCGACACCAAGGGCACGAGAAGCAGGCCGACGATCTTCATCCTGATGGTGCGGCTGCGTCTCATTAGTCACCTCACGTCCGGTCAGTCCCTGGAGGAACCCCGGATTGGGACACGGTGAGGATAGCAAGATGATCTCTGGATTTCCCTATTTTTCGGGACTTTAGTGGGTTTTGAGGGTCGAGTTTGCAGTAGGTTTCGCTCGTTGTCGGGTGATGAAGGAGAGATGTCGTGGGCCGTCGGCTCGTTGCGGCCGCGCTGGCGCTCCTGGTCATAGCGGGTTGTTCCGCTCCAAAACCCGTGACCCAGGCGCCGCCGCCCCAGAACTCCACGTTCGTGTACGTGGAGAACACCGGCGTGATCACCGACTGGGATCCGGCGACCTCGTACTCCAACGAGATCATCGCGATGCAGAACATCTACGAGTCGCTGACCGTCTGGAACCCGGTCACCAGGAAGGCCAGCCCCCGCCTGGCCACCTCCTGGCGCACCTCGACGGACGGCAAGACCTGGACCTTCACCCTGCGCCAGGGCGTGCGCTTCCACACCGGCAAGACGATGGACGCCGCCTCGGTCAAGGCCGCGATCGAGCGGACCATCGCCAGCAAGAGCACCCCGGCCTACATCTGGGGCCCGGTCGACAGCATCAGCACCGACAACCCGCTCACCATCACCTTCACCCTGAAATATCCGGCGCCGCTCGACCTGATCGCCTCCGCCGGCTACGCCTCCTACATCTACGACCCGGCGGGCGTCGACAAGAACGGCAAGACGGACGGCGGCACCGGCCCGTACACGATCGACAACTGGCGCAAGGGCAAGCGCGACGAGCTGACGCTGAAGGCGTTCGACGGCTACTGGGGCGGCTGGGACCGCCCGCACTACACGAAGGTCAACTTCCAGGTCAGCGTCGAGCAGGACACGTCGTGGCGCCGCCTGCTGCACGGCGACGCCAGCTTCCTCTACCGGCTCAACTCCGGCGGCTACCACCAGGCCAGGGGCACGGCCGGGGTGCGCACGTCCAAGATGCCGTCGTTCCAGACGATGATGTTGCTGTTCAACACCGCCAGCGGCCCGCTGACCGACGTGCGGGTGCGCAGGGCGCTGCAGAAGTCGGTCAACTACTCCGGGCTGATCAAGGCGATGAAGGGCGGCGCCGTCCTGCCCAGCGGGCTGGTCCCGCCCGGTCTGTTCGGCCACGTCTCCGGCAGGCCTCCGCGCCAGGACCTCGCGGCCGCGGCCAGGCTGTTCGCGCGCGCCGGGTACGGGCCGGGCGGCAAGCCGCTGACGCTGTCCCTCACGTACGCCGAGGGCGACGAGGACCAGAAGCTCATGGCCACCACGCTGGCCAAGACGCTCAGCCAGCTCGACGTCACCCTGGTGGTCAAGGCGATGCCGTGGGAGGACCAGTGGGCGCTGGGCAAGAAGGGCGGCCAGGACATCTTCGCGATGTACTGGTGGCCCGACTACGCCGACGCCTACTCCTACTTCGGCAACGTCTTCCGCAGCTCCAAGGCGACCGAGTTCAACCTCAGCTACCTCAAGGACCCCGTGGTCGACGACCTGATCGACCGGATCCCCGAGCTGACCGTCTCCGACCGCGCTGCGGCGGCCAGGACGTACGCCCAGCTCACCAGCCGCGTGCTCGACCTGCGGGCGGCTGCCGCCGTGCCGTGGGTGGTCACCTACCAGCGCGCCTACCTCGGCGGCGTGCAGGGCTACGACGACAACCCGGCGTATCCGGACGTGGTCTTCGCCTACGACTTGTGGCCCTCCGGCTGATCCTCCACCCGGCTGCGCAGCCGTTCGCGGATCTCGTCAGGGGTGTAAGCGCGGCGACGCCGCTCAGAACGGGCGATCACCACACCGGTCGCCGCCACTCCGGCGACACCGGCCAATCCGAGTACCTTCCACCAGCGCATGTGCCTAGGCTAGCGGTGTGCTGACTCTCGACGAGGCCGTGAACGTCACCAGGACAGGGGATCTCTGGGTCTTCCGCGGGAGGTCCATGCCCGACCGCGCGATCCAGACGATGACCAACAGCCCGGTCAACCACGTGGGCATGTCGATCGTCATCGACGACATGCCGCCGATGATGTGGCACGCCGAGCTGGGCAAGTCGCTGCTCGACCTGTGGTCGGGCACCCACCACCGCGGCGTCCAGCTGCACGACCTGCGCGCCGCCGTGACGACCTGGGCGGACAGGTACGGCCAGCGCGGGTGGCTGCGCCAGCTGGAGCCCACGGTCACCACGGAGATGGAGGACGCCGCCCTGCGTACGGTGGCCAGGCTGGACGGCACGCCGTTCCCGTCGACCGCGCGGCTGGCCGGGCGCTGGGCCCGCGGCCGGGTGCCGAAGCTGCGCCGCAGAGCCGAGCAGCGCACGCTGGAGAGCGCCTACTGCGCCGAGGTCGTCGCGGTCACCTACGAGGAGATGGGCCTCCTGCCCGGCGGCAAGAGGCCCAACTGGTACGACCCGGGCAGGTTCTGGAGCGGCGACGACCTCGACCTGCTGGACGGGTTCAAGCTCGGCAACGAGATCACGATAGGCATTCCGCTGTCTCGCTGACCTCGGCCGAGGGCGTCCTGCGGCCGGGCACGATCGCGGCGAGCACCAGGACCGCGGTGACCACGAACCCCGCCGCGTAGCCGGTGACGCCCATGACCAGCCCGAACCCGGCCGCCCCGAGCCCCATGCCGCCGTCGTAGGCCAGGTTCCACACCGCGCTCACCTTGCCCGAGTCCGCGTTGCGCTCCAGCATCATCGTCAGCGTCACGTTCATGGCGACGCCGAACCCGGCGCCGAACAGCGCGATCCCGGCGAGCGTCACGACCGGGTCGCCCACGGCCAGGCAGGCGATGCCCGCGGCGGTCGCCAGCAGCGACGGCGTGAGCAGCGCCTTGGCGCCGTTCCTGTCGCCGAACCGCCCCGCCCACCAGCGTGCCGCGGGCGTGGTCAGCGACTGGATGAGCATGGCGAGCGAGACGACGCCCGGCGAGGCGGCGAGCGGCAGGAACGTCATGATCACACCGACGGAGACGGTCACGGCGGTGAAGACCAGGGTGGGCGCCACGAGCCCGGCCATGCTCCAGGAGCCCCTGCCGGTGGCCCTGACGGGCTTGGTGGAGGGCAGTCCTGGCACCGCGGCGAGGGCGAGCAGCGGCAGGACGCCCGCGGCGAGGAAGACCGGGGTGTGGCCGACGTGCTCGGCCACCCACAGGCCGATCGGCAGGCCGACGATCGACGGGATTCCCACGGCCACGCCGTACAGGCCGAGGCCCTCGCCGCGGCGCTCCAGCGGCACCAGCTCGGCCATCAGCGCGGTGCCGGTCACCATGAGGATGCCCAGCCCCGCGCCGCGCAGCAGGCAGACAGCCAGCACCAGCGGCAGCCCCGACGACAGCGGCAGCGCGAGCGACGGCAGGCTGAGCAGCAGGAGCCCGAGCGCGACGGCGGCGCGGTAGCCGTACGTGGCGAGCAGCTTGGGTACGGCCAGCTCCATCAGGACGGTGGCCAGCATCAGCGCGCCGGTCGCCAGGCCGGCGCCGAGGTCGCCCGCGCCGCCCAGCGCGACGTAGCTGGGGACGGTGGAGACGAGGAGGTAGAAGCCGAGCAGCCCGCCCACGGAGGCGGCCATCGCGAGGTAGAGCGAGCGAGTCATCATGAGAAAGACGGTCGCAGGGGACGGACCCTAGGACATCGGGCGTGATACGTACGTACCTCTTCATTACGATGACCACGTGTTCGTAGGTCGCGATCAGGAGCTCGAGGCGCTGGCCGCCGCCCCCGCAGCCACGCTCGTGTACGGCGAGCCGGGCATCGGCAAGTCGCGGCTCGTCAAGGAGCACGTCGCGACCCTCGACGCCCTGGTGGCCGTGGGCGGCGCCGACCCCGGCAGCCTGCCGTACGCGCCGTTCGTCGCGGCCATGCGGCGGCTGCCCGGCGTCCGGCCCGAGCTGAGCAATCCGGGCGCGGACCGGGCGCGGCTGTTCGAGGAGGTCCTGGTCTTCCTGGAGCGCGCGGGGGCCGAGCGCCCGATCGTCCTGGTGCTGGAGGACCTGCACTGGGCCGACCAGTCCAGCCTCGACCTCCTCACCTTCCTGCTGCGCAACCTCATGTCGGAGAACGTCAGGCTGATCTGCACCTCCCGCGAGAGCCCGCACCTGTGGCCGCTGACCAGGATCGGCGACGTCACCCTGGTCAAGCCGCGCCCGCTGGGCCGCGACGACGTCGCGGCGATGGTCGCCGGAGCGTGCGACGTCGACCAGGTCCTGGCGCGCAGCGAGGGCAACCCGCTGTTCGTGGAGGCGCTGGTCGACGCGGGCACGTTCGGCTCGCTGCGCGAGGTGCTGCTGGCCGGGGCGGAACGGCTCGCGCCGGTCGCCCTCGACGTGCTGCGCGTCGCGGCCGTCGGCGGGCGCCGGGTCGAGCACCGGCTCCTGTGCGACCTCGCGGGCCTGGACGAGCTGGCGCTGGACGACGCGTTGCGTCCCCTGGTGCGCGGCAGGTTCCTGCTGGTCGACGGCGACGGCTACACCTTCAGGCACACCATGATCCGCGAGGCGGTCTACGGCGACCTGCTGCCCGGCGAGCGCATCCGGCTGCACAGGCGCTACGCCGAGGCGCTGGCCGACCGGCCGTCGATGGCGGCCGACCACTGGTACGAGGCGGGCGACCGGCCGCGCGCGTTCGAGTCGGCGTGGCAGGCGCGGCGCTACGAGCGGGTCCTGGAGCTGTGGGAGCCGTCGTCCGGCGTCGAGCACGCGACCGTGCTGGAGCTCGCTGCCAGGCACGCCCTGCACGCGGGCGAGGCGAGACGCGCCGAGGAGCTGGCGACCGCGGCCCTGGCCGAGGTCGAGGACCCGGCGCGGACGGCGACGCTGCTGGAGCTCAGGGTCGCCATCCGCGACCAGCTCGGCGAGGACGGCCTCGACGACCTGCGCAGAGCCGTACGGCTGGCGCCGGACACCCCGCGCCTGCTCGGCGCCCTGGCGGCCACCCTGTACTGGAACGGCATGGAAACCGAGGCGCGCGCCCACGCCGAGAAGGCGGCCGCGCTCGGCGACACCAGGTCGCTGATCACCCTGGCCGCGCTCACCCAGGACCTCGACGAGGCAGCCGGCCTCTACGACAGGGCCAGGCGGCAGGCCGCCGACCACGACACCCTGCTCGTCGCCGAGGCCAGCGAGGCCGACGTGCTGGAGGCTGCGGGCGAGCACGCCAGGGCGGAGGCCGTCGCCCGCAGGGGCATCGCGCAGGCCCGACGCATGGGCCTGGCCCGCTCGCGCGGCACGCTCCTGGCCGCCAACCTGGCCGAGCCGCTCGCCTCGCTCGGCCGGTGGAAGGAGGCGCACGAGGTCGTGACCGAGGCGCTCGCGCTCGACCCGCCGCCGATCTACCGCGCCTGGCTGCTGCTCGTCCGTGGCACGGTCGCGGTGTGGCAGGGCGACCTGGACACGGCGGCCGACGTCGTCGCCGAGGCGCGCCCGCTGATGCTGGGCACCTCGCGCGGCTACGACTCCTGTCTCGAACCCGACCTGCTCGAAGCCAACTACGCGCAGGCGGCGGGCGACCACGAGCGGGCCAGGCGGGTGGTCGACCACGCCCTGTCCTCGCACGACCTGACCAGGACCCGGCGCTACGCGTGGCCGATCCTGGTGCTGGCCGCCCGGTTCTCCGGCGTACGGCAGGCACCGCCCGGCCTCGTCACCGCGGGACGGCTCCAGCAGGCGCACCGGAGCACCTTCGACGCCGAGTGCGGCGCGCCCTGGGAACCGGCGGTCGCCGCCTGGCGCGCGGTCGGCCAGCCGTACATGCTGGGGCGGGTCCTGCTGCGCGGCGCCGAGCGTGCCCTGGCCGAGGGGGACAGGCAGGTGGCCGAGCCGTGGCTGCGCGAGTCCGCCGCCGTCGCGACGGAGCTCGGGGCGGGGCCGCTGCTCAAGGACGTCGAGGCGGTCGCGGCCACCGGCAGGATGGCGCTCACGGCCGGGTCCGGGCTGACCGCGCGCGAGCTGGAGGTGCTCAGGCTGGTGTCCGAGGGGCTCAGCAACAAGCAGATCGCCGAGCGGCTGTTCATCTCCTCCAGGACGTCAGGGGTGCACGTGTCCAACATCCTGGCCAAGCTGGGCGCCTCGTCACGGATCGAGGCCGCCGCCCTGGCCCGGCGGGAGGGCCTGATCTAGCAGCTCGGCCAGCGCCGCCCGGTCGTTCACGCCGGTGCGCTCGTAGACGGCGACCAGCGTGTTGGAGACCGTACGGATCGACACGTAGAGGCGCTCGGCGATCTCCCTGTTGGTCAGGCCCTGCGCGGCCAGGATCGCGATCTCGCGCTGCCTCGGCGTGAGCCCCGGCACGTCGAGGTCGAGCAGCGGCAGCGTGCGCGCGCCCTGGCAGCGCCGCGAGAGCATCCACGCCCGGGTCTCCGCCGCACGCGCAGCGCGGCTCAGCCCCTCGTCGCGGTAGCGCGTGGCCGCCCGCGCCGACGCCTCGGCCGCGTAGAGGATCAGGCCGAGCGCCTCGAACTCCTTCGACACCGCCTCGAAGGAGGAGCCGTCGCGGGCCAGCGCGTGCCTGGCGAACAGGGCGATCAGCGGCCCCTCGCCGCTGATCCTGCCGTCGACCAGCTCGGGCTGGCCCAGCCGTACCACGTCGTGCAGCGCGAACGCCGCGTGGCACGGCAGCGCTTCGCCCGCGTGCGCCAGCGACTCCGCCACCGCGCCCGCCAGGTCGCCGCGCGCGGCCAGCGTCCACGCTCTGGCGAAACGGAGCCCAGCCGTTTCGTAGGGGCCGACCGGCAGGTGGCGCCGCTCGGCCTGCTCCAGCACGGCTTCCGCCGCTGCCACGTCGCCGAGCAGGGCGTGGGCGTGGGCCAGCTCGCCCAGGCAGAGCCCGGCCATGACGTTGACGGGCGGCAGCCGCGTCGCGGTCTCCTTGGCCCAGGCCAGCGCGTCGCGCAGCCGGCCGCGTAGCCTGGAGATCTCGGCCTTTCGCGCGCCGAACTGCAGGATCACCCTGGTCCATGTGCCGAAGTCGCCGTCGAGCCGGTAACCCTCGTCGGCGTAACGCTCGGCGTTGTCCAGCTCGCCGAGCTGGAGCGAGGCGTGCGAGGCCGCGTCCTTGAGCACCGCGGTCAGGCTCGGCAGCGCGTGCGGCGCCTTGGCGAACTCGACGGTGGCCTCGGCGACCCACTGCAGGCACTCGCGCGGCCTGCCGCTCAGCGCCAGCATGATCGACTCGGTGGCGCCGTGCGCGAGCACCCCGCGCGGCGGCAGCGGTCCGAGCGCGCGCCCGCGCGCGACCCAGTCCCAGGCCGCGTCCAGGTCGCCGCAGCCATAGGCGACGGTCGAGCGCGTGCCGTACACGGCCTGCACGAGCTCCACCGAGGTGACCGCCCGCTCGGTCTCGTCGAGCACGGCCCGCGCGGCGTCGATCCGGCCAAGCCCCCACAGGAGGTTGAAGCAGCGCGAGACCCCGCACTCCAGCCTGACCTCCTCCGGCATGTCCATCTCCCACAACCTGGCGTAGGTGTCCTCCGCCTCCTCGTGGCAGTTCGCGTAGAAGAGCACCATGCCCAGCAGGTAGAGGGCGCGCGGGCCGCCGCCCGCGTCGACCGCCGCCCTGCCGAGCTTGGCGGCCAGCTCGAGGTCGCGGATCATCTTGGCCCTGTCGCACCCGGCGATCAGCAGGTCTGGATCGGTGGCCACGCCGCTGTCGAGCCGCCAGACGGCCACTCTGAGCAGGTCTTCCCGCCTGTGCAGGCCGGTCGTGGTGACGGTGTCAGCGAGCCTGCGCATCAGCTTGCGCGAGCGCAGCACCCCGCATCCCGCCCTGATCACCTCGCCGTACAACGGGTGCGCGAGCCGTACGTTCAGGCGCTTGCCGTCGTGCTCCACGGTCACGAGCTGGCGGTCCTCCAGCTCCTCCACCGCACCGGCCGAGCCGAGCCCGGCCAGCAGGTCGGCGCCGAGCGGCTCGCCGTAGGCCAGCAGCTCCAGCACCTCGCGCTCCTCTGCGGTGATCTCGCCGATGCGGTCGGCGATCGTCTGACGCAGCGACGGCGTCATCTTCACCGCGCCGCGCCAGCGCCAGATACCCGTCGCATCGCTGAGGAGGCCGGAAAGGACCAGCTCACGCAGGTAGAGGGCGTTGCCCTGGCTCGCGCGCCACAACCTGTCGGCGGCCGACGGCTCGATCCTGCCGCCCAGCGCCCGCTCCAGCAGGCCGGTCGTCTCCTCGGCCGAGAGCGGGGCCAGGTCGAGGCGGGGGAGCAGGTCGTCCTTCCACAACGCCTGCACCGCGTCGGGCGCCCTGGTCTCGCTGCGCACCGTCGCGATCACCTTGGTACGGCGGCGCACCACCAGATGGTGCAGCAGCGCGGCAGAGGCGGAGTCGAGCAGATGCGCGTCGTCGACGACGAGTACCGGTGTCTGGATCGCCGCTGCCGCCCAGCCCAGCGGGTTGCCCTCGGGCGGGGTCGCGGGCAGCAGCGAGGCGAACGCGCCCAGGGGAAGCTCGGCGGCGGCCTCGGTCGCGCGCACCCACGCGGCCCCGTCGACCGCGTGCGCCACCAGCCGGCTTTTGCCCGCGCCAGGAGCGCCGGCCACGACGATTCCGCTGTCAGCCGACCTGATCGTTGCCACCTGGGCCGCGCGCCCGTAGAAAGGCCACACATGATGAGGCTATTTGAGTAGGCCGTACTCATGCGAGCGGATTCGAGCGGCACGGATGGTGTGACCATGAGCGTTGAGGATGTCGTGCGGGCCTGCGTGGGTGATCCGCGGGCCGAGGTGGCCGAGCAGCACGAGGAGCACGTCGCCTCGGGCGCCCTGTCGACGGCCGCCCTGCGGCGGTTGCACGGCACCACGAAGGACGGCGTCCCGTGGTCGTTCGTCGTCAAGTCGATCATGTCGATGAAGCACTGGGAGGGCATGGACATGGTGCCCGAGCACCTGCGGGAGGCCGCCGTCGCCCACTTCCCGTGGCGTGCGGACGCCGACGTCTACCTGTGCCCGCCCCCGCTGCCGCCGGGGTTCCGGCTGCCCGTGCTCTACCTGATGGAGGACCTGGGCGACGACCGCATGAACATGTGGATGGAGGACGTGGACGCAGCCAGGGACGGGTGGGATCTGACCCGCTACAGGCGCGCCGCGCGGCTGCTGGGAGAGCTGGCGTCCCTGCGTCCCGCGCGGGGGCCCAACCTCGGCATGCGCTACTACATCGACGGGCCGCTGCGGAACGCGTTCCTGCCGCTCCTGCGCGATCCGGCCACCTGGCGGCACCCGCTGGTCGCCGAGCACGCGGACCCGCTGCTGCGCGCCGACCTGCTGTCGCTCGCTGAACGGATCGAGCCGCTCATGGCCGCGCTGGACCGGCTGCCGCACACGATGCCGCACGGCGACGCCTGCCCGCAGAACCTGCTCGTGCCCACAGACGGGTCGGCCGACTTCGTGGCCATCGACTGGGGCTGGCCGCACGCGGCGCCGGTCGGGTTCGACCTCGGGCAGCTGCTCGTCGGGCTGGCCCAGGCGGGCGCCACCGACCCGGAGGACCTGCCCGCCATCCACGAGACGATCGAGGCCGCCTACCTCGGTCAGGTCGACGCGGACCCGGCCGACGTCTCCTTCGGTTACGTGGCCTCGCTCGTGCTGCGCAGCGCCTGGCAGGCGCTGCCCCTGGAACGGCTGGGCGAGGAGGTGACGCCGGAGCTGGAGCAGCTGTTCGCCAGGAGGGCGGCGCTCGCCCGCTTCATCGTGGACCTCGGCCGCGGCCTATAGTGCTCGTTCATGGTCAAAGTGGGGCTGGTCGGGGTGGGCAACTGCGCGTCGTCGCTGGTGCAGGGGGCGCACGAGCAGGTACGGTTCACCGCCGCGTTCGACGTCGACCCGGGCAAGGTGGGACGCGACCTGTCGGAGGCGATCTGGGCGGCGCCGAACAACGCGCGGAGGTTCGCCGACGTGCCGCACCTCGGGGTGACCGTGTCCGGCCCCTCGGGGGCGCTGGAGGGCACGGACGTGCTGGTCAACTTCCTGCCGACGGGCAACCAGGAGGCGGCGGAGCACTACGCGGCGATGGCGCTGGAGGCCGGGTGCGCGTTCGTGAACTGCATGCCCGCCGTACTGGCCCGCTCGCCCGAGTGGGCGCGGCGCTTCGCTGACGCGGGGGTGCCGCTGATCGGGGACGACCTCAAGAGCCAGTTCGGCTCCACCCTCGTGCATCGGGCGCTGGTCGACGCGCTCTCCCGGAACGGGGTGAAGCTCACCAACTCCTACCAGCTCAACAACGGCGGCAACATGGACTTCCTGGCTCTCCAGGACCCCGCCGCCCTCAAGTCGAAGCAGGCCACCAAAGCGCAGGGGGCGGGCATCTCCGCTCACGTGGGCGCGGCCTACGTGCCGTGGCTCGAAGACCGCAAGGTCGCCTACATCCGCTTGGAAGGGGAGGGGTTCGGCGGGACGGCCGTCGAGGTCGAGGTGCGGATGAGCGTGGAGGATTCACCGAGCGCCGCCGGCAACGTCCTGGCCGCGATCGAGCAGGCCAAGCGGGCGCTGGACGCCGGGATCGGCGGGGTGGTGCCCTCCGCGCTCATGAAGTCGGATCAGCAGCCCGCCTTGTAGAGCACCTTCTGGATGTCGGGCTGGGCGAGGTTGTCCTTGGTGACGATGCTGGCGTCCGTCGGGATGGAGGCGGTCACCTGCCGGCCCTTGACCGCGGCCACCGCCTGCTCGACGCCCTTGGCGCCGATCTCGCCGGGGAGCTGGGCGATGAGCGCCTGGACGACGCCGTCCTGGAGCTGCTTGACCTGCGCCGGGCCCGCGTCGAAGCCGACCATCTTGACCTGGCCGAGCTTGCCCGCCTGCTGCAGCGCGGAGCCCGCCCCGGTGGCCGAGTTGAGGTTGGTGGCGAAGACCCCGGCCAGGTCGGTGTCCTTGGCCAGCGCCGCATTGAGGATCTTGGACGCCTCGCCGACATCGTTGTGCGAATACTGCACACCGCAGGCGTCAGGTCCTGACATAGCGCGAGATCTTGGGAAACACTCTCGATGCCCGCTTTGCGGGCGTCTTCTACGGTTTCGAAGGCGATTTGCTGATCATTGAGCGTGATATTTCCCCTGTCGGGCGACTCGACCCCGGACAGGATCTTCGCCAGGGTGGACTTGCCCGCCCCGTTGTCGCCGATCAGCGCGACGACCTCGCCGGGCAGCAGGGTGAAGTCGGCGCCGCGCAGCGCCTCGACATGGCCGTAGCTCTTCTCGATCCCGCGTGCCTCAAGCAGCGCCATGGATCCATCAAGAGATCTTATGACAGCGTTGTCAACCCCCGCGTCGTATGCTGTCTCGCCGTGACTCGTATCCCTTTGCGCCGCTACACCGCCCGCGCCCTTCCCCTCGACTCGCAGGGCCGCGTCCTCATGCTCCACGGCTTCGACCCGCACCACCCGTCGCGGACCTACTGGTTCACGATCGGCGGCGCGACCGAGGGCGACGAGACCCTTCAGGAGGCCGCGGTGCGCGAGCTCCGCGAGGAGGTCGGCATCGTGGCCTCGGTGGACGACTTCGTCGGGCCGCTGGAGACGAGCACGGTCGAGTTCAGGTTCGCCGAGTACGACATCGTGCAGGACCAGACGTTCTTCGCCGTTCACGTCGGCGACGCGGAGGTCTCCTTCGCCCACATGGAGGACATCGAGAAGGAGACCACCCTGGAGTACCGCTGGTGGTCCGTGGCCGACCTTTCCGCCACCACCGAGGTCATCTTCCCCGCCAACCTCGCGGAGCTCCTCCGAAAGGCCGGGCAATGAGTTCCGTACGGTTGGAGAGGCCCAGTTTGGTGAGGATGTGCCGCACGTGGGTCTCCACCGTGCGCTCGCTCAGCACCAGGCGGTCGGCTATCTGGCGGTTCGACAGGGCCTGAAGGACCAGGTCGGCCACCTCGCGCTCGCGCGCGGTCAGCGGGTGGGTGTTCTCGGCGCGTTCGAGCGGGCCTGGCAGGTCGAGGCGCCTGGCTTCGGCCGCCGCCCGGTCCGCCAGGTCGGTCGCCTCGGCCAGGTTGCCCTGGTGGCGCAGGGCGGCGGCCAGGTCCAGCCAGGTGTGCACGAGCCATGGGCGGGCGTCGAGGCGGAGGTTGATCTCGGCTGCCGTACGGAACGCGGCCACCGCCTCGTCCCAGTGGCCTCGTACGGCGTGCATGCGGCCCACCGCGCGGGCCGCCGCGCCGCCGCAGAAGCTGTCCGCGCCTCCCGGGAGGCCGCCGCACTCCATCCATGGCGTCCACAGCGGGAGGGCCCACTCGGCGGCCTCCTCGTCGTCGAAGGCCTCCACGAGCTCGGTCACGTGCTGCAGCACGCCGAGCCAGCGGGGGCCTGGGCGGGGGTGGCGCAACTGCAGCCTTAGCCGCTCGTACTTCGCGTACGCCTCGTCTCGCGCGCCGTTGAGGTGGAGGGCCAGCGCCTGGGCGGCTTCGAGGACGGGGATCCGCGGGAAGGCCGGTGAGGTGGGCAGGTCGCGCGGGTCGCCGCGGACCAAGGCCACGAGCCCGGCGAAGACGTCGCTGGTCACTTCGGCCAGGGGGTCGCCCATCTTTGTTGCGATGTTTCTGGCCTCGGTGGATTCCTCCCTGGCCTGGTCGAACCGGCCGGACAGGGCGGATCTGGCGGCTGAGGCGCGCAGGTGGTACCAGCGGGCGGTCGGGAGCCTGGTCTCGGTGGCCAGCTCGGCCAGCCTGGCCAGCTCGCGGTCCACGCTTGGCAGGTCTGCCTGCTGGTAGGCGGCGTCGGCGCGCCACAGGTGGGCGCGGGCCGCCGCCATGGGCTGTCCGGTACGGCGAGCCGTGGCGATCGTGAGGTCGGCCATGCGCAGCCGCTCCGCCACGTCACCCGGCTGGCCGAGCGCACCGACCCGCGCCCTGGCGGCATCGAGCAACGCCGAGGGATCGTCACAGGCCTCCGCCTCCGACAACGCATCTTCGGCTGCTGCCGACTGGTCGGCGTCAACCTCCAGCGACGCCTTGCGCGCCAGGAGCCTTGCCCTCAGCACTCCGTCCGCGTGGGCGAGCGCGCGGTCGCACAGGGCGATCGCCTGGGCGAGCACCCACGGATCGCCCGCGCCCCGGACCACCAGCGCGGCGGCGGCCACCAGGTCCGGCCTCCCCGCGGCTGCGTCGGCGGCCTCGACGCAGCGCGTGACGCTCTGCCGTACCCGGCCTGCGAGAAACTCCGCGTTGGCGAGCTCGACCAGCACCTCAGGGGGCGGATGCACGATCTGGGAGAGCAGCCGCGCCGCCTCCTCCGGGGCGTGCAGCCGCAGCGCTTCGGCGGCCGCGGCGCGTTTCCAGCGGATCGTCGCGTCCGGGTCGGTGCCCGCCCGCTCCCAGTGCGTGGCGATGCGTGCGGGAACGCCGGAGTGACGCTCCAGGGCCAGCGCCGCCCGCCGATGCAGATCCGGGTCGGTGGCGATGCTCTCCCTGACCAGCGCGTGCGTGAACCGATATGCCTCAGTGAGCAACCCTGCCTGGACCAACTCGCTCAGATGCGCATTTATCCTGCCCTGAGGCAGCTCGCGCACCTCCGCCAGCACCCCCAGATCCTCCCCCAGCACAGCAGCCGCCGCAGCCGTCGCCCGCACCTCCGACGGCAGCCCCCCGAGCATCCGCTGGACGAGAACGTGCAGGTCACCAGGCGCGTCCGGCCCGCCGTCCCGAGCCATCGCAGCCACCAGCAGCGGCAACCCACCCGTACGTTCCCGCACGGAAGCGGCGCGAGCCGTACCCCCGAGACAAAGAGCCACCTCCTCGGTCGTGAACGGAGAAAGAGCCACACTCCGCACAGCCAGCCCGCCACGCAGGGCAGCCAGCGTCGAGGTCAGTCCGGGCGTGTCCCGGTGGGTGGCGATGACGAGCACCCGCGACCCCGCGATCTCCGCGGCCACCTGCCTGAGCAGCGCCAGAGACGCCTCGTCCGCGTCGTGCAGATCGTCCAGCACCACGACGAGATCGGTCCCGAGCACCTGCTCGGTGAGCGTGGCCAGCAGGAGGAACCGCGCGTCAGCCGCCTCGAAGGGAACGGCGGGCAGCCCGCCCAGGACGCGCGACCACGGCCACAGCGGCGGCGCGCCGTCCTCGGCCACGCACCGCCCCCACACCACGCCCGGCACGCCCGACACCGCCTCGGCCACCAGCCGCGACTTGCCGATGCCCGCCGGCCCCGACACCAGCACGACGCGCCCGCGCTCGGCGATCGCCGTCCGGAGCAGGGCGAGCTCGGGCGCGCGGCCGACGAAGCTGTCCATGGTCTCAGTGTGGCGGTTCAGTACTGGCGCTGATGCCCCGGCCGCGCCCGGCGGCGCAGGCTGGGCGTCATGGACATTCATGAGTACGTGAGCCATGACGCCGTCGGCCTGAGCGAGCTGATCGCCACGGGCAAGGTGAGTTCTGCCGAGGTGGAGGAGGTGGCCAGGCGCGCGCTGGAGGTCGCGAACGCGCAGGTCAACGGGTTGACCAGGCCATTGTTCCCCGAGGCGCTCGCGCACTCCGGCGACGGGCCGTTCGCCGGGGTGCCGTTCCTGATCAAGGACCTCGGGCCGATCGCCGAAGGCGTGCCGTTCTCGATCGGCTGCCGCGGCATCCCGGACATTCCCGCTCACCACGACACCGACCTGATGAAGAGGTTCAGGAAGGCGGGGCTGGCCACCCTGGGCCAGACCACCGCGCCCGAGATGGCGATCAGTTTCGCCACGGAGTCGGTCAAATACGGCGTGACCCGGAATCCCTGGGACCTTTCTCGCGGCGCGGGCGGGTCGAGCGGCGGCTCGGCGGCTCTGGTGGCGGCGGGAGCCGTACCGCTCGCGCACGGGGGTGACGGGGCGGGGTCGCTGCGGGTCCCGGCATCTGCCTGCGGGCTGGTGGGGCTGAAGCCCAGCAGGGGGCGGACGACGAGCGGTCCGGACATGGGCGAGCCGATGCTGGGGATGGCGTACGAGTTCGCGCTGACCAGGTCCGTGCGTGATTGTGCGCATCTGCTGGACGCCGTGCACGGGCCGGGCGTCGGGGACAAGTACACCGCTCCGCCTCCGGTCCGCTCGTATGCGGAGGAACTCGGCGCGGACCCCGGCAGGCTGCGGGTCGCCGTGACCACCACCGCCTGGTCGGGCTCCGCCGTCGCGCCCGAGGTCGCCGGTGCGGCTCTCGCCGTGGCGGCGAAGCTGGAGGAACTGGGACACCACCTGGCCGAGGCGAGCCCGGTCGTCGACTGGGACGAGGCGATGGAGGGGTTGTCCGCGCAGCTCGTCGCGGTGGCCGCGCCGGTGCTGCTCGCGCCGCGGCAGCCGCCCGTGGAGCTGCTGGAGCCGCTGTCGGTGCTGCTGCTCGACTTCGCCAGGAGGACGGGGTCGGTGGAGCTCCTGCGGCTGCTCGGCGCCCAGAACCGGGTGTCGCGGTCGGTCGGAGCGTTTTTCACCTCGTACGACCTGCTCGTCACGCCCACGCTCGGGCAGCTTCCGTTGCCGCACGGCTCGCTGGTGCAGCAGGAGACCATGCGCGGGTGGCTCGACCAGCTCTTCGCTTACGGCCCGTTCACGATGCTCTTCAACGTCACCGGCCAGCCCGCGATCAGCCTGCCCCTGGGCCAGAGCGCCTCAGGGCTGCCGATCGGCGTGCAGTTGGTGGCGCCGTACGGCAGGGAGGACCTGCTCTTCCGCGTCGCGTCCCAGTTGGAGGCGGCCATGCCATGGAATAACCGCTGGAACCCACTCGTCACCCGCTGCTAGCTTCCGGCGGGTGCGCAGCAAGACCCTGTGGTTGCTCCTGGCGATCAACGTGCAGTCCATCGTCGGCGACAGCCTGGCCTCGCTTGCCCTTGTGCTCGACGCGGCGAAACAGGGGCAGCCGTGGTGGGTCACCGCGGTCTTTTTCGGCGAGCTGATCCCGCCGCTGCTGCTCGCGCCGTTCCTGGGCAGCGCGGTGGACCAGCGCGACGCCCGCAAGGTCTGGATCTACGGGCTGATCCTGGAAGGTGTCTGTTTCACCGCTGCCGCGCTGTCGCCGGTCTTCTGGCTCACGCTGGTCTTCGTGGCGGTGGCGAACGTGGTCAACGTCGCCACCGGGGCTGCCGCGTTCAAGCTCCTGCCCGCCATCGCGGGCGACGTGCCCGTCGCGCGGGCCAACTCGGCCTTCACCACCACGTCCTCCCTGGCGTTCCTGATCGGACCCGCCCTGGCTGGGTCGCTCTACCCACTGGCCGGGTCGTCGCTGCTGATGGCGATCAACGCGGGCACCTTCGTGGCCGCTGCCCTTTTCGGCTGGTACGGCATAGCCCGGCGCCTCGGCGCGGTCACCGTTGAGGGGGAGCGCAGGTCGCTCCTGGGCGGGGTGCGCGACGGGTTCAGGGCGCTGGCCGTGTTGCGCCCGCTCATGCTCGTCATGGCCGGAGTGATGCTGACCACCTCGATCGAGGGCGTCGCCGGGGTGTTCTACCTGCGCGGCGTCACCGGCAACGACACCCTGTACGGCCTGCTGCTGTCCGCCTGGGCGGTCGGCGCGCTCCCCGGCTCCCTGGTCGGCGGGTCGCGCCGAGCGGGCACCACGCTCCTGGTCGTCGGCGGCTCCGCGCTGATCTCGGTGGCGCTGCTGGTCGTGGGCCTGGTGCCGTCCTTCTGGGTGATCGCGGCGGTGTTCCTCGTCGGCGGGTTCGGCAACGGCGCGCACAACGTGGGGGTGCGCAACGCCGTGCACACGATGGTCGAGCCGTCCGCCCACGGCAGCGCCTGGGCGTACTACAAGATGATGGCCAACACCTGCGTGGCGCTCGGCTACCTGCTCGGCACCCCCAGCGGGCTGGTCGGGGCGCGGTCGCTGGTGATCGCGTCAGGCGCGTTGGGGTGTCTCGTGGTGGTCGCCGGGTTGCTGTGGCTGCGCCGTACGCAGCGGGGAAAGCCAGAGCACCACCGGCCCCAGCAGCAGCCCGACGGCCTCGAAGAGCAGCGTCAGCCGCATCCCGGCGAACTCGGCGACCGCCCCGGCCAGCAACGCGCCTAACGGCGTGGCGCCCCACGTCAGGAACCGGGTGGTCGCCGCCAGCCGCCCCTGCAGTTCCTTCGGCGTGACCAGCTGGCGGTAACTGCGCTGGGTGACGTTGAAGACCAGCGCCCCGACCAGCAGGAACGTCCAGGCGAGCCCGACGATGACCTGCCCGGCCAGCCCGGGGGAGACCAGCGGCAACGGCAGCTCGCCGATCACGAAGCACAGGCTCGCCCACAACATGACCCTGGTCATGCCGAACCGGTCGGTCAGCCGCCGGGCGACCAGCCCGCCCAGCACCCCGCCGAGCGAGCTCACCCCCATGACCACCCCGAACGCCACCGGCGACCAGTGCAGCTCCTTGACCGCGTAGACGCGGTAGAGCGCGATCGACCCCGCGAGCAGGAACGACACGATCGCCGACTGCAGCGTGATCCACCTCAGGACAGGATGGCTGACGACATATCTCAGTCCATCCTTCATGTCGGTCTTGAGTGATCTGCGTCGCTCGGAGGTTTCGGGCTTGCGGATCAGCCCGATCATCAGCGCCGCCGCGAAGTAGGACAGAGCATCAGCCAGTACGGCTTTCGCCGGGCCCGCCAGCCCCACCAGAAAACCGCCCACACCAGGCCCGATCGTCGAGGCCGCGGTGCCCGAGGTGCTGAGCTTGGCGTTGCCGTCCATCAACCGCTCAGGCCCGAGCAGGAACAGCGGATAGCTCTGGAAAGCCGGGTTGTAGATCGTCTCGCAGATCCCGACGATCATGGCGACCGCGTAGAGCTGCGTCATCGTCAACGTCCCCGCGACCGCGCCGACGGGAACCGTGAGCATCGCCGTACCCGCGACCAGCAACGTCGCGACCATCACCCGGCGCTTGCGCCAGCGATCCACCAGCGCCCCGGCGGGCAGTGACACGAAGAGCACGGGTAACTTGCCCGCCGCCGCCAGCACCCCCATCTCGAACGGCGAAGCGTTCAGAACCAGCCCCGCGACCAGCGGAATCGCCATCATCGAGATCTCGTTGCCGAGCACGCTGGTCGTCTGTGCGCTCCAGAGGAGCGCGAAGTCGCGGCGCATCGGGAGATCTTCGCACACCCATTTACGAATTCTGTGATCTCTGCCACGCTGTCCTAGAACATTCCCCTAGAACGGTATTCTAGATTTTCCTACCGGAAGGATGGGCATGGTCGAGGTCGCCCCCGGCAAGATCAGCCGCGCTCCCTACGGGTGGGCTCCGCTCGTGGTCCTGTTCATCGTCGGCCTGGTGGACCGGATCGAGTTCAACCTGCTTTCTGGTGTGCTGCCCTACATCCAGGCGGAATGGAGCCTGACCGACACCCAGGCCGGGGCCATCCCCACCGTCTCCGCGCTCGCGGCCATCGTGGTCGCGGTGCCCGCCGGGCTGATCGCCGACAGGGGCAAGCGCACCCGCATCCTGGCCATCGTCGTCTTCACCTGGGCGCTGGCGACGCTCGGCTCCGGCCTGGCGACCGGATTCGCCATGTTCTTCGCGATGCGCATCTTCCTCGCTGCCGCGGAGAACATCGACAATCCCGCGGCGGGCAGCCTGCTGGCCGACTACTACCCGCCCGTCACCAGGGCCAAGGCGTACGGCCTGACCAGGGTCACCACCTACCTCGGCGGCGTGGGGACCATCCTGGGCGGCGTGCTGGCCGAGATGTTCGACTGGCGCAACGCCTTCCTGATCATGGTGGTGCCCGGACTCGTGACCGCCTGGCTCTGCCTGCGGATGCGCGAGCCGGAGCGCGGCGGGCTCGACCGGCTGGTCGCCGGTACCTCACCGGCTCCCCAGGCGGTCGCTCCCGCCACGTTCGGCCAGGTGCTCAGGATCCCGACCCTGCTGGTCGTCAGCATCGGGCTCGCGCTGCTCACCCTCGGCCTGGCCGGGATCTTCTTCTGGCTGCCCTCGCTCATGGTCCGCTCGTTCGGGCTCGGCACCGCCTCGGCCAGCTCGATCGCGGGCCTGATCACCATCGTCGGCCCGGTGCTCGGCACGCTGATCGGCTCCAGACTCGGCGGCAGGTGGCACGGCACGATCAAGGGCGGCAGGCTGCTGGCCGGGGGCGGCGGCATCGCGCTGGGCTCGCTCGTGCTGGCAGCGGCCCTGGCCATGGACTCGCTGCTCTGGCTCAGCCTGCTCACCGGTCTGGCATGCACGCTCATGTCGATCGCGATCCCCAACATGACGGCTTCGCTGGCCGACGTGGTCGGGGCGAACGCGCGCGGGCGCGGCTTCGCCGTACTGCAGCTGCTCACGACGGCCGGTGGCGCGTTCGGCTCGCTGATCGTCGGCAGGGTGTCCGAGAGCACCGGGTCGCTGACGGTGGGCATGTACGCGCTGATCGCGCCCATGGTCGTCGGCGGGCTCATCACTCTGGCGGCGCGCGGCTCCTTCGAGCGGGACGCGGCCAAGGTGCTCGCCAACGCCTAGCTCTTTCTCCGTACGGTCGCCAGGACGGCCAGGGCCGCGGCGGTCCAGCTCACCGCACGGGTGAGCCGGACGGCCCGGCGGATGTCGCCCGTTTCCGGCTTGGGCCCGTCGCCCATCTCCGGCCGGTGCTCCACGCGCGAGCCGTACACGTTGGTGCCGCCGAGCGTGAGGTCCAGCGCCCCGGCGAACGCGGCCTCGCAGCGCCCGGCGTTGGGGCTCGGGTGCCGGTGACCGTCCCTCCTGAGTACGGCCAGCGCCTTCCGGGCATTTCCGCTCACGAGTACGGTCACCAGCCCCGTGATCCGCGCCGGGACGTAATTGGCCACGTCGTCGAGCTTGGCCGCGGCCCAGCCGAACCGCTCGTACCTGGGGTTGTGGTGCCCGATCATCGCGTCGAGCGTGTTGATCGCGCGGTAGGCGAGCAGCCCGGGGATCCCGGCGACGGCGCCCCAGAACAGGGGCGCTACGACCGCGTCCGAGGTGTTTTCTGCGAGGGACTCCACGGTCGCCCTGGCCAGTCCTGCTTCGTCGAGCTTCTCTGGATCCCTGCCGCAGAGGTGAGAAAGTCGCGCTCTGGCCTGGTTGATGTGTCGTGTTTCCAGCTTTTCCGCCATGAACACGCCTTCGCGGGCCAGTGTCGTGCCGCCCAGCACCGCCCAGGTCGCCGCAGCGGTCAGCAGGGTTTTTTGAGATGTTTTTTCGGCCAATATCCCGATAGCTGTCGCGGCGCCCACGCAGATCGCGACGTGCGCGACGCCGTTGCTCCTGGCGTCGCCGTACAGCCGCTTCTCCAGCTTTGCCGCGGCGCTCCCGAAGAGCGCCACGGGATGACCCTTGCGCGGGTCGGCGAAAACACCATCGAGCAGGACGCCGAGGGCGATGCCCGCTGCTCTAGACGAGATGTGCACGAAGCTCATCTTCGTGCACATCCAGCCACGCTGCCGCACGGCGGATGCGCTGGCCGGAGCCGGCGGCCCACATCCGTCCCCACGCGCCGCCGTCCGCGGCCCTGGTGCGCATGACCTGGTAGGAGCGGTGGAAGCGGAGCCTGGCCAGGTCGAGGAGGCGGCGCCGGTCGCGGGGCGGCACGCCGTACGCGTCGCAGAACAGCCGCATGCGCTCACCCGCGTCGAGGCCGCGCTGGAGCGGGTCGAGGTCGACGGGGTCGGCGATGGGCGCCCAGTGCCTGAGCGTGGTGACGATGTCGAACAACCTGGTCGTCGGCCTGGCCAGATCGAAGTCGATCAGCGCGACCGGCCTGCCGTCCCGGAAGATCACGTTGTCGGGGGTGATGTCGCAGTGGCCGATGACTTCAGGCGGGTCGTCGACGTTCGAGCCGCCGATCCAGCCCTGGTCCTTCAGCGGGAAGCCCTCCGTCGCGTCGTGGAACGCCCTGACCAGCCTCGCCAGGTCCTCCACGGCGTTTTCCACGAACCCGCTCCTTCCGGGCACGTAGCTGAGGATCTCGTGCCCGAGCCCGTCCGTGCCCACTACTCTGGGAGCCCCGTCGAACCCGCGGGACTCGAGGTGCCTGAGCAGGGCGTGCACGTTGGGCGTCGAGCGGCTCACCGGCCTGCGCACGGTGTCGCCCACCCGGACCACACCCTCGGTGACGCTCCCGCCCTGCAGCGTCGTGACCATGACAGAAGAGCATAAACTTACTGCTACCGCTCGCGCTGGCTGTTTTCCGGCTTGTGCCACTCATGCCATTCGGCGATGCCCTGCAGCGTGCCGTTCCTGATCTCCTCGATCAAGCTCTTCGTCCACTCCAGCTCGGCCGTCTTCTGCATCACCGTGTACTCCGACTCGATCACCAGCAGCCGCGGCAACCCCTGCTTGGCGGCCAGCTCGTGAATGGCCTGAGCCATGAGCAGCCACTCGCCGAGCTTGGCCACCCGCTCCTCCAGCCGGCGCACCGCCTCGTCCGGTTCCAGGACCGGCAGCAGGCTCAGGCCTGCCTCGAAGCTCGTGTACTCGCGGGCCGGGGTGGCGATCAGCTCACTCATCCAGTCGTCGAGCTCCAGCTTGCCGGCCTCGGTGATCGCGTAGATCGTCCGCTCCGGGCGCTTGCCGTCCCGGATGGTGCTCTTCACGGCTATGAGTCCGCGTTTGTCCAAGCTCTGCACGGTCGAGTAGAGGCTGCCGTAGTTGAGCTTGATGCTCTCCTCCTTGCGCCTCTCGCGCATGGTCGTGGCCATCTCGTACGGGTGCATCGGACGCTCGGCCAGGAGCGCCAGCACGGCGAGGGCCAGCAGATTGGACCTCAAACGGGCGGCCATGAATCGAGTATCGCGATGTGTCGTGACTGGTCGCAAGCTGGGGTGGCGCTAGCGTGAGGCGTCATGCCGATCGTGCTGTCCTTCGCGGCGTTCCTGATGACCCTGCTCGGCGGCCTCGTCGCCCACCGCATCAGGGAACGGCGGCACCTGGTCCTCGGCGCGGCGGCAGGCGTCATGCTGGGCGTCGTCGCCTTCGACCTGCTCCCCGAGTCTTTGTCGCTTTCCGGGGTGTTTGTCCACGGGGTGCCGTTGCCGATGCTGACGTTCGCACTCGGCTTCCTCGGCATCCACGTCGTGGAACGCAGCTTCGGCGTGCACGACGCCCACGAGGGTGACTACGCCGCTCATCGCCACAGTCATGCCGGCGTCGGCCTGACCGCCGGGAGCGCCCTGGTCGTCCACAGCCTGCTGGACGGCGCCGCCATCGGGGCCGCCTTCCAAACCGACACGTCGCTGGGGGTGGCGGTGGCGATCGGCGTGGTGGCGCACGATTTCACGGACGGCTTCAACACGTACACGCTGACCTCTTTGTACGGCAACGCACGGCGTAAGGCGCTGATCCTGCTGGCCTTGGACGCCCTGGCCCCCGTAACCGGCGCCACCCTCACCTACTTGATCACCATCCCCGACACCGTGCTCGCGCCGTACCTCGGACTTTTCGCCGGGTTCCTCCTGTACTTGGCCACGGCCGACATCCTGCCGGAGGCGCATACGACGCGCGGATCCACCCGTCTGACGCTGGCGGCTACGGTTGGGGGGACGGTGTTCATGTGGCTGGTGATCGGTCTTGCGCACTGACACGCGACAATCGAGTACGTGTTGGGTTGCGGGATCATGCACAATAAGTCGGAAGCACCCTTAGCTCAGCTGGATAGAGCACCGGACTTCTAATCCGACGGTCGCAGGTTCGAATCCTGCAGGGTGCGCAAGGCAAGGGCCTCGCGGGGGCGCGCTTCGCGCGCTGGCGCTCGGGCTCCCCTTCTTTGGGGGGCCGAGCCCCCAAAGACCCCCAGCCGGGCGGCCTACCGGCCCCCGGACCCCCGAGGCCTCGGGCCCCTGGACCTCTCGTGGCGCCGGGTGAAGGGATGCTGGTCAGCCACGGGCACTGGCTAATGTCGAGGTAGACCGCTGTCGAATCGTGTCCAAGCAGATCAACGGGTGCCACGTGATCCATTCGGCCTGTTTTGCTCAAGGCGCTCTGGGGTGGTCGTGCACTGTAGGTCAGGGTAGTCAGCGGTGGGAGCCTGATCATGCTGCGCCATCGACCGGGCGCGGCAAGTAGACCCGAGGCTGCGTTCGCTTCACCTTCGGGCGGGTCGGCGGCGGCCGACTGACATTGCTTGGGCGGACGAGGCAGGAAAGCTCACGCGGTGGGCGTCCCAAATGCCTAGAGGATGACCCGGAAGGTGGAGTCCATGGGGCCAGGTTGAGGCGGGCTGTGCCGAGGTAGAGTTCCCGAACGGCGAGGGCTACACGCGCATCGTGGCTTGGATTCGATGTTTGTAGCAGGCTCTAATTTCAGTTGTAGACCCTGTTGCTGTTGGCTTGATGACGGTCGCTCGGGACCGCATTGGCAACGCCGCTGGTCATGGAGCCTGAAGCCTCCGTGTTCGTTGCAATTCCCTAGCTGAAAGGCGCTGTCAGAACGATTGAAGGGAGTCGCAGATCGGAGTCTCATTTTCCGGATCCGGCCTGTCAGGCAAGTGAAATGGGCGGGGCGTCACGAGTTGCAGTTCACTCCCGGTCACTCATTCCTCGCCGGAAAGAGGCAATTCCCGGGAATGGGTAAGTGCTGGCTGTGATCGCCTTGGCGGCTATCGGGAGGACATGAGGCGGTTGTGAATGGAGCGTTGGCGGGCTAGCGGGATATCGCGCGCGACCATGGCCCTGTTCAGGAGGTCGGCGTCGAACCCGTGCGTTGCCAGGTGGTCGAGAAGGGGTTTGTAGCGGTCGGGGCGATCGCGTAAGAGTTCTGTGGCCAACCGTAGTTCCAGGCGGACCACGGGAACGGGGTGCTGGCCGCACGTGATCTGGACGTAATGGTGCCACGGACCACTATCGATGCACTCCAGTGCGTCGGATTCGGTCTCCTGCTCGACCGTGCTGATCTCCAGGTGGACTCCGTTCACCTCGTACCTGGCGAAATATTGTGCGCCCTGGGGGAGCCAGGATGTCGCGTGCAGGCAGGGGAAGGGGGAGAGGGCGGTAGCGACCGCGTCAACGTCCGTCCGTTGAGCCACGAGGACGTCGATGTCTCCGACAGGAAGATGGACTCCTTGCAGGAGAGCGGCGCTGGTGCCACCCACGCGGTAAGTCAGGTCAATTCCCGTTGCTTTCAGGGTGGTGAGGGTTGTGTCCAACGCTGAGATGACGTCCGCCAACTGCAGAGATTTCGTGTCTTCTCTCATGACGATGAGCGTATTGATCACGAGTCTTCGGGGTCAGGCCTCTGGTTGGTCGCTCATCAGGGGGATCACGCTTGTGGGCGGGACTCCGGAGGCGTTGTCTCGAAGGGCACTGACAACAGGGGTTGTGTATGCGGGTAGGCGGCTGGTCAGTTCAGGTGTTGTAGCGACGCGATGTCCTCTACTCGGTGACCATCCAGGGTTGTGATGGCGCACGATGGCACTCCATTCTCCACCAAGTCGATGGGGACGGATGCGTCGCCCATCAACGTGCGGAGAAGGTCGACGGTGATGCCTCCGTGGGTGCATATGACGATCGGGCCCGGATCTAATGTGTGATCGTTGAGGAAGGTTTGGAATCGCTGTGCAGCCTGGTGGGATGAGTCGCCGCTTTGGGGGACGAAGTCGCGATGGTGAACCGATGTGGTCCAGTCGGCCTGGAATTGTTCGAGTGGCTGCTCGCCGGTCCAGTTCATCCGTTCGCGTAGTCGGGCATCCTCGTTGACCTTGACGCCGATGACTGAGGCGATGATGTCGGCGGTCTCGCGAGCACGCCTCATTGGGCTGCTGAACACGGCCTTTGGGTGGATGGCGTGCAGCCAGAGAGCGGTTTGATGTGCTTGGCGGCGTCCAGTGGCGGTCAGGGGCGGATCGCCGGCGTGTTGTGCCTTCTCGCCGTGCTGGACCACGTAGAAGATCGTCACGGTGCTACAGAATGCCCTAGGGCGGCCGACGGGGCATGGGATTATTTGGGGCGCCGCATTTGGGTGGGGGTGAGTGTCCGTCGTACGACCGCTTGCCATAGTGGTTATGAATCGAAGGCTCTGCGTGCGGATTGCCAAAGGCCGTTCTGTTTCAAGAGTCGCTTGGCAGTGTGTTGAGTGGTCTGCGAGCCCTGGTGACCTGTGGCAATTTCGTTGAGCTGTCCGGCGAGAAGCCCTACTTCGTCAGGGGTCATCCATGACAGCGCTCGTGAGAGCCAATACTCGGAGGGGCCCATGAGGCCGCACTCGACGATCGCCAGCAGGGCTTCGGCGACGCTGGGGTCACTTGGGCCGAGTGCCTGACTGGCCTGGCTTTCCACCTCTTGCCTGGGGCGTTCCAGCAGTGGAAGGAGTGCCAGCCTTGACCGGGCGAACGGGGTATCGATGTCTCCGTTTCGGGACTCGACATTCCAGGCCTCGTTGAGAAGGACCAGCCATGGACCGTTGAGCTTGACGGCCAGAATCCTCCGTACGGAACCAGCCCCCATGGTCACTACGTTGGCACATCGCCCTTGAGAGGGCGAGCTCACCGCAGGTTCGGGTCCTCTGGGTGGCGCTTGCGGCACGCTTCTAGAGCCGTAGGTCGGCGGGGAGAGGATGTGGTGCTGCTCCGTTAGCCTGTTCGGCATGGTTGCGAGAGGTAGCGAACGGGCTTCGCGGTTGGTTTTGCGTCCTCTTACTGAGGACGATCAGGATGAGTTTCTGGAATTGGCCAAAGACAGCGTTGAGCTGCATCGTCCGATGGTTCTGCCTACGACGGTGGAGGATTTTCGGGTGTTTCTCGGGCGGTTCGGGGATCCGGGTTCTGCTGTTGGGCTGTTGGTTTGTGTTCGGGAGACTGGGGCCATTGTTGGGAACGTTAATATCAATAGTATTATTCGGGGGCGGTTGCAGTCTGGTTCTCTTGGTTATGCGGTGTTCAGGGCCTATGCGGGGCAGGGGTACATGTCCGAGGGGCTTGGGCTGGTGATTCGTTATGCGTTTGAGGAGTTGCGGCTGCATCGGCTGGAGGCGCAGATCCGGCCGGACAATCATGCCTCGTTGAAGCTGGTTCAGCGGCTTGGGTTTCGGTTTGAAGGGGTCTCGCCTGAGCTGCTGTTCATCGGCGGGCGCTGGCGGGATCATGAGCGGTGGGCGATCACCAGCGGCGTCGTGGGTGCGCCGCATCCGTCGTTGCCGCGTCACTGATCCATCTGGACAGGTCGTCTATCTCGGCCTGTACGGCGGAGCGGATCGTGGGGGTGAAGGGGGTGTCCTCATGGATTCTGTGTATGCGGAGGGTGCCGTCTTCTGTGGTGGCGTCTAGTTTTCCGATCAGGCGGTCGCCGTACAGGATGGGTAGTGCGAAGTAGCCCCAGCGGCGTTTTGCCGCCGGTTTGTATATCTCCAGTTGGTAGTCGAATTCGAAGAGTTCTGTCAGGCGTTTTCTGTCGTGGATCAGGCGGTCGAAGGGGGAGAGTAGTGCGGCTCGGCCGGTGAAGGGGCGGTTGAGGTAGGTGGGGTCTACTCGCCAGGTGCCTCTAACGCCTTCTATTTTTGCGGGGTCGCCTGCTTCTCCTACGTCCAGGGGTTCCACTGGGCATTCTGGGCCGCGGGCTCGGGCTATTCCCAGGGCGTGGAGGCGGCGGGAATCGCGGAGGCTCTGGGCTTCGGCCAGGGGGATCGTCGCTGCCGGGTAGATGCGGGTGGACAGGTCCCAGAGGCGTTCTCGGCCCTGGCGTCCCGCCACGGCTACTTCGCCGCTCAGGGTCATGAACTCGAGCATCTGGGTGATGTTGCGGTTGTTCGTCCAGCCGGAGGACTTCCAGGGGACGGCGCAGGTGTCCGGGAGGTCGCGGGAGGTCAGGGGGCCGCTGGCTTCCAGGCGTTTGAGGATGTCGCGGCGGCAGGCGTCGTTGGATCTGAGCCAGGTCGCTTGGTTGTGGCGCCAGGTTGGCGGGTCTTCTGGGCCGGGCCAGGCGGCCATTTCGGCGCGGTAGAGCGCCAGGTCCTCGCGGGGGCGGATCATTGCCCTTAGTTCGATCAGCGTCCTGGATTCCAGGGCGGACGTCAGGGCGCTGGGGGAGTAGGTCGAGCCCAGGCGGCTCCACAACACCAGGTCGGCGCTGGGGGCTATCGCGGCTGTTGGGTCGATCTGGACGAGGGTCAGTTGGCGGACCACGTCCAGGAGGTTGGTCGGGCGTGGGGCGTCCAGGAGTTGGGCTTGTACGGCCAGCTTGCGCGCCTCGCCGCGGGACAGTTCGTGCACGGGTTGACCTCCCCACCGCAATGAACCATGAGTTTAGAATGTTCGAGTTGCATCGATCAATAGTGGGCCTCCTGGGTGGGCTGGGGGTCGTGTCTGGTCGGGTGGGTGCGGGTGGAGAATGTCGCGCCGCCGCCGCCGTGGGTCAACGAGCTGGCGGAGTTTCCTGAGCTGCCTCCCTGGGGGCGTGAGATCGACGTCGCTCCTCGGGGTTTTGTGATTACAATCAGTTACGTGACCGTGTGTGTAGTGCGCGGATTGATCCCGAAAACCGAGTAGGGGCGCGCCTCCGAGGGGACGCACCGTCGCACGGGCGAGGGCCCAGCTATCCGTAGTGGACCGCTGGGCTCTCGCGCAGCGGCCGCCAGTGAGGTCTGGGTGCCTGAGGCTCGGCGTCCGCGGGTTTTGCCACTCTGACGTTTCGGTCACTTGGCGTCTAAGGGGCGCTAGGTCTAGGGGTCGATGGCCGGGCCAGGGGTTGGCAAGCCAGGGGTTGGCGGGCGGGGCTGGTGGCCGGTGGCCGGGGGCTGGTGGGCGAGGTCTGGCCCTTCTGCCCAGGGGGTCTGAGGCCTGCCCAGGGGGCTGGCCATCCCTGCGCGGGGGGCTGAGGCCTGCTCAGGGGGCTGAGGCCTGGCGAGGGTTTGGTCCAGCCTGTCTGGCCGAGGGGCCGGGAGCGGGCTGGGTTTTGGGAGGGCTGGTGGCCGTGGGGGCGCAGGGGTGTTCCTTGATGTGGTGTTAAATCCGGAATTGGTCGCGCGTTCATCGGGCGCTCAGCGGCCCGCACAGCGTACGTTTCCAAGCACGAGTTGTGTCTGTGGACATCAGCATCGGAGCCGGAGGCGATTCCCGTGTCCCCATCTGTTTCCCGCCGCAATTTCCTGAGCACCAGCGCCGCAGGCGGCCTGGGCATCGTGTTCGCCGGCAGTATCGAGGCGATCGCGGGCCCGGCCTTCGCCGATGACCGGCGCGGACACGGCCACGGGTACGGCCCGCTGGTCGCCGATCCCGCCGGGCTGCTGGCCCTGCCCGCCGGGTTCTCGTACAAGATCGTCGCGCAGGCCGGCGTCACGCTGCTGGAAAGCGGCGAGCCGACGCCCAGCGACGCGGACGGCACGGCCAGTTTCCGCAGCCGTCGCGGCCTGACCCTGGTCAACAACCACGAGATCGGCGGCAGCGAGCCGTACAGGGTGCCTGCCCTGCCCGGCCTCACCTACGACCCGGGCGCGGGCGGCGGCACGACCAACATCGACGTGGACCGCGAGGGAAACAGGATCAGGGAGTACGTCAGCCTCGCCGGCACCCACAACAACTGCGCAGGCGGGCTCACCCCATGGAACACCTGGCTGACCTGCGAGGAGACCGAGCAGCGGGCCGGGGGCGCCTTCCAGAAGGATCATGGGTACGTCTTCGAGGTCGACGCGTTCGACCGGCAGGCCAATCAGAACCCGGTGCCGCTGAAGTTCCTGGGACGGTTCGCGCACGAGGCGGTCGCGGTGGATCCGGAGACGTTCCGGATCTACGAGACCGAGGACGCCGGGACGCCGAACGGGCTCTACCTGCGCTGGACGCCGCCGCGCGGGTTCAGAGGCGGGAAGGGGGCGCTGCGGGCGCTGACCGACCCGACCGCGGGGACGTTGGAGGCGATGAGCTGCTACCACGGGGCCACGCACATCCCAGACCTGTCGCTGGCGACCCAGCCCGGGACCAGGTACAAGGTGCGCTGGGTGGAGGTGCCTGACCGGGACGCGGCGACGGTGTCGGTGCGCAAACAGTTCACCGACGACCAGGTCACGCGGAGCCGCAAGCTGGAGGGGGCCTGGTGGGGGGACGGCGGAGCCTACTTCGTGGCGAGCTTCGCGCGGCATGCGGACGGCAGTGCCAACGAGCATGACGGGCAGGTGTGGTTCTACGATCCGCAGTCGCGCACGGTGACGCTCAAGACGATCTTCGGGGTGAATCCGGATCCGAGTCAGGACACCAACTATGACGGGCCGGACAACATCACGGTGTCGCCGTATGGCGGGGTCATTCTGGCGGAGGACGGGGAGGGGCTCAGTCACCTGGTGGGGGTCACCCGGCACGGGACGGCTTATCCGATGGCGCGTAACGAGCTGAACGACAGCGAGTTCACCGGGCCGAACTTCAGCCACGACGGGAACATCCTGTTCGCCAACATTCAGGCGCCTGGCTACGTGTTCGCGATCACGGGCCCGTGGGGGCGGCCGCGGGGCCTCGACTCCTGACCGCTGCAAAGGAGTGATTAAGCGCCCCCCGATGCCATGGGCGGCAACCTCGCCCCGCCGGGAGATCCGGCGGGGCGATTTCGTGGTTGCGGGTCCGGTGACGGGCTCTGTTGGGGTTCCCCTATGGGGAGTCCGCGAGTGGATCCGGTGATCCCGCTAGAGGGTGCACGCGGAGGGCCGGTGGGTGGATCTCCGCGTGGCAGGGCGCGCCGGATCTAGCGGGCGCGCATGGGGTGGCTGAGCGCGGGGGTTGGTGTCCAGGGGTGGCTGAGTGTGGGTGCCCGGGGGTGGGTTAGGAGGTGGGGACCTGGGCGTTGCGTCTTACGCTGGACCAGGTGCTGGAGTCGGTGCAGATGCCGCATGACGGCCCGTAGAACTGGGCTCTGGCCACCATGTCGTCCATCAGCTGGAAGCGGAACCACGCAGTAGTGGGCGCCGCAAAAGGCCCAGGGTCGCCGACGACCGTGAGGTGGTCCGCCCCGCGAACCTCACCGTAGATCGCCGGAATGTGGTCGGCGTCGTTGTAGAACGCCTTCACGAGCGCAGGCCACACGATGCTGTCCCACTGCCCCGCCATCAGGAACGCAGGCCCGTGAACAGCGTCGATGTCCGCCAGCGGCCCAGGCTGGATCGGCAGGATCGTGTCCACCCGCGGGTCAGCCCCGACGACGATCGCCGCGGCACCCCCCTGGGAGTGTCCGGACGCGCCGATCCTGTCCAGGTCCACGTGGTTGTAGAACACGCTCGCCGGGTCGGAGTTGCGCTGGGCGAGCAGGTCGATGCCGAGCCGCATCGAGATCCCGAGGTTCGACTGCGGCGTGTTGGCCGCCGCGACGATGAACCCGTGGCTGGCCCAGTGGAGCAGCAACTCCCGGTAGACCACGGGGAAGGCGAACGTGCCGTTCCCCCAGATGATCACGGGGTGCTTGCGCGGGCTCTGCGCGATGTCGCGCGGGTAGTAGAGCGTGGTGATCGCACCGATGTCGACGGCGGTGGCGTACGGCCCGGGCGAGCCGTAATCACCACCGGTGGACGCCTGGGCAGGCGAGGCGAACCCGAGTCCGAGAACCAGCAGGAAGGCGAGTAACAGGCGCATGGCGGCCTCCATTGGGGGGTGTGCGCACATGATGGACGAACAGAACAAAGCCGTCGCTCCGCACTCGGGCCAATCATTGACCGTGCGGTTTGTGCAATGTGACGATCCGGAGATGCCCGACCTGCATGCCCGCATGGCGCCCCGTGTCAAAGAGCTCACGGCGAGAGTGGTACGGCGGTGCGCCGAGGAGGTGCCGTTCTACCGCGAACTGCCCAGGGAGGTGCTCGACGGCGAGGTCAGCCGGTCCGTCTCCGCCGTCTTCGGCCTCCTGCTGCGGGCGCTGCGCGAGCCTCTCACCACGGCCGACCTCACCGAGCTGATCGCGTGGTCGGCCCGGCGTGCCGGGGAGCGGGTCCCGCTGGAGGCGGCGCTCAGCGCGTACCTCGTCGGCGCGGAGGTGTGGTGGCAGGAGCTGTCGGAGGTGTCACGGCCAGGGGAGCTGGAGACGGCGGGCGCGACGCTGCTCTCCTGCCTGCACACGGCGGTCCCCGGAGTGGCGCTGGCGCACCGCCAGGAGGAGGTGCGCGACGACGCGCGCAAGGTACGGCTGGCGCTGGTGACGGCGCTGCTGGCGGGCCAGCCGTACGAGGCGCTGGCCGAGGCGGCGCGGGTCACGGTGGGGCAAGAGCACGAGGTGGTGCGGTTGTGGTTTCCCCAGCAACCACCTCCCGGCCGGTTTGTGCACTCTGCACTGGACGCGTGCACGGGGACGCTGGTGCTCATGGACCACGTCGAGGGCGTCGCGCTGCTGCCCGTGCTGCCGGACCTGGCCAAGGTCGCGGACGCCGTGGGGCAGCCGGTCTACGCGGCCGCCTGCTGGGCCGCGACGCCCGCCGACATCCCGGGCGCGGCGGAGGAGACGGCGCGGGTCATGGACCTGGTGAAACGGCTCGATCGGCCGCCCGGGTTGTACAGGTTCGACGACGTGATCCTTGAGTATCAGCTGGCGCGGCCGGGAGGCGGGCTGGCCAGGCTCGCGGCGAAGCTGGACCCGCTGGAGGGGCACCCGTACCTGCTCGAAACGCTCAAGGCGTTCGCCAGGCGCGGGCACAACCGGCGGCAGACCGCGCTCGACCTGCACATCCACCGCAACACCCTCGACTACCGCCTGCACCGGGTCACCGCGCTCACCGGGCTGGACATCGCCGTCCCCGCCGACGCCCGCCTCCTGGAAGCGGCACTCACGGCCAGGGAACTGTCTTGGAGCCCCAAGAGCTCCTAACAAATGACCTCCCACACATATCTCTCCTCTCAAAAGGAGAGAGAGCGGCATGGATGGCGCTCTCTAGGCGAGGGGAGGGCTGGCATAGGGTTTCGGGGTGAAAGGTGCACTTCTGGTCGCCGGGACGACCTCCGATGCGGGCAAGAGCGTCGTCACCGCCGGGATCTGCCGATGGCTGGCCCGCCAGGGCGTGCGCGTGGCGCCCTTCAAGGCGCAGAACATGTCGCTCAACTCCTTCGTCACCGCCGAGGGCGCCGAGATCGGCCGGGCGCAGGAGGTTCAGGCGCGGGCGTCCGGGCTGGAGCCCACGGCCGACATGAACCCGATCCTCCTCAAACCGGGCAGCGACCGGCGCAGCCAGGTCGTGCTCATGGGCCAGCCACTGACCGACGTGGACGCCATGGAGTACGGCGGGCTGAAGGATCTCCTGCGCGCCAAGGCGCTGGAATCGCTGGAAAGGCTCCGCAGCGCCTACGACGTGGTGATCTGCGAGGGAGCGGGCAGCCCCGCGGAGATCAACCTCCGCAAGGGCGACATCGCCAACATGGGCCTCGCGCGGGCGGCGAACCTGCCGGTGATCGTGGTGGGCGACATCGACCGCGGCGGGGTGTTCGCGGCGTTCTACGGCACCGTGGCGCTGCTCAGCCCGGAGGATCAGGCGCATATTTCGGGCTTTGTGGTGAACAAGTTTCGCGGCGCGCACGAACTCCTCCAACCCGGCCTCGACATGATCGAAAATCTCACCGGCCGCGAGGTCTACGGCGTACTGCCCTGGCTCGACGGGCTCTGGCTCGACGTCGAGGACTCCCTGGCGCTCGACAGCAGGTCGGTGCCCGTCCGCCGGCCGTACGGCAGACAGACCCTGCGCGTCGCGGTGGTCAGGCTGCCGCGGATCTCCAACTTCACCGACCTGGACGCCCTCGCCGCCGAGCCCGGCGTGCTGGTGCGGTTCGTGACGAGCCCGGCGGAACTGGACGACGCCGACCTCGTCGTGCTGCCCGGCTCGCGGGCGACGGTGTCCGATCTAGCGTGGTTGCGGGAGTCGGGGCTGGCGCGAGCCGTACAAGAGAGAAAGCGGCCGGTGCTGGGCATCTGCGGCGGTTTCCAGATGCTGGGGGAGGAGATCCTCGACGACGTCGAGTCCGGTGCGGGGCGGGTCGAGGGGCTCGGGCTGCTGCCGGTCAGCGTGACGTTCGCCAGGGAGAAGACGCTGGGCAGGCCGGTCGGGCAGGCGTACGGCGAGCGGGTGCACGGCTACGAGATCCACCACGGCGTGGCGAGCGTGCACGGTGGCGAGCCGTTCCTGGACGGCTGCCGCGTCGGTGACGTGTGGGGGACGACCTGGCACGGCGCCCTCGAGAACGACGGGTTCCGCCGAGCCTTCCTCACCGACGTCGCAGAAAGGGCGGGAAGGGCGTTCACCCCCGCGCCCGACGTGTCGTTCGCCGCGCTCAGGGAGGAGCGGCTCGACGCGCTCGGCGACCTCGTCGAAACGCACCTGGACACCGCGAAACTGATGGCGCTGATCGAGCAGGGACCTGGCGATGTCCCCCAGATCCTTTCGAAAATAAACGAGTGGCGGCCCGCCGAATAGCGGAGTTAACGTATTGCCCAGTTCCTGGGAAAGCGAATTCGGAATGTTCGCGCAAAAAGGGAACCGGGCGGCGAGGGTCCAGTCGTCGTCCGGCAGGCCTCTGTAGCTCAGCTGGTCAGAGCAGCCGCCTCATGAGCGGAAGGCCCCTGGTTCGAATCCAGGTAGAGGCACTGGCCCGCGGTCGAGAAAAGCGCGACGGATGGCGAAGGATGGTCACCACGGCACCACCGGAAACGACGATCACGACCGCGGGCTCCTGGAACTCGCCGCCGATTTCGGCGACACTGCGGATATGACCCACAGCCACGATCCGGCATGCGACGTCGCGCACGGCGAGCCGCATGTGAAGGAGGCCGGCAGGACGCTGGTCGCGGTCTTCGCCTCGCCGATGGCAGGGCACCTCCTGCGCTTCGGCGTCGAGCTCGGCTTCCGCCCGATCCTCCTGGAGCCCGACCCGGCGCGCACGCTCGACGGCTACACGGCGGAGCGCGAGCCCGGCGACTTCCTGGACGGCGACGCCGACGTGGTCCTCACCGACCACCACCGGGCGGAGATCGGCCCCATCCTCCGCGACCTGCTCAAGTGCGAGACCAGGTGGATCGGGATCATGGGCAGCGCCCGGCACACCGGCCCGCACGTGGCGGCGCTGGCGGAGCTCGGGGTGCCGGAGGAGGAGATCGCCCGCGTGCACCGTCCAGTGGGGCTCAACATCGGCTCCCAGACCCCGCCGGAGATCGCCCTCGCCACGCTCGCCGGGCTGATCGCCGACAGGAACGACCGCCCCGGCGGGTTCAGCTGGGCCAGCCCAGCAGGCGGGCGCCCAGGACAGCCGTCTCCAGGGTGAAGCGCTGGGTGGGGTCGTCGGGGGAGAAACCGGTCAGGCGGCGGATGCGTTCCAGCCGGTAGGTGACCGCCCGGGTGCTCACCCCGAGCCGCCGGGCCGCCGCCGTCTGGTTGCCCTGGGCGGCGAACACCGCCTCCAGCGTCTCCAGCAGCGGCGCCGCCCCGCCGCGCGCCTCCAGCAGGGGGCTGAGGACGCTGGTCACCAGGTCCACCATCGCCTCCCTGTCCCGCAACAGCACGGGGAAGACGAGCAGGTCGGACGACTTGACGACGTCGAGGCGCAGGCCGAGCCGGTCGGCGACCTCCAGCGCGTTGACCGCCTCGCGAAACGACGTCACCACCCCGCCGGGACCGCGGTGCGCACGGCCGATGGCCACCCGCCACCCCGCGTCGAACGACGAGCGCACGTGGTGGGTGAACTCGCCCACGGCAGCGGAGAGCGTCGCGGGCGTCACGCACACCAGCAGCGACTCGCGCACCGCGACGAGGATGTTGTGCGAGCCGAACCTGGCGATCAGGTCGCGCTCGATCCTGTCCTCGGCGCCAGGCCGCGCGCCGGTGGCGACCGCCACCACGTACGACTCGGCCAGGCGCAGTCCGAAGTGCTCCGCCCGTTCGGCCAGCCGTTCCGCCCTGCCCTGGAGCAGGTCGTCGATGAACTCCCTGCGCGCCGCCTCCTCGTGCCGCAACGCGTCGACCTGCGCCTCCTCGTAGCCCTCCATGATCGCGGCGACGACCTTGCGAAGCGCGGGCAGTACGGCGGCGCCTGCCGTACCGCAGGCTTCTGCGAACGCGTCGTCGACGAGCGCGCGCAGCGGCACCCCGAGCTCGGCCGCCTGGGCGCCGGCCGTACGGCAGGAGTCGAGCTCGGCGCGGGAGGGCAGGCGGCCGGTGCCGGCCGCCGAGGCCAGCGCGGCAAGATGGTCCATCACACCCCTACGTCGCGCCTGTCGAAGGCGAGGACGGCGGTGAGAGCGAGGACGATCGTCGCGCCGGCCAGCACCAGGTAGTCACCCCACGGGAAACCGTTGTAGATCGGCTGCCCGTCCAGGTAGTAGTGGAACGGCGAGATCCACTTCAGCCAGGAGATCGCGTCCACGTTCTTCCCCACGGTCTCCACGATGTAACCGCCGACGGCCAGCACGCCGACCGCCGCCATGCCCACCACCCTGCGTCCCGTCGCGGCGCCGAGCGTCAGTGCCAGCGTCCCGAAGAGCGCGGCGAGCAGGAACACCCCGGTGTGCCCTGCGAGGATCCGGTCGAAGCCGACGCCCATGTCCGCCGACACCGACACGCCCCACACGACCAGCAGCGTCACCGCGCACAGCGCGAGCAGGGCGAGCATGAGCCCGGCGAAGCGCTGCAGGACGAGGTTCTTCCTGTCGATGGGCAGCGTGACGGTCAGCTCCAGCGTGCCCGCCTCCTCCGGCTGGGCGATCGCCCTGGTGCCGAGCAGCATCGCGCACACGACGAAGAGCATCGGGCCGAACAGCTGGTAGACCAGCGTCTGCAGGTATCCGGAGGCGGAGGTGAAGTCGTTGAGCCCGCCCATGAGGTCGCGCAGCGCGCCCGGGTACTTCGCCAGCGCCGCGCCCTGGTAGACGTCTGGGCTGGCCTTGATGCTGGGGTAGATCGACAGATACATCGTGAAGAAGGCGCAGATGCCGATCGCCCACCCGATGAGCGACCTGCGGTACTCACGCAGGGTTCTGGACACCAGCATGACGCTCCTCGCCTCCGCTGTAGTAGGTCAGGAAGATCTCTTCGAGGTCGGGCTCGGCGCTGACCAGGTGGACCACGGTGAACCGGGCAGCCGCCTTGATCAGCGCGTCCGGCCTGCCGTCGATGGTGCAGCGCAGCGCCGCGCCCTCGACCCACAGGTCGCGCACGCCGGGCAGCCCCTCGAAGGCGGAGCGGGGCACCGGCGCGTCGAAGTGCAGCTCGACCCGGCGCACCGCCTTCTCGCGCAGGGCGGAGACGTTCTCCACCGCCACCAGCCTGCCGTCGCGCACGATGCCGACCCGGTCGGAGACGTGCTCGACCTCGGCCAGCACGTGCGACGACATCAGCACGGTCCTGCCCGACGTGCGCACCTCGCGCACCATCGCCAGGAACTCCTGCTGCACCAGCGGGTCGAGCCCGCTGGTCGGCTCGTCGAGGATGAGGAACTCGGGCTCGTGCATGAACGCCTGGATGAGCCCGACCTTCTGCTTGTTGCCCTTGGAGAGCTTGCGAATCGGGACCGACAGGTCGGCGTCGAGCCGCTCGGCCAGCGCATCGATCCTGGAGGCCGGGATGCCGCCGCGCGCCTTGGCCAGGAACGCCAGGTAGTCGCGCGCCTTCTCCCTGCCCTCCAGCGTCAGCTCGCCGGGCAGGTAGCCGATCCGCGCCCTGACGTGCGGCTCGCGGGAGTCGGCTCCCAGGATGCGGACGTGGCCCCTGGTCGGCCTGATCACGTCGAGGAGGAGCCGGTTGGTCGTCGTCTTGCCCGCGCCGTTCGGCCCGAGATAGCCGAACACCTCGCCTGGCTGGATCTCCAGATCGAGGTCCTCAAGCCCACGGCGCTTGCCGTAGTACTTGGTCAGCCCTTCGGCCTGCACCACTGCTGTCATGCGTGCGATGGTCCCGCCTGGCGGGCGTCACGTCACTGAGGTCCTCGCGCACATACGGACCCTTTTTCTTGCCGTACTCCGGCAACTACCAGTCCTGGTTGAGCCCCGACATGCGGCGGAGGTACTCGTCCTCGCCGATCTCGCCCTCGGCGTAGCGGCGTTTGAGTATCTCGCGGGGGTCTTCCTTCTTGCGCTTCGCCTGAGTTTTCCTGTTGGCGGACAGCATCATCCCCAAGATGACCACCGCGACGATCGCCATCAGGAAGAGCGGCACCAACAACCTCAGCATGACCCGATGATAGAGCGGTGGAGACGGCTTTCGTACTCGGTGGCGGTGGTGTCCTCGGCGCGCACGAGGTGGGCATGCTCAGGGCGCTCGACGAGGCGGGGATCAGGCCCGACGTGATCGTGGGCACCTCGGTGGGCGCGCTCAACGGCGTGGTGCTCGCGGCTGCCCCGTCCGACGCGGTGAAGACGCTGACGTCGCTGTGGGGGTCCGATGTGGTCCGTACGGCTTTCGCCGGGTCGTGGATGCAGCGGTTGTCCACGCTGGCCAAGACTGGCACCCATCTGCACCCGATAGGGCCGCTTCGCCGCCTGCTGGGGGAGATGCTGCCGGTCGAGACGATCGAGGAGCTGGCGGTGCCGTTCCAGTGCGTGGCGGCCAGCGTGGAGCGGGCCAGCTCGCACTGGTTCACCAAGGGGCCGCTGGTCGACGCGGTGCTCGCCTCGTGTGCGGTGCCTGGGCTGCTGCCGCCGGTGGCGATCGGCGGCGAGCACTTCTTCGACGGGGGGCTGGTGCACAGCATTCCGGTCGGGCGGGCCGTACAACTGGGGGCGCGTCGTATTTTCGTGCTGCACGTCGGGCGGATCGAGCAGCCGCTGCGCGCGCCGCGCCGGCCGTGGGAGGTGGGGATGGTGGCCTTCGAGATCGCGCGCAGGCACCGGTTCGCGGAGGAGATGGCGTCTTTGCCGGCCTCTGTGGAGGTTCATGTTCTTCCGGCGGGATCGCCGGAGGTGGTGTCCCCACTGCGTTATCGGGATTTGTCGCGAATTTCGCGGTATATCACGCGGGCTTACGAGGCTTCTTCCCGATATCTCGCATCCGGTGGAGTATGAGGATGTGTTACCCCCTCGGATAATACGGCGCCTGATTCTCGCCCCTCTGGTGATCGTGCTGACCGTCTTCGTGATCGTCACGCTGCCGATCTGGTTGATCGTCGTCGCGGCGGCCTCGCTACGGCTGCCGCCGCCGCAGCGGCGCGGTGCCCGGTTCGTGTGGTTCGCGGTGGCCTGGCTGACGCTGGAGTGCGGCGTGCTGGTGGTGTGCCTGGGGTTGTGGGTGGCCAGCGGGTTCGGCGGGCGGCTGCGCACGGACCGGCACCAGGAGCGGCACTACGCGCTGATCAGGTGGTTTCTCGGCAAGGTGTACGGCACCGCAGTACGGATCTTCCGGCTGTCCGTGGACATCCACGAGCCCGAGCTGACCGCGGCCGAGCAGGCGGCGCGGCTGACCCGCCCGGTGATCGTCCTCTCCCGCCACGCCGGGCCGGGCGACTCGTTCCTGCTCGTCTACCACCTCCTGTCGTTGTACGGCAGGCGGCCGCGGATCGTGATGAAGGCGGCCCTGCAGTACGACCCCTCGCTGGACGTCGTGATCAACCGGCTGCCCAACGCCTTCGTGCCGCGCAAGGTGGCCGAGAGCGGCGTGATCGACGAGATCAGCCGCCTGGCGTCGACCATGGACGCGGACGACGCGCTGGTGATCTTCCCAGAGGGTGGCAACTTCACGCCGCGCAGGAAGCGCCTGGCGGTGCGGCGACTGCGCGACAAGGGGCTGGAGGAGGAGGCGTCCCGCGCGGAAGCCATGGACCACCTCCTGCCTCCCCGCCCCGGCGGCGCGATCGCCGCGATCGAGGCGTGCCCGTCGGCCGACGTCATCTTCGTGGCCCACACCGGCCTGGACGACCTGATCACCGTGGGCGACGTGTGGCGCAAGCTCCCCGTGCGGGCCCGCATCACCGCCAAGTGGTGGCGCGTGCCCTCGGGCGAGGTTCCCGCGACGCGGGAGGAGCGGGTGGCCTGGCTCTACGACCAGTGGGAGGAGATCGACGCCTGGATAGCCGACCAGCGCGCCCCCAGAGAAGCGGAGCGGCCGGGCGGCTGACCAGGACCTACAGGGTCGCGAACCAGTCGAGCGGGAACGGCGGCTGCGCCAGCGGCGCGACCGCCAGCCGCATCAGGGTCAGCGGGTTGTCGTCACCGGCGATGCGGTTCGCGTCGAGCGCGCCGCAGGCGTTGCACCGGTGCACGATCGCCCACTCGCCCCCGGAACGCACCTGGATGGCGATGGGCGCCATCCCGGCCCCGCAGTCGGCGCCGCGATCACCTGGGGTGTTGTCGAGGTGCCTCGACCACAGGCAGGTCGGGCAGTGGTTGCGATGCGCGGTCCCCGGCGCGTCCATGGACACGTCGAGACGGCAGTTGACACAGCGGAAAGAACGGGCGCGATTGCGCGGCAAGGGGAGCCTCCGGGTGGCGGGTTCGTCGGGCCAGGCACACTGCGCCGCCGACGCCGCCATGCGGGATCAACCCCGCCGGGAGCCCCGGAGGAGTCGATTCTGCCGAAGGCGCGCGACGGCGACCTTCGTGGTCCTGGGCATCAACTCCTCCTCCTTTCGTGGCTCGTTCTTTCGTGGCTCGTTCGGGAGTCAACCACCGCTCTGGCGTAGCCGGCAATCGAATATCTTCGAGGCATGGCTGAGGCATTGGTACTGGGCGGCGGCGGTGTCGCCGGGATCGCGTGGCTGACCGGACTCCTGGCGGGTCTTTCCGACGCGGGCCAGGACGTGACGGGCGCCGACGTGATCGTGGGCACGTCGGCGGGTTCGACCGTGGCGGCGCAGCTGGGCAGCGGGCTGAGCCTGGAGGAGCTGTTCGCCCGCCAGGTCGACCCGGCGCTGCAGGCGGCGGAGATCATGGCGGAGGTCGATCTGGCGAGCTTCGGCGCGCAGGCGGGCGCGCTGCTGCAGGGCGCGTCCGGCTTCGCGGACATCCGGCGCAGGCTGGGCGGGTTCGCGCTCGCCGCGGACACCGTGTCCGAGCCGGAGCGGCGCGCGGTGATCGAGTCGCGGCTGCCGTCGCACGAGTGGCCGGCGCGGGCGTTGAAGATCGTCGCGGTGGACGCGGAGAGCGGTGAGCCGCGCGTCTTCGACAACGCGTCGGGCGTGAGCCTGGTGGACGCGGTGACGGCGAGCTGCGCCGTACCCGGGGTGTGGCCGCCGGTGACCATCGACGGGCGGCGGTACGTGGACGGCGGGGTGCGCGACGGCAACAACGCCGACCTCGCCGCCGGGGCTCGGCGGGTGCTGGTGATCTCCCCGATGCCGACCGACGCCGCCCTGCTGCCCACCGAGAAGCCCCTGGCCGACGCGGTCGCCGACCTGCGGGCCTCTGGCGCTGAGGTGGCGATCGTGGAGCCGGACGCGGCGTCGCTGGCGACGTTCGGCACCAACCCGCTCGACCCCTCCACCCGCCTCCCCGCCGCCGAGGCGGGCCGCGCCCAGGGCCGCGCTCTCAAGCTCTCCTGGTCCTAGGATCCCTGGCTGCCGGGGCCTTCCAGCAGGTCGACGTCGCCCGCGTGCATGGGTTCGCCGCAGTGGGCGCACCGCAGGTCGACGTGGCTGATCTCGCCGCACGCGTGATGGCGGTAGAGCACGGGAGGCCCCGCCTCCCCGGCTAGCCATTTGTCGCCCCACCTGGTCATGACCATGAGCATGTCGACCAGCTCGGCGCCCTTCTCCGTCAGGTGGTACTCGTACCGCGGCCGCTGGTCGTAGGGGCGGCGGTCGAGCACGCCCTGGTCGACCAGGTGGTTGAGCCGCTCGGTCAGCACCTTTCTCGAGATCCCGAGGTCGGCCTGGATCTGGTCGAACCTGCTCATGCCCACCCACACGTCACGCAGGATCAGCGGCGACCAGGGCTCCCCGATCACGTCGAGGGTGCGGGCGATGGAGCAGGCCATCTCGGTGAACTGCGTGCGTTGCATGGCATCAGTCTACCGCTTGGGGTTCCCTGAAGAAACTCCACGTGCTACGGTCTCCTTAAGGAACCCCAAAAGGAGTGTGACGATGAGCAAGGTCATCAGCGCCCACGCGGTGTCGGTCGACGGATACATCACCGGACGTGACCCGGGTGCCGGGCGCGGGCTCGGCGACGGGTCGATGCTCTTCGACTGGTACTTCAGCGGGGAGACACCCAGCCAGGTGTTCGACGGGTTCCGGCTCAGCGAGGCCAGCGCCCCGGTCTTCGACAGCCTCGCCGCCCGCGTCGGCGCGGTCGTGGCGGGGCGCAACACCTACGAGGACTCGGAGCACTTCGGCGGCGGGAGCCCGCACCCGGCGGCCAAGCTCGTCGTCCTCAGCCACCGGGCGGCGCCGGAGATCACCGAACGGCAGACGCTCGTCACCACCGGCATCGCGGACGCGATAGCGGCGGCCCGTGAAGCTGCCGACGGCAAGGACGTCGGGCTCATGGGCGGCGGGGTCGTGACGGCGGCGCTCGAGGCGGGGCTGGTCGACGAGGTGATCCTGCACCAGGTGCCGGTCCTGCTCGGCGCTGGCCGGCCGTTCTTCCAGTCGCTTCCCGGGCAGGTACGGCTCCGCCTCGTCGAGGCCGTTCCCGCGCCCGGCGTCACGCACCTCCACTACGCAGTCGAGAACTAGGAGATGACCATCATGCTGAACCCCACCGTGCGCCGCGCTCTCGACGGCACCTCGATCGCCCACCTCGCCAGCGTCCTGCCCGACGGCGCTCCCCACGCTGTCCCTGTGTGGGTCGGCACGTACGGCGAGCGCATCGTGATCCTCACCGGGCCTGAGTCGCGTAAGGCGCGTAATCTGCGGCGGGATCCGCGGGTCGCGCTGTCGCTGGCGCCGGTGGACAACCCGTTCGAGCCGGTCATCATCCGGGGGCGGGTGGTGGAGTGGCTCGACGGGGACGCGGGGTGGGCGATCGTCGACGAGCTGGCGCAGAAGTACATCGGCCAGCCGTACACGCGAGACGTGGACCGCGTCGTCGCCGTCATCGACCCGGAACACCAGACCGTGGGCGTCTCCTGACCGGCCCGCACAGGCGAACCCCCCGCCCCCGCCCCCGCCCCCGCCCCCGCCCCCAAGACCCCAAGACCCCAAGACTCCCTGAGGCCCCAAGGGGCGGAGGTCAAAGGAGTGGAGGGGTGGGAGGGGTGGGAGGGGTGAAGGGCATCCTTCTCCTCTCGTCGCCCCCCAAAGCGCCCCGCCCCCAAAGCGCCCCGCCCCCAAAGCGCCCCGCCCCCAAAGCGCCCCACCCCCCCAAAGCGCCCCACCCCCCCAAAGCGCCCCACCCCCCCAAAGCGCCCCACCCCCCCGAAGCGCCCCACCCCCCGGAGCGCCCCCCGCCCCCGAAGCCCCCCCCGCCCCCGAAGCGCCTCCCACTCGACCCTTCGTCCTTCTCTCTGTGGGTGGCGTAGAGTGGGGGTGAGACAGAGGTGTCTCGTTGTGAGATAGGGAAGGCTCGCCGATGCGTTGGGATCACAGCTATGACGTCGTAGTCGTCGGATCCGGCGCCGCCGGACTCGCGGCGGCGCTCACCGCGAGGCTGCGCGGCCTCACCGCGCTCGTCGTCGAGAAGACCGCCTCCTACGGCGGCTCCAGCGCCCTCTCCGGCGGCGCCATCTGGGTCCCCGGCAACCTCTACCTCGACGGCACCGCCCTGCGCGACAGCCGCGAGGACGCCAGGACCTACCTCAAGGCGACCGTCGGCGACCGCGTCCCCGAGGAGCGCCGCGAGGCATACCTGGAACGCGGCCCGGAAATGGTCCGCTTCCTGCACGACAACACCAGGCACGTGCGCTTCGAGTACACGCCCGGCTACGCCGACTACTTCCCCGAGGCCCCAGGCGGCAAGCCGCTGGGCCGTTCCGTGGAGCCGTCGCTGTTCGACCTGCGCAAACTCGGCTCGCTCCGCAAGACCATGCGCAGAGCCGAGCTCCCGACCTACGGCATGGTGATGAACTCCCGCGAGTTCCACAAGGTCAACATGATCATGCGTACCTGGCGCGGCAAGCGCATGGCGCTCAAGATCGGCCTCCGCGCGATCTCCTCGCTGATCACCGGCGCCCGCTGGTCCTCGCTGGGCGAGGCGCTGGTCGGCAGGCTACGGCTGTCGCTGGCCGAGGCGGGCGGCGAGGTGTGGGTGAACACCCCGTTCGAGGATCTCGTCGTCGAGGACGGCAGGGTCGTCGGGATCAGGGCGGCGGGCAAGAACATCAGGGCCACCGGCGGCGTGATCCTGGCAGCCGGCGGGTTCTCGCACAGCCAGAAGCTGCGCGAGGAATACCTGCCGAAGCCGACCGACGCGTCCTGGACCTCGGCCGCGCCCGGTCAGACCGGCGACGTGATCGGCGCGGCACTGAAGGCGGGCGCGGCGCTCGACCTCATGGACCGGGTGTGGGGCATGCCGACGGCGGTCCCGCCGGGGGAGAAGCCGGTCTTCCTGGTCACCGACCGCGCCGTGCCCGGCATGATCGTCGTGGACTCGCGCGGCGACAGGTTCGTCAACGAGGCCGTGCCGTACCACCTGTTCGTGGACACGATGTACGCCAAGGACGCGGTGCACTCCTGGATGATCATCGACCAGCGCACCAAGAACCGGCACATCATGCTCAACCACTTCCCCGGCCAGCCGTTCAAGAAGGCGTGGCTGACGTCCGGATTCATCAAGAAGGCCCCGACCATCGACGGCCTCGCCGTACAAATGGGGATAAATCCGGAAAAGCTGAACGCGACCGTCGCCCGGTTCAACGGGTTCGTCGACAGGGACGAGGACTTCGGGCGCGGGGACAGCGCCTACGACCGCTACTACGGCGACCCGACGCTGAGGAATCCCAACCTCGCCCCGCTGGAGAAGGGTCCGTTCTACGCGATCCCCATCGTCCCCGGCGACATCGGCACCAAGGGCGGCATGGTCACCGACGTGGACGCCCGCGTCCTGCGCGCCGACGGCACCCCGATCGAGGGCCTGTACGCATCAGGGAACGTCTCCGCCGCCGTCATGGGCGAGACCTACCCCGGCCCGGGCGCCACGCTCGGCCCCGCGATGACCTTCGGGTACGTCGCGGCCACCCACATCGCCGTCAGTCCTGCACCGCGAGCCTGATGCCGAACCCGACGATCACCATCCCGGTCACCCGGTCCAGCCACCGGCGTACCGAGGGCTTGCGCAGAGCATTGCCGACCAGGGCGGTGAAGGCGATCAGCACCGCGCTCCACAGCAGCCCCTCGGCCACGTGCACGCTCGCCAGCAGCAGCCCCATGGCCGCGTGCGGCGCGTCCGCCGGGATGAACTGCGGCAGCACGGCCACGTAGAAGGCGCCCACCTTGGGGTTGAGCAGGTTCGTCGTCAGCCCGCGCCGGAAGCCCACCAGGAAACCGCCCTCCTGCGCCTCGACCGAGGAGGAGGACCCGCGCAGGAGCAGCATGCGCACACCCATCCACACCAGGTACGCCACCCCCGCCCACCGCAGGATCTCGTAGGCGACCTGCGAGGCGGCGAGCAGCGTGGACAGCCCCACGGCCGCCACCACGCCCCAGGACAGCGTGCCCGCCTGGATCCCGGCCACCACGCCCCAGGCGGGCCGCCTGCCCGAGATGAGCGACGTGCGCAGGATGAGCGCGGTGTCCAGCCCTGGGGTGAGGGTCAGCAACCCGACCATCACCGCGAAACCTAAGATCCCGTTCACGCCCGAGCCCCCTCCAGATACAGCTTCACGATGATGTCGGTGGCGTCCTCGATGCCCAGCTCCGACAGCGGCGGCACGCTGAGCGCGCCGATGATGAGTGAACCATGCAGCGCAGCGAGATGATCGGCCGCCAGGTCGCCGCGCAGCAGCCCGTCGGCCTGTCCCCGCGTGGCCAGGGCGCGCAGCCGTACGCCGACCTCTTCCTCCTCGGGCCACAGCTGCGGCCGGTGGCTGCTCACCACCCAGAACTCCCTGCCGGTGGTCAGCAGCGCCCTGGTCAGCCTGGTGATGGCGGTGGTCACGGGCACGTCGTCGATGCGCGCGTCGTCGAGCACGCGGATGGACTCCTCAGCGGCGAACCTGCCCAGTTCGAGGAGGAGGTCCTCGCGGTTGGCGAAGTGGCGGTAGAGCGTGGCCCTGCCGACGCCGGCGGCGGCGGCGATGTCGGCCATCCCGGCCCGCTCGTGGGTGCGCAGCGCGGTGGCCGCCGCGCGGAGGATCGCGTCGCGGGTCCTGGCCATGGAATCGGTGGTGGTCATCAGTGGTTATCTTAGACGAGACATCGGTGTCTCACTGAAAGACAGGAAAGAGTCATGGAGCGTTTCGCGGGCAAGAAGGTACTCCTCACGGGGGCGGCGACCGGCATCGGGCGGGCCACGGCGCTGCGCCTGGCCGACGAGGGCGCCACCGTCTTCGCCGTGGACCGCAACGCGGAGGGCCTGGCCGACCTGCCGACGAAGACCTGGGTGGCCGACGTCTCCGACGAGCAGTCGGTGAAGGACGCCGTGCGAGCGGCAGCGGACGTGATGGGCGGCATCGACGTGCTCGTCAACGTCGCGGGCATCCACAAGACGACGCCGCTGGCCACGCTGACGCTGGCCGACTTCCAGCGGCTGCTGGACGTCAACCTGCTTGGCACGTTCCTGTTCTGCCGCGAGGCCATGCCGTACCTCAGGGAGGCCAAGGGCGTCGTGATCAACACCGCGTCGACCTCGGCGACCCACGCCCATCCGTTCATGACGGCGTATGCCGCCTCCAAGGGCGCCGTGCTGGCGTTCTCGATCAGCCTGGCGGCCGAGGTGGCTGCGGACGGCGTGCGGGTCGTGGCGATCTCGCCCGGTGGTGTCGTGACCCCGCTGATGACGAGCGTGAGCTTCCCCGAGGGCGTCGACGCGTCCTTCTACGGGCGGATCATGCCGCAGGTCGGCTTCGGTGAGCCGGAGGCGATCGCGGGCACCATCGCCTTCGCCGCATCGTCCGACGGCGCCTACCTGACCGGCGTGGAGCTCCGCGTGGACGGCGGCTCGCACGTCTGAGGGTACGGCGGGCAGCACGTGCTGCCCGCCGTACGCCTATCCGAGGAACACCGTCGCCAGCACCCCGGCGAACGCGAGCGTGAGCAGCGCGAACGCGTAGGCGCGCACCGCCTTCTCCCTGTCCATGAGCCACTCCATCAGCCAGATCGGCTCGGCCTTGACCTCCTGGTCCTTCGACGGCGGCACGACGGCCACCATCACGGCGGAGGGCAGGGTGAAGCCGAGCGCGTAGAAGAGGCCCGCCCACCAGGGCACCAGCCCGAACAGCGTCACGCCGAGAGCCGCCCACGTCAGCGACGTGACGCGGAACGTGGTCACGACGAGCCCGGTATCGAGTCCCCACAGGAACGCGCCCCTGGCAGGACCGAACCGGGCGAAGTGCGAACGTGGTGTCTGCCGCCGCAGCATGGGCGTGCGGAGGCCGAACTTCCCGGAGTCGATGGCCATGCAGGCGAGCAGCACGGCGCAGGCGGCGATCCTGGGACCCGTTCCGCGCAGTCCGCTGCCGATGAGATGGACCAGTCCGTACATCGTGACGGCGGAGACGGCGAAGCCGATCGCCAGCGCGAGGAGGGGCCGGTACACGGCCTTCTCCCCGGGTACTCTCCCCTGAACCAGGGGGCGGAGATATCCGACGAAGGAGAGGCCTCAAAAGCTGAAGAGCTGCGCGAAGCCCGCACTCGCGATGAGAACGAGCAACGCGATGGTCAGCCAGGTGTCCAGGGTCACGTCAGCAGCGGTTGGCGCTGACGACCCAGCCGGCGGAGCAGTAGACCGGGCCGTCGCCGCAGGTGGCGCCCTGGGTGCACTCGCCGCACGCATACTTGCGCTGCCAGGGGGCTGTGCCACTGCAGCAGGTCCAGACCTTCATGGTGTAGCCGGGCGGGCAGTAGTACTGCGCGCTGGCGTTCTTCGGGCACCACAGGTCGGGGAGGGCGAGCTTGCAGCAGTTCCAGTTGGGCTCGACCGCGTGGCTTGCCCTGGCCGTCGCCGTCATCCCGGCGACCGTGCCGACGGCGCCGATCCCGATCTTGCTCATCCAGCCGATGAAGCCCCGGCGGTTGGACCTCGGCATGTCCGAGATCTTGTCCATGTGCTGCCTTTCTGGTTTGGGGGGTGGCTCAGCGCTTCCCGGTCAGGGAGAAGGAGTAGGCGACGGGGACCGCCGCGTACATCTGCCTGATCGTCGGCACCGTGTGGGCCCGCGTCAGCTTCCCCTCGGCGATGTGGAGGGCGACGGGCGTGAGGTCGAGGCCGATGCTGTTGACGATCTTCTCGCCCTCGTCGAGGAGGACCCGCTCGCCGTGCAGCTCGAACTCGGTGACGAACTCGCTGCCGTCCCCGGTCACCGGGACGACCACGACCCACATCGAAGGGGGCACCGCGCCACCGCGCAGCGCCGAGGCGAGGTTGCGGCACGTCTCGCACTTGTTGGAGACGAACAGCACCATGGCCTGTCCTGCCTGGTCCAGTACGGCCGGCAGGCCGAATCGGCTCGGGCTCGCGCCCTCCAGCGAGCCCAGCTCCACCGGGGTGGGCTTGTCCTCCATGTCGAGATAGCCGCGGATCTGCTTGACCTGTTCGAAAAGCTCGACCTGGGCGCCGATCTGCAGGAACAGCCCCACGGCCAGCAGGCAGACCACCACGAGCAGTACCGTCGTCATGCGGCGGGCACCTCCTTGGGTTCAGGGATGACCAGGCGGTCACCGCGCAGCACTCGCCAGAGCCTTACTTCGGCGAGCAGTTTCCAGGCGACCAGCACCAGCAGGAGGCCCGCCAGCCCGGCCAGCCCCTCGTCGACGCTCCACGCGGGCGAGGCGTACTCGGCCAGAGCCGCCAGCCCGAGCCAGAGCGGCAGGTACATGACCTGACGCCACCCGAGCACGGCCCGGCCGCCGCCGAAGCATCCGCACCGGATCTTCTCCTTGACCCCGAGCGCCCGGATTCCGGCCCCGGCGAAACACAGCGCCAGAAGCGCGATGAGCACGCGCGGCCAGGTCTGCCCGGGAAGGACGGTCAGGCCCACGACGGCGAGGAGTTCCGCGCCGATCACGAGCAGGGTCGCCGGTCGCGCCGCGGCGCCCGGCCCCAGCTTGGCGATGGTCTGCGTGAGGTCGCGGTGAGTGAGGATCTTCGACAGGGCCGCGACGAGGAAGATGGCGACGAGCGCACCCTGCCCGACGACGCCCGCGGTGCTGCTCGTCATGATCGGCAAGGTAAGTGAACGTCCGAAAACCAGCAATACCGTGAAAGGAATGGCCCTGTTTCGTCAGGGGGTGCAGCTCCGTGACTCGTTGTCGTGGCGCTTGGTACGGCCCAGCCGATCGAGCAACTCCAGCAGTGGCACGGCGATCCGGCGCGTGGTGTCCAGCGCCACCCTGGCCTGGCTGACGGTGAACGGCGCCGGGAGCTCGCGCAGGTGCTTCACGGCCTGATCGACGGCGTCGGGGAGCAGGACCACGCCGTCGGCGATCACCAGCACGGACCCGGCCCGCTGCAGCGCGGCGAGGTCCCGGCGGGCCAGGCCGAGCTCCGCCAGCCGCTCCGCGCTGGGGGCCCGGAAGGGGTTCCCCGCGAGGTCGTCGTGCAGCAGGGTGACCGCTTTGAGCAGGCGCGGAGTCAGCGGGCCATGCTCCGGGGTGCGGATCACCCCGGCCTCGACGACCAGCGGCTCGGCGACCAGCGCGGCGGTGAGGCGGCGGTCCGGCAGGCCGAGCAGCCTGGTGGCCGCCTCGACGGTCAGCGGCCCGCGCGCCACCGCCTCTCCCAGCGCCTTCCCGAGTCCCGCCCAGTGAGCAGGATCGGCGTGCCATCCGCCGGGCAGCGCCGTGGCCGGTACGGCGACGCCCATCCTGGCGAGGTCGGCGCCGCTGAGCAGCCCGTGCCACCGCAGCAGATCCGCCGCGACGGGAAGGGCCTCGACAGCGGAGAGAGCCGCGCCCCGGGCGGCTGCGGCCCCGCGCCGCTCCAGGGCGGGTGGGCGTACGTCGAGGACGAGCACGCCGGCGCGCACCGCGGGACGGCTGGGATCGCGCAGCAGCGCCCGGTCACCCACCCGCAGCGGCAGCGCCCTGGCGAACGTCAGCCGGGCCGTCGAAGGGCCGAGCGGCCTGACCCGGGCGGGCACGGCGGCGGACCCGAGGTGCAGCACGACGTCCCCCTTGGGCGGCTCGCCGGGCGAGAGCCGGACGTCGGCCGTCGTCGTGAGCAGCCACGCGTCCGGGGTCAGCAGCGCCGTCCCGCGCGTCACGGGGGAGGGGCCGCGCAGGTTGACGGCGACGCGGGCGGTGGCGGGCACCTCGGTCTGGCTCAGGCCGAGCGACTGCAACCCGCGCACCTGCATGGCCGAGCCGTCCACGTGCAGCGTGTCGCCCACCCGCAGGGTGCCCGCTCCCAGCGTGCCGGTGACGACGAGCCCGGCGCCCTTCACGGTGAACGCCCGGTCCACCCAGAACCGCACCGGCCCGTCCACCGGCGGAGCCGGCACCTCTGAGGACAGCCGGTCGAGCGCCGCGACCAGCGCGGGCAGGCCCTCGCCCGTCGTCCCGCTGACGGCCAGCGCGGGCACGTCGGCCAGCCCCGTGCCACGCAGAGCGGCACGCGCCTCGGCGAGCGCGCCGGCAGGATCGGCCAGGTCGGCGCGGGTGATCACCAGCAGGCCGTGCCGTACGCCGAGGGCGTCGAGCGCGGCCAGGTGCTCGCCCGACTGCACGCGCCAGCCCTCGTCGGCCGCGACCACGATCATGGCGGCCGGGCACGACCCCACCCCGGCCAGCATGTTGGTGACGAACCGCTCGTGCCCCGGCACGTCGACGAACGCCACGGTGCGCCCCGACGGCAGCGCGGACCAGGCGAAGCCCAGGTCGATGGTCATGCCCCGGCGGCGCTCCTCGGCCCACCTGTCGGGCTCCATCCCGGTCAGCGCGCGGACCAGCGTCGACTTGCCGTGGTCGACGTGACCGGCGGTGGCGATCACGAGCACGGCGCCAGCCGGGGGCTCGTCGGCCAGGCGGGCCGCTCGACCGGCAGCCCGGCGGCGCGCCAGGACTGGAACCCGCCGATCACGTCCGTGGCGCGGGTCAGGCCGAGCTGACGCAGCGACCAGGCGGCCAGGCTGGAGGAGTAGCCCTCGTCGCACAGCACGATCCACTGGACGCCGGGTAAGGCCTCGGGGATGCGCGCCGACGAGCGCGGGTCGAGCCGCCACTCCAGGTGGTTGCGCTCGACCACGATCGTGCCCGGCACCTCGCCGTCGCGCCGCCGCTGGAACTCGGGCCTGGTGTCGACGATGAGGGTGTCCCGCGCCCGGCAGGCCTCGAACGCCTCCAGCGGGCTGAGGCGGCGCATCCCCTCACGCGCCCGGTTCAGCAGGTCGTCGACGCCCATCCAACCCCCCGATCGGAGTAGCGGAGACGGACGGGAATCGAACCCGCCGCGCCGAGATACTCGGCGCCACCGGTTTTGAAGACCGGGAGGGCCACCAGACTCCTTGACGTCTCCGCAGGCGATCCTAACGGCCAAGATCGCTGAGCAGAAGAAGGAGATCGTCGTCTTCCTCCGGCAGCACGGTCCTGAGGTCGAGGAGCAGCCGCCCGCCCTCGATCCGGCCCAGCACCGCCGGGTCGCCCAGCCGCAACGGCTCGGCCAGCCGTTCGGGCAGCGAGACGGCCACGCTGCCCAGGCCGACCCCCGGGGCCCCGCCGCCGCCGACCGTGGCCGTGGAGGGTACGGCCTCCGCGTCGGCGAGCCGGGTCACCAGGGCCTTGGCCCGCTGCCACAGCTCCGCCTCGTCGGCGTGCAGGATCTCGTGCGTCGGGGTGGGGGCGGACAGGGTGGCCTCCAGCGCGGCGAGCGTGAGCTTGTCCACCCGCAGCGCCCTGGCCAGCGGGTGCCTGCGCAGCCGTTCGACCAGGTCGGCCCGGCCCAGCAGGAGGCCGCACTGCGGGCCGCCGAGGAGCTTGTCGCCGCTGGCCGTCACCAGGTCGGCGCCCTGGGCGAGCCAGGTCGCCGCGTCCGGCTCGTCGGGCAGCAGCGGCTCAGGCGCGAGGAGCCCGGAGCCCGCGTCCGCCACCAGCGGGACCCCGCGATCGGCCAGCTCGGGGATGCCCGGCGTGTGGGTGAAGCCCTCGATGCGGTAGTTGGACGGGTGCACCTTGAGCACGAACCCGGTCTCCGGCCCGATCGCGTCCAGGTAGTCGGCGACTCTCGTGCGGTTGGTGGTGCCCACCTCGCGCAGCCGGGCGCCGGTCGAGGCCAGCAGGTCGGGCAGGCGGAACCCGTCGCCGATCTCGACCAGCTCGCCCCTGCTCACCACGATCTCGCGCCCCTGCGCCAGCGCCGTGGCGGCCAGGACGAGCGCGGCCGCGTTGTTGTTGACCACGTGGACCGCCTCGGCGGCGGGCACTGCCGCGGCGAGGGCGGCCATCGCGTCCCTGCCCCGCCTGCCGCGCCGCCCGGTCGCCAGGTCCAGCTCGACGTCCGTCACCCCGGCGGCCACCTCCACCGCGGCCAGCGCCCTGGCGGACAGCCTGGCTCGGCCGAGGTTGGTGTGGAGGAGCACGCCGGTGGCGTTGATCACCCTGCGGGTGCCACGGAGGCTCTTGAGCACCGCGCTCACGACCTCGCCCGGAGTGATCGTGCCCGCCCTGGCCTGGTCCTGCGCCTCGTGCACCGCGGCCTTCACCCGCTCCCGGCCCAGCCGCCCGACCGCGTCGGCGAGCAGGGGGTCGGACAGTACGGCATCGGTCCGGGGGACGAACCTACGGATATCGGTCATGATGTGATCATGCTGCGATTGACGCAATATGCCCAGGGCGGCGGCTGCGCCTGCAAGATCCCGGCGGCCGACCTCGAGGCCATGCTCGCCGGATTCGGGCACACCCCGCCGAAGAACCCCCTGGGTGAGCTCCTCGTCGGAACCGAGACCGGCGACGACGCCGCCGTGGTCAGCCTTCAGGGTGACACCGCGATCGTCAGCACGGCCGACTTCTTCACGCCCGTGGTCGACGACCCCTACGACTGGGGGCGGATCGCCGCGGCCAACGCGCTCTCCGACGTCTACGCGATGGGCGGCAGGCCGCTGGTCGGGCTCAACCTGCTGGTCTGGCCCAGGGAGGGGCTGCCGTACGAGGTCGCTGCGCGGGTGCTCGAAGGCGGGGCCGAGGTCGCGGCGCTGGCGGGGTGCCACCTGGCGGGCGGGCACAGCGTGAACGGGGAGGAGCCCATGTACGGCGTCGCCGTGACGGGCGTGGCCGACCCGGCGAAGCTGATGCGCAACGACGCGGGGCGAGCCGGGCTGCCGCTCTCCCTGACGAAGCCGATCGGGTCGGGCGTGCTGAACAACAGGCACAAGGCGACGGGCGAGAGCTTCCCGCAGGCCGTCGAGGTGATGACCGCGCTCAACGCGGACGCGTCCGCCGCCGCGCTGGCGGCTGGGGTGCGGTGCGCGACGGACGTGACCGGGTTCGGGCTGCTCGGCCACCTGTACAAGCTCGCGCGGGCCTCGGGCGTGACGGCGGTGGTGGACGCGGCTGCCGTGCCGCTCATCGAGGGGGCTCGCGCGTCCGTGCAGGCGGGGTACGTGCCCGGCGGGTCGCGGCGCAACCTCGACTGGGTGGCGCCCTTCCTGGACGCGGAGGGGGTGCCGGAGGACCTGCTCATCCTGCTGGCCGACGCCCAGACCTCGGGCGGGCTGCTCGTCGCGGGGGAGATCCCGGGCGCGACGGTGATCGGCGAGCTCCGCCCACCCACCGACCACACCGTCATCGTGCGCTGAGAGCTCCTAACAAAGGACCTCCACCAAATCTCCGCCCTCACAGAGATGAATGGTTTCCTCTTGGGGCCCTCACCTTGAGAGCGCCCAAGAACCCCCCAGAGAGGGGACCCTCCCATCTCTGGGGCTCTGTTGGGAGCTCTAGGGGATCAGGAGCAGCTTGCCGGTGGTGCGGCGGGCGGCGAGGTCCTCGTGGGCCTGGGCCGCTTCCGCCATCGGGTAGCGGTGCGAGATGTCGATCCTGAGCTGCCCCGACTCGATCCAGCCGAACACGTCGGCGGCCCTGGCGAGCAGCTCGCCGTGGTCGTCGATGTAGTGGTCCAGCGTGGGCCTGGTGAGGTAGAGCGAGCCCGACTTGTTGAGCCGCTGCGGGTCGAAGGGCGGCACCGGGCCGCTGGCCGCGCCGTACAGGACCATGAGGCCCCGGCGGCGCAGCGAGGCGAGGCTGCCGTCGAAGGTGGCCGCGCCGACCCCGTCGTAGACCACGTCCACGCCGGACGGGACGACCCTCCTGACCGCCTCGGCGAACCCGTCGTAGCGGATCACCTCGTCGGCGCCGAGGGCTCGGGCCAGCTTCTCCTTCTCGTCGCTGGAGACCGTGGTGATCACGTGGGCGCCGCGCAGCTTGGCGAGCTGGATGAGGAGCTGGCCCATGCCGCCCGCGCCGGCGTGGATGAGGACGTTCTCGCCGCGCCGCACCTCGTGGGTGGAGTGGGTGAGGTAGTGGGCGGTCAGTCCCTGCAGCAGGGCGGCGGCGGCCAGGTCCGCCGGCACGTTGTCCGGGACGCGCACGAGGCGCTCGGCCGGGACCAGGGCCTTCTCGGCGTAGCTGCCGAGGATGTTGAGCCAGCCGACCATGTCGCCGGCCCGGAAGTCGTGGACGCCTGGGCCGACGGCGGAGACGCGTCCCGCGCCCTCGGCGCCGAGCGGCGCGGGCATTTCGAGCGGGTAGACGCCCTTGCGGTGGTAGATGTCGATGAAGTTCACCCCGGAGGCGGCGACGTCGACCACCACCTCACCGGGGCCGGGCACCGGATCGGGGTGCTCCTTGTACTCCAGGACCTCTGGGCCGCCGTGCTCGGCGATAACGATTGCGCGCATACCTCGGCAACCAGCTTTCGCTGATCGTTAATTCCTTCTGTTACGGCGGAGCCGTGGGATCGCCACCCGCCGCCGTGGGCGCGCGGCCTCTCCCACGGCACGCGGTCTGACGGGCCGATCGCCGTTACATCGTTGTGCCGGGCCGGTAAGTGGTCAGGGAGCCGCTCTCCATCGCCACCCACACCGCTCCGTCGGGGCCGAGGGTCAGGCCGTGCGGCTCCTCGCCAGGGAGGTCGTGCTCGGTGATCTCGCCGTCCAAGGTGATGTGGCCCAGCTTGCAGGCGGCCCATTCGGTGAACCACAGGCCGTCCTTCCCGGGGACGATCGCGTGGGGGCGGGCCTCGGGGGTCTTCAGGGGGTACTCGGTGATCTCGCCGTCCACGGTGATGCGGCCGATCTGGCCCGCGCCGATCTCCACGAACCACAAGGCGCCGTCAGGGCCCGCCGTGATGCCGACCGGGGCGGCCGCGTCGGTCGGGAGCCTGTGGATGGTGAACTCGCCGTCCATGGTGATCCTTCCGACGGCGTTCGCGGTGTTCATGGTGAACCACATCGCGTCGTCGGGGCCCCTGGTGATCGCCGACGGCATCGCGCCCTCGACCGGCACGTCGTAGGTGGTGACCGCGCCGTCCACGGCGATGCGGGTGATCGTGTTGGACTGGAGCTCGGTGACCCACATCGCGCCGTCCGGCCCCGCCGCTATGCCGTACGGCCCGGCCTCGGGCCGGTCGACGGACGAGATCTCGCCGGACGTGGTGATGCGGCCGACGCGGTGGCCGTGGAACTCGGTGAACCACAGCGCGCCGTCCGGACTCGGCGTGATGACCGTGGGCCCGCCGTCCGCCGGGTCCAGGGGGAACGTCCCGACCGAGCCGTCCACCGTGATCCTGCCGATCGCGCCCGCGTGCACGAGCGTGAACCACAACGCCCCGTCCGGCCCGGTCGTGATGCCGTAGGGGCCGCCCTCGCCCACCTGGAACTGGTTCACGTCGATCCTCTTTCCTCGGAAACGGTCGTTCAGCGCCCGGTCGTGCGACACGACGACGAGCGTGCCCCGGTAGGTGTCGAGCGCCCGCTCCAGCTCCTCCACCAGGGTCAGCGAGAGGTGGTTGGTCGGCTCGTCGAGCAGCAGGGCGTCGTGCTCGCCGGCCAGGAGCCTGGCCAGGGCGAGCCTGCGCCGCTGCCCCTCCGACAGCTCGCCGGTCCTGACGTCGAGCGTCTCAGGCGCGAACAGCCCGGTGGCCAGCAGGGCCCTCCGCTGGTCGTCCTCATACCCCGGCCTGCCCTGCCGGTAGGCGGCGAGCACGGTCAGCGACGGATCGAAGCTCACCTCCTGCGGCAGGTACCCGACCCGGCCACGAGCCCGCGCGGCGAGCCGCCGCAGCACCGTGGACTTGCCCGCGCCGTTGGGCCCGCACAGGAGCACCCGCTCGCCAGAGCCGGATCCGGAGGAGGGGAGGCCCTGGAAACGCAGGGGTTCGGGCGGGCGGGGCACAGGGGCGGCCTCCAGGCGGCGGAGCCGTTCCTGGGTCTGGCGGACGCGACCGGCGATCGAGCTCTGCACCCGGCCCGCGTTCCTGTCGTAGGCCATCTTGTTGTTGTCCCGCATCTCGCGCCCGGCGGCCACCCGGTGCGCGGTGGTCACCGAGAACTCGCGCAGCCTCCCGATCTCCGCCCGCCAGTCGGCGTACGCCTGCTCCCACCGGGCCCGCGCCGAAGCCTTCTCCGCCAGGAACCCCGTGTAGCCCCCGCCGAAGCGGGTGATCGAGCCGCCCTCGACCTCGATGATCGCCATCGCCACCCGGTCGAGGAAGACCCGGTCGTGCGAGACGGTCACCACGGTCCCCCGGTGCTCCAGCAGCCGCTCCTCCAGCCAGGCCAGCGCAGACGCGTCGAGGTGGTTGGTCGGCTCGTCGAGCAGCAGGATCTCCGGCGCCGCCGCCAGCACGCAGGCCAGCCCGAGCCGCGCCTGCTCCCCGCCGGACAGGGTACGCAGGGTCCGGGTGTGCGGCAGGGAACCCAGGCCGAGCCCGTCCAGCGCCCGGTCCACCCGCGCGTCCGCCGTGTAGCCGCCGCGCGCCTCGTAGGCCGTCAGCAGCTCGCCGTACGTCTCCATGTCCTCGGCCTCTGCCGCCGCCTGCATGTCCCGCTCCATCAGGCGGAACTCGGCCAGCGCCGCGTCGATCGCCTGCGCGACCGTGAACGAGCCCGGCAGGCCGAGCGTCTGGCCCAGGTGACCGGCGGACCCGCTGACGGTGACCGTCCCGGCCGTGGGCCGCGACACCCCGGCCATCAGCCGCAGCAGCGTCGACTTGCCGCTGCCGTTCTCGCCGACGATCCCGGCGCGCTCGCCGGGGCTGACGCTCAGGGTGACGTGGTCGAGCACGACCCGCTCGCCGTACGCCATGGTCACGTCCTTGAGGGTGAGCTGTGTGGTCAGAACGAACTCCAATCGCTACTATTGTTGCTTTAAGGACACTAACGCAACTGGAGTAGTTTTTGCAACCCGACAGGAGACCCGGCGGCCGCAGCGCCCGGGTGCGCGAGGCCGTACGGCAGGCCACGCTGGCCGAGCTGGTGGAACGCGGCTACGCCGGACTGACCGTGGAGAACGTCGCCATCAGGTCAGGAGTGCACAAGACGACCGTCTACCGGCGCTGGGGCAGCGCTGAGGGGCTCATCGCCGACGCGCTCGACTACGCCGTCGGCGACCCGTGGCCGATCCCCGACACCGGGACGGTCGAGGGCGACCTGCGGGAGATCGTCCGGCTCGTGCGGAGCGGGTTCGCCGATCCCGAGGCAGGGCCGGTGTCGTCGGCGTTCGTGGCGGCGGCGATGCAGAACCCCGCGGCGGCCGGAGCGCTCAACGCCTTCTACGCGGCCAGGCACGAGCAGTCGGCCGTGGTGATCAGGAAGGCGGTCGAGCGCGGTGAGCTGCCCGAGGGGGTCGACGCGGAAGAGGTGATCAGGGTGGCCGTGGCGCCGGTCTACTACCGGCTGTTCGTCACCCACGAGCCGGTCACCGACCGGGACGCGGACCGGGCGGCCGACGCCGCGCTGGCCGCGGCCAGGCAGGGGGTCATTTAGTCGGTTGCTTGCCGCGCAGCTCGAAGTTGTCGTAGGTGACCTTGATGACCGACTTGCTGCCCTTGGAGACGCGGCTGAACATGCCGAGCGAGCCGCTCTTCAGCGGGTTGGCGTCGTCCACCTGGTGGATGCGCTTGCCGTCCACCCACATCGTCAGCCGCACCGCGGTGTCGACCTGGTCGCACGACGCCTCCAGGCGCACCTTCTGCCCGGTCTTGAGGACGCCCACCTTGACCGGCTGGGCCAGGTTGCCGCCCGCGCCGTCGACGACGCGCCTGATGCGGGCGTTGCCCGTCGAGTCGAGGGTGAAGTCGTAGTAGGTGCCGTTGTTGTCGCCCCTGCACCACAGGCCGTACTCGCCGCTGCCCTGCACCTTCCTGACCGTCGCGTCCACGCCGATCAGTAACGACGTCGGGAGGACCGGGGTCGGTGACGCCGAGGGCTCGGGCGTCGCGGGAGCCTCCACCACGAACGGGACCGGGGCCTGCGCCCACTTCTCCTCGGCGTCCTCCGCCGCGTCCAGCCCGTAGGCGCCCTCGGAGGTGTAGCCGTAGCTCTTGTCCGCCAGCGGGTCGTAGGTGCTGCTGTCCCAGCCGCTGCTGGTGTTGTTGAAGTCGTCCTGGAAGAGCGCGGGCAGGTCGGTGGGCGGCCCGCCGCCCGACAGCGCCCACAGCGTGGCCCCGCCGCCGATGACCAGCACAGCGGCGGCTGCCAGCCCGATCATGAGCTTCGACCGGTCGCGCTGCCTGCTGTTGCGCCGCTCCTCGACCCTCGTCGGCTGGTGCGCGCTCTGCTGCCAGGCCACCTGCACCGTGTGCGCGGCCTGCTCGGGCGCTGCTGAGCGGCCGATGAGGTGGTCGAGCAGCTGCTGGGCCGTCGGCCGCCTCGCCGGGTCCTTGGCCAGCGCGGCGATGACCAGCTCCCTGAGCCCCGGTTCGAGCTCGTCGAGGAGGGGTTCCGTGTTGAGCACCTGGTAGATGACCGCGGGAAGCGCCTCGCCGCCGAACGGCGCGCGGCCGGTCGCCGCGAAGGCCATCAGGCAGCCCCACGAGAAGACGTCGCAGGCAGGCGCGACCGGCTCGCCGCGCAGCACCTCGGGCGCCATGTAGCGGGGCGTGCCGATCAGCTCGCCGGTGCCGGTGACGCCGTCGAGGGAGTCGAGGGCGCGGGCGATGCCGAAGTCGATCACGCGCGGGCCGACGGGGGAGAGCAGCACGTTCGACGGCTTCAGGTCGCGGTGCACGACGCCCGCGCCGTGGATCGCGGTGAGCGCGGTGGCCACGCTGACGGCCAGGGCGTCGAGGCTGGAGCCGCGCAGCGGGCCTGACTGCCTGACCGCCTCCTCCAGGTTCGGGCCGGGCACGTACTCGGTGACCACGTAGAGCTGGTCGCCGTCGAGCGCCGCTTCGAGCACGGCCGCCGTGCAGAACCTGCGCACCCGCCGCGCCGCGTCGGCCTCCCTGCGGAAACGGCTGCGGAACTGCTCGTTCTGGCTGAGCTCCGGGTTGATCACCTTGATCGCGACGTGCTGCCCCGTGGGGTCCTCGGCCAGGTGGACGGTACCCATACCGCCCCGGCCGAGCACGTTCAGCAGCCTGTATCGCCCGATCTGGTTCACAGCGCGTCAGCTTAGCGACATCGCACGCAGGTCGGGCAGTCCTGCCTCGGTAACAGCCACGACCCGGCACCCCGCCGCGCGGGCGGCCGCGATCCCGGTCGGGCTGTCCTCGATGGCCACGCACCTCTCCGGGTCGACGTCGAGCCGCCTGGCCGCCTCCAGATAGGGGTCGGGGTACGGCTTGCCGCGCACGGTGTCCTCGGCGGCGACCACCTCGTCGAAGCGGTGGTTCAGGTTGGGGAGGACGAGGTCGACGATGCTCCTGGGGGAGGCGCTGACCAGCGCGGTCGGGATGCCCTCAGCCGACAGCTCGGCCAGCAGCCCGAGCGCGCCGGGAATGATGCTCACACCCCGTCTGATGTGGTCGGCGAAGGCGTCGGTGAGGCGCTGCGCCACCCCGTCGACCTCGTCGGCGGCGGTGAGCATGGCCGCCGTGTCCTCTACCGAACGCCCCAGGACGTCGTCCTGGCCGACGGTCACACCGAGGGAGCGGGCGATGGACGCCGTGGCGTCCCACCACAGCCCCTCGGTGTCGACCAGCGTGCCGTCCATGTCGAACAGAACAGCGTCAGGCAACATCGGCCGGTTCCGAAGCGGCGGGCACGGGGGCTGCCGCGGTGCGCCCGGCGACCAGCACCGGACGTTCCACCAGGCGCACGGCCACCTTCGTGCCCGGCCCCAGCCGTACCGCCTCGTGTCCAGGAACGTCGGCGACGACCTCGCCGCCGTCCAGCGCCACGCGCAGCCGTACGGACGCGCCGCGGAAGGAGGCGGCGATGATCTCGGCCCTGCCGTCCTCCGTGGGGGTGATCTGCACGGCCTCGGGGCGGACCAGCACGTCGACGTCCAGGCCAGGAGCCTGGCCGTCCAGGGGGAGGAGCTGGCCGAGTACGGTCACCTGGTCGCCGGAGACCCGGCCGGGCAGGTGGTTCATGGTCCCGACGAACTCGGCGACGAACGGGGTCGACGGCCGGTCGTAGACCTCGGCGGGCGCGCCGACCTGCTCCAGCTTGCCGTGCTGCAGGACGGCGACGCGGTCGGCGATCGACAGCGCCTCCTCCTGGTCGTGCGTCACGAAGATCGTGGTGATGCCCAGGTCGAGCTGCAGCCGCCTGATCTCCTCGCGCAGCGACACCCGCACCTTTGCGTCCAGCGCGGACAGCGGCTCGTCCAGGAGCAGTACGGCGGGCTCCAGGGCCAGCGCCCTGGCCAGGGCGACACGCTGCTGCTGGCCGCCGGAGAGCTGGTGCGGGAAGCGGTCGCCGTGCGTGGGCAGGCCGACGAGCTCCAGCAGTTCCTGCGCCTTCGCGCGGCGCTTGGCCACGTTGACCTTGCGGACGCGCAGGCCGAAGGAGACGTTGTCGAGCGCGTTGAGGTTGGGGAAGAGCGAGTAGGACTGGAAGACCATGCCCGCGTCGCGCTTGTTGGCCGGGACCTTGGTGATGTCCTTGCCGTCCAGGAGCACCGCGCCCTCGTCCGGCTGCTCGAACCCGGCCACGCACCGCAGGGCCGTGGTCTTGCCGCAGCCGGACGGGCCGAGCAGCGCCACGAACTCGCCAGGCTCGATGGTCAGATCGAACCCGTCGAGCGCCACGGTCTTGCCGTAGACGCGCCGGAGCCCCCTGAACTCCACCTGAGCGGTCATGCCTTCTTCTTCCTTCCAGACGCGGTGGAGACGACCAGCAGCAGGACCCAGGTGAGGATCAGGCTGAGCACCGACACCGCCACGGACAGTTGCGCCTTCGACCCGGAGATCGTCACGATCCAGACCGAGAACGGCTGGTAGCCGCGCAGCCTGGCGATCGTGTACTCGCCGAGCACCAGGGCAAGGGTGAGGAACGAGGCGCTGGCCAGGGCCGAGCGCAGGTTCGGGACGATCACCCGGAACATCACGTGCGGCCAGGAGGCGCCGAGGTTGCGCGCCGCCTCGACCAGCGTGCGCGCGTCGATCGCGCCGAACCCGGCGTCCAGCGAGCGGTAGACGAACGGCAGCGCCAGCACCGCGTAGGCGAGCACCAGCTCGAAGGGGAAAGCCCCGTTCTGCATCGCCTGGAGCGTCGCCCAGAACGGCGTCGGCGCCAGGACGTCGTTGCTCTTGGACATCACCGTGCTGATCCCGGCGACGAACGTGATCGGCGGCACCACCAGGGGCAGCGTGCAGATCACCTCCATCGCCGGCTTCAGCCTGGGCGCGCTGAGCCGTACGGCCAGCATCGCCGGGAGGGTGAGCACCAGGACCACCACGATCGTGGCCACCGCCAGGCCGAGCGACATCATCAGGCTCGGCAGGAACCCCTCGGCCGTGAGCAGCTGGCCGTAGGCGTCCAGCGTGAAGCCCTTGTTGGGCACGTACGCGGTGAACCAGAACGACGCGCCCAGCGGTACCAGGAAGTAGACGGCCGCGAGGACGAGCACGGACCTTCGCCACATCACTGCAGCCATCGGCTGCTCCTCTTCTGCAGCGGCAGGTAGATCGCCATCACCAGGCCCGCGATCACGATCATGTTGAGGCTGAGCGCCAGCGCGACGTTCTCGTAGCCGATCAGCACGTCGCCGGTGAGCGCGTTGGCGATCTTCAGGGTGATCAGCGGCAGCACGGTGCCCGCGCCCATCGCGGCCGCCGTGGCGAACGCGGCGAAGCACATGCCGAACAGCAGCACCACGCCGCCCAGCAGCGCGGGGGTCAGCACCGGGATGCCGACGTAGCGCCAGTACTGCCAGGTCGTCGCGCCGTTGTTGGACGCCGCCTCGCGCCACTGCGGGCGCAGGCCGTCCAGCGCCGGGGCCATGACCAGCACCATCAGCGGGATGGAGAAGTACAGGTAGACGGTGGTCAGCCCCCAGAACGTGTAGAGGGCGCCCGTCGACAGGCCGAGCAGCTCGCTGATCAGCCCGGTGTTGCCGAGCGTCGCCACCCAGGCGAAGGCCAGCGGCACCCCGCCGAAGTTGGCCAGCACCCCGGAGGCCGTCAGCACGGACTCGCGCAGCGCGGTGGAGCGCGAGGTCACCACCGCGTACGCCAGGAACGTGCCGAAGATCGCGCCGAGCACCGCCACGACGGCCGACAGCTGGATGCTGCCGAGCATCGAGGTCAGGTACCCGCCGCGCAGGCTCTGCTGCATGTTGGCCAGGCTCGGCCTGCCCTCTGCCGTGAACGCGCCGGTGAGCAGCGCCACGGCGGGCAGGCCGAAGATGACCGCCACGAAGCCCAGCAGGGGCAGCGCCCCGAGCCAGCCTTTCGATCTCATGATCAACCCGCTACCGCGGCGTCCCAGCCCTCGGCGAGCGCGGCCTTGGCCTTGTCCACCTGCTCGGGCGTCGGGAACGTGGGCGTGCCCTCGGCCGGGGGCAGCTTCTCCGCCGCCGCCTTGTCGACCGAGCCGTCGGCCGTCATGGCGGGCAGCAGGACGGGGCGGGCGAAGCCCTTCAGGTAGAGGTTCTGGCCCTCGGTGCTGAAGAGGAACTCCTGCCACAGGCGCGCGGCCGCCGGGTGCGGCGCGTCCTTGTTGATGGCCTGGGCGTACAGCTGGAAGTACTGCGCGTCGGTCGGGACGACGATCTTCCAGTCGATGCCCTTGGGCGCCATCTCGGGGCCGTAGGCGGCGTTGTTGTAGTCCCAGTCGATGGAGATGGGCGTCTCGCCCTTCTCGATGCTGGCCGGGGTGGTCTCGACCGGGTTGTAGTTACCGGCCGCCTTGAGCTTCTTGAAGAAGTCCAGGCCGGGGGCGATGTCGTCGAACGAGCCGCCGTTGGACAGCGAGGCGGCGTAGACGCCGGCGAAGGCGGAACCCGACTTGGTGGGGTTGCCGTTCATCGCGACCTGGCCCTTGTACTCGGGCTTGAGCAGGTCCTTGAAGCTGGTCGGGCAGGCCTTGACGACCTTGGCGTTGCAGCCGATGGAGACGTAGCCGCCGTAGTCGTTGGTCCAGAGGCCGGTGTCCTCCTTCTGACCGGCCGGAACCTTGTCGAAGGTCTGCACCTTGTAGGGGGCGAACAGGCCCTCCTTGGCGCCGCTCAGCGCGAACGACTGGCCGACGTCGACCACGTCGGGGGCGCGGTCCTGGCCCTTGCGGGTCTTGATGGCGTTGATCTCGTCCGCGCTGGCCGCGTCGGGATCCTCGCTCTCGATCTTGATGCCGTACTTGGCCTCGAAGGCCTTGATGATCTCGCCGTAGTTGGCCCAATCCGGCGGGAGGGCGATGACGTGGAGCGCGCCCTCCTTCTTCGCGGCTTCGACGAGCTTGTCGAGGCCGCCGAAGTCGGCGGCGGAGGTGGCCGTCTTGGCGTCCACCCCTCCTGCCGACGCCGACGCTTCCGTCTTGGTGGTCGGTGCGGCGCCACACGCCGCGGTGACTACGGTTAGGGCTGCTATAACGCCTGCCACGCGGGCGCGAGGTGTGAACACGACGCCTCCACTCTCTGGGGGTGTGGAATGAACCTAGGGGAACTTGTACAAACAAGGCCAGCCCTAGTAAGTCCCATAAAGATTGCTCTTTCGTGAACAGGAAGGGTCTGTAATGGTTGCGCGCTATGAACGGATTGCCGCTGAGCTGCGCGACGACATCCTTCGCGCCGTCTACCCGGTAGGAAGCCAGTTGCCATCCGAGTCCGAGCTGGCTGCGCGCTACTCGGCGGCTCGGGGGACCGTACGGCAGGCCGTGTCCGTACTCGTCGCCGAGGGCATCGTGGGTTCCCGGCAGGGGGCCAGGCGGATCGTGCTGGGCAACTCGCGCAGCCAGAGTTTCGCGGAGCTGCACAGCTTCGCCCAGTGGGCGCGCGCGAACGGCCACCGGGTCGGCGGGCGCGTGCTTTCCCAAGGTTTTCGCAAGGCCTCAGCCGGGGAGGCCGCCCGGCTCGCCTCGGACGAGGTGCTGGAGGTGCTCAGGCTGCGCACGCTCGAGGACGAGCCGGTGCTCATCGAGCGCACCGTCTACGCCGGGTGGATCGCCGCGGCCGTCGAGGCGCTGCCGCCGGACTGCGAGTCGGTGGCGCAGGCGCTGTTCGACTCCGTGGGGCTCGTCTTCGCGTACGGCGAGCACCTCATCGACGCGGTGGCCGCTGGCGCCCAGGACGCCCGCCTGCTCGGGGTGCGGCGCGGCAGCCCGCTCCTGCGCCAGCGCCGGGTCACCACCACCCACGAGGGCCGCCCGGTGGAGTGGTCGGACGACCGCTACCGCGCGGGCAGCGTGACGTTCAGCATCCGCAACTCGATCGGCGCCAACCCGCTCATCAGGCAGGCCGGCGACTTGCGTTTCTAGGCGTGAGAACATATGTTCGATAGATAACGCACCCGTCTTCCCCCGGGTGGCTCCTTTCGGCCCGGTGGGAAGAAGAAGACGTCTTGAGCAGACTCTATGGCGATCCAATTGAGGTGTGGACCCGTGATGGGCAGCCCACCCAGTTCGTCTGGCGCGATCGGCTCTACCTGGTGCGGCGCGTGCTCGACCACTGGGTGGTGGCGCGCGAGTGGTGGAAGACCGGCGAGGGCGACCCGGGCGAGCGGCAGTTCTGGCGCGTCGAGGCCTCGCCGGGCCGCCAGGTGGGTTCCTACGAGCTCAGGTTCGACACCGCCAGTGGCGGGTGGCTGCTGCTGCGAGCGTGGGACTGATGGCCGCCTTCCCGCACCTGCACGTCAGCTCGGCGTACTCGCTGCGGTACGGCACCGCGTTCCCGGCGGCCCTGGTGCAGCGGGCGGCCGACCACGGGATGGACATCCTGGCGCTGACCGACCGCGACGGGCTCTACGGGGCGATCAAGCACGCCGACGCGTGCCGTAAGGCTGATATCAAGCCGGTCCTGGGCGTCGACCTCGCCCTGTCCGGCGTTTCCGGCGCTCGCCCGAGGACGGGTCCCGACGCCGAGGACCGCGTCACCGTGCTGGCCCGCTCCCACGGATGGACCGACCTGACCCGCCTGGTCACGGCGGCGCACTACGCGGGCGAGCGCGGCAAACCCGCGGTGACCCGGGACATGATCACCGGCGACGGGCTGATGGTGCTGCTCGGCCCGCGGTCCGACGTCGGCAGGGCGGTGGCCGAGCGGCGCGACGAGCAGGCCAGGGTGCTGCTGAACCTCTGGCGGTCCACGATCCCCGGCGTGGTGGTCGAGCTGGTGGACCAGTACGGCTACCGCGACGCCACCACGGCGGTCCGCATGCTGGCGCTGGCCGAGTCCCTGGGCGTGCCCGCCGTACTCACCAATGCCGTGCGCTACCTGAACGCGGCCGACCACCAGGTCGGCGACGTGCTCGACGCCGCGCGCCAGCTCGTCCCGCTGCACCCGCGCCACCTGGACCGCTCCACCTCGCACGCCTATCTCAAGGGCACCAAGGAGATGTGGCAGGTCGCGCACAAGATCTGCGGCGCGGACGAGGAGCGGATCACCCGGCTGCTGCACACCACCAGGCAGCTCGCCGAGATGTGCGCGATCGACCCGCTGGAGCTGCTGGCCATCCAGAGCGGAGACCCTCGGAAGCTGAACCTGCCGGAGATGGGCAAGAACCCGGTCCCGCTGCTGCGCAACCGCTGCGAGGACGGCCTCCACGACCGCGGCCTGGCGGGCTCGGCCGATGCCCGGGAGCGGCTGAGACACGAGCTCGGCATCATCGAGAACAAACACCTGTCCGGATATTTCATAGCCGTGGCTGGCATCACGGACATGATCCGGGGGATGAAGATCCGCTGCGCCATCCGTGGCTCTGGCGCGGGCAGCCTCGTCAACTACCTGCTGAGGATCGGCGAGGTCAACCCGCTCGACCACGGCCTGCTCATGGAGCGGTTCCTGTCCGAGGGCCGCATCGGGCTGCCCGACATCGACGTCGACGTCGAGTCCGCGCGCCGCCTCGACTGCTACAAAGCGATCTTCGACAGGTACGGCGAAGCCAGGGTCGCCTGCGTGTCGATGATGGAGACCTACCGGGCGCGCAGCGCGATCAGGGACGTCGGCGGCGCCATGGGCCTGCCGCCGCACGAGATCGACGCCATCGCCAAGGCGTTCCCGCACATCAGGGCGCGCCAGATCACCGCGTCGCTGGCCGACCTGCCCGAGCTGCGCGAGTCGCGGCTGGGGGAGGCGGGGCTCGGGCGGATGTTCTCGCTGGCGGAGAAGCTCGACGGGCTGCCCAGGCACATCGCGCTGCACCCGTGCGGGGTGCTGGTCGGCAACTCCACGCTGCGCGAGCGCACCCCGGTCGAGCGGAGCCTGCTGGAGTTCCCCATGTCGCAGTTCGACAAGGACGACGTGGAGGAGGCGGGGCTGCTCAAGCTCGACGTGCTGGGGGTGCGGATGCAGTCCGCGATGGCCTACACGCTCGGCGAGATCAAGCGCGTCGACGACCTGGAGATCGAGCTCGACGCGGTGGCGCACGACGACGCCACCACCTACGACATGATCTGCGCCAGCCGTACGCTCGGGTGCTTCCAGATCGAGTCGCCGGGGCAGCGGGAGCTGGTGGCCAAGCTGGAGCCGCGGACGATGCACGACCTGATCGTGGACATCTCGCTGTTCCGGCCTGGGCCGGTGAACTCCGACATGGTCACGCCGTACCTTCAGGCGCGGCACGGGTGGCGTCAGCCGTACTACGCGCACGAGCGGCTGCGCGACGCGCTCAAGGAGACCCACGGCGTGGTCGTCTTCCACGAGCAGGTCCTGAAGATCATCGAGGTGATGACGGGCAAGGACCTGAACTACGCCGAGAAGCTCCGTCGCACGCTGGCCACTTCGGAAGGAAGGGAGGTCGTCAAGAAGGAGTTCATGCCCAGGGCCAAGTCCAACGGGTTCGACGACGTCACCGTGGACAAGGCGTGGAAGGTGCTCGACGCGTTCGGCGCGTTCGGGTTCTGCAAGGCGCACGCCGCGGCCTTCGCGCTGCCCACCTACCAGTCGGCCTGGCTCAAGCGCCACCACGCCGCCGCGTTCTTCGCCGGGGTGCTCACCCACGAACCCGGCATGTACCCCCAGCGGGTCATCGTCGACGAAGCCCGCCAGTGCGGCGTCACGATCCTGCCGCTGGACGTGAACAAGTCGGGCAAGGAGTGGCGGGTGGAACGGCTCGGCCTGCGCGTCCCGCCAGCCGAGTTCAAGATCGAGGAGCTGGGCAGGGGATACGCGTTGCGCGTGCCGTTCTCGGCGGTCAAAGGGGTCAGCGAGGCCGAGGTGGAGCGCATGGTGGCCGGGCAGCCGTACTCCTCGCTCGCCGACTTCTGGGACCGGGCCAGGCCCTCGCGGCCGATCATGGAGCGGATCGTCCAGGTCGGCGGCCTCGACGCGCTGCACGACCTGCACCCGGGCGGGGGCGGGCCGCGCTGGCGGCCGGGCACGCTGACCCGCCGCGACCTGATCGCCCAGGTCGGCGCGCTGGACCGGGAGTCTTTTTCCGGCGTGCGCTCGGGCACGGGGCGTCGCAAGGGGTACGTCAGGACGGCCGCGCCCGTTGAGATCCCCGCCGTTCAGCTTCCGCTGGGCTTCGCCGAGCACATCCCGCCCGGCGAGCTGCCCGAGATGACCGAGACCGAGATGGTCGAGGCGGAGCTGGAGATCCTCGGCATCGACATCAGCAAGCACGTGATCAGCTTCCACGACGAGCTGCTCGACGCGATCGGGGTGGTGCGCTCGGAAGATCTGCTGTCCCAGCGCAACGGGGCCGAGGTGCTGGTGGCGGGGGTCAAGGTGGCGACCCAGACGCCGGCCGTACGGTCGGGGCAGCGGGTCATCTTCGCCACCCTCGACGATTCGACAGGGCCGGTGGACCTGACGTTCTTCGAGTCGGTGCAGGGGCGGTGCGCGGCGACGGTGTTCGGGTCGTGGCTGATGGTGGCGCGCGGGGTGATCAGGCGCACCGGGCCGAAGGCGATCTCCATGCGGGCGCTGGACTGCTGGAACCTGGTCGACCTGGACGCGCTGTGGCGTGCGCAGGGGGTGGAGGCGGTCCGGGCGTTGCTGGCGCGCGGGTCTGAGGACGCGGGGGCGGTCGGGGGGCGGCGCATCGAGTACGCGAACGGGTTCCAGCTCTCCCCGTACGCCGACCTGGGGCCTGCGATCACGACGCCGACGCGGCAGTTGTGGCACGCGAGCCAGGGCAGCTCGGGGCCTACGGCTGCGTGAAGACCCGGGAGGGGTGTCCCGTCGCGGCGTTGCGGCGGGACGCCCCTCCCGCTCGCCTGCCGTACCCCTGGAGGGACCCCAGCCACGGTCGGCGACTGGGCATCCCCCGGCTCCGCCGTACCCCCAAACGACCTTCAGCCCTCAAAGGACCTTCAGCCCTCAAAGGACCTTCAGCCCTCAAAGGACCTTCAGTCCCGGGGGCGCTCAGCCCTTTCCAAAGGCCTTCTTTTCGAAGGAAGGCCAGCCACTTACGGCGGGTTAGCTCGCGCGACTGACCGAATCCACTGAGGAGAGGGAGCGCAGCCGGATGGCGGGAGCCGCGTGGAGGGAGCGCTGGATGGCCGTGATGTCGCGGACCGTCGCCGCGCACAGCAGCGCCGCCACCGCCGTCACCACCAGCTCAGGCACCCCCAGCCCGGTAAGCTCCCCGCGCCCGTTGACCAGCAACTGGTACGTGACCATCCCAGCGGCGACGAGCCACGTAGCCCACCAGGCCCCCAGCAGCGCCAGCCACCTCCCGCGCCGGTCGAACGGCGGCTTCGCCTCCCGCCACACCTCGTCCACCAGCACCACCGGCGCCACCAGGTTCACGAACGGCACCAGCCAGGCCCCCAGCACCGGCGAGGCGGGCGCCGCGGGCGAGTTGGCCTGCCGGGCGCGCACCAGCCACGTCAGGTAGGCGACAGCGGCCGCGACCGTGGCCACGACCATCACCATCATGAGGACGGCGAAGACCGTCACGGCCCCCACTACGGCCTCGGACCCGCGCGCCTCGCCCCCCAGCGTCGCGATCTGCTCAGCCAGCCGCCTGCCGCGGACCTGTTCGAAGATCACCAGACCGCCCAGGGAGACGACCTGTGTGGCGAGGGTCAGGTAGACAGCGGCCCCCGTCGGTGGTGTCTGGATAGCGCGCACCTGTATCTCCCCTGGCCGCCCAAGTTCTCCTCTGACTTGTATCCCGCCAGCCTCCGGATTAATCAGCTCACGACGCCGGATTCCCACGCCCAAGCGGCGGTTTCCACCCTGTTTCTCGCCCCTAGTTTGACCTGGATGCTGCCGAGATGCGTCTTCACTGTCGACAGCGACACGAACAGCTCGGCGGCGACCTCCTGGTTGGTCTTCCCCCTGGCCACGAGGCGCACCACGTCGAGCTCCCGCTCCGTGAGCGGCTCTGCGGGCTGCCTGGTCACGACGGGGGACGGCTTGGCCAGGTGTTGCAGCAGCCGTACGGTCACCGAAGGCGACACCAGCGCCTCCCCGCTGGCCGCGGCCCGGATCGCCTCGATGAGCAACGTCGGCCCACTGTCCTTGAGCAGAAACCCGGTGGCACCGGCACGAAGCGCCCCATAGACATACTCATCAAGGTCGAACGTCGTCACGATGACCACCCGCATAGGACTCTCGACACCAGGCCCCGCCAGGACCCTGGTCACTTCGAGCCCGTCCAGCTTGGGCATACGAATGTCGAGAAGGCACACGTCGGGCTTGAGCCGTCTGGCCTCGGAGACGGCCTCCGCCCCATCGGCCACGGCCGCGACCACCTCCATGTCGGGCTGGGCGTCGAGGATCATCTGGAAGCCGGTACGCACCAGCTCCTGGTCGTCGGCGATGAGCACGCGAATCGTCACGCCCCCAGCTTAGGGACCCTCGGACCTCGCGCTAACGCGCTCGGGCAGCGCTTATGGCGGGCCTCCGGCCCGGAAGAGGACCTCGCTCCGCGAGGGCCGTTCTTTCAGGCGCTCTTCGCGCCCAAGCGCTCTTCCCCGAGCCCAAAGTCATGGCGAGTATGCGGACAACGGCCCCGTCAGGCGTCGGTCGCGCCTGCCGCAAGCTCCAGATGCTCGTCGTCCACGTCGATGGAGACGCCCAGCTTGCCGCCCAGCGCCTCCGCATAGGCGACCAGGGTGGATACCTTGATCGTCGAAAGCTGCGCTGTCTCGATCGCGGACACCCGCTTCTGGGAGACTTCCATCCGATCGGCGACTTGCTGTTGCGTCAGGCCCAGCCTCTTGCGGACCTCGCCGAGCCGAAGCCCGGCACGCAGGAGCGATGCTTGCCTCCGGATCTCGTCCATCTCGCCCGGTCCATCGAAGATCTCCGCCAAGGCGCTGTCGTCGCGACTCTTCATCGTTTCCCCTCCTCGTCGGCCTGCCATCGGTGATAGCGATCCACTGCCTCGTCGATTAGCTGGTCGTAGAATCTGCCGCTCTTCAGATTGCGTTTGCCGCCGTGTGAGAGCAGAAGCACGACCGTACCTGCGTGGTAGACGAAGGCGATGCGGATGGTGCCATGGGTACGCAGTTCCAGCAGACTAATGCTCCGGGCAGTGTCGCCTCTGAGGCTGGCCACCAGATCCCGAGGGCGCCGCCCGGGACCGTCAAGCAGGAGTTCGATACGGGCGGCGATCTGGATGCCCAGCTCAGGATCGTCCTTGCGCAGAGACCGCAACCAGCACCGCACCTCTTCGACGATCTCCAACTTCCACGTACTCACTCCTCACGGGAAGATTTTACTATATATAGATGGTACTACTTAAAGGGTATGAGGGTTGGTTGCTTCGGTGCGATCGTTGGAACATCACTCCGGTCCGGGGAAGGGCGCTCTACCGGGAAGATCGGCCGTTTGGCTGAGGGGAATGGACGGGTGGCCGATTCTCGGGGTGGGGTCGGGCCGCGAGGCTCGTCACCATGAATGACGTACTCGCGGGGCTGGCGCTCACCAAGCGGTTCGGCCAGACCGTGGCCCTCGATGGAGTGGATCTCACCGTGCACGCGGCGGAAGCGGTGGCGATCATGGGCCCCAGCGGCTCGGGAAAGTCCACGCTGCTTCACTGCCTCGCCGGCATCATGAAGCCGGACTCGGGCGAAGTGCACCTGCTCGGCCAGCGGATCGACGCCATGAGCGAGCGCGAAAGGAGCCAGCTGCGCCGTACCAGGTTCGGGTTCGTGTTCCAGTTCGGCCAGCTGCTCCCCGAACTCCCGGCTGAGGAGAACGTCGCGCTGCCGCTCATGCTGGGCGGCGTGGCCAGGGCCCAGGCGGTGCGGCAGGCGCGCGAATGGTTCGGTCCCCTCGGCCTGTCCGGCATGGAGACGCGCAGGCCGGGCGAGCTGTCCGGCGGCCAGGCGCAGCGGGTGGCGATCGCCAGGGCGCTGGTGTCCAGGCCCGCCGTGGTGTTCGCCGACGAGCCCACCGGCGCGCTCGACTCCAACACCGGCAACGACACCATGCGCCTCCTCGTCGAGGCCACCAAGCACAACGGCGCCTCGCTGGTCGTCGTCACGCACGACCAGAACGTGGCCGCCTGGTGCGACCGCACGGTCGAGGTACGCGACGGCCACCTGCTCGTCCCGTTCGAAAGCGCGATCTGATGATGGATCTGACGTGGCGGCTGCTGCGCGGCGGCGGCAGAAGAGGCATGCTCGGCACCTGGCTGACGCTGAGCGCGGTCGCCATCTCGACGGCGCTGCTGCTGTTCGCGGTGGCGGCGAACGTCGCGTTCGGCGCGAGGGCGGACCGTGGCGCCTGGCGCAACCCGGTCAAGACCGACAACAATCCGGTGGCCGTCCAGGCGGGACGCACCGACTTCGTCCAGGGCAGGCCGATCTCCGTGGTGGAGCTGGCCGCGCTGAAGGACGGGGTCGCGCCGCCGCCCGGCATGGCCGCCTTCCCCAAGCCGGGCGAGGCGTGGTTGTCGCCCGCCCTGGCGGAGCTGGCCGGGAAGCTGCCCGCCGACCAGCTCGCCCAGCGGTTCCCCAAGAACGCGGGCGTGCTCGGAGACGAGGCGCTGGTGCACCCGGACGAGCTGGTGGCCGTGATGGGACACCGCCAGGACGACCCGGCGATGACCGGGAGCACGAAGGTGGCGAGCCTGGCGGGGACGCCCAGTGACGACGCGACCGCCTACCGGTTCCTCGCGCTGATCGCCAGCGTGCTGATGATCGTGCCGCTCCTGGTGTTCGGCGGGGCCGCGGCCCGGCTGACCGTCGCCCGCCGCGACCAGCGGCTGGCCACGCTCAGGCTCGTCGGCGCGACCCCTGGCCAGGTCGTACGGATGACCGTGGCGGAAGCGGTGATCGTCGCGTTCGCCGGAGCGCTGGTCGGCGCGGTCGCCTATGCGCTGGCCGTACCCCTGCTGACGCGGATCAGGATCAGCGGCGGCACCTGGTTCGCCGCCGACCTGTTCCCCGGTCCGCTGGTCCTGGCGGGGGCGCTGGTCACGGTGCCGATCCTGGTGGGGCTGTCGGCGATCGTCGGGCTCCGCCGGGTCGTGGTGAGCCCGCTGGGCGTCGCCAAGCGCGAGACGCCGCCGGGAATGCGCGCCGTCAGGGTGCTCGCGCTGCTCGCCGTCATGGCCGCGGTGCCGCTGGCGAGCAGGAGTGCCAGCATCGGCGTGGTCGTCGGGGTGCTGGCCCTGGCCTTCCTCTGCATCAACCTGGTCGGCCCGTGGGTGGTCGGGCTGATCGGACGGATCACCGCCAAGCGGGCGAGCAAGCCGTCCGCGCTGCTGGCCGGGCGCAGGCTCGTCGACGATCCGCGCTCCGCCTGGCGGACGGTGAGCGGGGTGGCGCTGACCGGGTTCGTGGCGGGTTTCCTCGGGTTGCTGAGCCCCGGCGACGCCTTCTCCGGCGCGGCCGAGGATCACCAACTGCGGGTCAAGGCGCCTGCCTCGCAGGTCGCCGAGGTGCGCGAGTTGCTGCCTGACGCGACGGTGAAGGCGGAGAAGTCGCTGATCGTCGTGGCCCTGGGCAGCGGGGCCGACCAGGCGACGGTCGACCGGGCCCGTACGGCTCTCGCCGGGGTGGCGCCAGGCCACTCGGCGAGCACCAGGGCCGAGGACGACAGCGTCGACATGGGCATCCTGGACGACATCAGCACCGGCACGATCGTGGTGCTCGCGGTGTCGTTCCTCGTCGCGATCACCAGCGCGGGCATCACGGCGGCGTCGTCCATTCTCGACAGGCGCCAGACGTACGCCCTGCTGCGCCTGGCCGGCACCCCGCTGGAGGTGCTCGACCGGGCGCGCAGGTCGGAGACGCTGATCCCGCTGGTCATCATGGGCGGCGGCTCGATCGCGGTCGGCATGTTCTGCGCCGCGCCGTTCATGATCGCCGGGATGAGCGCAGCAGGGCTGGTCACGCTACTGACCTGCGTCGCGGTCGGCTTCGCCGGGGTCGTCGGCGCGGGCGCCCTGTCCAGGCCGCTGCTCAGGTCGGTCACCGACGACCCGGCGCCGCGCCCGGACTAGGCGACGTGCTGCGGCTGCGTCCGCCCGGCGAACATCCTGACCAGGGGGCGCAGGCGGTAGACGCCGGGCGCGGGGGAGGTGAGCAGCGAGCGGTCGACCAGCCGCTCGACCACCTCCTCCGTCTCGCGCTCCGGTATGCCGAGCGCGGCGGCGCAGCGGGCCAGGGACAGCTCCTCGCCCCCGCAGGCGGACAGCAGCCCGAGGGCGGCGTGCTCCTGCTCGGTCAGGTCGAAGCTGGCCCGCAGCTCGTCCATGCCGCACAGCCGCTCCATGAGCTGCGCCATCGTCCACGAGGGCCGGGCGAGCAGCCGGGCGGCGACGATGCGCACCGCCTGCGGCAGCAGCCCGCACTCGGCGACCAGCCGCCGCGCGTCCTCGCGCTCCGCGGCGACCCTGGCCGGTCCCGCGATCGTGGACAGCAGCTCCAGCGCCTCCTCCTCCGTCAGGACGTCCAGGACGACGTGGTGCGCGGAGGGCAACTGGGACGGCATGGCCCGCGAGGTGACGATCGTGGCGCAACTCGCGGAACCCGGCAGCAACGAGCGGATCTGGGCTTGGTCGCCCGCATTGTCGAGGACCACCAGCACTCGCCGGTCGGCCGTCAGCGAACGGTACAGCGCGGCCCGCTCGTCCTCTGTCTCCGGAACGGCGTCCCCGCCCAGCGCCACGATGAACCGCCCGAGCACCTCGGACGGCGTCAGCCCGTGCAGGTCCACGTAGAGCTGCCCGTCGGGAAAGAGCTGGCGTACGGCGTGCGCGGCGTGGATCGCCAGCGTCGTCTTGCCGATCCCGCCCAGGCCGGAGATCGCCACCAGGGTGTAGGCGCTGCGTCCCGCGTCGCCGAGCCGTGCCGTGAGGTCGGCCACCAGGTCGGCGCGCCCGGTGAAGTCGGCCGTGTCGGCGGGCAGCTGCGCCGGGTGCGCGCCGCTGACCTGCACCGGCTGGACCACGTTCAGCGCCGGGTCGGCCTGGAGGATGGCGGTGTGCAGGTCCGACAGGTCGGATCCCGGATCGATGCCGAGCTCGTCCGCCAGCGTCTGCCTGACCTGCTCGTAGACGGTCAGCGCCGCGCCCTGCCGGTCCAGGCGGTAGAGGGCGAGCATGTGGATGGCGTGCAGCCGCTCCCGGTAGGGGTGCTCGTGCTGCGAGCCCTGCAGCTCGGCCGCGATCGAGGCGTAGTCGCCCAGGTCCAGCTCCAGCTCCAGGCGCGCCTCCCAGACGGCCAGCCGGCGCTCGGTGAGCGCGGCCCGCTGCCTCTCGACGTACGGACCACCGCTGCCGGCCAGCGCCTCCCCGCGCCAGAGCGCCTCGCCCTCGCGGTAGAGCTCCAGTGCCTCGGCCGGCCCTGACCTGGCCGCCGCGGCCGTGAGCTCGGTGAACCTGTTCACGTCGACGTGCTCGGGCGCCACGTTGAGCTGGTAGCCGCCGGGCACCGAGGCGAGCACCTCCCGGCCCAGCGCCCTGCGCAGCCTGCCCACGTAGGTGGAGATCGTGGCGGCGGCCGTACGCGGTGGATCGTTCCCGAAGATGCCGTCGAGCAGGTCAGAGGTGGGTACGAGCTCGCCAGCGCGCATCGCGAGCATCGCCAGGACGGCCCGCTGCTGCGGCGTCCCCGTCGGGGCCTCCCGGCCGAGGGAGTCACGCAGACGGACTTGTCCCAGCAGGTCAACACGCCACACAGCCACAGTCGCCCCCGATGCAGAACCAAGTGGATCAAGCAAGCTTGCATACTACGTTAAACGTAGATTCAATGCGCCGCCACCTGGGAAAGTCGCGGAATTCCCCCCGGCCAACCCCCGGTGACCTGGGCGTCGAAGATTCGTTTAAAGCGGCCGGGTAGAACATTCACATCGACTTTCTGCTCGGGAGGCTTATTGCGCTGAACGCCGTCAATAAAGGGATGAGGGCACGCCTTTTCATAAAGGCGTGCCTTCCTTTATTTCTGGGCCCTGACCTGCGGAAATGCAATTGTTTTGCATTCGGTCGAATGGCGTGTATGTTTCCGTCATCCCTCTCCGACGCAGGGGACGCAAAAAGCGTTCCCCGTCCGACCAAGGAGTTTTAACCAAATGAAGCGCACCCTCATCGCGGCCGGCGGATTCCTCCTCGCCGCCGGTCTGGCCACCACCCCGGCCCTCACGGCCAGCGCGTCAGCCACCGCTTCCGACCCCGCGCAGGAGCAGCTGGCCTCGGACGCCAAGAAGGTCTCCGAGGTCCTCAAGTTCTGGACGGCGTCCAACAACCTCGCCCTCAAGCAGGCGACCGCGCTGACCTACGACTACAAGGTCGGCGGCGCCGTCATGAAGGGCGGTTACGTCGCCGACGGCAAGCCCGGCATCGTCGCGCCGATCGGTCAGGAGAAGAAGACGGCGGTCAAGAGCCAGAACGTCAACTTCCCCAAGACCATCGGAAAGGTCTTCTTCGTCGACGGCAAGGGCGCCCCGCGCTGGTGCTCGGCCACCTCGATCCAGTCGCCGAACCGCAACCTCATCGCCACCGCGGGCAGCTGCGTCTACGACGAGGAGGCCAACGGGCACGTCATGGACAAGTTCGTCTTCGTCCCGGCGTACTACCAGGGCAAGACCGCCTACGGCATCTACGTCGGCAAGACGGCCTACATGCACTACGACTACGCCAACTACGAGGACGGCGACCGCAACTACGCGTTCGTCACCGTCTACAACGGGCTGAACTTCTCCAACGGGAAGACCTCGCAGGTCAACAAGGAGGAGTTCGACAAGTACGTCGGCGACAAGTGGGTGACCGACAAGGAGATCACCCAGGCCGAGTACGACGCCGGCGTGCAGCGGTACGGCAAGGACGGTCCGTACAAGTCGAAGGTCGTCGACCCGAAGACCGAGACGGTCGGCAAGCCCTCCGGTGTGAACTCGGACGAGACCCTCAAGCCGTACCTCACCGCGGACGGCAAGGACGGCGTCAAGGCGGTCACCTACGAGGTCACCGAGGGCGCCTTCACCGGCGCCAAGAAGGACTACGAGAACAACTCGCAGTTCAAGTCGGAGACGCTGCCCATCTCCAAGGAGGAGTTCGAGCGCCTCACCAAGGAGAAGGCCAACGGCAACTTCCCCGGCAAGCTGGAGGAGGTCAAGGACGGCACCAACGTCATCGGGTGGAAGAAGACCACCTACTGGCTGCTCAAGTGGGTCAAGTCCAGCGCCAAGACGGTCTACTACGTCGAGCAGTACTTCATCAACGAGGGCGGTCTGGTCTCCACCGGCCGCCTGGGTGACGCGGTCGGCGGTCAGGGCTTCGCCTACAACCAGCCGGTCGCCAAGACCCCGGTCAGGGCCTTCGGCTACCCGTACGCCGAGCACCCCGACGGTCACAAGGCGTTCACCGGCATCACCCCCAAGACGTGCTACGGCAAGACGTCGGCGAAGAACGTGGTGTGGGCCAAGTACCGCATCGAGGAGAACGTCGCCCTTCGCTGCAGCATGACTCCGGGGGCCGACGGCGGGCCTTGGCTGCTGAAGTACAGCAACGCCACGCGTCTCGGTTACGTGAACGGTGTGACCGGCGGCTTCCTGGACACCGACGGGAACAACCGGATCGACACCATCATCAGCGCGTACTTCGACGGTGAGGCGGCCGCGGTGTACAACGCGGCGGCCAAGTCGTGGAGCGGTGACATCCTGCCGGTCAAGAAGTAGCGGCACCTGAAAGGGGTGGAAGGGATCTCCCTTCCACCCCTTTCCTCACATTTCAGGCGGTTGTGTCGTCGGGCTCCTTGGACATGTTGACATCCATCTCCTTGGAGCCCCTCATGAGAAAGATCCTTCACACCGCGCACATCTACATGATCATCGGTGTGGTCAGCGGGCTCTACTACCGCGAGCTCACCAAGCTGAACGACTTCACCGGCGACAGCCAGCTCGGCGTGGTCCACACGCACCTGCTCGCCCTCGGCATGCTGTTCTTCCTCATCGTGCTGGCGCTGGAGAAGCTGTTCACGCTGACCGCCAGCAAGCTCTTCGGCTGGTTCTTCTGGATCTACAACGCCGGTCTGGCCCTGACCGTCGCCATGATGACCGTCCGCGGCTCCATGACGGTCCTCGGCGCCGAAGCCGGAGCCGCGATCACCGGCCTCGCCGGGCTCGGGCACATCATCCTGACGGTGGGCCTGATCCTGCTCTTCGTCACCCTCGGCAAGCGCATCCCCGCCAAGGGGGCCTGACCATGCGGCTCCTCCACGCACTCGCCCTGCTCGCCACCGGCCTCCTCGCGGGAGCTTTCGGGTACGGCGCGGCCAACCTCGTCCCCACCTTCAACGCGGTGCCGCTGGAGATGCGGCTGTCCTTCCACAGCGAGCTGATGCGGATGAACGGCATCACCATGCAGACGGCGATGGCCGTGTCGACGCTGAGCTCCCTCGCCCTCGCGGTCCTGGCCCGCGGACGCACCCGGTTGGTGGCTGGTACGGCAGGCCTGCTGACCCTCGCGTCCTTCCTGATCACGCGGCTGGGCAACGTGCCGATCAACGGCCGGATCAAGGAGTGGGCGCTCACCTCGGCTCCGGCGGATCACGCGGAGATCCTGGGCCGGTGGGAGCTCTTCAACATCCTGCGCACCCTCACCGCCATCATCGCGTTCGCCCTGCTGATCGCCCTTTCCCTGAGGCGGCCTTGACGAAAGCGTCCAGGCGGGGGGAGGTGGGGGTGGTGCGGCGCCAGATCAACCCCCATTCCAGGGGCGGGGCGTCCACCAGGGGGACGAAGGTGACGTCGGCTCGGCGGTAGAAGTGGGTGACCTGTTCGCCGACCGGGTACACGCCCTGGCCTGAGGCGATCAGCATCAGGATCTCCTGGAACGTCGCCGCCGACGGGCCGCGGTCTATGGGGCGGCCGCTCGGGGTCTGGCGTGGGGTGCGGTGGTCGGCCCAGTAAGGGGGCAGGGTGTCGGGGGCGCTCACCACCCGTTCGGCCGCCAAGTCCTCCACGTACGCGTGACCGCGCTTGGCCAGGGGGTGGTTGGCGGGGACGGCCAGGACGGTGGGCTCTGTCAGGAGCACGGGGCCTGTCACCAGGTCGGGCTCGTTGATGGGGAAGCAGAAGCCCAGCACCTCCACCGCGCCCGAGCGCAGAGCCGTCAACGCCGCCCCGAACTGGATCTCCTGCAGCTGGACCTCCGACCCGCACACCACCTGCCGCATCAGCGCCCCCATCGCCGCCCCGACGAATCCCGCGCGCAGGACCACCGCCGAGACGGCCCTGGCGTACGCCTGCCGTACCAGCGAATAGGCAGGTGCGAGGTCGGCGTTGAGCTGCTCGCCGAGCGGGGTGAGGGCGACGCGTCTGCTGGTGCGGGCGAAGAGCGGGCCGCCGATCCGCCGCTCCAGCTTCTTGATCGTCTGGCTGATGTGGGCGTGCGTGACCCGCAGGCGCTCCGCCGTACGCCCGAAGTGCAGCTCTTCGGCCAGCGTGAGGAAGGCCTCGATCTCGTGTCGTTCCACGGCTTTTCCCATCGGTCATCCGGAGTTACCAATCGTGGCAGGTTCCGTCCTTGATCCGTCCTCGTCGCTGCTTCCATGCTGATGACCATGACGATCGCAATGGTGACCGGGGGAAATCAGGGGCTCGGGCTGGCGCTGGTGCGCGGGCTGTGCCGGGCGGGTCACGAGGTGTATCTGACCGCGCGTGACCGCGGGCGCGGCGAGCGGGCCGTGGAGCTGCTGCGTACGGAAGGGCTCGACCCCCGGCTGGAGGTGCTGGACGTAAGGGACGACGTGAGCGTGAAGGGGCTGGCGGCGACGATCGCGGAGCGGCACGGCGGGGTGGACATCGTGATCTCCAACGCCGCGGCGCGGATCTCGCCCGGGGTGTCGAACGCCGACCAGGTGCGGGAGTTCGTGGACACCAACAACCACGGGACCGCCCGGGTGATCGAGGCGTTCGCGCCGCTGCTCAACGACGACGGCCGATATGTGGTGGTCGCCAGCTTCTTCGGCACGCTGCACCACCTGCCCGAGCAGCTGTGGCCGCTGTTCGACGGCGACATCGGGCGGGTGATGGACGACTACGTGGCCGCGGTGGAGGGTGGTACGGCGGAGCGGCTCGGCTGGCCGGAGTGGATCAACGTGCCGTCCAAGGTCGGGCAGGTGGCTGCGATGCGCGCGCTGGCCCGCTCGGTGGACCGGAGCAGGGGGATCGTGGTCAACGCCGCGTGCCCCGGGCTGGTGGACACCGACGCGTCGCGTCCGTGGTTCGACGACATGTCGCGGGCGCTGAGCCCCGACGACGCGGCCGTGGACGTGTTGTGGCTGGCCACCGGCTCCGGCCTGCCGTACGGAGAGCTGGTCCAGTACCGGAAGGTGCTCCCCTTCCACCCCTAGACTTTGTCCCGCTAAAAGGGACAAAGGGGGCTTGTGGAGCTGCGGGACATCGAGATCTTTCTGACCTTGGCCGAGGAGCTCCACTTCGGCCGTGCGGCCGAGCGGCTGCACGTCTCCGTGGCCAGGGTCAGTCAGGCGATCAAGAAGCAGGAGCGGGCGATCGGCGCCGAGCTCTTCGCCAGGAACAGCCACAGCGTACGGCTCACGCGGCTGGGCGAGCAGTTGCGCGACGATCTGCGCGTGCTGCACGAGGGCCTGGCGCAGACCTTGGAGCGGGCGCGCCTGGCCGCCCGCGGCAAGACGGGCACGCTCCGGATCAGCCTGTTCCCCGCCAACATCCAGGAGCTGCGCCGCTACTGGGACACCTTCCGCGCCCGGCACCCGGAGTGGGAGCTGCGCCTGCGGGTGTCCAGTTACCAGGACCCGTTCGCCCAGTTGCGCAACGGTGACGTCGACATCCTGGTCACCTGGTTTCCCATCGAGGAGCCCGACCTCACGGTGGGCCCGCTGCTCTTCGCCGAGCCCAGGGTGCTGGCCGTGGCCGAGGGGCATCGGCTCACCCGATGGTCCTCGGTCTCGCTGGAGGCGGTGAGCGACTTCGAGCACATCGCCGTCGAGCCGGTGCCCGCCTACTGGTTCGACCACTACGTGCCGGAGGTCACCCCCAAGGGGCGGCTCATCGATCGCACGGCCAGCGTGAACAACATCGAGGACATCTTCATGCACACGGTCCTGGGGGATACCGTCACCCTTTTCCCCATCCACGTGACGCGCTACTACCCTCGCCCGGACATCGCCTACCTGCCCGTGCAGGACATGGACGTCCTGCCGTACGGGCTGGTGTGGCTCAGTTCGGCGGAGAACGACATGATCCGCGCGTTCGCCCGCGTCGTCCGCGACCTGGGCCCGCTGCCCGGCTGAGGCCCGGCGTGAAGCCCGGGGTTAACGCGGCGTTGCGGGATCCGTCGTTGCCCCGGCCTGGCCGTACCGAGAGCCTTGGTCCGTGAACATTGTCTCCTCGACGGTCGTCTTCACCGTCGACGATCTGGCGGGCTCCCGCCGCTTCTTCACCACCCACCTGGGGTTCCGCGAGGTGCTCGACACCCCGGACTTCACGTGGCTGAGCCGCGACGATGCGGCCCCCGACATCCTGCTCCACCAGCGTGACCTCGAACGGCCGCGCGAGCGGATCGCGCAGCCGGTGGTGGCGTTCGCGGTCACCGACCTGGCCCGCGAGCACGAACGGCTGAGCGCCGAGGGCGCACCCATCAGCGGGCCGCTGTCGCGCAACCCGTGGGGCGAGCGGCTGATGCGGCTGACCGATCCCAACGGGATCGTCGTCGAGCTGACCGAGTGGATCGCGCCAGGAGGAGCCTGATCGGCGCCGTGTCAGCGGCCGTGTAAGGACGGTGACGGCCCGGTATCAGGGCGGTCGGCGAAGGTAATGCCCATCACCCGGTTCCACGAAGGAGCACACCATGTCGATCACCCTCACCGACCAGGACAAGCTGACCCTCCGCACCGCCGGTTGGGGCGCCGTCTCGCTGATGTCCGCCGCGGGAGCCGCCGAGTCCGCGCACAAGGCAGCCACGCACGGCTCCATCGCCCTGACCTCGGCCACCGGACTGACCGGGCACGTGCTGTCCAAGGCGCCCAAGGGCGTGAAGTGGGGCAAGACCGTCGCCGCCCTGGCCGACCAGGCGCTGCCCGCCCTGACCGCGAGCGTGAGCCTGCTCAAGCAGCAGGACCCGGCAGAGGCCGACAACTTCCGCACCACGATCACCGTCGCCATCGAAGCGGCGGCCCGTACGCACCAGGGCCAGCCCAGCCCGACCATGGCCGAGATGATGCGCAAGATCACCGAAGCCCTCAACGCCTGATCGGCGAAGGAGATTTCATCATGAAGAGACTGCATGAGGTTTTGTCGGGATATGTCGACTCCGGGCGCATTCCCGGGCTGGTCGCCCTGGTCAGCCACCGCGGTGAGACGCACGTCGAGGCGCTCGGAACGATGCGCCACGAGGGTGGCGCGCCGATGCGCCGGGACACGATCTTCCGGATGGCCTCGACGTCCAAGCCGGTCGCGATGGCCGCGGCGATGGTCCTGCTGGACGAGTGCAAGCTCCGGCTGGACGACACGGTGGACGAGTGGCTGCCGGAGCTGGCCGACCGCAAGGTGCTGAAGCGGCCGGATGCCCCGCTGGGCGACACCGTCCCGGCGCGGCGCCCGATCACCGTGCGGGACCTGGTGACCTCCACGTTCGGGCTCGGCATGGACCTGACCGCGATGGGCGCTCCCATCATGGGCGCGGTCTTCGGGCTTGAGCTCACCGGTCACGGGGACACGCCCGAGCAGGACGAGTGGATGCGCCGCCTCGGCACGCTCCCGCTCATGCACCAGCCCGGCGAGCAGTGGCAGTACCACATCAGCCACGACGTGCTCGGCGTGCTCGTCGCCCGGGTCACCGGCCGGCCGTTCGAGACCTTCCTTCGCGAGCGGATCTTCGAACCGCTGGGCATGAAGGACACCGGTTTCCACGTGCCTGCCGACAAGATGGAACGGCTGCCGCCCAGCTACGCCCCCGACCCGCAGACCGGCGAGTTCGTGGTGTGGGACGAGGCGGAGGGCGGACGGGTCAGCAAGCCCCCGGCGTTCCAGTCCGGCGGCGGCGGGCTGGTCTCCACCGCGGACGACTACCACGCCTACTTCCAGATGCTCCTGAACGGCGGAATGCACGGGAACGAGCGCATCCTGTCCCGGCCGGCCGTGGAGCTGATGACCACCAACTGCCTCACGCCCGAGCAGGAGGCCACTCGCAGCGCGCTGGCGCGCAACAGCGTCCACGTGTCGTTCGGCCAGGGACAGCAGGGCGGCTGGGGCTTCGGCATGGCCGTGCGCACCTACCGCGGTGACTACGCGCCCATCGGCCAGTTCGGCTGGGACGGCGGGACCGGCACCAGCGTCTACTCCGACCCACACAACCAGCTCACCGGAGTGCTGCTCACGCAGGTCGGGCTGTCCGTCCCGGCTCCGGCGCGACTCGTCCAGGACTTCTGGACCACCGTCTACCAGGGAATCTGACATGAACGAACTGCAGAAGGTCATCCAGGAGATCGTCGACTCCGGTTTCACCGGGGTGCAGCTACGGGTGCGCGACGAGCGCGGCGAATGGGTAGGCAGCGCCGGGGTGAGCAAGCTGGGCGAGCCCGGCGCGCCACCCGTGAACGGACATGTCCGGATCGGCAGCAACACCAAGACCTTCACCGCGACCCTGGTGCTGCAGCTGGTGGCCGAGGGCAAGGTCGAGCTGGACACCCCGGCGGACGACTACCTGCCCGAGCTCGGCCTGGACCGGCGCATCACGGTGCGGATGCTGTTGCAGCACACCAGCGGGGTGTTCAACTTCACCGGCGAGTATTTCGAGGACGGGACGGTCGCGCCGGGGATCCCCTGGCAGGGCCAGGAGTGGGTGGACAACCGGTTCAGGACCTACGAGCCGGAGGAGCTGGTACGGCTGGCGCTGTCCAAGCCTGCGCGGTTCGAGCCGGGGGCAGACTGGAGCTACGCCAACACCAACTACGTGGTGCTCAGGTTGCTGATCGAGAAGGTCACCGGTCGGTCGTACGCAGAGGAGATGGAGCGGGGGATCCTCGGGCCGCTCGGCCTGTCGGACACCGTGGCGCCGACCACCCAGACGGGGATTCCCGAGCCGCACGCGCACGCGTATTACCGGTACGACGAGACGACCGTGGACGTCACCGAGCAGAATCCGTCGTGGATCTCCAGCGGGGGTGACATGATCTCGACCACTGCTGACCTGCAGACTTTCATCTCGGCATTGGTGGGCGGCAAGCTGCTGCCCGCGTCGTTGCTGGAGGAGATGTTCACCCCGGAGGCCAAGGTGGGTTATGGGCTGGGGGTGTTCGTGCAGCCTACGGAGTGCGGGGGGACGGTGATCACGCACAACGGGGGGATCGCGGGGCATGCGGCGCTGATGTACAGCACGCGTGATGGGAGCAGGACTTTGACCGCTGCGTTGAACTATGTGGACGATGCGGGGTTGTCTTTGGGTGCGGCGTTCCAGCAGGCCACACAGCGGCTCATCAACGAGGTGTTCTGCAGCTAGGCACCGCTTGGTCGTGTCTTCCGTTGCCGCGCGGCACGGGCCTTCGCTGAGTTGCACGCCTCGCGCGAATGGGCTCCGGGCCGCCCCAGCCGTGCACGCTTTCTGGGTGGGCCCCGAGGGCCCACCCAAGTGCCCCGATACCTACCGTGAGGGCTGGCCTGCGAACACGGACAGCGCCTGTTGGTCCCTGGTCGTCACCGCTGCCGCCCGGATCGGGCCGACGAGGAGTACTGCTCGAAGGCCAACCGCGTCTACCTGCGACGTCGGGGCGTCCGGGCCACGATCCCGGAGCGCCGCGACCAGATCGTCGGGTGGAAACATCGCGGCAGCGCCGGCGGTCGACCGGGAGGACTACAAGCTGCGGCACGCCGTGGAGTGCGGGATCAACCAGCTCAAGCGGCACCGGGCCCGTGGCCACCCGATAGGACGAGCTCGCCGTCCACTCCTTGGCCACCGTACAGATTGCGACGATTGGTGAGGGACCGTGATCCCCGGCGACCGGCTCCGCTGTCATGCCGACCTCGAACGCCTACTCGAAGTCGATCTGGGCGGTCGGGTGTGCGGCGGTGATCCGGTCGCGGACCGCCCTCGGGAACAGGTTGCCGTACAGGTTGGCCACTTCCAGATCGGGGAGCGTGTCGAAATCCGCCGGCAGGTCGTTGAGCTGATTGAACCTCAGGTCGACGATCCGCAGCCGACGAAACGTCCCGATCCCGGCCAAGTGCTCGGGCTTGAGCTTGAGGCGCTTGGTGTTCGCTGCCATCGGCTGATCCGGAGCTCCTCCAGTCCGGGCAGCTCCATGGCGAACAGCGCCCGCAGGAAATCGTGCGACGGCAGAGGCGTGCCAGCGCGGCGGCTTTGTCCGCCGAAGCCGAGGACCCGCAGCGCGGGCAGGCGGCCGAGGTCGGGCAGCGGGTCGCGCAGCAGACCGAGGCTGTCGCCGAGGTCGAGGTCTTCGAGGCGGGTCAACCGCAGCAGGCTGTCGGGGACGGTGTCGAAGTAGTTGCCGCTCAGATCGAGCCGGCGCAGGTTCGGGAAGGTAGTGACGGCCTCGGGGAAGGTCCGCAGGAAGTAGTGGCTCCCGCCGGATATCGACACCTCCTCGACGGCGGCCAGCCCGTGCGCGGAGTCGGGGAACACGACGTTGGTCCCGTCGGCGACCAGCTTGCGCAGCGCGACCAGGTCGCCGAAGGTGTCCGGCAGGACGAACCGCGTCACCTCCGGCAGGTTCCACTCCGACCCCGACTCCGTGTCGACGGAGACGGACAGGTAGGAGATGTCGAGTTCCTCCAGGGCAGTGAGCCGGCCGATGGCGGCCGGCAGGGTGAACTCGACCGTGTCCAGGTCGGTGTCCCGGTTGCCGGCGACGCACAGCACCCGGAGCGCGGCCAGGTCGCCGATCGATTCCGGCAGGGCGGTCAGCTCGCAGTTGCGCACCGACAGGTGCTCCAGCCGGGTGAGCGTCCCGAGCGCGTCGGGCAGCTCGCCGATCGGGTTGTCGTCCAGGATCAGGGTACGGAGCCACGGCATCTGGAGCACCTCGGCGGGAAACTCCTTGAGCTTGCGATTGGTCAGGTCGAGGTGCTCCACCCGGTCGGCCCGGGACTGGGACACGTCGGCTTCGGCCGACTCGCCCGCCGTCCGGGCTCCGGGCCGCAGGACCGGCAGCCCGGCCCGCAGCCGGTCCAGGAACGCATTGACGTCCAGACAGCGGTCCTCCGCGTTGACGACCTCCGGCACGAACGCCTCGGAAATGCCCGGCTTGGTGTAGTCGGCGTCCTTGGCGTCGCCGAGGTTGTCCACCCAGCGCCCGCCGACGGCGTGCATGTCCATGGCGTGGTCGAAGACGATCACCCAAGGGGTCTCGACGGTCCCGGTCCGTAGCCAGCCGTGGTTGTAGTAGCCGTAGACGAGGTGCGTGAAGGCGCCGTCGTGGATGTAGATCGCGCAGTCGCCGGCCTCCAGGGTCTCGGCCTCGGTGCGACCGCCGACGTAGAGTCCGGGCTGGTCCTCATAGAGCGCGATCGGGCCGTTGACCGTCAGATTTCCGGTGATCACGATCAGCTCGACGTCGTCCTCGTCGTCCCCGCTTCGCAGGGCATTGACGGCGTCCAGGAAGTCCCCGTCGACCGCGAGATCGCCGTCGAAGAACAGCACGCTGTCATAGTCGGACGACTCTCCTTCACTCTGGAACGCGGCGGACAACGCGCCGCTCAGACGGGCGTCGGCGTCGGCATAGGACAGGGATGCGGGGGTGGCGGAGATCGACATGGCGACGAGCATAGATCCGCGCTGTGACAGCCCTTCGTGCTGGCTCATCAGCTCATCGTCAGGGTCTTCGACCTGCGATCGGCCGCGCCGGTTGCACAATCCGCGGCCTGACGTGCCACCCACGATCCAGCGAAGCGAGAGGACGTCTGCCCAGCGCTCAGAAGGGTTCCGCGTCCTGGACGACCGGTGGCCCAGCGACGCACCAGCAGCCTCCAAGGCCAACTGCACCAACTGCTACGTCGGCGACCACGAAGGCGAAGGCGGTCCGTAGCCCTCCCGAGGTGCACCCGGTGAGTGTTGGGAAGAGGAATGCGCGCCAACGGACAGCGTTGAACTCTCCGAGATCGTCGTCCCACGGGGTGATGGATTCTGCGATTCCCGAGAGGCCTGAGACCTCGGGGGTCCGGGGGCCGGTAGGCCGCCCGGCTGGGGGTCTTGGGGGGCTCGGCCCCCCAATAAGACCAACCCGGAGGGAAATTCGCGCGAAGCGCGCCCCATCCCGAAGGCCCATGCCGTGCGCGCCCCTCAGAGAAGACAAAAGCCTCAAAAAGAGTTAAAGGTCTTAACCAAGCACAAGGTCGCGGATCGTCGTCAGGGACTGCTCATCACGAGGACCCATGACCAGCAGGTTCGTGACCGGGCTGGCGCGCCACAACTCCAACCGCTCCTTGATCCGCCCCACCGGCCCCACCAGCGAGATCCCATCCGCCAGCTCATCCGGGATGGCAGCAAAAGCCTCATCCCGCTTCCCCGCCAGATAAAGCGCCTGAATATGCTCAGCAGCCTCCGCGAACCCCATCCGTCCGATGATGTCCGCGTGGAAGTTGCGCTGCTTGGCGCCCATCCCCCCGATATACAGCGTCAGCATCATCTTCACCACGTTCAACGCCCCCGCCACATCATCAGAGATGATCACCATGACCATCGCCGCGATGTCGAAGTCAGCAGGCCGCCCAGCCAGCGAAGCCCCGTACATCTCCTCGATCTTGGAAGGGAACGCGAACAGCGGCAGCCACCCGTCCGCGATCTCCGCGGACAACGCCACGTTCCGCGGCCCCTCAGCACCCAGGTAAACGGGAATCTCCCGCCGCAAAGGGTGAGTGATGAGCTTGAGGGGTTTGCCCAGCTCGCCAGGCAACGGCAGTGGATAGTGCGGCCCGTCGCTGGTGACCGGCTCCTCCCGCCGCCACACCTTGCGCATGATGTCGACGTACTCCCGAGTCCGAGCCAGCGGCTTGGCGAACGGCTGGCCGTACCAGCCCTCGACCACCTGCGGCCCCGACGCGCCGACCCCTAACAGCAGCCGCCCCCCGGTCAGATGGTCCAGCGTCATCGCGGTCATAGCGGTGGCAACCGGGGTCCTTGCCGAGATCTGTGCGACCGATGTGCCAAGCTTGATACGAGATGTCCGTGCTCCGTACCAGGCCAGCGGGGTGAAAGCGTCGCTGCCGTACGCCTCGGCCGTCCACACGGAGTCGTATCCGAGCCGCTCGGCGGTCCGCACGACCTCGGTCGCGTCATCGGCGTTGCGCTGCCAATAGCCGAGGTTCAGACCGAGCTTCATGCGGGCCCTCCTTCACAGAAATGAGAACACGTTCTATTAGCCCAGGGCAGGTCCTTGGGTGTCAATGCATGATCTCCGGGGGAAAGTGACATCTGTGGTGAAGGGTCTGTGTCGTCTCGCCTGTGTCCTGCTGTTGCTTCCGCTCGCCTTCTCGCTCCCTCCAGCGTCCGGCGAGACGGCTCAAGCCCGGCCGAACATCGTGTTCGTGCTGGTGGACGACCTGGAGGCCGGAGTCCTTCGCAACTTCCCCAACATCTCCAAGCAGCTCGTACGGCAGGGCGCCTCGTTCGAGCGGTTCTTCGTGACGAACTCCTGGTGCTGCCCCTCGCGCACGTCGATCCTGCGCTCGCAGTACGTCCACAGTCATGGCGTCCTGACCAACACCGCGCCTGAAGGCGGCTTCGACCGCTTCTACGCCAATGGTCTGGAACGTTCCACAGTGGGAACCTGGATGCAGTCCGCCGGGTATCGCACCGCGCTGATGGGCAAGTTCCTCAACCACTACCCGGGCACCTCCACCGAGGCCACCCACGTGCCACCCGGCTGGAACGAATGGGACGTCCCGGTAAAGAACCTCTACGAGGAGTATGGCTACACGCTCAACGAGAACGGCAAGCTGGCCGACTACGGCTGGTCGGAGCGCGACTACCTGTCCGACGTGCTGGCCGGAAAGGCGCGCACGTTCATGACCGCCTCCAAGGACCCGTTCTTCCTCTACCTGGCCCCGATCGCCCCGCACAACCCCAGCAACCCCGCCGTACGGCACGCCAACGCCTTCTCCGGCGTCAGAGCGCCGAGGCCGAAGTCCTTCAACCAGGAGGACGTCAAAGACGAGCCGCGCTGGCTCAGGAACCTGCCCACGATCAAGCAGAAGGGCATCGACCGGATAGACGAGCGCTACCGGGACAGGATGCGCGCGATGCTCGGCGCGGACGACCTGGTCGGCAGCGTGGTCGAGACGCTGCGCCAGGCGGGCAAGCTCGACAACACCTACATCTTCTTCGCCTCGGACAACGGCTTCCATCTCGGCACGCACCGCATCAAGCAGGGCAAGACCACCCCCTTCGAGGAGGCGATCAGGGTGCCGCTGGTGGTCAGGGGGCCGGGCATCGCGCCTGGCTCGACGGTCAACGACATGACGGCCACCGTCGACCTGGCGCCCACGTTCGCCGAACTGGGCGGGGCGGCCGTGCCGCCGTTCGTGGAGGGGCGTTCGCTGGTGCCGCTGCTCAACGGCAGGAAGCCGACGCACTGGCGCAAGAACGTGCTGGTGGAGTTCAACCGGCCGCTCAACAAGGCGTCGGCCAAGCAGACGCCGGTCCCCGCCTACCAGGCGCTGCGCACCGAGGACTACACCTACGTGCGGTACGAAACGGGGGAGACGCAGCTCTACGACCTGGCCGCCGACCCGCACCAGCTCCACAACATCGCCGCGACGGCCGATCCGGCGCTGCTGCTCCGGCTGCAGTCGCGGCTGCTCATGATGCGCACCTGCTCGGCGGCCAACTGCCGCGAAGCAGACACTCGGTCATAGCGACGGATAGGCGTGGGCGAGGTGGTCGGTCACCGCATTGACCGCCTCGACCGGGTCACCGTCCCGGATAGCGTGAAAAATCCGGACGTGGTCGGGGCGGAGTGTCGACGGGTCGCCCAGCCGTTCCACCGCCTCCACGGCATAACGTCGCACGGAGTCCCGCAAAGACCGCATGATCGCTGAGATCAGCCGGTTCCCGGACGCCTCGGCGATCGCGCAGTGGAAAGCCGTGTCGTGCTCCACGAACTCCTCGGCGGTGGTCGCCTGGTCCATGGCCGCGAGATGCCGCGCGAGCTCCGTGGTGTCCGCCCGCGAAGCGGCAGCGTGCGATGCCGCCCAGCGCTCGATCATCAGCCGCGCGTCGATGACCTCCCACAGCTCCAGGCTGGCCAGCCCCAGGTGCAGCCTGAGCAGGTCCGTGAGCGCCGTATCCGGCCGCGAGGTGAGTACGGCTCCCGCGTCGGGACCCCGTCCCACCTGCGAGGACACCACGCCGAGCGATTCGAGCACGCGTAGTGCCTCGCGTACCGAGGAGCGCCCCACCCGCAGCTCCTCGGCCAGTTGCCGCTCGCCGGGCAGCCGGTCGCCGACCGTCAGCCCGTCGTCCAGGATGCGCTGCTCGATCTGGGCGATAACGCCCTCGAACTTCCTTGTCCCCATATGGTCTGACCATAGTATGGTCTGACCATGAAAGTCGCCCTGTTCATCACGTGCGTCAACGACACGCTCTTTCCCGGCACCGGGAAAGCCGTGGTGTCGCTGCTGCGCAGGCTCGGCTGCGACGTCGACTTCCCCTCCGCCCAGACCTGCTGCGGCCAGATGCACGTCAACACCGGCTACCGCGAGGAGGGTGTACGGCTGGCCCGCCACTTCACCGAGGTCTTCGGCGGATATGACGCGGTGGTCGCGCCGTCGGGCTCGTGCGCGGCGATGGTCCGCGAGCAGTACCCGAAGCTGGTCAAACCGGGCAGTCCTGGAGCCGCTCAAATAGAGCAGCTCAAGGTGTATGAACTGTCGGAGTTCCTGATCGACGTCCTCAAGGTGGACGACGTGGGCGCATATTTCCCGCACAAGGTGACCTACCATCCGACGTGTCACTCGCTCCGCGGCCTGCACCTGGGAGACAAGCCGACCAGGCTCCTGCGGAAGGTCCGCGGCCTGGAGCTGGTTCCGCTGGAGGCGGCCGACGAGTGCTGCGGCTTCGGCGGCACGTTCGCGGTGAAGAACCCGGCGATCTCCGCTGCCATGTGCGGCGACAAGGTGCGCAACGTGCTCGACACCGGCGCCGAGGTGCTCTGCGCGGCGGACAACTCCTGCCTGATGCACATCGGCGGCACCCTCAGGCGGCAGCAGTCAGGGGTGCGGATCATGCACCTCGCGGAGATCCTGGCGGCCACATCATGACTTTTCTTGGTATGCCGGGGACCTTCCCGCAGAACGCGGCGGTAGCCGTACAGGACTCCCAGCTTCGCTACAACCTCCGCAAAGCCACCCACACCATCCGCGGCAAGCGGCTCAAAGCCGTGGCCGAGCTGCCCGACTGGCAGGAGCTGCGCGCGGCGGGAAAGACCATCAAGGACCACACGCTCCGCCATCTCGACCGCTACCTGCTCCAGATGGAGGAAGCGGTGACGAAGGCGGGCGGTCACGTGCACTGGGCGCGCGACGCGGACGAAGCCAACCGCATCGTCACCGAACTGGTCCAGGCGACGGGCGAGACCGAGGTCGTCAAGGTCAAGTCGATGGCCACCCAGGAGATCGGGCTCAACGAGCACCTGGCCAAGCAGGGCATCACCGCCTACGAGTCCGATCTGGCCGAGCTCATCGTGCAGCTCGGCGACGACTTCCCGAGCCACATCCTGGTCCCGGCCATCCACCGCAACAGGTCGGAGATCCGCGAGATCTTCACCGAGAAGATGGCCGAATGGGGGCGACCGGCGCCCGACGACCTCACCGACGAACCCTCGGCGCTGGCCGACGCCGCCCGGCTTCACCTGCGCGAACGTTTCCTCAAGACCAAGGTCGCCATCTCCGGCGCCAACTTCATGATCGCCGAAACCGGCACCCTGGTCGTGCTGGAGTCGGAGGGCAACGGGCGCATGTGCCTGACGCTGCCGCGCACGCTGATCAGCGTGGTCGGCATCGAGAAGCTGCTGCCGTCCTGGCGCGACCTGGAGGTCTTCCTCCAACTGTTGCCGCGCAGCTCGACGGCCGAGCGGATGAACCCGTACACGAGCATGTGGACGGGGGCGACCGAGGGCCAGGACTTCCACCTGGTCCTGCTCGACAACGGCCGCACCAACGTGCTGGCCGACGAGGTGGGACGGCAGGCGCTGCGCTGCATCCGCTGCTCGGCCTGCCTGAACGTGTGCCCGGTCTACGAGCGGGCCGGTGGCCACGCCTACGGATCGGTCTATCCCGGGCCGATCGGTGCGATCCTCACCCCGCAACTGCGCGGCATGGGCTCCGACCTGGACGCCTCGCTCCCGTACGCCTCGTCGTTGTGCGGCGCGTGCTTCGAGGCCTGCCCGGTCGCGATCGACATCCCGGAAGTGCTGGTCGACCTGCGCGCCAAGGTCAAGCACGCCCCGGCGGAGCGCGCGGGCATGAAGGTCGCCGGGTGGGTCCTGGCCAAGGACGTACGGCTGGCCAGGGCGCAACGGCTCGCGGTGCGTTTCCGCAAGCTGGTTCCCAAGCGCCTCCCTGGCCCGCTGTCCGCGTGGACCGACACCAGGGACCTGCCCGACATTCCGGAAGAATCGTTCAGAGACTGGTGGGAGCGCAATGAGCGCGCGTGAGGTGATCCTGGACAGGATCAGGAAGGCCGTCGTCGGTGCTCCGGACGTGGAGATCGTGCGCGCCTACCGGACGGCTGTGCCGTACGACGACGTGGTTGCCCTGTTCGCCGAGCGCGTCGACGACTACCGGGCCGTGGTGCACGTCGTGCCGGAGGCCGGGCTCGTCGGGAAGATCGCCGAGCTCGCCGAGGGCAGGCGGATGATCGTCCCGGACGGGCTGCCCGAGGAGTGGGTGGTCACGGCGTCCGACGACCTCTTCAGCGCCGACGGCGTGATCACCGGGTGCGCCGTGGCGATCGCCGAGACCGGCACGATCGTCCTGGACACCGGGCCGGGCCAGGGGGACAGGGCGCAGACGCTGGTGCCCGACTACCACCTGTGCGTGGTGCGCTCCGGCCAGATCGTGGCCACCGTCGCGGAAGCGCTCGCCAGGCTCGACCCCACCCGCCCGCTCACCTGGATCAGCGGCCCGTCGGCCACGAGCGACATCGAGCTCAACCGGGTCGAAGGCGTGCACGGCCCGCGCAACCTCGAGGTGGTCATAAGCACCTGACGCAGTCATCCTGAAGGCATGGTGACGGTCATCGGGTGGGACGGGTCCGAGCTTTCGCCCAGGGCGCAGGACCTGCTGCGGCAGGCCGCCCTGGTCGCAGGCCCCGGCCGGATCGTGCGGCAGTTGCGGCTCGGCGACGCCGTAGCCACCGACGACCCGCTCGCGCTGCTCGACGAGCACCTGGAGCGCGGCGAGGGCGAGGCCGTCCTGCTCGCGGGAGGCGACCCCGGCTTCTTCGGCGTGGTGCGCGACCTGCGCGCGCACGGCGTCAAGCCCGAGGTGCTGCCCGCCACCTCGCTCGTGGCGCAGGCCTTCGCGCGCGCCGGGCTCAACTGGGAGGACGCCCTCGTCGTGGCCCCGGCTGGCGCGGAACAGCTGGCCAAGGTCGTCAACGTCTGCCGCGCCCACCCCAAGGTCGCGCTGATCGTCGCGCCAGGCGTCGGGCCCGCCGAGGTCGCCAGGGAGCTGGCGCCCACCACGCCGCGCGCCCTCATCGTCTTCGAGGACCTGGGCGGGCCCGACGAGCGCGTCTCGCACAGCCGCATGGGCGAGGCGACCACCAGGCCGTGGAAGGACCCCGACGTCGTCCTCGTCCTCGACCCGCTCTACCGGCCGCAGGGGCGCGCCTGGCTGGCCGGCGGGCGCACCGGGCCCGAGGAGTGGGCGCTGCCCGGCGACACGCCGCCCGAGGTGCGCGCGTTCATCCTGGCCAAGCTCGGGCCGCGACTGGGCGACCTCGTCTGGGACGTCGGCGCGGGCTCGGGGGACATCGCCGTCGAGTGCGCCAGGTTCGGCGCGGCCGTCGTGGCCGTCGAACGCGACGAGGAGGCCTGCGCCCGCCTGCGCGCCAAGGTCATCGACCTGGGCGTCAAGGTCGCGCTCACCCGCGGGCAGGCGCCGCCCGCGCTCGAACCGCTGCCCGACCCGGACGCCGTCTTCGTGGGCGGCGGCGGGCCCGACGTGATCGTGGCGTGCGCCGCGCGCAACCCCAGGTCGCTGGTGTGCACGGTCAAATCGCTGGAGCAGGTGCCCGCCGTACTCGACCGGCTGCGCGAGCACGGCTACCACGCTCAAGGCACCCAGATCCAGGCGTCACGCCTGGTCACGCTGGCTTCCGGCGCGCACGCGCTGAGCGCCGCCGACCCCGTTTTCATCGTTCACGCAGTGCCGACGCACGCACAGTGACCTGTCCAATACCCATGCCGATCGGTTATCCTCGCGTGTCTGTCTTTCGTACCCCCGGAGACCCTCTTTATGAAGCCCCCGCTGCTGCTCATCGGGCATGGCTCGAACGATGACGCCGGTTCCGCCGAGTTCGGCAGGTTCGTGCACCGTCTGCGTTGCCGCCTTGACCAAAACGCGGCCGACGTCTCCGGCGGCTACCTCGACATAGCCAAACCACGGCTCAGCGACACCGTCGCCTCGCTCGTGGCGCGCGGACACCACCGGCTGGTGGCGCTCCCGCTCAGCCTCAGCAGGGTCGGCGAGGAGCTGCCCGCCGCCATGGCGCTCGAACAGGAGAGGCACCCCACCTTGATGTACGACTACGGCCGCCCCCTAGGCCCAGACCCCCGCGTGCTCGCGCTGCTGGCCGAGCGGCTCAACGAGGCCGCCGTCGAGCTTGAGCCGATCCAGGAGTTCCCCAGGCTCAGGGCGGTCACCTCGGTGCCCGTCGAGGAGCCCGTCCAGCACATCGAGCTGTCCGAGACCGCCGTCGTGCTGGTCGGCGAGGGCTCGACGGACCCGGCGGCCAACGCCGAGGTGCACCGCGTGTCCAGGTTGTTCTGGGAGACGCACGCCTATGACTTCATGACCGTTGAAACCGCTTTCGTCTCCGTCACCCCGCCCGGCGTGCCCGGTGGGCTGGAGCGTTGCCGCAGGCTCGGCGCCAAGCGCGTCATCGTGCTGCCCTACCTGCTGTTCGCGGGCGGGCTGCTGGAGCGGGTGTGGGCGCAGGCCCTGGCGTACGGCGCGGGCCACCCCGACCTCGACATCCGCTGCGCCGAGGTGATCGGCGACTGCGACTCGCTGGCAGACGTGGTCATCGAGCGGTACGAAGAAGCCCTCCAGCTGGTGCACTGATGCTGCCCTCCGTCTCCGAGGCCTCCGCCTCCGCCCTGGCCGAGGCCAGGGCGCACCAGGACCGTCTCACCAAGCCGCGCGGCTCGCTCGGGGTCCTCGAGGAGGTCGCGGTACGGCTGGCCGGTGCGGCGGGCGTCTGCCCGCCGCCCATGCCCACCCCAGCGGCGCTCGCGATCTTCGCGGCCGACCACGGCGTGCACGCCCAGGGCGTCACCCCGTGGCCGCAGGAGGTCACGGTGCAGATGGTGGCCAACTTCCTGGCCGGTGGCGCGGTGGCCAACGCCTTCGCTGCGCAGGTGGGAGCGTCCGTGACGGTGGTCGACGTCGGTGTCGCCGCCGACCTCGCCGACGCGCCAGGCCTGGTCCACCACAAGATCGGGTACGGCACGGCCGACCTCTCGCTCGGCCCGGCCATGACGTCGGCGCAGGTCGTCGAGGCGCTGGAGGCGGGCATCTCGGTCGCCTCCTCGCTGGTCGCCCAGGGAGCGCGCTGCCTGATCACCGGTGACATGGGCATCGCCAACACCACCGCTTCCGCCGCGCTGATCTGCGCCTTCACCGGCAGGGACGCTGCCGAGGTGACCGGCCGCGGCACCGGGATCGACGACGAGATGCACGCGCACAAGGTCTCCGTCGTGCGGCGGGCCACGGCCGCGCTGCCCGAGGAGCCCATGGACGTGCTGGCCGCCGTGGGCGGGTTCGAGCACGCGGCGATCGCCGGGTTCATCATCGGCGGGGCGGCACTGCGGGTGCCGGTCATCCTGGACGGGGTCATCGCGGGGGCGGCGGCTCTGGTGGCCGCGGCGCTCTCTCCCGCTTCGATCGACCACTGCGTCGCCGGGCACCGGTCGGCTGAGCCCGGCCACGCCGCCGCGCTGGACCATCTCGGGCTGCGCCCGCTGGTGGACCTGGAGCTGCGCCTCGGCGAGGGCACCGGGGGGCTGCTGGCGTATCCGCTGGTCTGCTCGGCCGTACGCGTGATGCACGAGGTGGCGACGTTCGACTCGGCAGGAGTCACCGACAAACCCGTGTAACGGCGCGTGACGAAACGGTACCGGCTTGACCGCCGTTGACACACGGGCCGCGACTCTCTCGTTAGGACCCGGTAGGTTTACCTCTTAACACGCCAAACATCGCGAACGGGAGATTCGCCGTCATGGGCCCCTACCTGCTTGGCCTGCGGCTTTCCGGCCGCCGGGTGCTCGTCGTGGGCGGCGGGCGCGTCGCGCAGCGCCGGGTTCCCGCGCTGCTCGAAGCGGGCGCGGTGGTCACCGTCGTGTCACCGAGCGTCACCCCCGCACTGGACGATCTCATCGAAGCCGGCCGCATCACCTGGGAGGCCAGGCGCTACGAGGTGGGCGACTGCGACGGCGCCTGGCTCGTGCAGGCATGCACCTCCAACGCCGCGGCCAACACCGCCGTCGCGGCGGAGGCCGAGTCGAAGCGGATCTGGTGCGTACGGGCCGACGACAAGGACGCCACCGCCGCCTGGACCCCCGCCACGGGACGGGTCGACGAGATCAGCGTCGCCGTCACGGCTGGCGGCGACCCGCGCAGAGCCGCGGGCATCAGGGACGCGGTCGTGGACGCGCTCCGCGACGGCACCGTCGACGCCCGGCGCAACCGCACCAAACCGGTCGGCGTCGCGCTCGTCGGCGGCGGTCCTGGCGACCCCGGCCTGATCACCGTGCGCGGGCGGCAGCTCCTGGCCCAGGCCGACGTGGTCGTGGCCGACCGGCTCGCGCCCCGCGCCCTGCTGGACGAGCTCGCGCCCGACGTCGAGCTCGTCGACGCGGCCAAAGTGCCTTACGGTAGGTCACTTTCCCAAGACAAGATCAACGAGCTGCTCATCGACCGGGCCAAGCAGGGCAAGTTCGTGGTGCGGCTCAAGGGCGGCGACCCCTTCGTGTTCGGCAGGGGCGGCGAGGAGATGCTGGCGTGCGCGCGCGAGGGCATCCCGGTGCTGGTCGTGCCCGGAATCACCAGCTCGGTCGCGGTTCCCGCCGCCGCCGGGGTGCCGGTGACGCATCGCGGGGTGAGTCAGGAGTTCCACGTCATCTCGGTGCACGTGGCGCCGGACGATCCCGCTTCGACGGTCGACTGGCCGGCGCTGGCGCGCTCGAAGGGCACGTTGGTGCTCATGATGGCTGTCGAACGGTTGCCGAAGATAGTCGAAAGTCTCCTTCGAGACGGACGTTCGCCGGAAACTCCCGTAATGGTGGTACAGGACGGTACTCTTCCCACCCAGCGGGCCGTTAGCGCCTCGCTGTCCACTGTGGCCGACCGCGTGTCCGCGGCTGGGATACGGCCACCGGCGATCGTCATCGTCGGCGACGTCGTCAGGGTCGGCCAGGAGGTCGAGATGGTACGAGCGGAGCGGGTCCCGTGAACCGGAGCGAGGCGGAGTCGGCGGGGGAGCAGACGCTGAGCTTCCGCGCGTTCCAGGACGACCCCGAACCTCCCGCCCCCGCTGACGATGTCGTGGTCGCGTCTGAGGACGCCCCGTCCGACGACCCTCCTTCCGACGAGTCTTATGACACGCCTGCCGACGACCCCTCCGACGAGCCTGTCGAAGAAGAGGCTGAGGAGCCTGTCGACGAGGCGGAAGCCGTACAGGAAGAGGAGCCGGAACCCGAGGAGGAGCTACCCGACGCGGCCGCCGAGGCGCTGACCGCTGCGCTCGGCGCGCTCCGGGAGAGCGTCGTCGACCTGCGGTTCAGCCTCGATCTGCCCGGAGCGGCAGAAGCCCGGCAAGCCCAGGCAGAGCTGCTCGCACAGCTCGAAGACTACGTACTACCACGCGTTCGCACGAACAGCGCGCCCGCGCTCATCGTGGTCGCAGGCTCCACAGGCGCCGGCAAATCCACCCTGGTCAACACCCTCGCCGAGAAGAACGTCAGCCGCACCGGCGTACGCCGTCCCACCACCGGCACCCCCGTGCTCGCCTGCCACCCCGAGGACCAGAAGTGGTTCGCCGAGGGCGAGCTGCTCGGCGGCCTGGAACGCCTGGAGAAGCCGTCCGTCGAGGCCGGCGTCGGCTCCCTCGTCGTCGTGCCCACCGAGAAGCTGCCCCAGGGCGTGGCGCTGCTCGACACCCCCGACATCGACTCCGTCGTCGAGGAGCACCACGAGATCGCGCACCGCATGCTCGACGCGGCCGACCTGTGGATCTTCGTCACCACCGCGGCCCGCTACGCGGACGCGCCGGCCTGGAAGCTGCTTCGCCTGGCCAAGGAGCGCGGCGCGCGGCTGGCCATCGTGCTGTCCCGGGTGCAGCCGAGGTCGCAGGAGGTCGTGCTCAAGCACTTCGTCCGCATGCTGACCGAGTACGGCCTGGGCGACGTCGACCGGTTCGTGATCAACGAGTCCAAGGTCACCGAGGGCAGGCTGCCCGACAACGAGGTCACCGACCTGCGGATGTGGCTGGCCGAGCTGTCCGTCGACGAGGAGCGCAGGGCGCGGGCCGTCGCGGAGACGCTGAGCGGCGTGCTCGACAGCTTCCGCACGCGCGTCCCCGCGCTGGCCAGGCATCTGGAGGGGCAGGTCGCCTTCCGCGCCGAGCTGCGCACCGACGTCGAGGCCGCCTACATGGGCGCGCTCGCCGAGATCGACCAGTCGATGCGCGGCGGCTCCCTCATGCGGGGCGAGGTGCTGGCCCGCTGGCAGGACTTCGCCGGGTCCGGCGATCTGATGCGTACCCTCCAACTGCGCAAGCGGGGCAGAGCCGTACAGACCCCTGAGCGGATCATGGCCTTCAAGGCCGCGCTCAGGGTCGGCATGGAGTCGGTCATCATCTCGGCCGCCCATCGGGCGGCCGAGGAGGTCGCCGCGCGCTGGCGTCAGCGCTCCGAGCTGGGCGCCACGCTCGCGACCGGCCTCGACCGGCCGTCCGAGGAGCTGGTACGGCGGGCCAACCGCGCCGTCGTCGCCTGGCAGGAGCACCTGACCGAGCTGATCCGCACCGACGGCGTGGCCAAGCGCTCGGTCTCCAAGGTGATCTCGTTCGACGTGGACTCGATGGCGCTGATCTTCATGGTCGGACTGTTCGGATACACGGGCGCGGAGTCGCTGCCGCAACGGCTGCTGAAGGCGCTGCTCGGGGCCGAGTCGCTGCGCGGCATCGGCGCCAGGGCGATCAGCGACCTGCGGGCCAGGCTCAGCATGTTGTTCGACGAGGAGTCCATGAGGTACGTCCAGGCGCTCGACGCGGCCGGAATTCCGGACGAAGCCTCCGCGACCCGCCTTTACCAGGCCACGTACAACCTCGAGGTCGCACGATGACCACCATGACTGGACGGCAGGGCCTCGGCCCCAGGCTCTCCGCGCTCACCAGGGTCGTGGAGCTCGGACCAGGGCGGCTCGACCAGCGGCTGCTGACCGACGCGGGCTCGCTGCTGCTGCGCGCGGGCGACCGGCTCAAGCTGTCGTCCGAGCACACCGTCGTCGCGCTGGCCGGAGGCACGGGCAGCGGCAAGTCGTCGCTGTTCAACGCGATCTCCGGGCTGGAGCTGTCGCCGACCGGCGTGCGCAGGCCCACCACGGCGCGCACGCACGCCTGCGTGTGGGGGCTCGAAGGCGCGGGACCGCTGCTCGACTGGCTGCAGATCCAGTGGCGGCACCGCTTCGCCAGGGCATCCGCGCTCGACAAGGGCGAATCACAGCTTCACGGACTGATCCTGCTCGATCTGCCCGACCACGACTCGATCAGGGCGCTCACCGACCCGGAGGCCGACCGGCTCATCGGGCTGGCCGACCTGGTGGTGTGGGTGCTCGACCCGCAGAAGTACGCCGACGCGTCCACGCACCGCCGCTACGTCACCGAGCTGGCCGGGCACGACGCCGTCACCGTCTTCGCCCTGAACCAGGCGGACAAGCTGTCCACCGAGGAGCTGGCCGAGCTGGTCATCGACCTCAACGACCTGCTGCGGCGCGAAGGCGTCCACTCCCCGTCCGTGGTGCCCACCTCAGCCGTGACCGGCCGCGGCGTCGACAGCCTCAAGTCGGTGCTGTCGGAGGCCGTGACCAGGCGCAGGGCGGCGATCCAGCGGCTCGAGGCCGACCTGGACCGGCTGCAGCAGCGCCTGGCCTCGTCGATGCCCGTGGGGGCCGCGCTGTCGGCGCCGTCGTCGGTGGACGCGGCGCGCAGGGTCGGGCTGACCGACGCGCTGTGCGACGCCGTGGGCGTGCCCGCTGTGGGTGAGGCGATGGAGAACATCTACGCCGAGCGGTCCACGGTCTGGGTGGGCTGGCCGCCTTCCCGGTGGGTGTCGCGGTTGCGGCCGGATCCGCTCAAGAGCCTCAACCTCGGGGACCTGCACGCTGAGATCAGCGGGATGGCCGGGGGAGCGGTGACCGCGCAGGGCGCCGAGGTGGACAACGCGGTGCAGGCGCTGGCGGACGGGCTCACCGGGGGGATGCACGAGGTGTGGCGGGCCAGCGTGAACCACGCGGCTCGGTCGCGGGTCAAGCAGCTTCCCGAGGCTCTTTCCGACGAGCTGACCGAGGTCGCTCCCTCTGTGGACCGGGTGCCCGGGTGGTGGCGGTTGCTTCGGGCTTGGCAGTACGGGCTGGTGCTCGCGTTTGCCGCCGGGGTTGCCTGGCTGCTGTGCGGTTTGTTCTTCCCTGGGTCTTTCGGGGTCTTTGGTGACCGTACGACGTTGCCTTGGGTGGGGTTGATGATGGCGTCCGTTCTGGGGCTCGGGGTGCTGTCTGCTGTGGCTTCGCGCAACTTCGTGGTGCTGGGGGCTTCCAAGGAGAGGGAGCGGTTGGAGCGGGAGATGCGGCGGCGCGTGGGCGCGGTGGCGGACTCCATGGTCGTGGAGCCCGTGGAACGAGAACTGGTCCGGCACCGCGACTTCTTCACCGCCTTGAACGGCCTCCAGACTCCCTGATCCACAGGGGACACCCTGTCGCCATCCTCTGTCCCCAGAGCGTCGTTCGGTCCGTTCTCGTGAACCCCGCCGAGGCCATCGTTGTCGCCCATGCGGGCAAGCCGGCCCGCCACTTGGGAGGCAACGATGAACGACATCCACGTCACGCTCACCGGCAGGGTCGCCGCAGAACCGCGCCAGCACACCTTCGGCGACGGCGCCCGCGTCACCTCGCTCCGCGTCCTCACCAACCACCGCTACTTCGACAAGAAGACCGGCATGTGGGCCGACGGGGACACGGTGTGCTTCGTCGTCAGGTGCTGGCGCGCCCTCGCCGACAACGTCGCCCAGTCCATCCAGGTCGGCCACCCGGTCGTGGTGTCCGGCAGGCTCCGCATCAGGGAGTTCGGCCAGGAGGGCGACCGGAGGTTCGCCGCCGAGGTGGAGGCCAGCTCGGTGGGCCACGACCTCCGATGGGGCGTCGGCGCCTTCTCCAAGCCCGACCGCCTGGCCAGCACGGGCTCCGTGAGCGCCGAGATGCGCGACCGCCTGGACGAGGAGACCCAGGACTGGGCGATGAGCACCAAGCCCGCGGCCGCGGCAGCCTCGCCGTTCGACGAGCCGCTCACGTCGGAGGAGCCCGTCCGCCTCTTCCCCAGGGCCAGCAGCCTCCTGCTCAACCCCGGCGAGCCCTCCACGCCCCCTGCCAGCGGTCTCGCCCCGCTGGGTGCCGCTGGGAGTGCCGACATCACCGACGCCGACGTCATCGAGCCCGGGAGCGCAGGAAGCGATGGCGGCCCGGCGGCAACGGATCGCGAGGTCAGCCACGTGACCAAGGGGCGCGCAGGAAAGAAGGGCGAGAGCGGCCCCGGTTCGGTGAAGGCCGCGAAGGACGCCGGTCTGGTGAGGGTTCTCGGGGCAGCGTCGGATGGCGAGTCGGCGGAGGGTGCCGAGGGTCCCGTGGAGGAGCGGGTGGCCGCCTGAGGAGGGTGGCGGAAGTGGAGGGGGGCATCGGCTGATCGAAGGTCGGTGCCCTCGCGCCCCTCAGGGCGAGCCGATGGAATTACCCGTGCCAGCTGGCCAGAGCCCCTGTCAGGTCCAGGTCACGCCCCGCACCATGGCTGCTCCTTTCCCGCACGGCCCACTCGCGGAGTGAGTGGTTTCCATTCGCCAGGCCACTTGACGCGAGTGGCCATGTTGCCAAAGGTAGCGGTTCCCGTCGCGCAACGCACACTCCGCAACTATTGTGTTACACATCGTTAGTCAAGGAGGAGGCGAGATGGTGGCGTCGGGTGACACCTCGGTCAAGCCTCGCGACGCCATGTCCCCGCTCGCCGGCCGGTGGCCGCTGCTCGGGCAACGTCGCGCGCTCGTCGCCTACCTCAGCGGGATCGTAACCCTGGATGTCATCGCGATTGGGTTCTTTGCGACATCTACCGAATTCCGGTGGTCGGATCTGCTGACGTTCGCAGCTCTGATGGGGTGCGGGGCCGCGTGCATCGAGGCGACGCGCAGGCTCGGCATGCCCGCAGGAGTCTCCCGCGACCTGCTGTCCGCGTGGTGGCTCCCGGTGGCCCTGCTGCTGCCGCCGGTCTATGCCCTGTTCGCACCGATCTTTCTCCAGGTGCTGCTGCAGCTCCGGGTCAGGGCCACCGTTCTCTACCGGAGGGTGTTCAGCTCGGCGGCGATCGGCCTGGCGGGGTGCACGGCGTCCGTGGTGTTCCACGCGGCCGTGCCCGACGCGTCCGTCCTGTCCAGGGGTACGGCGGCGCCGATCGTCTACGCGGTGGGCTGCGCCACCCTCTTCGCCCTGCTCAACACGGCGCTGATCGCGATCGCCGCGCACACCGCCGACCCGGACACCCGCTGGCGCGACGTGTTGTGGGACAGGGAGAGCGCGCTGCTCGACGTCGTCGAGCTCTGCCTCGGCGTGACCGTCGCGATCGCCTGCGGGCTCAACCTGGCGCTGCTGGTCCTGGCGCTGCCGCCGGTGGTGTTGCTGCAACGGAGCCTGTTGCACGCCCAGTTGCAGGCGGCAGCGCGTACCGACCCGAAGACGGGCCTGCTCAACGCGGCGGCCTGGCAGCGGGAGGCGGACACCGAGATCGTCAGGGCCCGCCGTACCGGTGAGACGCTGGCGCTGCTGATCGTCGACATCGACCATTTCAAGCGCGTCAACGACACTTACGGCCATCTGGTGGGCGACCAGGTGCTGGCGGGCGTGGCGGCGACGCTCAGGACGCAGCTGCGCGACTACGACGTGGTGGGGCGGTTCGGCGGGGAGGAGTTCGTGGTCCTGCTGCCGCGCGCCGACGTGGCGGAGGCCAGGCGGGTGGCCGAACGCCTGCGCACCAGGGTCGGCCGGATGGCCGTCCCGGCGGACGACGCCATGATCACCGTCACGATCTCGGCGGGGGTGGCGATCATGAGCATGCACGGGAACGACCTGATAGAGCTACTGGCCGCTGCGGACCTGGCGTTGTACCGCGCCAAGGAACTGGGCCGCGACCGCATCTGCCTCCCCGCCACCCAATCCCCACCCCCCAACCCAACCCCAGACACCACCCCCGCCTAACCCACACGCCTTCGTCCCTTCGGTGCAGCCCGCCCGAACCGCCCGCCTGAACCGCCCACCCACCCCTCGGCACCGCGCCGCCCGACCGCGCCCCACCTTCCCCTTCGGCACACCCGACCTAGCCCACCGCTCGGCACCGCGCCCTCGCCACCGCGCCGCAGGGACCCCCCTCGGTGTGGCCTCGCTCGAGACCGCCCGGCTCGGGACGCCGGCCCCGACCTGCCCGCGCTGCTCAGCCTGACCTCTCCGCGCTGACCCCTCAGCGCTGAGCTCGGCCTACTTCGCCCTCATGGCTCGGAAAGGCCCGACCCCTGGCCCGCCCTGAGCGCCCGGCCTGCTCCGCTGTGTGTCCTTCCAAGTGGACCTTGGCTCTTCTCGCGCCGTCCATCCCGCGCAGGCGTGGGGTGGGCGTGGTGAGGTGTGGGTGGGCGGCTGTGGGGAGCGGTTGGGGCTCGGTAGCAGGGCAGATGGGGGGTTAGCTCAGGGAGAGGTTGTCGAAGGGCAGGGCGCGGAGGAAGTCTTCGGGGTCGAAGATCTCGCCCGCGGTCACGACGCCCCCGGCGCGGGTTCGGCCAGAGAGGATGCGGTCCACGGCTTCCACCACGATCGGGGCGGTAAATGCGTAGATGTCCTGGCCCTGTGCCGACGCCCGTCGCTCCTCGTCGCCCCGCCGTACCGCGACCTCCACCAGGAAGACCTGCGCCGACCGGCCGCTGGCGTCCGTCGCCTGCGGGCCGTCAGGCGACGGGTCGCTCAGGTCCTTCAGTGGCGTCAGGTTGAGATATGCGTTGACCTGCGGCGTGTCCAGGTGGCGGGAGATGGTGATCACGTCCGTTGTGGAGAACTGGCCCACTACCTCCTGCACGCCGAACGGTGCCCCGAAGGTCCACGACGCGTGCGGGGCGGGCTCTTCGGCGGGCACGACCTCCAACTGCCGGTCGCGGAAGACCACTCGACGCCCCGCTCGCCGCGCCCCAGCCAGCAGCGTTCCCCGGGTCGGCTGCCAGCTGTCCAGCGCCACCGCGATCGAGATGTCGTCCGCCGTCGTCCAGTCGCCCATCGCGACCGTCGCCAGCAGGTCGCCGAGCGCGCCGTAGAACGCCATCACCGGCGCCACCACGATCCCCGCGTCCTTGATCCGCTGGTCGTCCCCATACGTGCCGAACGTGTCGAGCGCGACGATCGTCTCCCCGGTGACGTCCAGGTAGTGGATCCCGGCGCGCAACGCCGCCTCGATCAGCGCCGGGGCCGTCTCGGCGAACGGCCCCGCGCAGTTGATCACCACGTCGGCCCCGGCGAGCGCGCGGTCGAGCGAGTCCGGGTCGTCGACCGTGGCGACCCGCGTCTCCACCCCGGGGGGAGCGGCGAACTCCAGCTTCGCCGCGTCACGCCCGGACAGCACCGGCGTGTGCCCGCGCGACAGCAACTCCGCGGTGACAAAGCGGGCAGTGTGTCCGTAAGCACCGAACACCGCGACAACGCTCATCAGGTCTCCTCAAGCAGTAGTGACTGCCTTAGATCCTGGTCAGAGGTGTCGTGGGGCGCCACTCCAGGTCACGACAACCTGCGCTAGATTCGCGTCATGCGTGCCCACCACGTCGTCGTTGCCGTCACCGACGACATGCCGATCTTCGAAGCGGCCGTCCCCTGCCAGATCTTCGGCATCGACCGGCCGCACCTGGCCGACCCGTGGTACCGGTTCTCGGTCGTCCCGATCGGCAAGGGTCCCGTACGGCTGAGCCCCGGGTTCACCCTCGACCCCGCCGCGCAGGACTGGAGCCTGGACACCACGGACACGCTCGTCGTCCCGGCCCACACGAACGTGCACGACGACCCGCCGGCCGAGCTGGTGCAGCTCGTGCGGGAGGCGTACGAGCGCGGGATCAGAATCCTGTCCATCTGCTCCGGTGCGTTCATCCTGGCCGCTGCCGGGGTGCTCGACGGGCGCCGCGCCACCACGCACTGGCTGCACGCGGAGGAGCTGAGCCGCCGCTATCCGGCCGTCCGGGTCGACCCGTCCGTCCTGTATGTGGAGGACGACAACGTGATCACCTCGGCGGGTACGGTGGCCGGGATCGACGCCTGCCTCCACGTGGTGCGCGTCGACCACGGCGCGGCGGTGGCGGCCGAGCTGGCCCGCCGCCTGGTCACGCCGCCGCACCGGGATGGCGGGCAGGCGCAGTACCAGCGGCTCAGCGCTCCCGCCGTGCGTGAGGACTGGCTGGCCGTACTCCTCGACTGGGCGGGCGAGCACCTGCATCTGCCGCTGTCCAACGCCGACCTGGCGGCCCAGGCCAACGTCAGCGTGCGCACCGTGGAACGCCGGTTCGCCGAGGTGCTCGGGATGTCGCCGCTGCAATGGCTGTTGCAGCAGCGCGTACGGCGGGCGCAGCAGTACCTGGAGACCGGCGACCGGCCGATCGGCTGGATCGCCGACAGGTGCGGTTTCGGCGGATCGGCCAGCCTGCGTGCGCACTTCGCCAGGATCGTGGGGGTGTCGCCCTCGGCGTACCGGCGGACCTTCCACGAACGCGCCGAGGCAGCCGCCTAGATGATTGAGTCCAAGGGGTCTGGTTGCTATCAGTGGTCGAAGGCGGTGAGGGAGCGTTTCACCGGTTGTCCGGTCTTATCGTTGTGCCAGATCGCGGCGGTCAAGGCGAGGATGCGGGTCAGGACGCGGATGACGACCCCGGCGCGTGTACGACCTGCGTGGCGTTCCAGGTCAAGCTGACCTTTGAAGGTCTGGTTGATGGACTCGATGGTTTGGCGTAGGGGCTTGAACAGCTGTGCTCCGGCCCGTTCACGCTCACCCTTGCGGGCCGGGCGCAGCAGGGTCAGGTCACGCACGGTGACACCGTGCTCGAAGGCGCGGCCGTAGTAGTTCTTATCCGCGATGATCGTCTGATCGGGATGGGTGGCCACCAAGGCGGGAGCGTCGTCGAACATCCCCAGCAAGACCTCGCGCTCATCGGCCTTGGCGCCGGTGAGCGCGAAGGCGATGGGCAGCCCGCCCAGGGTGCACAGCAGATGCAGCCGCAGCCCCCAAAAGAAGCGTGAGTGACTGGCGCAGTAGCCGTACTCCGCCCACCCTGCCAGGTCGCTGCGCTTGGCTGTCTCCCGGGACCGGCCGCACTCCACCGGCGTGGAATCGACCACCCACACATCGTCGCTCCACAGCGAGGTGTCCATCGCCAAAATCCTGATCATGTGCAGGACCAGGCCGGATGCCTTGCGCAGCCGCTTGCCGTAGCCGGACTGCCCAGGCAGATACGGGAACATGCCGCCCAGCTCGGCGTGGGCATACCGTAGCCAGCGTCGCTCGGAGGTGAAGCCCAGCAACGCCGACATCACCGCCTGGGTGACCAGTTCGCCATCACTGAGCGTGGGCGCGATGCCCACCTTTGGACGCCAGGGAGCCAGATCCGGCGAAGCCCTCAACGCGTCATCGATCTTCACATAGATTGCGGTGGCGAGGGTGTTCAGGTTGTTCGTCACACAATGACCTTGGACGCCCTCGCCCTATTTCCGCAGGCGACCCCTTGGACTCATTCATCTAGCGGGCCAGCGCCCGCCGTTCCAGGCGGGCGAGCTCCCCGGCGAAACCGGCGCGCAGCAGGGGCGCGGCGAGCCGTCCCACCAGCGGACGCCGCGACGAACCCGCGCGGGCCACGAGCGTCCCGCCGGAGACAGGTACAGCGGCCAGGCCGAAAGTGACGTTGCGGCTCTGCATCCAGCACCACCCGGGGCGCAACACCGCCTCGAAGTCGGCGCGCAACCACGCCGCCCTGCCGTACGCGATGACGCGCAGCCGGTCACCGTCCCTCTCGTCCACCTGGACGCGTTTGACGGCGGGCTGGTAGTGCGGCATCTCCCCCTCAAGATCGGCCATCACCGCCCAAACGGCCGAGAACGGCGCGGGAATGACCCGTTCGACCAGTGCGGAACCGGGTGTCGCCGCGGCCATCACCCGCATCTTGCGTACGGGGTCCAAGTCCGTCATCGCCCCCATGCCTTTCTGAAGCTGGATCTGGCCCGGTGCAGGCGCGATTTCACGGTTCCTTGCGGTACGTCGAGGACGGCCGCCGCCTGCTGCTCGTCCATGCCTTCGAGGTCGCGCAGCACCAGCACGGCCCGATGCTCGGGCGACAGCCTGTCGAGCGCGTCGCGCACGTCGACCGCCAGCTCGACGTCGCCGCCCGCGGCCATTTCCGCCAGTTCCAGCCCCGGCGCGAACCGATGGGCGGTCCGTACGGCTTCGCGCGCCGCGATCGCCCGAACCCACCCGTAGAGGGCGGAAGGCTCGCGCAGCCGTCCCAGATTGCGGAAGACGGCGATCAGCGTCTCCTGCGCCGCGTCGGCCCCGTGCTGGAGCGCGATGGCGCCGCAGAGGCGGGAGACGTACGGCGACAGCTCGTCGAGCAGGTCGTTCATCGCCATCGTGTCGCCACGCTGCGCCGCGATCACCAGATCTGACAGGTCCACGTCACTCAAGAGGCGCCGCCGTTCCAGAAGGTTCCTGTGATGACCGTCACAGGAACCTCCGGCGGGGGAGCAGCCTCTTCACGGTCATGATGAGACAACGTATCGGGGTCGCAGCGGCGGCCGTGCTCACCACTGACGCGCTGGCACACCTCTACTGGGCGACCGGCGCGACCTGGCCGGCGGACAACGCGCGCGACCTCTCGCTCGCCGTACTCAACATGGAAGTCCCCTTCACGCCGCGCGTCCTGCTGCCGCTGGCGGCGGTGCTGCTGGCCGGGGCCTGGGCGATGCTGACCGCGGACAGCCGGTACGGCAGGCTGGCCACGCTGGCCGTCGCCGCGGGGACGCTGGTGCGCGGGGTCGTCGGCGTCGGGTGGATGCTCGGCATCGGCGCGGACACCTCGACGCCGTTCTACTGGCTGAACCTGGTCTACACGCCGGTCTGCCTGGCCCTGTTCGCCGCGAGCCTGGCCGTCCGCCGGGCCCCCGTGAAGGCCCTAAGCTAGATGCCATGGCCGAGTACATCTACACAATGCAGCGCGTCCGCAAGGCGCACGGCGACAAGGTTGTCCTCAACGACGTCACGCTGTCGTTCCTGCCGGGCGCGAAGATCGGTGTGCTGGGCCCCAACGGCACGGGCAAGTCGACGCTGCTGCGCATGATGGCAGGCCTGGAGCAGCCCTCCAACGGCGACGCCAGGCTGATGCCCGGCTTCACCGTCGGCATGCTGCAGCAGGAGCCCCCGCTCAACGAGTCCAAGACCGTGCTCGGCAACGTCGAGGAGGGCGTCGCCGAGACCAAGGCGATGCTCGACCGGTTCAACGAGATCGCCGAGCTGATGGCGACCGACTACAGCGACGCCCTGCTCGAAGAGATGGGCAAGCTGCAGGACGAGCTCGACCACCGCAACGCGTGGGACCTCGACTCCCAGCTGGAGCAGGCGATGGACGCCCTGCGCTGCCCGCCGCCGGACGCCGACGTGACCACCCTGTCCGGTGGTGAGCGCCGCCGCGTAGCGCTGTGCAAGCTGCTGCTCGAGGCGCCCGACCTGCTGCTGCTCGACGAGCCCACCAACCACCTCGACGCCGAGAGCGTGCAGTGGCTGGAGTCGCACCTGGAGAAGTACGCGGGCACCGTGCTCGCCGTCACCCACGACAGGTACTTCCTGGACAACGTGGCCAACTGGATCCTCGAGCTCGACCGCGGCCGCTGCTACCCCTACGAGGGCAACTACTCCACCTACCTCGAGGCCAAGGCCCAGCGCCTGAAGGTCGAGGGGCAGAAGGACGCCAAGCGCAAGAAGCGCCTCGAGGACGAGCTCGAGTGGGTGCGGTCCAACCCGAAGGCCCGCCAGACCAAGAGCAAGGCGCGTCTGCAGCGCTACGAGGAGATGGCTGCGGAGGCGGACAAGCACCGCAAGCTCGACTTCGAAGAGATCCAGATCCCGCCGGGCCCGCGCCTGGGCACCACCGTCATCCGCGCCGAGCACCTCACCAAGGGGTTCGAGGACCGGGTGCTGATGGACAACCTGTCGTTCGACCTGCCGCGCAACGGCATCGTCGGCATCATCGGCCCCAACGGCGTCGGCAAGACCACGCTGTTCCGCATGATCACTGGCAGCGAGACGCCCGACTCGGGCGCGATCATCGTCGGTGACACGGTCAAGATCTCCTACGCCGACCAGTCGCGCGGGGGGATCGACCCGAACAAGAACGTCTGGGAGGTCGTCTCCGACGGGCTCGACTTCATCAAGGTCGGGCAGGTCGAGGTGCCGTCGCGGGCCTACATCGCGGCGTTCGGCTTCAAGGGGCCGGACCAGCAGAAGAAGGCGGGCGTGCTGTCGGGTGGCGAGCGCAACAGGCTCAACCTGGCGCTGACCCTCAAGCAGGGCGGCAACGTGCTGCTCCTCGACGAGCCGACCAACGACCTGGACACGGAGACGTTGTCGTCGCTGGAGAACGCGCTGCTCGACTTCCCGGGGTGCGCGGTGATCACGTCCCACGACCGGTGGTTCCTCGACCGCATCGCCACGCACATCCTGGCGTGGGAGGAGGGGTCGAGCTGGTTCTGGTTCGAGGGCAACTTCGCGGACTACGAGAAGAACAAGATCGAACGCCTCGGGGCTGATGCGGCTCGGCCGCACCGGGTCACGTACCGCAAGCTCCACCGCGACTAACCAGAAAGCCCCGCTCCGGCGGGGCTTTCGCTTTTTCCCGGGACACAGCTTCCCACCCACCCGCCCCCGGTCCTGCTGTGGCTGGCGACCTCTGGCAGTTCCCGTCCGTTGGGGACTGGTCAATAGCAGTGCTGATTCCGCGAGGTCATGCCCTGATGGGCTCTTCCGAAGCAGACCCCTGGTGGCCTGACCACCCCCTGCTCGCCATGCTGGGAAGTAGCTGGAGGACCTTCCCGTAAGGCCTGCCGCTTCTGAGGAGGTGAAGGAGCTCAGGCTGTGGGGCGGTGCGTTGATCATCTACCTGATCCGGCCTGCGGCAATACTCCTCGGGTGGTCAGGGCTTCTTCCATGAACTGGGCGATCAGGCGGTGGCCGATGTCGTTGGCGTGCAGGCCGTCGGGGGCGAGTAGGTCCGGCCTGCCCGCGAAGGAGGTCGAGGTGTTCTCGATGTAGTCCACCCCGATCGCCTCCGCGGCCTGTTTGAGCCAGAAGCGGATGGTGGCTACCTTCGGCGGGATCTCGGTGTACGCCCAGAACGGTTCCATGACGAGGATGCGGCTTCCGGGGAGGCCGGTGCTCAGGTCCCTGAGGTCTGCCGTGATGTTGGCTGCTATCGCGTCGGCGTGGTCGTCGAACATGACCGTGTCGTTGGTTCCCAGCGACACCAGGACCACGTCCGCCTTCGCGGCGACGATGCGTTCGACGCCCTCGGAGTGGCCGTTGCGGTCCTGGCGCTTTCTGACGAAGCCGAGGCCGTTGATGCCCTCGTTGAGCTCCTCCCAGCCGTGTCGGTGGCAGAGCAGGGTGGACCAGCGCAGGCATGGGTCAGAGGTTCCTCTACCCACGGTGTAGGAGTCTCCGTAGATGGCCAGCCGCACAGCCCGGGCGGGGGTGGGTGGGGGAGGGTCGGTAGGTTGAGGGGTGTGGTGGAACAATCCCTGGCTCAGCGGCATGTCTTTCCTCGAATGGTGCGCTTCGCCGATATCGATTCCCAAGGGCATGTGAACAACGTGCGGTTCTTCGACTACCTGGAGGACGCTCGGCTGGGGATGTTGCATATTGATCCCTACAAGGCGGGGGATGCGCCTTTCAAGGGGCTTGTTGTCGCTCGGCATGAGATCGACTATCGGCGGCCGCTCACGTTCCGGGCGGAGCCGGTGCGGGTGGAGACCTGGGTGACCGAGCTACGGGCGGTCCGGTTCACGCTCGAGTACGAGATTCTGGATGATGAGGATGTCTACGTCTCCGCCAGATCCGTGCTGGTGGCCTACGACGTTGAGCGGTCGGCGCCGCGTCGGCTCGGGCGGGATGAGAGTGCCTACCTGCGGCGGTATCTGGCGGCGGGGTGAGTGCCAAGCGGTGGGTGATGCTGGGGCTCGGGGTCAATGCTCATACCAGTGTCACCTTGGGGTTGTTCGGGTTGCCGCTGGTGATGCCGGATATCGTGCGGCACTTCGGGGTGTCCCTGCCGGTCGCTGGGGTCATCGCCAATGCGCCTGGGGTTGGGGTGCTCTTATCGCTGGTGGCCTGGGGGGCGCTCGCTGATCGGCGGGGGGAGCGGCTCGTCCTCGGGGTTGGGGTGGGGCTGGCTGCTGTGGCCTTCGCCGGGGCTGCGCTGGCTACCGAGGCTTGGCTGGTCATCACCCTGCTGGCGGTCGCGGGGGCTGCTGGGGCGGCGGCTGTGGTGGGTGGCGGCAGGATCGTGTTGCGCTGGTTCGAGCCGCGCGAGCGGGGCGTCGCGATGGGGCTCCGGCAGGTTTCCTACACCCTGGGTATGGCTGTCGCGTCGTTTGCTCTGCCGCCTGTCGCGCTCGCTTACGGGATTCCCGGGGTGTTGTTCGTCTGTGCGGGGCTGGCGCTGGTCGCGGCCGTGCTGGCGGCGGTGTTCCTGGCGGAGCCGCCGCGTTCTGTGGCGGTGGTGGCGGCTCGGGGCGGCTCGCCGTACAAGAAAATGGAGCTCTGGCGGGTGCATGCCACCAGCGCGCTCCAGGTCGTGCCGCAGATCGTCGTGACCACCTACGGGGTCACCTGCCTGGTCAGTGGTTATGGCTGGGATGGGGTCGGGGCGGGGCAGTTGTTCGGGGTCGCGGCGATCGGCGGGGCCGTGGTCAGGATCGCGGTCGGGCGCTGGTCGGACCGGAGCGGGCAGCGGATGGCGCCGCTGCGGTCGCTGACCTTCGCCGCCGTGGCGGTGCTGGGGTTGCTGGTCGTGGGGCAGTACACGGGGTCCTGGCTGGGGCCGGTGATGCTCGCGCTCGCCGCCGTCATCACCGTCGCGGGGAACGGCCTGGCCTACCTCGCCGCCGGGGAACTGGCCGGTCCCGGCTGGGCGGGGCGGGTGCTCGGGGCGCACAACAGCGTGCAGAACGTGGTCGCGCTGGTCGCCGCGCCCCTGGTCGGGCTGGTGATCGTGCACGTGGGGTTCTGGGCGGGGTTCGCGGTCGGCCTGGGCTGCGCCGTACTGTCGATCCCGGTCATCCCGCTGGGCGACGAGCGCGGCAGGGCTTAAATCGAAAATATAGCGGTCGTCGCTAGCGTCCTCCTCGTGCACAAGGTGTGGGTCGTGGTCGGCGCTGCGGCGATCGTGGCCGGAGGCACATGGGTGTGGGCCTCAGCCGGCCACGGCCCGCTTTCTCCACCGGACGTGCCCCGTCCCCTGAGCGCGACCGTGCAGGTCACGCTCTGCGAGAAGGACTCTCCGTACGCGGAGTGCGAGGGACGGGGCGTGGCCACCAAGGAGGACAGGCGGGCCGTCGTCGGTCGGCTGGGGTCCCTCACCGGCGTCACCTCGGCCGGGGCGCTGGTGGTCGGGCAGCTCGCCGATCGCGGCGCCTTCCCCGCGCTGAGGGCCTCGTTCGAGGGGATGCGCGGGGTGGCTGGGGTCACGGCGCGGCCGGTCTCGTTCTGGCAGGGCAGGACCGAGGTGAGGATCGAGCTGTGCGGGCCGAAGATGTCGCTCACCCAGTGCGGCGACCCGGGCGCCCAGACGTCGGCCACTGACGAGCAGAAGGACGCGATCTACGAACGGCTGCGCAACCTGCCGGACGTGGCCGAGGTCTATGTGGCCGATCGCAACTTCGTCGAGGACGAGGCGAGGAACTACCTCAAGGACGGCATGTCGGGCGACTGGCAGGATCGGGCCGACGATCCCAACGAGCAGTTCCACGTCAAGCTCGTCCAGCAGAAGGACCTCAGGGGCGCGGCCCAGCGGGTCAGCGACGCGATCGGCGGGCTGCCCGGCGTCAAATCCGTCGAGCGGGAAGGGCGCTAAAAGCTCCTAACGGAATGACCGCCCGCACGAATCTCTCCTCTCGCAAGGAGGGGCTCCTCCCCGGAGGGTCGTGAGCGCGCTCGGGATGAGGGTCATTCTGTTGGGAGGTTCTAGGGGCAGGGGGTGGGGGATTCTGCCACCTGGGTGACGATGAAGTCTCCCGTGTCCTCGTTGCCCAGGCCCGGGTCCAGGCAGAAACTCGCCGCCTTCCCCTTGACGGTGCCGGACACCACGACGGGCAGCAGGGTCTTGTTCAGCAGCGACCGGCTGACCCCGCCCTCGCCTGGGTCGCCGATGGCGTACTCCTCGTGCGAGCCGGAGTAGTCGGTGCCCGACCAGGAGCAGAGCTTGCCGAGGGAGCAGGCGCAGGGGCCGTTGGCCGCTGCGGCGATCGACAGAGCGACCAGGGGCATCATGAGGAGAAATTTCATGATGCCCACCCTAGGTCGTCGATCGGTTACGACGGGTGAAGAAACGCTGCAGGGTCAGACGAGGTCAGCGAGGTGCAGGTGAAGAATCATGCACCGCGGGAGACTCCAGCCACCCCAGGTGGTAATGATCAGGCGGGAGCGTTCACCATGCTGTGGGCCGCGTAGACGAGGTAGTCCCACAGCCTGGTCTCCAGGTCCTGGGGGAGCTCCAGCGACTGCACGGCGTCGTGCATGTGCTTGAGCCAGGCGTCCCGAGCCGCCTCGTTCACCACGAACGGCGCGTGCCGCATGCGCAGGCGCGGGTGGCCGCGTTCCTGGCTGTAGGTGGTGGGACCGCCCCAGTATTGGATGAGGAACCCGCGCAGCCGGTCTTCGGCGCCTGTCAGGTCTTCCTCGGGATACATGGGGCGGAGCAGCTCGTCGCCCTTGACTCCCTCGTAGAAACGGTGCACGAGGCGCCGGAAGGTCTCCTCGCCCCCGACGGCGTCGTAGAAGGAAGTCTCAGTCACGATATAACCCTAAGGTCTAGGCGACGATGGCTATTCCCGCGGCGTCCAGCGCGGCCTTGACGCGGAGCCTGAGCTCGCGCGCCACCTGCGCCTGCCTGGCCGGCAGCGTCTTGGCGGAGATGCGGAAGACGAGCGAGGCGTCGGACATCTGCTCGACGCCGAACACGTCCGGCTCCTCGACGATGAGGGTCTCGCGGTACTCGGGGTCGCTCCACAGGTCCTCGGCCACCTGCTTGAGGGTGTCGCGGACGACGACGATGTCGGTGTTGTACGCCACGGGGACGTCGAGATAGGCGCGCGACCAGCCCTGGGACTCGTTGCCCACGCGGGCGATGGTGCCGTTGCGCACGTACCAGACGCGGCCGTCGGTGTCGCGCAGGCGGGTGATGCGGAGGGTGACGGCCTCCACGGTGCCCGTGGCGGTGCCGACGTCCACCACGTCGCCCACGCCGTACTGGTCTTCGAGCAGCATGAACATTCCGGCGATGAAGTCCTTGACAAGCTCCTGGGCGCCGAAACCGATGGCGACGCCGAGGATGCCGACGCTGGTCAGCAGGGGGGCGATCGGCACGGTGAGCCGTTCGAGGACGGTCAGGATGGCGGTGCCCATGATGACGATCGAGGCCACGTGGCGCAGGACCGAGCCCATCGTCTCGGCGCGCTGCTTGCGGCGCTCGTTGAGGAGGACGTCGATGCTGTCGGTCGCGGGGGCGTTCCTGCGGAGGCGGCCGGTGATGGACGAGCCGCTGGCTGCGCGGTTGACGACCCGGGTGATCAGGCGGTGGGCGACGTTCCGGACAACGACGGCGAGCACCATGATCAGCAGGATCGTGATCACGCTGGCCACAAGTGGGGCCCACCAGGCATTGGGGAACATGCTGGCCAGGGTAGAGCAGACGAACCCGTCCTTTGTACAGGCGTCCATCGCGCTGTTGATCAGACTGTTGAGGTCGGGGCTGGCGAGCAAGCGCACGGGGTGAGTCCTCCGGAAAGCGGTTCGGTCGGCAGTGGTGTCTGGGGCAATTTGACCCCATACATACTGCCGACCGAACCGGCCGCCGTCACATCACGCCGGGGAAGACGGGGACGCGGGACCCAGGGCCGCGGAGGGTGGGTCCGTGCGCTCCGGTGACGGACGGCTCGGACGGGACACACACCCGGAAGCATGTCCCGTCACGTCTTTCTGGACGAACCCCTCCACGAGGAGGGCGTCTGCGCAAAGAACGTAGAAGTCGTAAAGATCGCGAAAATCAGAGCCGGCGAGGTGCCCAGGGAATCCGCCGGAGCGGACGCCCTCCGCACCGGTCACCCCGCCGGCTCCGTGAGGCCGCCGTGGGTGCGGTGAGCCGTGGTGGCTGCGCTCCACCCGGTTCACCGCCTCGTCACTCCCCCACCGCGGCGAGAACGCGGGCGACCTTGGTCGCAGCGCCGGCTGGATCGTCGGCCTTGTGCATCCGTTCGCCCCACGACCAGCAGAACCACCAGTCAGGAACGTCGGGGACAGCTGTAGGCCGGACGGTGACGCTTTCGGTAAGGCTGGTGGCGTGCGGATTGATGACGCGTACGAACAGCCTGCCTGACTGCGATCGCACCACGCGGGCGAGCAGTCCTCTAGCGTCGAGCTCTGACACCAAACGTTCTAGGTGTCCGAAGTCGTCCCCCACCTCGTTCCTCCCTTGACTCGTTGCTGGTGGGCCAAAGATGACTCACTAACGGAGCGCGGTCAACGCGCTACATACGCTTACGGGGAGTCGCAATCTGCCACGGAGGTTGTAAGAAACAGTCCGCCGGAGGACGATCCTTATCCGTAAGCTTCAACTGCACGTTTTCAACCTGTCATCAATGGTCCATAGTTCTAGGTAGGCGCAGTGCTACCTTGGGGCTACGCTGCGTCAGCGGTTGCGGACCGATCGGGACATGTGTGTGAGAGGGGCCGGGAATGTCCGGCAGGCAGCACAGGGAAACCGAGATAGCGCGGCGGATTCGGGCCAAGGGCCTGGCCGCCGGGCGGACGAGTGCCCAGATCGCTGACGAGATTCACGAGGCATGCGGTCCGCAGTTCGGCACGACGAAGATCAAGAGCCATCGGCTGTCGTACGGCATCGCGCTGGCCGACGTCATCGAGCAGGTGCGCGCGCTCTTCGAGCGCGACCAGAAGCCGGCGCCCGGCATCGGCGAGACGCTGCTCTCCGCCTACGAGAGCGGCCTCAAGCGCCCGGGGCCCGAATACCTCCACTACCTCTGCTCCGTCTACCGCGTCGAGCCCAACTCGCTCGGCCTCGACGGACCGTGCATCTGCGGCCACGGCCACCGGATGCCGGGGGTGGTGCGCGGCAACGACACACCTGACCGCACCGACCTGGGCCTGGTGTCGCGAGAACTGTGGATCCCGCCGAAGGGCGGTGAACAGCCCGGGGGCGCGGCGGGCGAGGAGGACGAGAACGTCCTGCGCAGGACGTTGTTACAGCTTCTCGCCAACAACCAGGACGCCAGGCTCAACGGCCAGGTGCTCGGCGCCGTCGAGGGCATCAGGCGGCGCATGGACGACACGCTGATCTCGGCGACGGTCTCCGCCGCCATGCTCGACCAGTGGGAGGAGGCGACGCTCAGCTTCGGCCGCCAATACACCACGACGGCGCCGCTGCGCCTGCTGTGCGACGTCCTGCTCGAACTGAGCGCCGTGCGCAACGCGATGTCGCGGCGCCAGCCCATCGACCTCCAGGAACGGCTTTGCCGCATGGCCGCCCAGCTGTCCGGGCTGAGCGGCATGATCATGATCAACCTGGGCGACCACCGCCTGGCCCGCTCGTTCTTCCGCACCGGACGCACGGCCGCCGACGAGACCGGCGACCGGGCGCTGCGCGCGTGGGTGACCGCGCGCGAGGCGCTGGTGCCGCTCTACTACGGCGACGCCCGCGAGGCGCTCAACCTGGCGAAGAAGAGCCGCGACCTGGCCGGCGCGGTGCCGTGCGCCGCGCAGGCGATGGCGCCGGTCGTCGAGGCGCGCGCGCTGGCCATGCTGTCGGGCACCGACAGCAAGAAGGAAGTCGTCGACCAGGCCAAACGCGCCCTGGCGCGGGCGCGCAACGCCTTCTCGCACATGAAGTCGAACGAGCAGGAAGACGTCGCGTTCGGCTACACGGAGAAGCAGCTCTACTTCTACCAGGGCGACGTGCTCACCAAGCTGGGCCAGACGCTCGAGGCGGAGGTCGTGCTCGACCAGGCGCTCGACAAATACTCCGACCACATCCTGGACCAGACGCTCATCCGCCTCGACCGGGCCCAGTGCCGGGTCATCGAGGGCGACCTCGACGAGGCGGTCAAGATGGGCGTCGCCGCGCTGGAACTGCTCGGACCCGAATATCTCACCGACTTCATCATGCGACCCGCGCTCGCACTGGAGCAGGCGATCATGGCGAGCAATCGCCATCACCCTGGGCTGCCGCTCTACCGGGAGCAGCTCAACCGTCGTCCGGTCATGCAGGAAGGGAGTGGCGGTGCATGAGTCTGAAGATCCGCCGGTATCGCTGGTCTGATCTCGACGCGATCCTCGCGCTTCATCAGATCTGTCTTGCCGAGGTGGGGCTGTTCCCCGGCGACGGGGTCTACTACGACGACGATTTCCCGCGCATCAACGAGATCTACCTGGCGTGCGGGGGAGACTTCCTCGTGGGCGAGCTGGCCTCGCGCGTGGTGGCGATGGGCGGGATCAAGCCCGTGGCGCCCGGTGTGGCTGAGATGTGCCGGTTGCGGGTGCACCCGGAGTTCCAGCGGCGCGGGTTCGGCGCGCAGATGCTGACGGCGCTGGAGGGGCGGGCGGTGGCGCTCGGCTTCCACAGCGTGCGCGGCGACACGACGCTCAACCAGAACGCGGCCCTGGCGCTGTACGAGCGCCATGGGTGGCGGGAGATCTCGCGCGAGCAGGTGGGGGATCTCGTCGTCGTTTACGGCGAGAAACGGCTCAACGTAACCGCCACCCCTTACCGCGTGTAACCAAGCGATTTCTGTACGGCGGAGCCGGCAGAAGCGCCACCCGCCGTCCGTGGTCCCCTCCATCCAGGGAGACGCTCACCGAGCTCCCCGCTAACTCACCGTAACGGCGCGCCCAGAAGCGGCTTGACCACTTCTGGGCGTTTTGCTGTCCGCAACGGCGAACCGTGGACGGGCCCCGGCTGCGGTTCGCCGCACCCGGAAGGACGCGACGGATGGGCATCGTGAGGAGGGAGAGGCCGCCGGTTGTTCTGCAACAATCCGGTGTTACCGGTAGTAAGGAGTGCCAACGGGATGGTGGCGATTTGGTGGGAATGGCCGATTCGGTGTTGGTGCCGGTAGGGGCTGTGCGACCCCGTGAGTGAGCCCCTTCCCTCCGAGTGGTAGAGGATCCTCTCCGGCTCCTCACGGTGCTCCGGTGGCTGCGAATTGTAGTGGGATGCTCGTTGCATGGCAGTAGTCCACGCTCCCAGACCCCTCACGGGAGCAGTGCTTCTGTTGTTCGTCAGCGCCGCCTGGGGGTCGGCTTTCCCGCTGATGAAAGATCTCATCCACCGCTTACCCGTCGAGGATCTGCTCGCTGAGCGTTACCTCATCGCGGCGCTCACCCTCTGGCTGATCCGCCCGCGCAGTCTTCGGGGGCTTTCACGGGGCACCTGGTTCAACGGGGTTCTGCTGGGGGTCATGTTCGGGGTCGGTCAGACGGCACAGGCGCTGGCCCTGTCCGATCTGCCCTCCTCGGTCTCCGGATTCGCCGTCGGGTGCAATGTCATCATCACCCCGGTCATGGCGCTGTTCCTGTTCAAGGTCAAGGTGCCGGTCCGCGTCTGGGCGGGCGTGATTCTCGCCCTCGCCGGCATGACGATGTTCACGCTGCTGAAAGGCGTGGAGGACCACCACATCTCGCTCGTGGCCCTGGGCGGCACGCTGACGGCAGCGGCCCTCTACTCCGGCCACACCATCCTCCTGGCGCGCATGACGCGCTCGCGGAGCCACCAGTACAACCCCTACTCCGTCACCGTCGTCCAGCTCGGCACGATCGGCGTCCTGACCGGTTTCATGGCGCTGCCCGGCGGCATCAGCACGCCGGGCTCGTTGGGTGACTGGGTGATCCTGGCGCACCTGTCGGTCGTCTCGTGCGCGCTCGGCTTCCTGGCCAGGTCCTTCGGCCAGGCGCACGTGCCCGCAGTGCCGAGCGCGGTGCTGATGTCGTCGCAGCCACTGTGGGTGGCGGCCATCGCGGTGGTCTTCTTCCACGAGCCGCTCGGCTGGAGCCTGTTCGTGGGCGGCGGGCTCATGGCGGCGGCGATGCTGCTGGCCGTACCGTCGAAAGGAGGCGCCTCGCCGCCGTCCTCCGAGGTCCCGCTGAGCGGGCCGCCGCCGGAGGCCAACAGGAGGCTGCTGGAGCTGACCCGCAGGCGCCTGGCCGATCTGCGCGACAAGCGCGACGACCAGGTGCAGTGCGCCGACGCCCTGCCGTTGCCCGTCGTCGCCAGGAGCGCCTGCGCCGACGTCGTCGACTGCCCGTGGAAGGAGCCCAAGTCGGTCAAGGAGCCGACCTTCGACCGGATGATGGATCGGGCGACGCGCATCGTGCGATCCAAGAAGCAGGACGGCTGCTGTCACGTCAAGTGCCTCTGTGCGCTGATGGAGGAAAGATCTCCGGCGATGTCCCGGTTTCGGACCCCATAAATCCGTTACCGCAAACGCAATTCAGCCTGTCCGGTTACTGACTTATTCAGTCTAAATCTTGATATTCGTTGGCATGTCCGAATAATGGTGAATTACCCGAGGGAAAAAGGTAACACCATGAAGAGGATCGTCGTCCGCAAACCCGGAACGGCAAAGCTCACTGGAACGGCAAGCGTCATCCACAAGGGGTGACCGCCAGGTCGCATCAGTGGGTTCACGGAGAGCCGCCAGCCCTCCATGAGGCCACCAGGCTGCTCGCGCCGGTGATCGACGCTCATCGGCGCATCGACGGTCCTTACACCGTCGGAGCGGAGCTCCTCCGCCACCTGGTTCCAGCGGCCTTGGAACGTTCCCCGGATCTCGTGAGAGCTCACGACATCGAGATCAGAGCGGCCGCACCCGGCCTGCGTGACCGGGTGCCGGCCGTCCGGGTGACCGTCGACGCCCACCTGCCCGAGGACGAGCGCATCCTCGTCCCGGCGCCGCGCAGGACGCTGCGGCTGGCCAACGGGCTGGCCGAGTTCGTCGCCGCCGCGGTGCCCTGGGGCAGGGCGCTGGTCGTGATGAACGCGGCCGCCGCCGATCCCACGGACGTCGAGCTGCTGCGGGTGCTCATGCGCAGGATCCCGCCCGAGCGGTTGGAAATCACCGTCTACGACGGCGGCCCCGAGCACCCCGAGGACACCAGGGGCGCCGAACAGTTGTGGACCGCGGTCGACCGCTGCGTGCGGGAGGGGTTCCTGCACGCGGTGGCCGAGCTGGGCCGGCTCGGCCTGGCCAGGACCGAGCCGGGCACCGAGCCGTGGTGGCGCTTCGCCCAGCGCACGGCCACCGCCCTGGGCGGGCTCGGCCGCCGCGACGAGGCGGCCGCCCTCTGGGAGCAGGTACGGCGGGCCAGCCAGGACCCCGCGATGCACGCCGCTTCCGCGTACGGCACGGCCATGCTGGACGCCCGCCACCCCGACCCGGCGCAGCGCGACCTGGGCCGGGCGACGGGCTGGATCAACGAGGCGATCGCCATCTCCACCCTGCTGCCGGACCCGGCCGTGCGCGCCTTCAAGCTGGGCTTCGACCGCAACGCGCTGGCGCTGATCGAGATGCGCCGCGGGCGGCTGGACCGGGCGCTGGAGCTGGTGGAGTCCGCGCTGGACCTGGCCGCCGAGCTGGGGGAGCGCCATCCCGTGCACCGGATGGTGCTGCTGGCCAACCGGGCGCAGCTGCTGGCGGCGATGGGGCACACCAAGGAGGCGCTGGACGACTTCGGGGCCGCGATCGCGATCGACCCGATGTTCCCCGACCACTACCTGGACAGGGGGAACATCTGGCTCAAGCTCGGCATGACCGACGAGGCGCTGGCCGACTACGAGAGCGCGATGCGGGTGGGGCCGCCGCTGCCCGAGGCGTACTACAACCGCGCCGAGCTGCGGATCGCCGTCGACGACGTGGAGGGGGCGCTGGCCGACCTGACGCACGTGCTCGACCTGGACCCCTCCTACCTGGACGCCCGCATCAACCGGGCGGGGCTGCTGGCCGGTCAGGGCCGCGACGAGGAGGCGCGCGCGGACGTGGCCACCGGGCTTGGACAGGCGCCGGGCAACCCCCACCTGCTGGCCGTGCTCGGGCAGTTGGAGAGCGGCGCCCAGGCGGTCGCCGTGTTCGACCAGGTCCTCGATGCCGCGCCCGAGATGGTCGCCGCGTGGGCGGGGCGGGCGGCGGCGCGGTTCGAGCTGGGTGACCCGCTGGGCGCGATCGACGATCTGACCCGGGCGATCGACCTCGACCCCCACCCCGACCTGTACGGCAACCGGGCCGTCGCCCTGCGCGCCCTGGGGAGGGAGGCGGAGGCGCTGGAGGACGAATCCCGCGCCCGCTGACGCATGATGGATGGATGGGGGTCTGGCGGGTTGTGGGGGTGTATGCGGGACTCGGCCTGCTCTGGTGGCCTGCCGTACGGCTGACCAGGCGGGCCGTCGGCTGTGGTGACTGGGACTGCCTCGCCTACTCCGTCGGCCTCCAGGCGATCGTCACCCTTGCCGTGCTCGCTGCGGCGATCCCGCTGGTCAAGAGCGTGCGCACGGCTGTGGTCGCGGCGGCGGTCCTCCTGGTGATCAGAGCGGCGGGCGAGGCGCTGCCGTCCTGGCCGTCGCGGGTCGTGGAGGTCCTGGCCGCGTGCACGGCCTTCGCCACGGCGGGCGCGATCGCGGCCTACCTCACCAGCGAGAGCGCCTCGGGGAAACGACGGCTGGCCACCGGGCTCGGGCTGGTCAGCCTGCTGCCGGTGGCGCTCGCCCTCGTGTGGTTCAGATACGGGCTCTAGGCGGGGAAGACCTGCACGTGGTCGTCGGCGACCCTGACCCGCACCTCGTCGCCGGGGGCGAGCTTGGCCGCCGCCCGCGAGGAGATGTCCGCGAACACCGACGCCGGATGCCCGTTGAGCTGCGAGTGCAGGTAGACGCGGGTCGTCGCGCCGAGGAACACGGTGACGTCGACCACCGCCTTCGCCCCTGGCCCGTCGGTGGACAGCTCCACGTCCTCGGGGCGGAACATGCACAGCACCCGCTCGCTCGGCGCTTCCACGTCGAACGCGCCGCCCGCTGTCACCCGGCCATTGACCGCACCGAGCTCCAGGGTGTTGCGGTTGCCGACGAATCCGGCGGCGAACCGGGTGGAGGGCGCGGTGTAGATCTCGGCGGGCGGGGCGCACTGCTCGATGTTGCCCGCGTTCATCACCGCCACCCGGTCGGAGATCGCCAGCGCCTCGGCCTGGTCGTGGGTGACGAAGACGGTGGTGATGCCGATCTGGTGCTGGATGCGGCGCACCTCGTCGCGCAGGCGGTGCCGTACCTGGGCGTCCAGAGCCGACAGCGGCTCGTCGAGCAGCAGCACCTCGGGGCGCGGCGACAGCGCGCGGGCCAGGGCGACGCGCTGCTGCTGGCCGCCGGAGAGCTGGTTGGGCAGCCGGTCGCCGAGCTCGGACAGGCCGACCAGGTCGAGCATCTCCGCCACCCGCTCCTCGCTGGGCTGCTTGCGCACGGTCAGCGGGAAGGCGATGTTGCCGCGCACGGTCAGGTTGGGGAAGAGCGCGTAGGACTGGAAGACCATGCCGATGGGCCGCTTGCGCACCGGCACGCCGGTCATGTCGACGCCGCCGATCGACAGCGTGCCGCTGTCGAACTCGGTCAGGCCCGCGATGCACCGCAGCAGCGTCGTCTTGCCGCAGCCGGACGGGCCGAGCAGGGCCAGCATCTCGCCCTGCTCGACGCTGACGTCCACGCCGTTGAGCGCGTTGTGCCCGGCGTAGCGCTTGGTGATGCCCTTGAGGACGACGTGGCTCATCGAAGGGTCCTTCCGATCGTGCTGACCCGGCCCCGCCCGAGACGCACGACCAGTGCTGACATGGCGAACAGGAAGCCGAAGGTGAAGACGGTGATGACGGCGAGGGCGTTGGGGTCGCTGAGCGTCCGCGAGACGAACTGGCGGGCCGACCACAGCGGCAGCGTCTCGTAGTTGACGCCGACGAGGATCTTGGCGAGCGCGAACTCGTTCATGGCGGTGGCGACGACGAGCAGCGAGCCGGAGATCACGCCGCCGCGGATGGCCGGCAGGATCACCCTGACCAGCGTCTGCGCGGGGCTCGCGCCGCACGTGGACGCGGCCTCACTCAGCTGTACGGCTCCCGCCGCCACCAGCGAGCTCTCCACCGCCCAGTACATGAACGGGAACGCGATCGCCGCCGTCGACAGGGCCAGCAGAAGGAAGGTCTGCCCGAGTTGCGGCACCAGCGACCCTGTGACGAGCTGGATGCCCGCGCCGACCACCACCCACGGGATGGCGAACGGGATCACCGCGACCGTCTGCACCACCGAGCCGATGCGCGGGTTGTGCACCACCGACCAGTAGGCGGCGGGCACGACGAGCACGATGTCGATGGCCACGACCACGAGCGACAGCAGCAGGGAGCGGCCGAGCGCCCCTGCGACGTCCGGCTTGCTCACCAGCTTGCCCCAGTGCTCCAGGGTGTAGCCGTCGGGCAGCGGGGTGTCGGTCCAGCGGGTCGCGATCGAGTAGAGCAGGGCGGCCAGCAGCGGCAGGCCGAAGTAGACGGCCAGCAGCCCCAGGAAGGTCCTTTTCACAGCCACCTCGCAGCGCGCCTGAGCGACAGGCGGTAGAGCACGGTCGAGCCGATCGCCAGGATCATCAGCAGCACCGACAGCACGGCCGCGCGCTCCAGGCCGAACACCGACGACTCCAGCGTGGTGCCGATCTGCAGCGTGATGAGCTTCTGCGAACCGGGGGAGGAGGCCAGCGCGTACGCCACGGCGTACACCCCGATCGTCCAGGTGAAGATGAGCAGCCACCCGGCCACCACGAACGGCGAGAGCACCGGGATGCCCACGTGGCGCCAGAACTGCCAGCGGCTGGCGTGGCAGACGGCGGCCGCCTCCTGCCAGTCGTCCTTCAGCACCGACAGGGCGGGCAGCGTGAGCAGCACGAACATCGGCACGTTGAAGTAGAGGTAGACGATGTTCATCCCGCTGAAGGAGCCCACGGAGGGGAACTCCAGTCCGGTGAGCAGCGTGAGCATGCCGGTCGAGCCGATCAGTGCCACGAAGCCGAAGGCCAGGCCGATGCCGGCGAAGTTGGAGGCGACGTTCATCAGCGACAGCCAGAACGCCCGGCCGCCCAGCTTCATGCGGGTGATCAGCCAGGCGGCGGGAGCGCCGATCGCGGTGGCGATGGTGGCCTGCACGAAGCCGAGCGCCAGCGAGCCGACGATGCTCTGCCTGTCGACCGGGTTGTCGATCACCTTGGTGATGTTGCCCAGCCCGTAGCTGCCGTCGCGCAGCGCGAAGGTGTCGTGCACCAGGCGCAGCGCGGGCAGGACCAGCATGACGAAGGCGAAGACGAGCAGGGGCAGGGCAGGCCCCCAGTTCGTGAGGAACCTGCCCGCTCTGGTGGTACGAGTCGTCACGCGAGGACCTTGGCCTCCCAGTCGGCGACGATCGACTCCACGTTGATCTTCGTGATCTCGATCTCCTTGACTGGCGCGTAGGAGGCGTCGGGCAGCCAGTTGGCCTTGGCGTCCGCCGGGACCTGGAGGTCGCCGTTGAGCGCGCGGATCGGCCTGGCGCCGAACTTGGCGAACAGGATCTGCGCCTCGTCGCTCAGGACGTAGTCGATGAAGCCCTTGAGGAAGTCGCCCTTGGCGGTGTTGTACTTGTTGATGATCAGGCCGGACGGCGACCAGACGGAGCCGTCGGACGGGATGATGACCTCGACGTTGACGTTCTTGGCCTTCAGCGCCGCCTTCTGCGCGATGCCGTTGAAGTCGTAGTTGATCTGGATCGGGGCCTCGCCCTTCTCCAGCGTCTCCTCGCTCATCTTGGCCGCGCTGATGTTGCCCGCGTCCTTCATCTTCTTGAAGTAGTCGTAGGCGGGGGCGAGGTTGTCGACGCTGCCGCCGTTGGCGATCGCGGCGGCCACGACCATGGCCTGGCCGGTGCCCGAGGAGGCCGGGTTCTTGGTGGCGATCAGGCCCTTGTACTCAGGCTTGAGCAGGTCGGCCCAGCTCTTGGGCGGGTTGGGCACCTTGTCGGTGTTGACGACGAAGGAGGGGGCGCCGACGAACGTGGCGACCCAGCCGCCCTTGCCCTTCTGCCAGTCCTTGAGCTTGCTCGCCGACGGGGGCAGGTACTCGGGCACGACGCCCTTCTGCTCGGCGATCGGGCCCCACATCAGGCCGATGTCGCTGGCGGTGCCGACCGGCTTGTCCTTCTCCGCGTCGAACTTGACGATCTCCTCGGCCGAGGACATGTCGGTGTCCTTGTGGTCGCAGGTCGCGTTGTTCTTGGCGCAGAAGGCCTTGACGACCTCGCCGTAGTTGGCCCAGTCGGGGGCCAGGCCGTAGGTCGGGAGGTCCTTGCCCTGCTCGGCGATCTTGGCCGCGTCCGGGGCGGCCTTCCAGTCGTAGTCGCCGGCGCCGGAGCCGCCACAGGCGGTGAGGGCGAAGAGGGATGCGACCGCTATGACCCCGAAACGGAGGTTTTTCATTAAATGACCCTTCTCGCGTGATTTCGCACCGAATAGTGGCCCTTGATGGTTTCCATCGGGTTAACTCGAAGCGAACTCCGGCGGCGCTGCCTGCAGGTCTGTTCCCGGCATGTCTAGTGCAGGCATGTGGCGGGGCCAATGCGTGAGTTGTCTATCGCGGGTATAGGCAAACCCATATAGGGGCTGCCTATCGGGCCCATCGGCGTTATCCCACTTGTCCGATACGTGCCTAACGGTGAGGCTTTGCCGTACCACGAACATGACTGGAAGGAACTCGATGGCGACGATCCCGAGTCGCTACCTGCTCAACCACATCGGCGGCGAATGGCGTGCCCCCGAGAGCGGGCAGACCCGGCCGAACATCAACCCCGGCGACCTCTCCGACCACCTCGGGGACTTCGCCGAGTCCGGTGGAGCGGACGTAGAGCTGGCAGTGGAGGCCGCGTCGGCCGCCATGCCCGCGTGGAAGGCGCTCGGGCCCATCAAGCGCGCCGAGTACCTGCGCGCCGCCGAGCGGCTCATCGAGGAGCGGGCGGAGGACTTCGCCCAGGCGATCACCCGCGAGCAGGGCAAGCTGCTGAAGGAGGCGCGCGGCGAGGTCAAGCGCGCGCTGGCCATTCTCGACTTCACCGCGGGCGAGGGCAGGCGGCTGAAGGGGGAGACGCTGCCGGCCGAGGAGCCGCGCACGTTCTCCTACACCTTCCGCGCGCCGATCGGCGTCGTCGGCCTGATCACGCCGTGGAACTTCCCCCTCGCGATCCCGATGTGGAAGGTGGCCCCCGCGCTGCTGGCCGGGTGCGGCGCGGTGCTCAAGCCGTCGCCGCTGACCCCGCTGACCTCGGCGCTGCTGGTGGAGGCGTTCGTGGACGCGGGCGTGCCCGCCGGCGTGCTCAACCTGGTCCAGGGCGACATCGCCGCGGGCGAGGCACTGGTCGCGCACCCGCGCGTGGCCGGGATCAGCTTCACCGGGTCGCTGCCCGTGGGCCTGAACATCCACACGGCCGGCGCGCCCCGGCTCATGCGCACCCAGCTCGAACTGGGCGGCAAGAACGCGGTGCTGGTGCTGGCCGACGCCGACCTGGAGAAGGCGGCCAAGGCAGCCGCCTTCGGCGCGTTCGGCCAGTCTGGCCAGCGGTGCAGCGCCACCTCGCGGGTGGTCGTGGACCGCTCGGTCAAGGAGGAGTTCCTCTCCCTGCTGATCGTCGAGGTGGGCCGGGCGCACTCCGAGATCGGGCCGGTGATCAACGAGGCGCGCATGAACGCCTGCCTGGACGCGATCAAGGCGGCCCAGGAGGTCGGCGCCAAGGTCGCCGTCGGCGGCGGGCGCGCTCCAGGCAACGGCTTCTACGTCGAGCCGACCGTGCTGCGCGACGTGCCCTGGGACTGCGAGATCGCCCAGGAGGAGATCTTCGGCCCGGTGCTTTCGGTGATCGACTGCGACGGGTTCGACGAGGCGATGCGCATCTCGAACTCGGTGAAGTACGGCATGAGCGGCACGATCTTCACGCAGGACCCCGCGCGCATCTTCGAGGCGATCGACCAGTTCGAGGCCGGGATGTTGCACGTCAACCGGCCGGGTGTGGGCGCCTACTCGCACCTGCCGCACATGGGGGCCAAGCTCTCGCAGTTCGGGCCACCGGAGTGCTCGCCGCAGGTCTGGGACTTCTACACCGAGTGGCGGTCCGCGTGCATAAGCTACTGACCGCCGCCGAGGCCGTGTCCCGCCATGTCGGGGCAGGGGCGGTGGTCGGGATGGGCGGGCAGAACATCAACCGGTGCCCGATGACGCTGGTCCACGAGGTGATCAGGCAGGGGATCGGCGGGCTGACCGTGGTCGGCTGCAACCTGTCGCTGCCGCTGGACATGCTGGTCGCCGCCGGGCTGGTCGCCCGCACCGAGCAGGGCACCGGCAACCTGGAGCGGTACGGCACGCTGTTCGCCTGGCGGCGGGCGGTCGAGCGGGGCACGGTGACCGTGGGCGACCACTCGCACCTGGCGATGGCCACCCGGTTCGCCGCAGGGGCGCTGGGCCTGCCGTACCTGCCGACGCGGAGCCTGCTGGGCAGCGACCTGCTGAGCGACATGGTCGAGGCGGGGGTCGCGGTCGAGGCGGTGGATCCGTTCGAGAACAAGCCGGTGGTGCAGCTCAAGGCGATGGTTCCCGACGTGGCGCTGATCCACGCGAACCGCGCCGACTTAAGCGGAAATATCGTCATTGAGGGGGTCACCTCGCACGAGGTGGACATGGTCCGCGCCGCCCGGGTGACCATCGTGTCCGCGGAGGAGATCCTGCCCGCTGGAGCTTTCGCCGACCGGCCCGAGCAGGTGACCATCCCTGAGGCGTACGTCACGGCCCTGGTGGAGCAGCCGTTCGGGGCCTTTCCGACCTCGGTCTACCGCGCCTACGACTTCGCCGAGTCGGAGATCAAGGAGTACCAGGCGCTGGGGCGCGTCTCCGACGAGGCGCTGCGCGAGTGGATCTCCGCCAACCTCGGCGGCTCCTTCGAGGAGTACCTGAAGAACCGCGACGCCTCGGGGGCGCTGCGCGAGGCGCTGGTCGAGCAGATGGGGAGGCTGGTATGAACGCTGCGCTCCCTCGCGAGCTGCTGGTGGTCGAAGGCGCGCGGCAGATCCGCGACGGTGACCTGGTCATCGTCGGCACCGGGCTGCCGCTGCTGGCGGCGACGCTGGCGCAGAAGACGCACGCGCCGGACGCCAAGCTGGTGATCGAGTCCGGCGTGATCTTCCCCAAGGTGATGCCGACGCCGGTCTCGGTGGTCGACCCGCGGCTCATGCACGGGGCGGCCAGGCACGGCTCGCTGTTCGAGGCGCTCGGCGGGCTCGTGCAGCGCGGGCTGGTGCGTACCGGCTTCCTGGGCGGGGCCCAGGTCGACGAGTACGGCAACATCAACTCGACGTGGGTGGCCGGGAAGCGGCTGCCCGGCAGCGGCGGGGCCAATGACATCGCCAGCCACTGCGGGCAGGTCGTCATCCTGACCGACCACGAGCGGCGGCGCTTCCCTGCCCGCTGCGAGTACGTCACCAGCCCCGGGTTCCTCGGCGGGCCCGGCGAGCGGGCCAAGGCCGGGCTCGGGCCGCTGCGGGTCAAGGTCATCACCAACCTGTGCGTGATGGAGGCGGCGGACTCCGCGCTGGAGGTCACCGCCCTCATGCCGGGCGCGTCCGTCGAAGACGTGCTGGCCAACACCGGCTTTACGCCGAAATTTCGTGACTCACTGGACACTGTCGTTCTCCCGGACCCGGAAGAGATCCGCCTCCTGCGCGAGGAGATCGACCCGGCGTGCGTGTACTTTCCCGAAAGGAAATCCCGTTGACCGAGAAGAAGCCGTTCGCCTGGGAAACCGCGATCGCGTGGAAGAACAAGGACCGCATCGTCGTCCGCGGCTATGACGTCAACGAGCTGACCGGCAACATCTCCTTCGCCGAGCACTTCCACCTGGTGCTCAAGGGCGAGCTGCCGACCCCCGAGGTCGGGAGGATGACCGACGCGATCATGGTGAACATGGCCGAGCACGCCATGTCCCCCTCGTCGGCCACGGTCCGCTTCGCGACCTCCGGCGGCGCCGAGCTCAACTCGGCCGTCGCGGCCGGTGTCGCGGGCATCGGCAAGCTGCACGGCACCGCCGACCGCCCGGCCGAGCTGTTCCTCGCGGTCGCCAAGCGCGCCGACGAGGAGGGCATCAGCGACCAGGAGGCGGCCCGGCTGACCGTGGCGGAGATGCGCGCCGTCAAGGAGCGCATGCCCGGATTCCACCACGCCCAGCACATCCGCGACCCGCGCACCGTCCGCCTGATGGAGCTGTCGGACAAGCTCGGCGTCACCGGCCGCTACGTCAAGATCGCCCGCGCGATGGAGGACGCGACCGAGGAGGTCTTCGGCCGCCGCATCTGGATCAACGGCCCTGGCTCGATGGGCTGCATCGGCCTGGACATGGGCTACGAGCCGCTCCAGCTCAAGGCGCTGTTCATCGTGTGCCGCTCGCTGTCGCTGTGCGCGCACTCGATCGAGGAGATGACCCGCGAGAAGGGCTGGCGCGCCTCGACCAACTCGCACATGGTGCAGCCGCTCGACCTGGCCATGCAGGGCCCGGACAACTACGACGGCCCCGCCGACAGGGCCCTCTGACGGGTCAGCGAGGGAACGACGGCGACCGCCGCCGCCAGGTAGAGCAGAGCCAGTACGGTCCCCAGCGCCGGCTGCGGCGGCACCAGGTCGACGGCCAGGTTGTGGCCGACGTGCGCGGCGATGACGACCAGCAGTCCCGCGCGGTTGTAGAGCCAGGCGTAGACCACCGAGGCGGCCATCAGGCGCACCGCGCTCGACGCGACGTCGGCGGCGGAGAACGCCTCCATGCCGGAGAGCGTGGGCCACAGGTGCCACACCGTCCACAGCGCGCCGACGACCAGGGCCGCGTACAGCGGGCCGTACCGGCTCTGGAGCCTCGGCTGGCCGAACCCGCGCCAGCCGAGCTCCTCGCCCAGCGCCCCGGTGAGCAGCGGGCCCAGCATGGCCAGCTCGATCGCCTGCACGCCCTGGCCGGACACCACGCAGAAGGTCAGCGCCAGGCCGACGGGGACCACCAGGACGAGGGCGTACCAGCCCAGTGCTGCCCGGCGAGAAGCGAGCGAGCGCAGCTGTCCGGTGGCCGCCGTGACGATCACGGCGGCCACCGAGGGCGAGATCGCGATGAGGACGACGGCGGGGGAGAGGTCCTGCGGCCCCTGTCCCGTGGCCCTGAGCCACAGGATCCCCGCGATGGTGAGGGCGTACGTCAGGACGCCCCATAAGGCAATCATGGGCTCAGGCTAGGAAGCGGCGGGCTCTTCCTCGATGAGGTCGTCCGGCGTATCGGTGGTAGTGCCTGCCCCCGCCTTCCCGGCGGGGACCACGGACAGGGTCACCTTCACCAGACCCATGCTGATCGGGGCGAGCTTCTCGAAGGCCGCCTTGGACAGCACGAGGCAGTGCGCCGGGTTGCTGAAACGTTCGTTGACCCGCACGACGACCGAGCGGTGCAGGGGATCGTTCGCCCTGGAGACCTTGACCAGGGTGTCGAAGGGCAGCGTCTTGTGTGCCGTGGTCATCGACGTCGGGTCGGATATCTCACCGCTGGCCGTACCTCCTCCTTTGCCGTCGAAGTAGGAGGCGATGCACGTTTCCACCGCTGGCGGTGGGGGCGGGATAGCAATCATCACCCTATGTTGTCATATGACCACTAAGCGTGCCCGCCCACGGTCACCTCGCCGATCGACCACGTCGGGACGGCCTCCAGGATCTCGCCGACCCGGGTCACCTGGGCGTCGAGCTGGTCCATGTCCACCGAGCGCAGCGGCTCGACGACGACCGTCATCTTCCTGCCCGACCGCTTGTGGTGCCACAGGCCCGCGGCCACGCCGTCGACCAGCAGCACCTGGAAGTTGCCGCGCAGCCGCTCGGTCGCCGCGCCCGGGTAGAGCAGCTCGCGCGGGTGGTTGCCGACGACGTAGGAGTAGTTGTCGAAGTACGGCAGCAGCCGGACGCCGCGCGGCTCGGCGTCGGTGACCTCCAGGTCGGTGCTGTACGCGGCGACGCCCTCCACCTCGACCTGGTGCAGGTCCACCTCGGCGAACAGCTCCCTGGCCCAGGGGCGCGGGGCGTTCAGCCAGTGGGCGAACATCTCGGGCGTGGCCGGGCCGTACGCGTTGAGGTAGTGGGGGACCAGCGCCCGGAGCGCGGCCCGCCCCTCCATCGGCGCGAAGCCGGGCAGGCCGCGGTAGGTCACCTTGCGCCCTCTGCCCGCGCCGAAGCGCAGCGCGCCCCGGTGCGCGGCCAGGTGCATGACCTGGCGCCAGCGCGGCCAGTAGGTTTGGAACGCGGGCATGACCCGCTCGCCCGCCCACGCCCCTGTGCGCCCCACCACGGCGTCGTCCAGCTCGTCGATGGTCAGCTCGTCGTCCAGCAGCGCGTCGCGCACCGCCTCGACGACCTCGTCGGCCTGCTCGGGCGTCATGAAGGTGATGGGGTGGGGCGACGGCGCCTCGGTCAGCGCGCCCAGCCACATCGGCAGGTCCGCCGACGGCACCAGGTGCACGGTGCCGCGCGGGCCGAACGTCTTGACCACGGTCTCGTCGCGCCACAGCGCGTCGCGCAGGTCCTGGCGGGTGGCGCCCTCGATGCGCAGCCCGACGCCGAGCTCGGCGGCCGACATCACCTGGGCGTGCGTGGCCGCCATGGCCCTGACGACGTCCGCCGGAGCCTTCTCTGCCGGTACGTCGAGGAAGTGCCGTTGGAGGCGGCGCGCACACACCTGGGACCAGGTCATCTTCTGCATGACACCCACGCTAAACCCCAATGAGGAAGACTACGTTCCGCAATAAACCCACGCGCCCTGGAATCGGGTGAACTTGCTGTTCTCCTCCACGACGCCGTCGCTGGAGTGGGCGCGGAAGTGCACGGTGCCCTCGGTGTGGAAGGGGCTGCCGCCCGTGGTCTCCAGCACCTCCAGGCCGGTCCAGCGCACCTTCCTGTCCAGGCCCACCCGCTGCGGGCGGACGTCGGGATGCCAGGTGCGCAGCAGGTAGGCCTCATCGCCGACGCTGAAGGCGCTGTAGCGCGAGCGCATGAGCAGCTCCGCCGTGGTGGCGGCTGCCTCGCCCCGGTGGAAACGCCCGCAGCAGTCGGCGTAGGTCTTCTGCAGCCCGCATGGGCAGGGTCGTGGAGCCATGCGCCTATTGTGCTGGCCGCGCCCGGTGGCCCGTACCCTGACTACCGTGAGTTTCGACCAGTTGCTGAGCGGTCTCCAGTCGGGTGCGAGCGCGCAGGTCGCGGGAATCAGCCGCGGCTACGGCTCGCCAGCGCACCGCACCGTCGGCGCGGGCTCGGGCGTGGCCAGGATGCGGTGCGCTTCGCTGCTCAAGCCCCTCTACGCGTGGGCGGCCGCCGAGCACGTGGGCGACGCGGGGTTCTGGCGCGAGCACGCCGAGCCCGCCGTGCTGGTGTCGTCCAACACCGACACCATCGCGCTGTGGCTCTCGGTCGGGCCCGGCGTGCTGCTCGACACGCTCGCCGCGCGCACCGGCGTGCGCTGGTCGCCGCCCAACGGCGACCCGTCGCGGTTCGGCTCGGTCGAGGTGTCGGCGGCCGAGGTGGCGCAGGTCTACGCGGTGTTCGCGCAGGCGGCGCTGGCGGGTGACCGTACTGCTGAGACGGTCCTGACGTGGATGACCGAGGTGCCGGCCGACCAGACGTACGGCGCGCGGGAGGCGATCGGCGCGCCGGGCGCCGGGGTCAAGTGCGGCTGGTTCGGCGGGGCGGACGAGATCTGCCTGCGCACCCACGCCGTCGCCGTCGTGCCGGGCAAGGGCGCGGACGTCAGGGTGGTCGCGGCGCTGACCGCGCAGCCGTACCCGGACGAGCGGGAGCGGGAGATCTACCGGGCCAGGGTGGCCGAGGGGCTGCCCGTGGAGGGCGAGCACGACCGGGTGGGCGGCGCGCTGCTCCGCGGGCTGCTCTCCCTGGCCTATGCCGAGCTCGGTTAGAGACGCTTGCCGCTGCGGCCGTCGCATTCCTTCCAGTCGCTCCGGCTCTCCTGCGGGACCCAGCACTTCATGGTGCGGACCTTGGAGCTGTTGTCGTTGTAGCCCTTGATCGTCACCGGGCCGCGCCACCACCAGCCGCGCAGCTTGGTGTAGCCCTTGCCCGGGGTCCTGAAGTGGGGGCTGCACTTCCACTCCAGCCGCTGGTTGCGGCCGCAGATCTCCACCTCGTCCGAGTAGTGGGTGGAGACCGCGATCTGCTGGCCGTACCCACCCCGCTGGGTGGTGGTGGCCTGGGCGGCTGTTGCTCCGACCAGGGGGATCATGAGAGCGGCTCCGACGACGACCAGTGTGCGTGCGTTCATGTGCACCCCTTCGTGGTTGTTGTTGACCCGAGGGTGCATCCGGTCGTGTTGAGGACGTGTTGAGTGCGCGCTCAGTCCCAGAGGGGGAGGGTGCGGCCGACGCCTGCCCTGAGGGCTGACTGGTAGAGGGCCTCGGCGGCGGCGACGTCCTGGATGGCGGTGCCGGTGGAGTCGAACACGATGATCTCGTCGGGGCTCAGCCTGCCCGGCTTGACGCCGCGGATGACGTCGCCGAGTTCCGCCCTGACCGGGGTGTCCGGGCGGTGGTGCAGCTCGCCGACCTCGGCGCACTGGTGGGTGACGTCGGTGACCAGCGCGGAGCCCGCGAGGAGGTCGTCGTGCAGCTCGCGCTTGTCCGGGGCGTCCGAGCCCACCGCGGCGACCAGGGCGCCTGGCCGGACGGCGTCGAGGCCCAGGTAGGGGGTGGTGGAGGGAGTGAGCGTCACCACGATGTTCGCATTTTTCGTGGCATCAGCCACGGTTGCGGCTGGCCGTACATCGTGATTTTTGGCGAAACTTCGGGTCTTGTCGGGGTCGCGGGACCAGACCAGGACCTCGCCGATCGGGCGGACCTCGCGGATCGCCGCGATGTGGCTGGCGGCCTGGGCCCCCGTTCCGATGACCGCGAGCGTGGCCGCGCCCTCAAGGGCGAGGTGGCGTACGGCTACCGCGGTGGCGGCCGCCGTGCGCAGCCGGGTCACCGTGGCCGACTCCAGGAACAGCAGCGGCTGGCCGTTCTCGCCGTCGAAAAGCGCGATCACCCCGACGATGCTCGGCAGCCCCAGCGTCCTGGGCCGGTCGTAGAAGCAGGCGCCGATCTTGACGCCCACCACGCCGCCGTGCCCGCTCGCCTTGATGTGGAACTCGCCCGGCGGGCTGTCGAGGTGGGCCAGGCGGCTGGGCAGGTTGTCGGTCCTGGCGAAGGCCCGCTCGATGAGGTCGATGTACGCGGCCGCGTCGAGCAGGCGCTCCACCTCGGTCTGGGTCAGCAGCATCACGCCAGCGATGATGCCGTGAAATCTGCCGTGATGGGGCCCCAGTAGTCCCGGAAGAGTGAAATCTGGCCATTTGTTACATGAAATACCTGGATATAGGGCAGCCGGGTGTCGGCATCGAGCTTCAGGTCCAACTCGGCGATGACCACCTCGGGGTCGGTCGTCTCGTGCAGCGTCATCGTGCTGCCGCTCTCGTCGATCTTGAGATTGGCCTCGTCCGCCCGGCGGCCGAGCGTGGTGAACAGCCACTCGATCGCCTCCCTGCCCTGGTAGCGGGCGCGCATCCCGGCGGGCGCGAACGGGAACTCGACCACGCCGTCCTCGGTGAACAGGTCGGCGCGCCCCTTCCTGTCGCTGGTCACCCCGGCCCTGAAGAACTGCTCGACGACCGCTCTGGCATCTGACATGGGAAGGCTCCTCTGCGTAGAATCGGAGTTGTGACTCCGATTAGAAAATACGGAGCGGCGACTCCGTTTGTCAACGCATGATGCGCGCCGACGCGGCCAGGAACCGCGAGAAGGTGCTCGCCGCCGCGCAGTCCGTCTTCGCCGAGCAGGGCGTCTCGGCCAGGACCGAGGACGTCGCAAGGGCGGCGGGCGTCGGCATCGCCACCGTCTTCCGGCACTTCCCGACCAAGGAGGCGCTGGTAGGGGCGGTCCTGGTGGCGCTCATGAAGGGCTTCGTCGACCAGGCGGACGAATTGCTCGCCGCGGACGATCCGGGAGCGGCGCTGCGCACGTTCATGGAGACTCTGGTGCGGGTGTCCGCGACCAAGATGGCCTACGTCGACGCGCTGACCTCCGCCGGCGTCGACGTCGAGAACGCGCTGGAGGAAGGGCGGGGCATGCTGCCCGAGGCCTTCGGCAGGCTGCTCCGCCGGGCCCAGGAGGCGGGCGAGGTGCGCCAGGACGTCACCGTGGAGGAGCTGATCGCCTTGATCGTGGGAGTCTCGCGCGCGCCTGAAGCGCTGCGTATCGTCTTCGACGGGATCCGCGCATGAAGCTCACGACGCTCGGCGGCAGCGGCGCCTGGCCCACGGCCGACCGGGCGTGCAGCGGTTACCTGGTCGAGCTGGAAGGTTTCCGCGTCCTCATCGACCCGGGCTACGGCACGATGCCGCTGGTCGACGTCGAGACGCTGGACGCGGTTCTGGTCACCCACGGGCACCCCGACCACTGCGCCGATCTGAACCCGCTGCTGCGGGCGCGGGTCTGGGGCGACACGGCGTGCCCGCCCCTGCCGGTCTACGCGCCGCCGGGCGCGCTCGACGCCGTGCTGGCGCTGGACCGGCCTGGGGCGTTCACGTCCGGGCTGGTGCTGCACTCCATGGCGCCGCGCGAGCCGTACCGGATAGGGCCCTTCGACCTGGAGACGTGGCTGCTGCCGCACCACCGGCCCAACCTGGGCCTGCGGCTCAGCGGCGGCGGGAAGGTGCTGGCGTACACGGGCGACACGGGCCCGGCGCCCGAGCTGTGGGAGCTGGCCAGGGACGCGGACATCTACCTGGCTGAGGCGACCTTTCCCGTCGAGGTGCCAGAGGAGAACGCCGGATACCTGTCCTCGGCCAGGCAGGCGGGGCGGGACGCGGCACGGGCCGGGGTCGGCAGCCTGTTGCTGACCCACCTGCAGCCCGGCGTCTCGGAGGAGGAGTCGATCGCGGCCGCCGCCGAGGGGTTCGACGGGCCCGTCGCCGGGGGGGGGGCGGGCCGGCCGGCCCCCCCCCCCCGGGGGAAATGAGAATCCCACCCACCACCGCAACCCGAACAACCAGGCGGTGAAACACGAAAACCGCGAAA